>CAMCBZ010000023.1 GCA_945873145.1 uncultured Prevotella sp.
AAGCGTAGACGCCCTCTCCGTCGACACCCGCAAGCATCGTCTCATGTCCCAATGGTGTGATGGCTCTTACGGGGTGCTGTATCAGAGGTTGCGTAGTAGTCACGACGGCACGATGATTTTGGAGACTGTAGACGCGGATGCCTTGCACCAGTGTGCCTACCCACAGCCACCGGGAGGCTGCGTCGAAATAGAGCGACTGCGCCTCAAGGCCTTCCAGCCCTACCAATGATTTCCATCTCTTCCCAAACTGGACAAGCACTGAGGAGGCGGTAGCGATGAAGAGGCGGCCGTGGTCGTCAGCTGTGATCACGTTGACTTCTTGCGTAGGTCCGGCGGGCGACATGCGTCCATGGTCATAGCAATAAAGACCATTGCGCGTAGCCAGCCACAACCTGTGGTGCCTGTCGATATACAGATCATTGAGCTTGAGATAGCCACTAAACCATTTGCTCAGGCTCACCACATGCTCAAAGCGGTCTAAAGCCGAGCTATACCTATATATATTACCCTTGTTGTCGTAGGCATAGAGCGTGTCGCCGTCTTGCCGCAACGAGAAGATGCGGCCAGCGGCATTGCTGTAGACACGGTCACCACTGAGCTGATAGACCTTCATCACGCTGCCGTTGTAGCGGTTGACCCCATTCTTAGTAGCGATCCACACCACACCGTTGCGGTCCTGGAGAATCGAAAACACGCGCATGTTGTCCAACCCTTCTGCCAGCCCTATGTGGCGGACCTGATAGTCGGGAGCATGCATTGGAGTACTCTGTGCTGCTAAGGCTGTCAGCAGAAGACTCACTAATAATAATAGGTGTCGCAACTGTTTCATGTGGCAAATTTAATAAATAAGCGTTAATCTTGTACCTTTTTCCTGGTAAAAATGTCAGAAAAGAAACCTTTTTTGGCGGTGCTCTGTATCAGATCTATGAATATCATCGTAACTTTGCCAGCGTTATCACAACATCAACTATTCATATCTTTATCAATTCATACCTATGACAAGAAGCAAAGACATACTCTTATTATTGGCCTGCTGGCTGTGCTCAGCATGGCTCGCCATACCCGCGGGAGCCACGACAAAGTCCGAAGAGATGAACATCGACGCCAAGACTTGGGCTTCGTCGGTCGTGCTCGGCTGGGATCTCGGCAACAGTCTCGAAAGCAAAGGCAACGACGAGACGGCTTGGGGCAACCCGATGACGACGCGCGAGATGATCAAGGCCGTGAAGGCACAGGGCTTCAACTGCGTGCGCATCCCCGTGCAGTGGGGCTGCCATCTCACCGACGAGAAGACGATGACCATCGACAGCAAGTGGATGAACCGCGTGGAGGAGGTGGTCAACTACTGCTTGGACGAGAAGATGAAAGTCATCATCAACACACACCATGAGGTTTGGTTGGAGCAGCATCCCTTCTATGCGCAGCAGAAAGAAAACAACGAGAAGCTTGCCGCGCTGTGGCAGCAGATTGCCACACGCTTCAAGGACTATGGTCCGGACCTGGCTTTTGCCGGTATCAACGAGACGCAGGTCAACTGGCAGGCACCTACCCCGGAGCAGGCCGACGTGGTGAACAGCTACAACCAAACGTTTATCAACACCGTGCGCGCCACGGGCGGCAACAATGCCGGGCGCGTGCTCATCGTGCAGACTTACTCCTGCAATCCCGACTACGGCTTTCAGTATTTCGTCATCCCCAACGATCCGGCCAAAGACCGCCTGTGCGTTGAGTTTCACTACTACAATCCCTATAACTATTGTGGCGGAAAGGAGGGCAGCTACTACTATTGGGGACAGGCTTTCAAAGACAAAGGCAAGATTTCACCCGACGACGAGAGCCAGCTGACAAAGACCTTCGACAAGGCCAAGACATTGTGGGCTGACAAAGGTCTTGGCGTGATCATCGGCGAGTTGGGCGTCTCTACTCACTTCACCAGCGACGACCGCGCTACCCAACTCGACAATGAGAAATACTATCTCCAGCAGGTTGTCAAGGAGGCTCGCAGCCGTGGCTTTGCGCCCATCGCCTGGGACAACAACACGTTTGGCAACGGCAGTGAGATGTACGGCATCTTCAACCGTAATAATAATATGAGTGTCGACGCGCCTTGGCTGTTGCAGGGCCTGCAGCTCGGAGCCGGACTGGAGCCCTATAAGGAAACGGCCGAGAATGGTGTCTTTTGGGAAGGCGACGCACTGCTCAACTGGGGCGAGGGCCTGCAACTGAAGATACCTGCTAACAAGTTCAACAGCTTCACGGCCAAGGGACGCCTGATGCTGACCATCGAGCAGGTGCCTTCTGCCGACTATGAGCAGTTGCAGCTGATGTATGGCGACTGGAGCGGTAAGGTCAACTTCAAAATCGACGGCAAGGCCTATAAGGGCAGCTACGATCCCAAGGCCGCTCAGGGCACCAATGACAGAACCTATTCACTGAGTCTGAGCTTCGATGCTGCCACGCTGGCAAAGCTACAGACCAATGGGCTCGTCATGCAGGGCTACGGTGTAAGGCTGAAGAATGTGATCATCATGCCACAGGGCATGACCACCGCCATCTTCAATCTGACCATGACCGACAATGGTCAGCAGAGGTGCTACGACCTTACCGGCAGAATCGTTCCCGACAGCTTTCGTGGTCTGATCATCAAGGACCGTCAGCTCTGTCTCGCAAGATAAGATTGCTTCGTTCAACAACTGATACATATTACAGGCTTCATTTGTTTTCAGGACAACCATCATCCCTCCTGCTCGCGCCATAGAGTCAGGAGGGATGTTTGCGTCATAGCGAATATATATCGCACTAACTGTCAGCTAAACTCTCTTGGATGTTGATACGCTCTCTTCTCATCCTATATTCCCCAAAGAAAGATGTAGCAGACCACTTCTATCTATCTAAATAGGAGTCCTTTGCGTAATTGCTGTATAGATGATTACCTAAAATCGCTAATTCTGCCAAAGCGGTTCTTGTTCCCAATTAGATGGGAATCCCATGGCTCGAATGTCTATATTAGGAAACTGTGCAAGTAAATCAAGAAGATTCTTCTTCATATGATTATTTTGCGAAATAAGATCAATGAAATACTTAATGATACATAGATTAAAGTATATCCTTAAAGAATCTGTAGGCAGTGTAATCCATGGACGTAACATTGTGTTTGGTATCATTGCCCTAATGGTATTTCGTTTGTTCCATACACGTGCATGATGACAACATGCATTTCGAGTGAGCGTTATGATGGTGAGCCACGATTCAAAAGGCTTAATCTGTAGATCAAAATATTGGGAGATACGTTTCTTTATTCTTTTGTTCTTTAAATTGGCATATATCCCCGTAATCACACCAAAAGGCAATATTTCTGCTAACATCCAAGCTGGCGGATATGAATCTGAATAGGTGAGATAGAAATGCTGTATAAAGTCTTCTCTTGAACGCCTTAGCTCTGTATCAATAATAGACATCATATTCTGATACTTAATGGGATTTGAATAGTTCCCAACATCAGTCATCCAAAAAGGATCAGGTATAGAGGAACTTGCAATGTCCACAATAGTACTGCGCACCGCAATCTCTATCTTTTCAATCTCATTGAACATAAGTAGGCGTAGTTTCTTATCGAAACGATATATACTTAAAACTTGGGAAAAAGATGAGCCAGGCTTGAACTGGTGCAGTTTTTTGGGAGCCTCAAGTAAAGGATACATATAAGCTGACAGCCGATAATAACCTATATTTTTCAGATACTTCTCTGCTTTAAGCTTATCTGAAATGGTTAGCCTCCTTGAAATGAGCAAATCAACTAAGTCATGGGGACTACTATAATGTTTGTTGAAAGGCCTTGTCATATTAAAAAACGACCCGCTCATTTGAGCATCGTTGAGAGGCTTGGCGGGTTCTAGTGATTGCAAAGATAAGAAATATATTATGAATTAGCAAATTATTGGCTGACTTTTATTTATTCTTGTGCTTTTTTCTTTGTCAATTGTCAGCAGAGGTGCTACGACCTCACCGGCAGAGTCGTCCCCGACAGTTTTCGTGGTCTGGTCATCAGAAACCGTCAGCTCTGTCTCGCAAGATGATATTGCATTGTTCTATAATTGATAACTATAATAGGCTTCATTGCTTTTAGGATAACCGCTCATCCCTCCTGCTCACACCATAGAGCCTGGAGGGATGTTTGCGTCATATAAAGAAAGAAAAAGAATAGTGGTAGAAGAACTTAAGAAAGAACTGAGCGAAAGTTACGAGAAACGTACCGGCAAGAAACCTACCTATTTCTTTGAGCTAAAAAGGCGTTACATATCTTTTAAGTTGGCAACCGATAACAGCCTATATTTTCAGTTGCTTCTCCGCTTTAAGCTTATATACTTAACCTGCATTATTCACGAACATTAACTTTACTCTATTTAAACATTAAATTATCAAGAATTGACCACGAATTATTCATAAATTAATATTTTTGAGAAATTCGTGGCTAATTCGTGGATATTCGTGTGAATGATAATCTCCATGAACAATGTAGGTTAAGAATCTGTCTTTATCTTCCCAACCCAAGATAAAACCATTTCTTTGTTCCTTATGTTACTATGTCTTTTGTTCAGTACCTATCGCTTATGTCAGCTACGAAACCTTCATTGTCAGTATTCTAACCTCTGTAAGACATATAAAACCTAACTTTGCAACCAGTTTAATAACACCGAAATAAATAAAAACCTAAGTATACAGACAATGAAGAAAAGTAATCGGAATCTTCTGTGCATGACCAGCGTCTGCGCCGCTCTTCTTGCTCTCAACGTCCAGTCTGCTTTCAGTGCTGAGACTCCGGGAGTGAGCACCACGCAACAGAGCCATGCAATCCAGGGTACCGTCACCGACGGCAATGAACCCATCATCGGCGCCAGCGTGATGGTGAAAGGTAAAAACCAGGGTGCTGTCACCGACATGGACGGCCACTTCACCCTCGACGTAGCGCCCGGCACGGAGCTCGTCATCTCTTATCTTGGTTATCAGCCCAAGACCGTGAAGGCCTCAGCAGGCATGAAGGTCACCCTCAGCGAAGACAGCAAGAACCTCAAGGAGGTCGTCGTCACCGCGCTCGGCATCAAGCGCGACCGCAAGGCACTGGGCTACGGCCTCAGCGAGATCAAGGGCGACGAACTCACCAAAGCCAAGGAGACCAATGTCATCAATTCGCTCGCTGGTAAGGTCGCCGGCCTCGTGGTGCAGAACACAGCCGGTGGTGCCAGTGGTTCCACACGTGTGTTGCTCCGTGGTAACACCGAGATGACGGGCAACAACCAGCCGCTCTATGTCGTCGACGGCGTGCCTTTGGACAATACCAACTTCGGCAGTGCCGGACAGGCTGGCGGTTACGATCTCGGCGACGGCATCTCAGCTATCAACCCCGACGACATCGAGACGATGACTGTCCTTAAGGGTCCTGCTGCCTCCGCGCTCTACGGCAGCCGCGCCTCACATGGCGTGATCCTCATCACCACGAAGAAAGCCGCCAAGGACAAGGTCAGCGTGGAATACAACGGTAGCATCACCATGGACAAGCAGTTGGCCAAATGGGACAACATCCAGCAGGTCTATGGTATGGGCAACGGCGGACAGTATCTCGAAACGACCACTTCCGGTACCAACATGAGTTGGGGACCGAAGGCCGACGACTACCTCGTGAAGTACTTCGACGGACAGCAGCGTCCTTTCCAGATCTGGCCCAACAACACCTCGAACTTCTTCCGCACGGGTCTCACCGCACAAAACACCGCCGTGCTCTCCGTCAGTTCGGGTAAGACAGGCGTACGCTTCTCCATGACCGACATGCGCAACAAGGACATCCTGCCCAACACCCACATGAGCCGCGACAACTTCAACCTGCGTGCCACCACATCGGCCGGACCCGTAGACTTTGACTTCACCGCCAACTACACACGCGAGAATGTGAAGAACCGTCCCGCACTCGGCGACTCGCAGAGCAATGTCGGCAAGAACCTGATGACGCTCGCCTCCACCTACAACCAGGCGTGGCTGCGCACCTATCAGAACGCTGACGGCACCTATGCCAACTGGAACGGACTCGACCAATACAATAAGAACCCGTACTGGGATCTTTACAAAAACAAGAATACTTCCGCCAAGGATGTCTTCCGCTTCACCGGCAAGGCTATCTGGAACATTGCCGAGGGACTGAAACTCCAGGGCACCGTGGGTACAGACATCAACAACATGACCTTCGACGACTTTGTGGCAAAGACCACGCCGGGCCAGGCCGCCGGTTCACTGACTAACCAGGTGTTCCACAACCGCACGCTCAACGCCGAGCTCCTCATGCTCTACAACCACAGCTGGGGCGACTTTGACCTCAACGCCACGTTTGGCGGTAACATCTTCAAGGTCGACAACAAGACCTACACGATGAAGGGCCTCAACCAGCAGATGATGAATCTGGAGACGATCATGAACTACTCCGAGCAGCACGTACAGCAAGACACTTATAAGAAGCAGATCAACTCGCTCTACGGCAGCGCCTCACTGGGCTATAAGCATACCTATTATCTTGAAGGCACGCTGCGTGGCGACAAGAGTTCTACCCTGCCTCTCGACCATAACACCTACGTCTATCCTTCCGTATCGGGCAGCATGGTGTTCTCGGAATTCATCAAGAACAAGCGCATCATCAGCTTTGGTAAGGTGCGCGCCTCTTGGGCAAAGGTAGGTAGCGACACCGATCCTTATCAGCTCGCGCTGAACTACGCGACAGCAAAATACAGCTATCCGGGCTTTACCATCGGCATGATCAACAACTATACCCAGCCCAACAAGGACCTCAAGCCTACGATGACCAGCTCCTATGAGCTCGGTCTGGAGATGAAGTTCTTCAACTATCGCATGGGACTCGACGTCACTTACTACAATCAGAACTCGCGCGACCAGATCATCCGGCTGGCCTCCTCTTCCACCAGCGGCTATGCCAACCGACTCATCAATGCCGGTGAGATTCAGAACCGGGGCGTGGAGATTGCCCTCAACGGACGTGCCCTGCAACTCAAGGACTTCGCCTGGGACTTGGGCGTGAACTTCTCCAAGAATAATAATAAGGTGAAGAAGCTCGTCGACGGCATGGACTATTTCGAACTTGAGAAGGCCACCTGGTGCGGCGTGAGCGTCGGCGCTGAGGTGGGTCAGAACTATGGTTCCATCGTCGGCAAGGACTTCAAGCGCAATGCCGACGGGCAGGTCATCATCAACTCTGAGACCGGTATGCCGATCGTCGACGACAAGACTCACGTGCTCGGCAATGCTTCTTGGGACTGGACAGGCGGCTGGTACACCACCTTCACCTACAAGAACTTCCGTCTCTCGGCTTCCTTCGACGTGAAGGTTGGCGCTGATCTCTTCTCCATGTCCATGCGCTCGGCCTACCAGACCGGTAAGGCCAAAGAGACACTCGCCGGACGCGAGGAGTGGTATCAGTCTGAAGAAGCACGCCTCGCTGCCGGAAAGACGATCGCTGAATGGCGCGCCGAGGGCAATGCCCGCGGCTATGTTGTCCCAGGCGTCATCGAGCAGGCCGACGGTAGCTTCAAGGCTAACGACATTCCCGTCAATCCCGAGGCTTACTGGAAGAGTGCCGCCGACAACGCTCCTTCGATGTTTATCTATGACAACTCCTATGTCAAGTGCCGTGAGATCACCTTCGGCTACACCTTCCCCGAGAAGATGCTGGGCAGCTTTGTCAAAGGACTTACCGTCAGTTTCGTGGCCCGCAACCCATTCATCGTGTGGAAGAACATCCCCAACATCGACCCGGACTCCGGCTACAACACCTCTGGACTCGGACTGGAGTATGGCTCGCTGCCTTCCCGCCGCAGCTATGGTCTCAATGTCAACGTGAAGTTCTAAACAACGAATGGCAGCCACAAAGGCTCCATCCCTAAAATATCAAGCAATCATGAAATCACTCATCAAGAAATATACAGGTAAGGGCCTGCTCTCTCTGGCCTTCGCATTGCCGCTGGCCGCAGGCGTGATGACATCGTGCTCCGACGACCACATGGCCTCGGTCAACACCGATGACAGTAAGAGCGAGACCATCGACCCCAACAACCAGCTGACCACGTCACTGCTCCAGACCTATGGCGACTTCAGCCTCATGGACACTTACCGCAGCTATATCACCGGTTTTACACAGCACTTCGCCGGTGCATGGAACGTGACCAACTATGCCGGAAGCGTACACGCCAACGACGACCAGAGCCGTCTGCTCTGGGATCGCTACTACTCCGTGGCTATCAAGAACCTCGTCGACGCCATCAACGCCACACAGGAAAGCCAGCCTGCACTCAACGCCGTGCTGCGCATCCACCGCGTCTACCTGATGTCGGTGCTCACCGACACCTATGGCGACATTCCCTACTCCGAAGCCGGACTGGGATATATCAAAGGCATCTCCAATCCTGTCTATGACAAGCAAGAGGACATCTACAACGCTTTCTTCACAGAGCTCAAGGCTTGCGTAGACCAACTCGACAATGCCAACGACCGCATCACGGGTGACGTGACCAGTCTCAAAGGTGACCGACAAGCTTGGCAACGCTATGCCAACAGCCTGCGTCTGCGCTTTGCCATGCGCATCTCAGATGTCAACCCCGAGAAGGCTCAGAAGGAATTCGAGGCTGCGCTCAACGATCCGCACGGCTACATCGCCGATGCTTCGCAAAACGCTTATGTCATCTATGCCAACGAACCCTTCACGCTCTATAAGGGCGCAGAGGAGTATGACTTCCGCGTCAACGCGCTCGGCGAGATTCTCTACGGTCAGGATCCTACCTCACCGACATTCGTCAGTTCTACTTTCTTCGATCTGATGCAGCAGACCGGCGACCCGCGTCTGTACCGTATCTGCCGCCATTACATCAACACGAAGCGCTCTGAGATCACGCCCGACCGTGAGGGCAACCACGATCTCACCGACGAGGTGGTCGCTTACCTCAAGCGCAGCAACACCGCAGAGGCGCCATGCGACCCGGGAGCTGCCTGGTGGAACAACTGGATCAACGCGCCGGCAAACTCCGAGATTCCTACTTTGGACAAGCTGGTCAAGGACGATCCTGCCGCAGGATACGATCAGAGCAACTTCAACGCACGCATGATGCGACCCGCGCTCAACATCGACTTTGAGATGCCTGACCGTCCCGGCATACTCATCACGTCGGCCGAGGTCGACTTCCTCAAGGCGGAGGCAAAGACCAAGGGATGGAATGTCAGTGGCGACGCCGAACAGCTCTATGAAGACGGCGTGCGCGCCTCGATGAAGATGCTCAACGATTACTATCTCACGGCATCGGAAAAGATCTCCGACGAAGAGATCAGCAAGTTCATAGCTGCCAACCCGCTCGGCAACAATCCTAAGGAAAATATCAACACGCAGGCCTGGATCCTGCACATGATGAACCCCGCCGAGGCTTGGGCCAACCTGCGCCGCAGCGACTATCCGGTGCTCAAGGACCGCTCAAAGCTGGCTAAGTTTGAGAGCGACTTCACCTACGACGATAAGAACCTCACCACGCCGGTACGCCTGAAGTACCCGATGCTTGAGTCGAAGTACAACAGCAAGAACTACGACGAGGCGCTCCAGCGCATGGGTGGCAACGACGACTGGCACCACCGCCTGTGGTGGGACACCAAGGACATCAACGTCAAGTAGAATTCATCGATCTGACCCGACAGCACAAAATAGTCTGGCGGGTCAATAGAACAACCAACAATTCAAGACAACGACAACCATGAAAACAATCAAGCATATCGCTCTGCGCGCGTTCGGACTGCTGATGATGGCCTGTGCCGCCACTGCGTTCACGGCCTGCTCTTCCGACGATGATCCATTCTTCACAGCCGAGGAGACCGACGCGCCGCGCATCCTCAACACCAATATCCCTGAGTGGAAGGACGGTCAGCCACAGGTACTCGTCACGCAAAGCCGTACAAACAATTTCGTGTTTAACATCATCGCTACGCCACGTCACTACACGACGATCTCGTGGTACCTCGACGGACAGCTCATCCACGAGGGCGACTCTATCGACCAGCCGCTGCTCGCCGGTGACCATGAGCTGAAAATCGTGGCTACAACGACCAAGGGTCTCTCCACCTCACGCACGACACGTGTGGTCATCACGCCCGCCGACGGCGATCCTGTGTTAGGCACGAAGGCCAAGGATCTGTGGGTGGCACCGGGAGCCAAGACCACGATCCACGGCTGCGCCAACCTCGGCAAGGTCGCCAAAGTGTTCATCGGTGGCAAAGAGGCTACCGTCGTCAGTGCTGAGAACGGCAATCTGACGCTCGCCATTCCGGCTGACCTGGCTGAGGGCGACTACCGTGTGGTCCTCCAGGACGCAGCCGGACAGCAGTATGGCGGCGGCACGATCAAGATCACCAACGAGCCCTATCCCGACAAGAGCGAGACGCTGTGGGAAGGCAGCTTCAACGTCACGTGGGGCACACCCTTCGACGCGCTCAAGGACGACTTCATCAATCATGTCCACGCCGGTACCATTCTCAAAGTCTATGTTAATGGAGAAGGTCAGGGCACGGCAACCACAGCCTGGTGGAACAACCTGCTCACGGGCAAGGGTGATCCCGAGCGTGGTGACATCATGATCAGTGGCAGCCAGGTGCTCGAATACGAACTCACCGACCTCTCCATCCAGCTCCTTAATGACCAAAATGGTTTCCTGATGGTCGGCAATGGCTACACCATCACAAAGGTGACGGTGGAATAGTCCTGCAAAAAACACCGAAATTCCTCACAACCCATAATGGTTGTGAGGATTTTTTTATGCTAATTTCTCCGTATCACATTCCTGACTTTCATGAACAGTAACCCGTTTTTAAACATGAATGTCCATGAATTAACCATGAATTTCTCATTAATTTAATAATTAATGAATAATTTGTGGTTAATTCATGATGATTCAATGTTCAATAAGACAGAACTTAATGATCGTTATAGGTATGTTTTCTGCACACACTCCAGAGCGAAGACTTCTTCGTATTCTCTATGGCGCTGTGCAAGAGGTATTCTAAGAACTGTTTCATGAATAGTGATATGTAATAGAAGGTTGTTTTTCCTTACAAAACACCCTCCGCGTTCACTCGCAATCTAGAGAACACAAAATCGGCTTCCCATCATCGAACCCACACAAAACCGACTTCTTTCTTCGACTTTTGCGCTACCTGCAGCTCAGAAAGGCACTTTGATGTTGTCATCACGCTTAGATGACATGGTCAGAAAGGCGAGATGACATGGTCATCTAAGCGTGATGACAGCATCAGAAAGCCTTTCTGACCAAAAATTCCCTAGAGAATTTTGCCTAAGAAAGCCGAGTTGATACGATCAAAAAGCCTCTACCTTTATAACATCCTTATTATCAGTAATTTATAAAAACACACTGATTTTCGCAAAAATCAGAGCAAAGTAGGTCTTCGTGAAAAAGAATCGATTCTCGTGGGCGGAAAATTGTCACTTTATAAGACAAATTGGATGAAGTCAGAAAGACGGTCGCTTTATAGACAGAAAGACATAAAAGACATATTCTTCCACGAATCTGCACGCATGCGGGCCGAGAGCTCTTCGCGTCGATTCGTAAAGAGTGGACCATTTTACTCCATGTCCCACTGAGCCTTTTTATTTCTCACAGATCTACACAGATGCGTAACTATCCTATCGGGTGAAATGGCGAACGCAAGGATCTGTGGAGATCTGTGTGACACTCTCCCACGATTATTTATGAGGAATTCATGGTCAATTCATGGACGTTCATGTGAGAGAAAAAACATTCCGTGTGAGTACAAATAAAACGAAATCTCACAAAGAGACGCAGAAGTGACAAAAAAGACGTTTGTCTCTTGCTTATTTGCTGTTTTTTTCCGATATTTGCAGAGAGTAATCATTTAGACACAGACGATGATGGACGCAATGGACACCAACTACACGGAAAGATACATCAATCCGCTGACCGACTTCGGCTTCAAGCGTATCTTCGGCACGCCGTTCAACAAGGCGCTGCTCATCGACTTTCTCAACGCACTGCTTGAGGGTGAGCGCGAGGTGAGCGATGTCACCTACCGCAACAGCGAGCAGCTCGGAACGAACATCGAGGAGCGCCGTGCTGTGTTTGACGTCTATTGCCAGGCCAAGGACGGCTCACGCTTTATTGTAGAGATGCAGAATGTCTATCAGGAATTCTATAAGGACCGTTCCATCTACTATTCCACATTCCCTGTAGCTGAGCAGGGCAAGCGCGGCGTCTGGGACTACAAGCTCAGTCCCGTTTATACCATCGGCATCCTCAACTTCACCTTCCCCGAGGACAAGCAGAGCGACAGTGGGGTGTACAAGGAGGTGAAGCTCATGGATATACATTCTAAAAAGGTATTTTATGACAAGCTCACCTACATCTATGTTGAGTTGGCTTGCTTCCATAAGGAGTTGGGAGAACTGAAGACCACTCTTGACAAATGGCTCTTTGCCTTGAAGAATATGCAGCACCTCTTCGCGCGTCCTGCCGAGTTGCAAGGACGTGTCTTCGAACAGCTATTCTCCACAGCAGAGATTTCAAAGTTCGATACCAATGAGCTGCGTGACTACGAGCTCAGCAGCAACGCCTACCGCGACATCAAAAACGGCATGGACACAGCGAAGGAGGAAGGCAGAAGGGAAGGAATACGAGATGCAACCATCAGCCACGCAAAAGCCATGAAATCTGCCGGCATAGCCACAGACCTTATTGCCAAGATCACCGGATTGTCAGAAGAAGAGATAGAGCGGCTCTAAAAACGTACCAGACTTTTTTAACGCACCATCTCCGATGGTATCAAGAATACAAACAGCCTCACCCCCAGTCCCTCTCCAGGGGGGGGGATTACTTTCAAGGGACAATACTATTGGAATGTGGGAAATGAAGGAAAAGGTCTTTATTACTCTGTCTTTTTATCTGCCTCTCTGTCGAAGAAAACACTGCTTGCCTTCCATTCCCCAGCTTTTCTTTTGCACATTAAAGAAAATGTCTTATCTTTGCGAGTGAGAAAGGCTATACCTAAACAAATCAATGATATGACAAAACAAAAGACGATCCTTTTGGTGCTCTTGCTGGCACTGTTGCTGCCGCTCCATGCTGCCAAACGTAAAAACCTTACCGGCATCTGCCGCGTTGTCGACGGACACGCCACTGAATTGAGCTTCTGCTCGCCATCGATCGTGCGCGTGAGAGTGTTTCCCGGTACGGACACAAACATTCAGAAAAAGAGTTACTCAGTGCTGCTGAAACCCGGACAGAACGTCACGGAGCCCATCACCGAGGAAGAGCGTGACGGCAAGCTCAAGCTTAGCTCGTCGATGCTCAACGCCACCCTCGACCTACGGACAGGCCACATCACCTTTGCCGACAACAAAGGCAAGGAACTGCTGCAAGCCACCGGTAGTCTCTTCACACCTTGCACCCACGAGGTGGACCACGGAAAATATCAGGTCAGACAAGGGTTCCGACTGGCAGACGATGAAGCCGTGTATGGACTCGGACAACTTCGTGACACACTCATGAGCCACCGCGGACAAAAGGTGGAGATGTGGAACCACAACACCTACATATCTATTCCTTTCTTCCTCAGCGGCAAAGGATACGGTCTCTATTGGGACAACGCCGGACGATCGCAGTTCGACGACACTGCCGCAGAGACAATGATGAGCAGTGAGGTGGCACCGTTTGTCGATTATTACTTCCTTTATCGCGACGGAACTGCCGACGGTGTCATCGCCTCCGTACGTGAACTCTCAGGACAGGCTACGCTACCGCCGCTGTGGGCCATGGGCTTCTGGCAGTGTCGCGAACGCTATAAGACCAGCGATGAACTCGTCGGCGTGCTCGACAAATACCGTGAACTGAAGATTCCTGTCGACGCGATGGTACAGGACTGGCAATACTGGGGATGCGACTCCAACTGGAATGCCATGCGCTTCATGAACCCCTACTATATTAATAAGGTGGGTGATCCTGCCTGGCAACGCTACCTGCCTGGCGACATGAAAAACCTCAAGCCGCAGCAGCCGCGCATCAAGAGTCCGCAGGAGATGGTAGACTATGTCCATCGCAACAACGGTCATCTGATGATTTCTATCTGGGCTAACTTCGGACCATGGACCGATCAATATAAAGAGCTCAACGCCATCGGAGCCCTCTATCCCTTCGACACGTGGCCAAGAAACCAGGGCGTGAAAGTCTACGATGCCTTTAACCCCAAAGCCCGCAACATCTATTGGAAGTATCTGACCAACCTACAGAAGATGGGCTTTGACGCATGGTGGACCGACTCCTCAGAGCCCGACCACTTCGAGAAACCCGGTGACGACGACTGGTTGACGGCCGACGGATCGTGGAGAAGCGTGAAGAATGCTTTCCCACTCGTGCACAACAAGGGCATCTACGACCATCAGCGCGCCACCAAAGAAGGCAACGCGAAACGTGCGCTGATGATGACACGCAGTGCTTCCTTCGGCATCCAGCACTACGGCACGTTCTCTTGGAGCGGTGACATCCTCGCCTCGTGGCAGGAAATGAAGCAGCAGATTCCATCAGGACTGAACTATTCACTCTGCGGCATTCCCTACTGGAACACCGATCTCGGCGGTTTCTTCTACTGGGAGTTTGAGCAAGATCCGCACAACCCTGCCCTGCAGGAGTTGCAAACGCGATGGATGGAATGGGGGGCCTTCATGCCGCTGATGCGCAATCACTGCTCGTCGCCGATGGTCAGTGAGCTGTATCGTTTCGGTAAAGCGGGCGACTGGTGCTACGATGCCATCGTGAAGTACATCCGTCTGCGCTACCGTCTGCTACCCTATACCTACAGTTCAGCTGCCGATTGCGTGCTCCACAGCGGTACGATGATGCGTGCGCTGGTCATGGACTTTGCCAACGACCGTCATGCCGCAACGCTGAACAGCGAGTATCTCTTCGGCCGCAGTCTGCTCGTCAAACCGGTCACAGACCCAATGTATACGTGGAAGGACAGCAAGAAGCGTGGTCATCTGATCTACCCCAACGTCAGCAAGGCCGCAGCGCCAACGACGGTCTATCTGCCAAAAGGCACACAGTGGTATGACTTCTGGGACGACCAGCCACACGCTGGCGGTCAAACCATCCAGCGCCTCTGCCCTATCGACATCATGCCGGTATATGTCAAGGCCGGTGCCATCCTGCCTTTTGGCCCCGACGTACAATACAGTACAGAGAAGCCTTGGGATGATCTGGAGGTGAAAGTCTACTGCGGTGCCAACGGCCACTTTGAGCTCTACGAGGACGAGGGCAACAACTACAACTATGAGCACGGCCGCTACACGCTCATCCCCTTTGACTATGACGAGGCTACGCACACGCTGACCATTGGCACCCGCAAGGGCGCCTACAAGGGCATGCTTACCCGTCGCCGCTTCCGCATCATCGCCGTTGATGGCAACGGCAAGAAGGCAGAGCAGACCGTAGAATACACAGGAAAGAAATGCGAGATAAAGCTCTGAATAGACAATAATCCCTCACGATCCTTTTCCCCCACCCCCACGGGGTGGGGATATAATACCACGCGATCGCATCTATTCCAGCCAAAACTTACATAGCAGTAGCCGATGTAGGAGGTAATGCGTCTCGCGTCACAATAGAGATTACCTTCAAAGGGTGAAGGGTGAATGAGCCACCATCCTTTATGTTACATGATGCAATTGGCGATGACCTAAAATTGATAAGATGCAACACTACTTTTTCCTGAAGACATTCAACCGCCTAAGCACCACAAGGCACCCGCAAAAGTAATCACTCCCCTCTCCCTCGGAGAGGGGCATGGGGGTGAGGCTTCTTCCACTCTTTCTGTCTCCTACGTATATCGAGGAATGTTTTTACGCCCCACCAGATCATGATGATGGTCAGGAGAAACAAGACAGCGATGATAATGTATAATTCTGTTTTCATGATGATTTCGGCTTAGTGTGATACTGAAACGTTGTTTTCGTTATTGTCACTACAAAATTATAAAAGAATATCGACAAACGGTCGTGTTTTTACAATCGTTTGTCGATATTCTTAAGTTTTTAGTGGTTTACCGCTTCAGCACAGGCTTGCCGTCCTCGAAGCGGATCGGAATCCACAGATGGCCGCTATTACCTAACTCTTTGGGTTTCCACACATCGGCCATGAACAGATACTCGGCACCGCCAAACTGCTTGTAAAGCTTTGCATCCACCACCTTATATATATAAGCACCCTGTCCGCCGAATGTCGTTTCAGCGCCCTCGCCCCGGCAAGGATTGGGCAGCTGCGTCCACGGACCGAAGATATTCTTGGCAGTAAAGAGGCGGGCAGCGTTAGGAGCCCAGCCCGTACAACCACTGGTGATCATCCAGTAAGTACCATTCTGCTTGAAGATCGTCGGCGCCTCGTTCTGTCCACCGGCAGCCACACGAACAAACGAACCATTATGACGGAGGTAGTCATCGGTGAGTTGAGCAATGTTGAGCGTCATATTATCCTCGGACGAGAAGATGTGGTAAGCCTTGCCGTCGTCATCGACAAACACCGTCTGGTCACGTGCCATCTGTCCGCCTTCGAGATCACGCATGAAAAACATGCCACGCTCGATCTGTTTCCGCCATTCCGGTGTCCACCAAGTCTGCAACTCGGGAAAGAGCAGCTGATGGCGCAAGTCGGTAGTGTCGGGCAGACAGAAGCCTATCGGATAGCAACCCGCATTGACGCGACACGACCGCACAAAGCGGAACGGTCCCATAGGATTGTCGCTGACCGCCACCGCAGCACGGGCAGCTTCGTAGCCCCGCCCTTTCAACTCAAGATGAAACCACATCACGAATTGTTTCGTCCGAGTGTTGTACACCACCTTCGGCCGCTCAATGATGCATCCCCGCTGTATGTCGCTGTTGGTATCGTCGGTCACGCTGAGCACCAAGCCGCGTGACGTCCAGTCCTGAAGATTCTTGGAAGTGTAGCAACTCACGCCGAGCGAGCTGACCGGTCCGTTGTTGCTGCGTTTCTCACCATACCAATAATAAGTGCCGCGATACTGGATGATATTTCCTCCATGTGCGTTGATATGCTTCCCGCTCGTGTCTTTCCACAGTCCTCCCTCCATCGGCTTCTGCGCTGCTGCGGAGAGAGAGAAGAAGAAGGACAGGCAAATAGCGAGCAGAGATATTTGTCGATAGTTTGTCATCTTTATCTGCTTTCTATAGATAATATCGTTATCAGTGTTCTATATATAATAATGTGTAGCTATATATATAATAATGTGTAGCTTTCTTTCTCCATGCCACGCCGGTCAGGAGAAAGAAAAGGGGATATGCCAAAGCCGATCGGCATATCCCCCTTATCAACTTACTTTAATATTATCATAAACGACATTAGTCATTCTCAGGATCGTACACAATCTTCTTGGCATTGTAGATCTTCATTTCTGCCAAGCAGAAGAAACTGCTGTTCGAAGCCTCACGGGTAACGACAAAGCGTAGATGAGTAAATGACTTGCCAGCGTCAATGCCAGGTGTAGTGTACTCCGAAGACTTCGCTGTTGGCAGTCCACTGCTCACCTCAAAGACCTTTTCCCAGCTCTGGCCGTCGTTGCTCACCTGAATTTCGAAAGCTGCTGGCGGGCGCTGCGAGCCATTACGGTTCTGATAGTAAAGCATGAACACTTGATGAGCTTCCTTGAAATCGATCTGCACATATTGCGGCATTGGCTTCTGTGGAGATGACCACCGCGTATGGAAGAAGGTGTTGGAGTTGCCATCAACAAGATTCTTAATCGGACCCTCTGAAGGTTCCTGATCGTCAGTGCTGAGCTGGTCGGCAGAGAGTTTCACCTCATCCTCTTTCTCATAAGAAATCGTTGGAGGCACAGCGCCCGACTGAGCCTTGACCTCAACAGGCTGTCCGGCATCGCCCTTATCATTAAAAGCCTGGAAAGTGAACGTGTAATCGCCATAGCGTTTCAAGGTATTGGTGATCAGCAACGAGTCGGTATAGATCGAGACGACATTTGTCACCTTCTGCTGATTAGCCGGATTGACATACGAGATCTTCATATAGGAGAAACTCGAATCTGCCGGTACCGTCCATCTCAGTTTGATTGCGCCAGGCAGAGCCTCCGAGGTCACAGAGGATGCATCAATGGTCTTGGGCTGGGCGAGATAGCCCGCCTCTTCAATATTTGTGAAGTTATCGTCGCAGGAAGCAAAGGCAGCGCAGGCTATTGCAGCGGCGAATAGATATTTAAATATTTTCATGTTATGCGTATTAAGAGCCCTTGCATTCACCAGGGCATGATGAAACGAAACATACAATAACATTAATAGCCGGGATTCTGCTTGAAGTCAGGACTGGTGTGCTTCATCATCTCGGAGTGAGGGATGGGCATGAAGTAGAGTTTGTCGTCCCAAACACGTTTTACGATCTGACGTTTATAGGAGAACGAACCGTCGCTGTTTTTGGTGATCTTCATCTCTGTGATGTTGGCATGCTGCGGTCCCTCTTTCCAACGGCGAATGTCGAAGTAGCGATGATCCTCAAAAGCCAGTTCTACCATACGCTCTTTCTCATAGTTCTTCCAGAACGTGTCATTGCTCATACCTTCCGGGAACTCCGGCATTTCAGCGCGCACACGAGTTTGGTTGAGTGCTTCGCGCGGAGACATGGTCAACTCGGCACTGGTAGCATCAGCACCGCCTAAATAGCGGAAGGCAGCCTCAGCATAATCGAGATAGAATTCTCCCAAACGGAAGAGAACCCAAGAGTGCCGCTTCGTATTGCTGTTGACAGAGGAGATATTCACCGATCCGTCGAGAAGCTTCTTCAAGTAGTAACCCGTCGGCGTAGCTCCGGTGAGCGGCTCGCCATTCGCGCCGCCATAGTAAGTCTCCAAAGGAGTGCCATTGTACGATGGCCAGTTCTTCTCACCATTGACAGCGATAGTAAGTGCCAGTCGGGGATCCCGGTCATTGTACGGCTTTGCAGGATCGAATCCACTGTTGTCGTCATCCCATGCCTTACCAGTAGACTTCATGTCATAAGCGTCGACCAGTGTCTGAGTCGGACAGTTGTCGCCCTTACCATTCTCCACACCACGGGGATAGTTATTGGTTTCCAGCCAGTTGAGATCACCGATGCGACGTGCCAAGAGAACTTCGTCGTTCTGCCAGTTGTCGGTTCCCCAAAGATTCTTGTACTGACCCAAGAAGAGATCATTTTCCTCGCATGTATCGATGACAGCTTTGCTGGCCAGTGCAGCCTGATGCCAGAGCTCCTTGTCACCACTGGTGTTGAACAGCGGACTTGCCTCATAGAGCAGCGCACGCGCCTTCAAGGCCATGGCGGCCAAGCGTCCGACACGTCCTGTCTCGCCGGCAGCAGCATCGTTCTCCAGCGTACCATAGCTAATAGGCAGATGAGGAGCAATCTCGTCGCACTCTTTGACCACGAAGTCGAGCACGTCCTTAGCCGGTGTGCGACCCAAGGCATTAGCCTCGTCGGTGCTGATAACATCCGTGTAGAACGGCACATCGCCATAGTAGCTTACCAACTTGAAATAGAAGTAAGCACGCAGGAAGCGTACCTCATAAGGCAGGCGGTTGAAGCGAGCCATCTGGTTGGCGTAGTCCTTATTGAGTTGATACTCTGAGAAGTCACAGTCCTTATAGTTGGCAAGGAAGTAGTTGGCCTCGCGAATGCCACCATAGAAGCCAAAGAACGAAGGAGCGTTGTTGGCACTGAGCGCACCATTGGTGAAATTGTTGATGCTTCCTGAGCGCCAGGAATACTCAGCCTCATCACAGGCAGAGGCAAGCATGCCTTCACCTACAATTCCGTAGTCATAGTCGAGATAACTGTATATGTTGGTGACAAAGCCAACGGTATTGTCGAAATTGTTAAAGACATAGTTCTTGTCGTAGTTGGAGTACTCCTTATAGTCCATCTCGTCGCTACACGACGCGAAAGTTGCTACGGCGAGCGTTCCTAACAATATGATATTTTTGATTGTCATAATCTTGTCTTGATTAGAAGTTTAGAATCCCAGTGCGAGACCAACATTGACGGATCTGTTAAGCGGATAGTTGGCTCCATAGTTCTCCGGATCGGCGCGCTTGATGTGGTCGAAGCAGAGCAAGTCCACACCACGCACATAGAGCTTAGCCTTGTTGATGTAGCGGGTACGGGCGAGAAGCGATTTCGGGAAATTGTAGTAGATCTCCACATTGCGCAGCTTGAGGAAGTTGCGGTTAGCGAGCCACACCGAGTTAGTGTTGTAGTTATTCTTGTTGTCCTGTGAAGACAAGCGAGGATACTGGGCTGTCTCGGCTGTTGCCGGTGTCCAACGATGCTCGTAGTAATATTGTCCGATATTGGTGTTGCCCACCAAAGGCTTCCACACAGACTGGGTATTGAGTATAGCGGTATAGTTTCCTACACCTTGGAACATGGCATAGAAGCCCAGCCCCTTATACTCCAAGCCGAGGTTAAAGGAATAGTAGATTTCCGGGCAGGAAGTGTTGTACCCCATACGCACCTGATCCTGCTCATCGATGACATTGTCGCCATTCTGATCCTTGAACTTGATGTCACCGGCCTTAGGCTCTGTGCCCAGACGCTGAACAGGAGAATTGTCGATATCAGCCTGATCTTTGAAGAAGCCGATAGCCTGATAGCCGAAGATTGCACCGACAGGCTGCCCAGTACGCTCGAGGTAACTATACTCGCGCGGCTCCTCATACTCTTCCTTGATCTTGTTCTTTGCCAGTGTGTAGTTGACTCCTGCTACAAGGTTGAGAGCCGGTGCAATCTCATGATTCCACTGCGCTCCGGCCTCAAAGCCCCAACTGTTGACAATACCGCCATTGACATAAGGGAAGTTGACACCAGCCACCGACGAGTTCTTACCGCTTGAGGGCACCCACTGATCATAGCGATGCTGATAATAGCCGTCGAGGGTAAGGTTCAATCCTTTGAAGAAAGTACCGTCCACACCGATGTTCCACTTCTCAGCCTTCTCGTGTGTGCTGTTGAGCGAAGCCAAACGATCCTCTTTCCAGCCACTGTAACTATCGTAGTTGGATCCCAGGGGATAACTGCCACCGCCCGTGAACACCTGCTCCCAGTAGCCTTCGCCCGGAATGTTGTCAATAGAGACAATACCCCAGGAGGCACGTGCCTTAAGGAAATCTATCCATGAGACATCTTTGAGGAAGTTCTCACGCGAAGCCAGCCAGGCAAGGGAGAAGGTGGGATTCAGAGCCGTGCGGTGCCCCGGAGCAAGTTTGTTGCTCGTGGCCAGACTCAGAGACAGATCCGCAAAGTAGCGGCCTTTGAAGCCATAGTGGTTATACCAAGAGGCGGTAGTACGGTACCAAGTGTTGTTCTGTCCGTCCCAGTTGCGATACTCATAGTTCCACATCAACACGCTCTGGATAGCGTGCTCACCGAAGGAACGGTCGTAGTTCACGCCGATGCCCCAGTTGAAGTTTTTGTTTTGCCAGTCGAGCTTAGAGTCACTGCTCATGTTGCTTTCCTTGCCACCGGTATAGGTGCTGTACTCCGAAGGCTCACCGTCTTTCCATCCAGTGACCGACTTCATACCATATTTATACTCTTTGGTGTGGTTCTCCCAGTAAGCAGCGATATTGTCATAAGCGATACGAGTCCAAGCACTCAGTCCTTTCGTCACAGAAGAGAGATCCTGCTTCAATGTAGCATTGGCGAAGAGCGCACGCGTATGTGCTTTACTGTAAGCACGACCTTCGGTCAGAGCAACCGGATTGGAGTAGCCGTCCCACGTAGCATTGCCGCCCCACAGGCCATCTTCTGTCTTGATCGGGAAGGCAGCGGCGGGCACCGTATAGATCTTACCCCAGAGGTTGTCACTGGACAGACCGGGACGGGATGCCTCCAAGAGCACACCGTCAAGGTCTACAGACAACAACGTCGTGGAGGTCAGATCAATGTCGAGGTTGGTACGCAGGTTACCTTTCTGGTACTTATTCTGGGTACTGTAACCATCATTGAGGTTGGCATTCTTGATAAATCCGGCATTGTTGACCAGATAAGCCTCGGTATAGTAGCGCAGGCGACTGCCTCCTCCACGGAAGCTCAGCGAGAAGATGTCACTGGAACCATGGTTGCGGAATGTCTCGGCAATCCAGTCTACGTTAGGGAAATAATAAGGATACTTGCCACTCTTGAACGCGCTGAGCGCATTGGCATCGTAGCGTGGTGCGAGGCCATCATTGGCATAAGCCTCATTGAGTCCCAGTGCATAGTCATAAGCATTAACAAACTGTGGACGGCGAGCTTCCCAGTTGAAGGCGTGATCGTATGTGAACTTGATCTCGTGACTGTTGTACTTGCCTCGTTTGGTGATGATATTGATGGCACCATTAGCGCCTTTATAACCATACAGAGCCGTTGCGGGCGCGTCTTTCAACACCGTGACTCGTTCCACCTCTTCGGGTGAGATGTTGGTGATGTTGCGCTCAATGCCATCAACAAGGAGCAAAGGAGAGGAGCCATTGAGTCCTTGTAAGCCACGTATGAAGAAAGACGGCTCGTAGGAAGCATAGTCACCACTGCCCTGCAACGTGGTGAGGCCAAGCACCTGACCAAAGAGAGAGTTGCCGATGTTCTTTGCGGACCGTCGGTTGACATCAGCGCTTGTAGCCACCGACATCGTGCTTTCTGAAAGAGGTTGTGTGATGCCGAAGCCGATGTTGATAGGCGTGTCAGCATAGCGAGACACTTTTGCGGAGTCTGTCTGGGCTTGTGCCGCAAAGGCCGACATCATCGTGAGGGCGAATAATATCTGTCGTTTCATGAATTTTCTATTTGAATATATAGATTACCATTAATAATAGACTCATCACCGGATTACCATCCTGGATTCTGCGTCAAGCCATAGCCTTTGTTGATCTCGGATGTCGGGAAGGCAGAAAGGTACCATTTCGTAGAGAAACTTGTCCACCACGAGCGGCTCTTGTTCGAGAGCACATAACGCTCATAAGAGAACCGGGTCGGGAAAGCTTCGCCGGTTGCATGATTACCTTTATAAGGCTGATCATTGGGTTGACCATTGGCATCGAGACGGCGAATCTTCAATCCGTGGAGAGGCTTGCTGAACAGATCGGCGCGACGATAGCGGATCATATCATACATACGGCTCTCTTCCAATCCGAACTCACAGTTACGTTCTTTCAGGATGGCAGCAATCATCTTGTCTTTTGTAGAAACATCATAGCCGCTGGCCTTGAGTCCCTTCAAGCCGACACGCTCACGGATGGCATCCACATAAGGGATGGCCTCTGTGATGTGCCCGGTCTGTGTCAGAGCCTCAGCATAGATGAGATACATCTCGGCCATACGCAGGTAAGGCCAGTTGCAATAGTTGTTGCTGGAGTTGGCCTGGTTCATATAGAACTTATTGTTGGCCATACCTGTGGCATACTGTCCACTCTCGTCTTTCGAGCGTTTGTCATTACCACCGTCCCAGCATTCCACCTGGTCACCACTCATGTTGCCATTGATGTCCATGCGGTTGAGCGTACCGTTGACGATCATCGTCTCATAGAGGCGCGGATCGCGCGTGAGCTCACGTGGCTTACCCTTATGGATGAACATGGTGTCGAGATCACCGTTTTCCTCCAGGGCTTCATAATCAAAGGGATGTCCGTCTTTCCAGTCGAACTGCTCCATATAGTCTTCAGTAGGCGTGTAGCCACCGTTGCTGTTGAAGTCTGTTGCCCACAGATATTCCCAGTTGTGAGAGTCCTTGTTACGTGCACGGGTAGAGATCAAGACCTCTGAGGTGCCACGCTGAGAATAAGCTTTACGGAAAGCAGAGCGATAAGCCCCTGGTGTGGTACCTGTAGGCTCCACCAGTGCGTAGACGTTGCCGTTCTGTGCATTCTTGTCAAAGAAGGCTTTGCAGGCATCTACGACATCCTGCCAACGACTTTCCTGATAATCGCCATACCAAGTTTGATGGTTGGTGTTGGCGGTCTGATCGCCCTCTGTGCAGTAAGGCTGTGCATTGTTGAACAAAGGAGAGGCAGCAAAGCAAAGGATCTTTGCCTTCAAGCCCATGGCACCGGCCTGGGTGAAGCGTCCTTCCCAGTTGCTCTCATCATCGCCGAGTGACCAAGGCAGTTCAGGAGCGGCCTCATCCAAAAGGTCTGTCATGAACTTCACCGTCTCTGCGACAGTAGCGCGAGGAATTTCGTAACTTGCCTCGTTACCTTCGTATTCTTGTTTGACAAGAGGCAGTCCGCCATAGTTGCGGAAGAGATCGAAATAGCGTTCAGCGATTAAGCATTTAGCCTCCGCCTTCAATCTTGTCTTCTCACTTTCCTCCAATGGCGAGCGGTCTACATTGTTGAGGAAGATATAGCAGGCTCGGACGCACTCCCAAACATCATAGTTCATGTAAGGGAAGCGGCCACCGTCACTGCCTCCAGTAGAAGGAGCAGAATAGGCACCACTATAGTATAAGCGGTTCACGCCATCCCAGTCGCAATGGCTGTGTACCTCATCGGAGAGTGCATCAATGATGCCTGTGTTCATACCTTGGGCCGCATGACCTAACCAGCAGAATGGCAGACCATAGTGCTGCTTCGCATAACAACTCCACAAGAAATTGCGTGTGTACTCGGCATTGTTGAAGATGGTGTCCTTCGTCACGTCGCCACCTGGGGCTTTCTCCAGGAAGGCATCACCGAACTTCCACTCGTCGGTACATGAGGTAAAGCTTATGGCAAAGAGAGCCAATGCCAAAGCCAGACCTGAGAATATATGGTTTCTATTGAAAGTTTTCATCTTGTTGTCTTTCATTAATAATGATAATTATCGATCAACCTTAGAATCCCAATTTCAGCGTAGCAGCGAAAGAGCGTGTCAAAGGATAGTTTGGACGCGAGCTGGTACGAGACTCAGGATCACCCCACTTGAAGGGAGAGAAAGTCAGAAGGTTGTAGCCCGAGAGCTGGAGCGTCATATCAGTCATCTTGATCTTATGCATCCACGGGAAATCGAAATGATAAGCAATCTGCGCGCTCTTCAGTCTGAGATACTTGGCATCCACCTCGTAGAGAGTAGAAGCAGCGTAGTTGTTGCTGGCATTGAGCTTGGTAGCACGCGGGTACTTAGCATTGGGATCGGGATTGTCGGGTGTCCACACGTTGTCGAACTGATATTGCAGCAAGGCCTTCTCCTGCTGGTCACCGAGTGGCTGACGGAAGCACTCGTCAAGCATACGGCTGACATTCCAGGCTGCTGTCCATCGCATGCCGAACTCAAACCGCTTCCACTGGAAGCCCATATTCAGTCCGGCCGTGTACTCAGGATCATCGGTGTGACCAATGGCATAGCTATAGTCGTTGTTGTCGATGACGCCATCATGGTTCAAGTCGACATACACCGCATCGCCATCCTTCAGCACGACACTGTGAGTCGGCAGGTCTTCACCATACTGAGCCTTGTATTTGTCGTTGGATGTCTTGCTGTCATAGAGTCCCCAGAACTGGCGGATGAGACGCGAGCCAATACGGTGTCCCTTCTGATAGAGCCAATCATAGCTCTGCGGAGCCTCCATCATTTCCTTGATCTCGTTCTGGTTGTAGGACAGGTTGCCCTCAACATAATAGCGGAAGTTGTTGCTGATACGGTCCTGCCACTTCAAAGAGATTTCATAACCCCAGCTGTTGACCTTACCCAAGTTGGCTGCCGGCAAAGTGAAACCAAGGATACCTGGTGCCACGGCAGAGGTGAGCAGAATGTCTTTACGACGCTCGTAGTAGTAGTCGAAAGTAGCTTTCAACCGGCTGGAAAGGAAGTAAGCATCCACACCATAGTCCTGCTTGAACGACTTCTCCCATGTCACGGCAGCGTTGTGCTTCGTACCTTCGGCCGCACCGTGCTGATAAGTATCAGTGTTGGTACCAAAGTTGTAGACATAGAGATAATTGTGGTTGTAGGCGCCCCAACTTGTGTAGAGATTGTAAGGATCGGCCGTGTACATGAAGCGCTGGCCGTTGAGCTGGTCGTTACCCACAAGACCCCAGGAAGCACGCAGCTTGAGGAAGTCGACATACTTTTTGATGGGTAGCCAGAACTTTTCCTCAGATATCGTCCATCCCACAGATCCAGCAGGGAAAGTACCATAGCGTTTGCCCGGCGCAAAGTTTTCCGAGCCATTGTAACCGATATTGAACTCAGCCATGTACTTGTTGGCATAGTCATAGGTCACACGGCCCACCATGCCTACATATCCATGAGGGATATCAGAGTAAGTACTGGGATAATAGGTCTTGCTCTGGTTGTAGAGAGCCAGTGCACCCACATGGTGAAGTCCGAAATTGCGGCTATAGTTCAGGCTGGCCTCCATGTACCAGTCACGGGCCTTGCCGAACCATTCGCTGTAGCCCAACTGAGAATCCTGGCCATTCTTGCGATACTGCATCACGCCGTCCACGAGCACCGGATTATATGTTGCCACACCGCCGCTACGCTGTTTGGTCGTGCTATAGGAGCTGTTGTAGGAGCCCTTCAACTTGAACGACAATCCCTTGGTGATGACATCGAGTTTTTGGTTGAGCACCACATCGATGTTCAGAGTGTTGGTGTTGACATTGCTGTAGCCTTTTCCGTAGAAAGAAGACAGACCGTCCATGCCGACGAATGGCAGCGAGTTGCCGTCGGCATCCACATCGGTTGTCGACTGCACGTAACGGCCGTCAATGACGCCGGGGCTGGAGAACGGCGTAGTGTTATAGATCGTGCGGAAGAGCTGGTTGCCATCCTCCTTAGAGATAGGAGTCTGCTTGACGTCCACACGTCCACCGATATTCAACGACAGCGTTGTCGTCTTCGTCACATCATAGTCAAGATTGGCGCGATAGTTGAAACGCTTGTACTTGAAGTTGAAGTCATAATCCAGTCCTTGCTGCTTGAACAAACCATCCTGAGTGAAGGCACCCAAAGAGATGAAGTAGCGGACTTTCTGCGTACCGCCACTGATATTGATGTTGTGCTGGGTTTGAAGGGCAGAGCCTTTGAGCAGATAGTCCATCCAGTCGACATCAGGATAGCGTATAGGATCGGAGTGATCCTTGAACTTCTGCAGTACGGCATCAGAGAACCGGGGAGCAGCACCATCGTTGAGCTGCATCTGGTTGCAGTAGAGCGCATAATCGTATGAGCCAGCGAGCTTGAGCAAGTCTGTCGGCATGACAAGACTGGCACTTGTCGACATATTGATTTTTGCCTTACCCTCTTTACCGCGTTTCGTCGTGACAAGGATGACACCATTGGCACCACGCACACCGAAGACGGCCGTAGCAGACGCGTCTTTGAGCACTGTGATGCTTTCGATTTCATTAGGATCAATCTCAGTGAAGTCGCGTTCCACACCATCCACCTGGATGAGCGGTGAAGAGTTGGCCCAAGTGGCCTTACCACGCACGAAGATACTGGCGGCATCAGCTCCCGGCTCACCAGAGTACTGCACAGAAGAAATGCCCGGCACAGAACCGGCCAGCATATTGGTCACGGAAGCTGTCGGGACTGTCGTCAACTCTGCACCATTGATACCTGAGATGGCACCCGTGACGGTCACTTTCTTCTGAGCACCGTAAGCCACCACCTGCACTTCCTGCAATTGCTTGGCATCATCGGAGAGCGTAATCATCATGTCCCGCTCAGAAGCCTTAACTTTCTTGGAGGCATACCCCACGGAAGACACCGTGAGTTCAGTACCAGGATTCACATACGCCGTGAATTTTCCGTCGAGATCAGTGACGGCAATCGCCTTACCGGCTTTGTTGAGGATGGTGGCTCCAATGATCGGCTGCCCACTGGGATCCACAACCATTCCTTTCACGGACTTTGTCTGTTGCTGCACCGCGGAGGCGGCGTGGGCCTGTATCGAGAAAGATGCCATCGTCAGGGGTAGGATCCCTATCATGGCACAGGTAGTCAGGCCTGCCAGCTTTTTACTTAAATCGTTTTGCATGCATTTAAGCTTTTAGTCGTATAATAGATGTTATTAGTTCTTCTCTTTGTTAAAGATTGCATAGCGTTTAGCTTCGCTCACATCTTTCACCAGTGCAAAGATTGCAAAAATCACTTAACATATAGGGAACAAATCGTGATATAAGGGCTTGATATCGATAAAAACGCAATAATCCATTAACGGATCACAACTTTCTTTCCTTGATAGATGTATATTCCCTTACTGTGGGGGCGCACACTACGCCTGCCGTCAAGTGCATAGAAATATGAGTCCTGATTCTTGTCCAACGTCAAAGACCTGATACCTGTAGACGACGTCTTGGAATATACCCGCACATAATCGATATAGTAGCGCTGCGGACTCTTGAAGTTTGAAAGTGATCCTCCGTTGTTTCCTCCCAAGGCAAGGTTGATGAGCAGATACATGGGTTGGTCGCGGAATGGATTGTAGTCCTTAGCCATATCACCGTCGCCCCACCACACGTGGCTTTCCTGGGCATCAGAGACGCGGATGCTGTTGAGCAACTCATTGTCGCAGTAGATGCGGATATAATCATGATCCCAGTCACACCGCCACACATGATATTTGTCGCGCCAGTCCTTGTCTTTCTTGACAAGATCAGAGACATACTTTACTTTGCTTTTCCATATTTGTCCCCACTGCGACCATCCGTCGCCCCAACAGGCATTGGCGTGAATAGCCTCCTTGCCGCCACTTGGATAATACTCCATGATGTCTATCTCACCACTATACGGCCATGCAATCCAACTGGGGTCGGCTCCAAGCATCCAGATGGCAGGCCAGTTGCCCAATGCGCATGGAATTTTGGCACGAACTTCTATTCTCACATACTTCCAACCGGCACGGTTCTGACTGGGTTCCTGCTTCACCTTGCTCACGAGAGAGGCAGAAGAATATTGATAGCTCTTGCCGTTGACAGTCGTATTATCCTTATACGCTGAAATGATCAAGTTGCCATCTTTCACATTGGCGTTCTTGCGTGCCTTGTACGTATAGCCTTGGGCTTCATTGTTGCGGTGGCCTTGGTCATAGCCCCAATATTCATCTTTGGGAAGTCCTGTGTAATCGAACTCATCGTGAAAGATCAGCTCATATCCAGGATAGGCATTAGCGATAGCCTCGTCAGTTTCTTGAGCGTATACGCCCACTGCTGCCGCCAGTGACAGCGCCAGTAAAAGGATTTTCTTCATGGTATATAATAATAAGGTGTGATGAAAGCGGTTGGCGGCACGATGCCACCAACCTGATTTAATTATTTGATGATGATTTTCTTTCCGTTTTTGATCACCAGACCACGATAGCCTTTGTCCACTCGTTGACCTGCAAGGTTATACAGCGTCTCCGTTTCTCCGTGCCGAGCCGTAGGCAAAGCGATGCCCGTTGCCGTACCATCGCCGATCTTCACCAGTCTGACCCGTGAGAAACTGTACCATCCGGCAACATTCTTTCCGTCCACAGGACCATTGGCCACTTTGATGCCAATCACCTGGTCCTTATCCAAGGTAAACTTCAGGCTTGTATCGTTCCATCCGTATCCAAACACACCGCCTTCGTTGCCGACAGCAGGCAAAGCCGTCTTTGCGATGTCTGTCGTCAGTTCATCATTATCGTTTACCTGACATACGCTCAATGAGAAATTAGTGAAGCCTTGCTGAGCGCGGGCACAGACCGTGAGAAGATAGTCACCCTTGCTGAGATCATAGACTTCGGTGGTCACTGCCTGATTGTTGGCACTGCCGTTGTAGTAATCGAAATATCCGCCGTTAGAGCCGTCTGCCAGCGTGTAAGGTTCATTGTTTTTCCAGCCGAGCGTGCCACCTGTTTGAGAGTAGGTCCACCCGTCTATATTTTTAGTGAAGGAAGGATTCGTTATCGAGCTTGTCAGATCTTCGGTGCCCTCCACGGCTTCCGCCATGCCATTACTTTCTACATAGGCTCTCAGTGCCGAGTAGATAGCGTTTGCCTTAGCAGTTGCGTCTTCAGCACTTGTAGGCTCCCCGGCCTGCTTGGCATTCTCAAAGGCAGTCAGCTTGTCAGCAAGGGCATAAGGCAACTCTGTTGTTTCAGCAGTCTTGGCAAGTACGAAAGCATCATAGCTGCTCTTGGCTTCGCGGAAAGCCTGGATGGCTGCTGTCAAAGTCTCTGTGGCTGCATAGAAACCGGAAGTGACCTCCTTGTCGGCCAGTTGCTGCAAGTTTTGGCGCTCCACGCCCGTCACATGCTCATAAGCATCTTTCTCGCCCTCGCCGAGAACAGGGCTGAGCAGGGCTTTAGCTTCCTTAACCAAGTCGGCATAACCAGCTTTAGCACCCGTCTCCAACGTGGTATAGACGAGCTGGAAATGATCGGCACGGAACCATGCCTTGTCGCCATCCCCTTCCGTACTGACCTGTATCGTCAGCGAAGCACCTTCGTCCACAGCGACTAAATTGCTTTCCACTGTAGTATAAGGATGCTCAGCGGTAGCGGTCAACTGTTGCTCTTCGCCGTCACCGATTTTGAGCATCACCTGAGCTGCAGAAGGTATCTGCACGGCTGCCTTCACCTGATAGTATCCGGCAACGAGCCCCTTGACAGTCTGACTGACATAGCGTTTCTTGTTCTTCGTGTTGTTATAGTCGTAAGCGTTGAAGTAATGATCGCCGTCGCAACCCGTCTTGTCTTCGTCGACAGCAAATGTCTTCACCTTGGTATCAGATCCGTTGTCGTGAGACCATCCCGTGTCACCATCCTCGAAAGAAGGATTTGTCAGCAGGTAGGTGACGTTGGCACCGTCTTTCGTGGATGCTGTCTTGACAGCCTGGGCAAGAGTCTTCACGGCTTCGTCGACAGCCTCCTGCGTTGCATCATTGCTGTCGGCCAGCGTCTGAGCCGTAGCGACGGCAGTCTGCAAGTCGCCATCGTTGAGCGTTGCATTGGCTGTGGTGGCGTTTGCGATAGCGGCATTGAGAGCTGTCTTATCAATGACTGCCGTCAACTTGAAGTTGTCGACACCATTTTGCTGGTCATCTTTCGAACGCTCAAAAGCCACTCCTATCATTATTGGTGTCGTGCCGTCAGAGCGGAAAGTCACGCTGACGTTTTTCCATTTGCTGTCAGTGACATTATCGGAAGACGAAGCATCTCCCGCAAAGATGTGCATCTTGCCCTGGCTGTTGCCAATGATATCGGCTGAGAGCTCATAAGCACCGGCAGGCAAAACGACGCTTTGCTGCAACTTCAGCAACTCAGAACTGCCCCAACGGAAACGCACGCGATAAGTCTGCTGGCCAAACTTATTCTCATCAAGGTTAATGAAATTACCTTTGAAGTTGGAGGAATAGAGAAGGTCGCCTTCCTTCAGCACAGAGTAGTCGTTCGTTTCTCCATTCTCATAGACAAGGTCCCAGTCCTGAGGCTGATAGATCGCCCGATGATTCTTGGCGTCATCCTTGCTATACTCTGTATGGATCTTATAGTCCCCCTCAAAGTCAGCATTCTTTAAGTACTGCGATGTTACGTCAGTTTGAGCGTTGCCTGACCCGGTAAAGCCCAGGAGAGCACACACCCACAATGTCTTGTAGAGTCTTTGCATATAATTTAGGTTTAATGAATGATTTGGTATGTTGCAAAATTAGCATGATTAGTTTCGTAAATAGGGAACAAAACAATAGCGAAAGGGAAGAAATCATGATATTTCGTTGTCTCTTCATTAATAAATGCCTAACTTTGCAATCACATGAAAAGCTTCACAAAGAAATATATTATTCTCATCGCACTGGGCATGCTCTGTTGCTACCGGAGCCTTGCGGCATTCTCTTTCCGCAGTTTTCCTCCCCTGCTGCTCTCTCCCTCGGAGAATGCCTTCTGCATGATGTTTGACCATAGAGGAGTGCTGTGGATCGGTACCAACAATGGGCTCAAAAGCTACGACGGGTATCAGGTGAGAACCTATCGGTCGGATGCCTATTCACCACATCTGCTGCCCAACAACACCGTGCGCTCGCTCGCCGAAGACAAAGACAACAGACTCTGGGTGGGCACACGCAACGGCCTGCTGCGCCTTGACCTGCGCACGGGAGCGGTCACCACCTTTCATCTGCCCGGTGAAGATCAACGCATCATCTATTCGCTCTATGTCGACCCGCAAGGACAGCTGTGGGTGGGCACCGACGGCGGACTGTCGGTGTTTGACCGGAAGACGCAGCAATTTCTCTCCTACACGGGCAAGAACTCCTGGCTCGTCACACCAGAGGGGACAAGGACGAGGATGACAGGCTACAGCGTGAAGAGCATGGTGCAGGCTCCCAACGGTGACCTGATCATCGGCACGTGGTCGTCGGACCTGCTGCGGCTGCGTCGTGGCACGCATACCTTTCTGCGCTATCCTGCCTTCAACGCTATCCACTCCGCCTATTCGCTCTGCTATGACCACCGCGGACGCCTGTGGGTGGGCTCATGGGGAAGTGGGGTGATGCGTGTTGACAATCCTGACAACGTGCGCCATCCTATTGTGAAAACATATCCTTTCACCACCGGCAACTTCGACATCTTTCTCAGCATCGTGGAAGATCCGGTCACTCACAACCTCTGGGCTGCCACACGCGAGGGTATCTGCATGCTCAACACCAACGACGACATGGCGCAATGGCAACAGATCACCAACATTGACGGCACAAGCCTGAACTACAGCAACAGCATCGCCACGGATCTCAGCGGCAACATCTGGGTGCTCACCCAAAACAATGGTGTCATACAGACGACATTCGACCGGTCACCTTTTCTCTGCTATGACCTGGATATGGGACAGCAGTCTTTTCCCGTCAACTTCGTCAGTTCGCTCTATACGCCCGACGGCAATACGTTTTGGTTAGGGCTCAACCCCTATGGCATCGCACGCTTTGACCGGCAAACGGGCACCACGCTGTTCAACCATGACATCCCCGGGTTCAGCAATATCCCGGCGGGTGCGCTGTCGACAAGCTTCTCGAGCATCATCCGCCGAAGCAACGGCGACCTGTGGTTCGCCGACAACAACTACGGCATCATCGTCAAGAAAGCGCAAGGCAATGCCGAAGTGCTCGACGTGAGCAACACGCCGTGGATGAAAGAAAATTTCGTCAACACGATTTTCGAGTCGAGAAAACATATCCTGTGGATCGGACAACATAGTGGACTGAGCATGGTGCTGCCCGACGGACGTGGCTTTCCCGTCACACTCCGGCAAGGCAACCGCGACATCTCAAACTGCGACATCCGGGGCATCAGCGAAGACCGGCAGGGCAACATCTGGCTGGCTACCGACAACGAGGGCATCATCTGCGTGGTGAAGCCTGACGGGCGCCACGCACGCATGACCGTGAGACAGTATTCGCCGCGACTTGGCAACTTCGCTTTCGACGACGCCACCAATTGTCTGCAAGACCATGCCGGCAGACTGTGGGCAATCTCCAACAGCGGTGGCCTCTTTCTCTACAATGCCGCCGACAACCGCTTTGAGGCGAAAAACCGCGACTATCACTTCAACGGCGACCGCATCCTCGCCATTGCCCAGGACAACAAGGGCGACCTGTGGCTGACGTCCGACCGTGGTCTCATCCGCCTCTGTCTCGGCAAGGACAACGAGCCGACGGATGTCAACTACTACACCAACGAGGACGGACTGGGCGACCTGCTGTTCTCTGAAAACAGCATCGCCACCTATGGACGGGATATCTATCTCGGCAGCCGCCATGGCTTCATCGCCTTTGACCCGTCCACCATGTCAAAGAAGCAAAAGAAAAACTACCGGCTGATCATCACCGACATCGTCATCAACGATGAACCTTGGCGACTGATGACTGACAGCACACTGCGACAGCGCGTCTCTGAAGAGACGCCGTCGTTCACGCACCGCATCACGCTGCCGACATCGGTGAAAAAGATCAGTTTTGACTTCGCACTGCTCTCCTACGGCAATGCCGAGAAGAATTTCTACTCCTATATGCTGGAAGGCTATGACGACGATTGGAAATACTGTGCAGGCGACAAGCATAATGCCATCTATCAAAACCTGCCCTCTGGTACATACTATCTGCGTGTACGCGCTGCGGGCAGCAACGGACAATGGCAGGAGATGGACCATCGCATCACCGTCAGAGTGCTGCCGCCATGGTATGCTTCGTGGTGGGCATACCTTATATATATAGTTCTCCTCTTTGCGGCCACCTTCGCCACCATTCGCTGGTATCGCAACCACCTGCGCACACAAAACCGACTGCGCATGGGCGTGATGCTGACCAATATCACTCACGAACTGCTCACGCCGCTGACGGTCATCTATGCCACTATCTTCAAACTGAGATCTCAGGCTCCACAATACGAGGAGGAATATCAGGTCATCGACAACAACATCCAGCGTACCAAACGTCTCTTGACCCAAATCCTTGAGGTGCGCAAGAGCCAGGCAGGACAGCTGCGGCTGAAGGTGAGCCGCGGCGACCTCGCTGCGTTTGTCAGCAACGTGGCTGAAGAGATCAGGCCCATGGCGGAGCAGAAACATGTCAGCTTGGAGACTTCGTTGCCCGAAAAGGAGGCAACAGCTTGGTTCGACACCGACAAGCTCGACAAGATCCTCTATAATCTGCTCTCCAACGCTATCAAATACAACCACAGCGACGGGCACATCCTGCTTTCGCTCGTTGTCAAGGACTCCAAGGCAGTGATATGCGTGGAGGACAATGGCATCGGCATGGACAAACAACAGCTCAACCATCTCTACACCCGATTCTTTGACGGTGACTATCGCCGACAGAACGCCGTAGGTACGGGCATCGGGCTGGCACTGGTCCACGACCTCGTGACGCTCCATCACGGCACAATCCGCTGTAAAAGCAACAAGGGAGTAGGCACCACTTTCACGGTGACGATTCCCATCAACAAGCGGGCTTATGCGCCCCACGAAATAGACAGCTCGGTAATCAGCAAGGCCGTCGACAGCGAGACAATGCGCAGTCTCGCCAACGACCACGAGACAATACCGGGCATCCGCGAGGAACGTGTCGTCGTCAGAGCCAACGTGCCCACCATGCTCGTCGTGGAGGACAACGCCGACCTGCTGGAGCTGATGAAGCAAGCACTCAGCAAGCACTACCGAGTTGTCACGGCGAAGAACGGTAAGCAGGCATGGAACGTGATACAGAAAGAACGGCTCGACATCGTGGTCAGCGACGTGATGATGCCAATCATGGATGGCATCGAGCTCACGCGGCTGATCAAGAACGACCAGAGCTTCTGGCAGTTGCCCGTCATCCTGCTCACAGCGAAGGACCGACAGGAAGACGAAAACGAAGGCTATGCCATCGGCGCAGACGCATACATCACAAAGCCGTTCTCGTTTGAGGAACTCACATTGCGTGCCGACATGCTCATCGCCAACCGGCAAAAGGTCAGGGACAACGTGCAGCAGGAAGCGAAGCTCCAACAAACCGAGGACAAGGCTCCGTCAGCCAGCGATCCTGACAAGGCATTCATGGTGCGGGCAACACAGATTGTGATGGACCATCTCGACGACGCGGCCTTCGACCGTGAGGCTTTTGCAAAAGAGATGCTCGTCAGCTCGTCGACACTATATAATAAGGTGCATGTGCTCACGGGTAAGACGATCGTGGAGTTTGTCAACGGTATCCGACTCGAAGAGGCTGCAAAGATCCTGCGCTCCGAACCGTCGATCACCATCGTGGACCTCTCCGCACGCGTAGGCTTCAACACACCGAAATACTTCTCGCGCTGCTTCAAGAAGCAGTTCGGCAGACTACCAAAAGAGTATCTGTAAGAGAAGACAGAGTAACGCCCAATGGCATAGTGAAAAAGACAGAGTAACAAAAGGACAAGACCCTACGGCATAGTGAAAAGCCATGTCATCTCTTTTTCTTTCAACGTATCATCTTCGATGGTATCAAGAATATAACCGAATATCGAGAATATATTTTCGTATTCCGCTCGTTTTCACTATCTTTGCAAGTAGAAACAAAAGACTGTCACTATGAGCGCAGATTACAAGCATGTACCTTACGGCATCGCTGACTTCGAGCAGGTGCGAAAGGAGAATCTTTACTTGGTTGACAAGACCATGTTTTTCGAGAAGATGGAAAGGGCGGGACACTTCCTTTTTCTGGTGCGTCCGCGCCGCTTCGGCAAGAGTCTCTTCCTCGATATGCTGGAGTCGTATTACGACATCAACCAGAAGGACAACTTCCAAGAGTTGTTCAAGGGGCTGTATGTCGCTGACCATCCGACAAAGGAGCAAGGGCAGTTCCAAGTGCTGCATCTTGACTTCTCTGCAGTAGGCAGTGATTTGGACAATCTCTACGAGAACTTCAACCGGTATCTGACTCAGCGCTGTATATTGTTTGCCCAGAGATACGCTGCATACTATCCTGATGGCTTTGTAGAGGAGTTACAAAGCCAGGGAAACGGGATGGCAATGCTCAACTGGATCCATGGCGTCTCTCATGAACTAAGACTTAATCTCTATCTCATCGTCGACGAGTACGACAATTTCACCAACAACGTGCTCAACGTGAAGGGACAGCGGGCTTATCACGAGCTCACCCACGGCACCGGCTTCTACCGCGACATCTTCAAGCTCTTCAAGCCGATGTTCCACCGCATCATCATGCTTGGCGTCTCACCCATTACGCTCGATGACCTCACCAGTGGCTACAACATCGCTTTGAACATGAGTCTCGACGCTCGCTTCAACCAGATGCTCGGCTTCTCGGAAGAAGAGGTGCGGCAGATGATCAGATATTATAAAGAGGTGGGAGCCATCGGTGAGGACAAGACCGAGGATGACATCATCGCTGATATGAAGCCGTGGTACGACAACTACTGCTTTGCCGATGACAGTTATGGTTTTGAGCCCAGCATGTTCAACTGCGACATGGTTTGCTACTACATGAGCCAGCTCGTTGATACAGGCAAACGCCCAAAGGTGATGGTCGATCCCAACACGATGACAGACTATGGCAAGCTCAAGCGGCTCATAGAAATTGACAACATGGAAGAGAACCGTCTCCGTATCATCCACGAGATCACAGAGAAAGGTTATATCCAGGGCATTCTTGTCAGCCATTTCCCTGCCGAGCGCATCATGGACTATGACAATTTCGTCAGCCTGCTCTACTACTACGGCATGCTGACGATTGGTGGTGTGGAAGGTGAGTTGCTCACGCTGACCATTCCCAACAACAACGTGAGACTGCAATACTATCGCTACCTTCGTGACGAGTACCGGGAGATTTCACCGATTAGTACCACAGAACTGAGCAAATGTTATGTGCGTGCGGCTATTCACGGCGACTGCCCCCCCTGATAGAGTTCATCTGCAAGGCTTATCACGACACCACGGCCGTGCGCCAGCTCATTGAGGGCGAGCGCAACCTGCAAGGATTTATGAATGCATATCTCACGCTGACCAACTACTATCTCGTGGCCCCCGAGATGGAGTTCTCCCACGGCTATTGTGACTTCTTCCTGCTGCCCAACTATCTCACCTATCCGATGGTGGCGCACAGCTATATCCTTGAGTTGAAATATTTAAAGGCCGACGCCACAGAGACAGAGGCTGAGAAGCAGTGGACCGAGGCTGTGAAGCAGATCAAGACCTATGCGGCCGACAAGAAGTTGCAGAGCATGCTTCATGGCTCCACACTCCACCCGATCGTGATTCAGATCAAAGGTTACGACCTCGTGAAGTATGAGGAGATTAAAGCCTAACGATCGAAGTAGGCAGCACGAAAACCTGCATTCTATCGAAGTTTGCAGCCTTAAAAAATGCATTCTATCGAAGTTTTGCTTATTTTGCAGTTGATGTAAGGCTATGAGTATCCAGCGCTTAACCTTCTTTTAACGCACCATCTTCGATGCCATAAAGAATATCTACGAATATAGAGAATATCTATTAAACCTTCAAGTATAAAACGAATGCGCCGGGCAGAGGAAAGTTTCTGTCCGGCGCATATATTGCAAATACTAAATTAATATAGCGGGTTCTGTTGGATGTTAGGATTAGCGTCAACCTCATACTCAGGAATCAAAGGAAGTTCCTTCTTTGACTTCCAAGTGTCAATTACCTGTGCATCGCTGTTGAGAATGTTATGCCAGCCGCGATCATCGGCTGATTCGTATCTCACCACTTTCTCACCACGGCGCAGAGCGTCGAAGTAGCGATGACCTTCACCGAAGAGTTCCTTACGGCGCTCAATGTAGATGCGGTCAGCTGTGATGTTAGCAGCCGTCACGAGTTTGCTGTCATCCGTGGTACGATGAGAGATGATGGCGTTGAGATACTGTGCAGCCTTCTCCTTCTGGCCGAGATTGAAGGCAGCCTCGGCAGCATTGAGATACATTTCAGAGAGACGCATCAGAGGTATGTTGGCATAGCGGGAGTCGACAGGCGATGACGTGCTGATACCAGGGAATTTGTTGATGTAAACAGCACGACCGCCAAAGACGTTGGCCTTCTTCTCATTGGACGAAGTAGCTTTCAATACCACATCGTTGCGAATGTCGGCAGGATCGCTGAGCAACATGTCAGAGAAGCTCTTTGTGATGACAAGATCACCATAACCTGCCGGTGCACCTTTAGCATCGGTATTCTCTATCAGACCATAAGCATATCCCTCACGATCCACCCAGTCCTGGTTGTTGGTGACTGCTAACTCAAACATCACTTCGTTGTAGCGTGCGGCACCGTCATTGTACCAGGATTTTACATACTGGTCGCGCGTCCACAGCTTGTAAGGAGATTTGGTGATAACATCCTCAGCATATTTCAACGCATTAGTATAGTCACCCTTGGTGAGGTAGACACGGCTGAGCAGACCCTCCGCAAACCAGTAGTTGAAGTAGGCGGCATCAGAGGCCTCTGTGCCTTTACTCAATGCTCCGGAGCTGATAGCATCTTCCAAGTCTTTGATGATCTGCGTATAACAGTCGGCCACGGTAGAGCGGAGCACCTGGGCGTTATACTCCAATGAAGTAGTGACGATAGGAGCGCCCCATGAGGCACCGTTATCCTGGAGATATGGCTTACCATAGTAGCGGGTGAGGTCGAAGGTGCACAGAGCACGGGCCACAAGAGCCTCGGCCTTATACTTAGCCACAGTTTGAGCATTGGCCTCGGCATCAGAGACATTGGCCTCCAAGATACGGTTGGCACGACCGATGACAATCAGAGGAGACTGCCAAGTGGCATTGCTCTGTGTGAAGTCAGAGGGGTTAGTGTACTCCATACTGTAGTAGAACTCACCACGGGCAGAGCCATACTTATAGTTGTATTGTACATCCTCTCCACGCACTTCAGCATACTGTAAGAAGTTGCGGCCGTAGTAGTCAGTCATGTTGCTGTTGCCCTTGAGAGCAGCATACATACCGACGCGTGCAGTGTTCATGTCTTCTGTTGTCTTGATAGCCCCTTCGGCGTTGACTCCGTTTGACGGGCTCTGGTCTATCCAGTCATTGCTGCAGGAGCTCATTGTGGCCAAGCCCATGAGGCAGAAGGTCAGACCTGCAATATATTTTGAATATCTCATAAATCTGTTACTTTTTATATTACGCAATTAGAATCCCAACTCGATACCGAAGGTAACGGTACGATAAGCAGGAGTCTCGAACATGCAAATACCGTTTGTCGGAATCTCCGGATCAACATACAAGTCTTTTGACTTGATGGTGAAGAGATTGGATGCTGACACATAGAAGCGTGCCTTGGACACACCGATACGGTAGAGATAAGCCTGTGGAACAGAGAAACCTAAAGTGAGGCTCTTCAAACGCAGGTAGTCGAGCGGCATCATCCAGCGGGAAGAATATGTAAAGGTATTTCCATACTGGAACTTAGGCAATTTGGCCTTGGTGTCATCAGGACCAGTCCACATGTCGGACAGCTTATAGTATGAGGGGACAGAACCATTGTACAGGAAGCTGCCGCCGTTGGAGTGCTGCCAGCGAGGATAGTCGTATGCGTCGCCACCCAACTGATAGGTAAAGGTGAAGCCGAAGTCGATGAACTTCCAACGCATGTTGTTGGTGATACCGCCTTGGATGTCTGCCTGGCTGCTGCCGAGGATGACACGCTGTGCCTTATTGACGTCAGTGGTTGTCTTGCGGGCATTCTCGGTACCATCGTTGATGTAGTAACTCTCCAAGCCCGTCTTAGGATCTACTCCGGCATATTCATAGCCATAGTATGAGTTGTAAGGCTCGCCGACCTTGTGAGCCAGCACACGGGAGTAAGAAGCATCCATGATCAGATCCTGACCGTTGAGCTTGAGCACCTTGTTGCTGTTGTGAGAGAGGTTCAGCGAAGATGTCCAGCTGAAGTCCTTGTTCTGAATCCAGTTGGCTGAGAGTTCCAACTCGATACCGGAGTTGCGCATTGAGCCCATGTTCTTTGGAACAGTTGGCTCAAGAGAACTGCCATCGTAATAGCCAGGGATAGCAGACACCGGCATGTCCATAATCAAGTCGCTGGTCTTACGATTATAGTAGTCGAATGTCAACGAGTACTTACCGAGGAACGTCAGGTCGATACCGATATCGAAGGCCTTGTTCTTCTCCCATTTCAAATCAGGATTGCCGACACCTACAACACCGAAACCATTCTGGCCATTGTAATACTGACCATATTTGAACAGGTTCATATAACCATACAGCGACGAGGGCTGAGTACCATTGACACCATAAGATACGCGGAGCTTGCCATCAGTGAGGATATCCTTGATAGAAGACAGGAACTTCTCTTCGGTAAAGCGCCAAGAACCGGAGACGGACCAGAAAGTACCCCAACGGCTGTCACGGGCCAGACGGGAGCTGCCATCGGTACGCAGGCTGGCGCCAAGATAGTATTTGTTGTCGTAGTTATAGTTGACACGTCCCAGGTAAGATACCAAACGGCTGCCGTTGTGCTGACCGTCACCGCTCTGAGTGCTGGAGTTGCCAATCTCGTAGAGATCGCCGGGGAATCCCTGCGCGCTGACGAAGGTGTAGGAATAACGGTTATCCTCCGTCTCGAAGCCTACGAGAGCGTCGATATTGTTCTTGCCAAACGACTTGAGGTAAGAAAGCTGCGTCTGGGTGTTAATCTGCTCATTGTTGTTCTTGATGCGTTGATGGACACCGTTGTTGCCTTTACCATTGTTAGACTCACGGTCCCATAGCACATTCTCCGTGCCATCGGTATAGTCATAGGCAATTTTCTCGCTCAGCGTCAGACCATCCCAAATGTTCCATGACAGTTTTGCTGTGCTGTAGGAACGGTGAATGGTGTTGATATCTTTTTGATGCAGATACTCGTAGAGCGGGTTGACTCCTACAAAGCCTTGACCAAAGGCATAGTTGCCATTCTCGTCGTAAGCTTGTGAAGATGGACTCTGGAAGAATGCATAGTTGGCAAGTGCTCCATCATAGGATGTGGCCTCGTCAGCCAGGCTCTGCTTCATCTTGGTCAGCTGAGAGGTGACATTCAGCGTGAAGCGACCGAAGGTGTGAGAAACGTTTACGTTACCCGTATAGCGCTTCAAACCCTCGTTAGCAACAATACCATCCTGATTAGTGTAGGCTAAAGAAGTGTAGAACTTGGTATTCTCGCTACCGCCAGACACACTTGCCTCATAGTTCTGGTGATGACCGGTCTTGAAGAGCAGGTCTTTCCAGTCTGTCCAACCGGTTGACGGCTCGGCAGCGAAGTCTTCGACGTCTGAGGCTGCCTGTGTGGCTGCAGTAGTAGCATCCACGCCCTGATTGTAGATATAATAGTTCTTCAGACCTTCTTGCAACACGGCACGACGGTCGGGACCATTGAGCTGTGGACGATAGTCGATAGCCATATTAGAGAAGCCCCAGTCACTGCGGAAGTCTACCTTAGTCTTACCCTTGGCACCGCTCTTCGTGGTGATGACAATCACGCCATTGGCGGCACGTGAGCCATAAAGAGAAGCTGCTGCAGCATCCTTGATGACAGTGATGTTTTCTATATCGTTGCTGTTAAGGGTAGCCAAAAGGTCGGTACCGGCATCGCTATATGAAAATTCACTGTAGTTGCCGGAGCTGACAGGAGTACCGTCAATGACAATCAGTGGGTTGTTGGAAGCATTGATAGATCCCATACCACGGATGCGAATGCTTGAAGCGGCACCTGGTGAACTGGATAAAGATGTTACAGTCAGACCTGCTACACCACCGGCGAGTTTGTCGGTAACGGATACGACAGGCACATCCTCAAGCTTCTGTGTGTTGAGGTTGGAGGCGGAACCGGTAAAGGATGACTTCTTAAAGTTACCGTAACCGGTGACCACGATCTCGTCGAGGGTCTTGTTGTCGTTCTGCAGTACCACCTTCATGTTGCCGCCGGCCTTCACGGTCTGGGGCTTCATGCCGAGGTAGCTGACCACCAGCTTGGCGCCGGCGGGCGCGTTGAGCTGGAAGTGACCGTCCACGTCGGTGACGGTACCCGTGTTTGTACCTTCCACCTTCACGGCAGCGCCAACAACTGGTTCGCCGTCGTCACTGGAGGTTACGGTACCACTAACATTCGTCTGAGCCATCACGCTTCCCGCGAAGAGG
>CAMCBZ010000024.1 GCA_945873145.1 uncultured Prevotella sp.
CCCCGAGGGGAGAGAATTGCTATACCATACCATCCGCCCGTAATAAATGCTTTGTAGGTTTGCGGTTTCCTCCCCTCGGGGAGGGCTAGGGTAGGGCTCTGTCCCCTCCCCTTGGTGAGGGCTAGGGAAGGGCTCTGTCCCCTCCCCTTGGGGAGGGCTAGGGAAGGGCTCGGAGGGCTAGGGAAGGGCTCTGTCCCCTCCCCTTGGGGAGGGTTAGGGAGGGGCTTTAGGGAGGGGCTTCTTATAATAATTTCTATTTCTTTTCGTTATCCTTATTGCTATGCAATGGACGGATAGAATCAGACAGGTAAAGATCATTCTTGTGGTGATGGCAATTGCGATTGCCGTGGCCTCGCTTGTCGTGTCCCATAGCATGACGCGTGACTTGGAGGCACAGGAACGTAGCCGCATGGAAGTGTGGGCGGAAGCTATGCGGTCGCTCAACCAGGCTGATGAGAACACTGATTTGAATCTTGTGCTGAAAGTAATTAACGATAACAATACGATTCCAGTTATTGTGCTCGACCGTAAAGGCCATGTGACGGACTTCCGCAATCTCTCTATCAATGCCTCTTCCCGTGCGGACAGCTTGATGAAGGTCACACGGATTGGTCATGAGCTTTTAGCCAGAAACCGTAACATCAGGATCTTTCTCGACGAGCGCCATCGCGACTATATCGACGTTTGTTATGATGAGTCGTTGATGCTGAAACGTCTTTCCTGGTATCCCTATGTACAGTTGGGAGTGGTTCTTCTCTTTGTGGTGGTAGCCATCTTTGCGTTGCTCACCTCTAAGCGTGCTGAACAGAATAAGGTGTGGGTGGGATTGTCAAAGGAGACTGCTCATCAGTTGGGTACGCCTATCTCCAGTCTGATTGCTTGGGTGGAGATACTGAAGGAAACCTATCCCGACGATACGCTGATACCGGAGATGGACAAGGACGTAAAGCGATTGCAGCTCATCGCAGACCGCTTTTCAAAGATTGGTTCTGTGCCTGCTCCTGTACCTACCGACCTCCTGGAGCTGTTGGGACATGTTGTTGACTATATGGACCGCCGTACAAGTAAGAAGGTGAAGATCCTGACTGCTTTCCCTGCGCATCAGGTGATCGTGGATCTCAACGGCTCTCTCTTTGAATGGGTGATTGAGAACCTGTGCAAGAATGCCGTGGATGCCATGGGCGGTGAGCAGGGTACCATCACGTTGAAGGTGGAAGAAAACGACACGTGGGTGTACTTGGATGTGAGCGATACGGGCAAGGGTATCCGCAAACGTAATATAAATAATGTGTTCCGCCCCGGTTTTACCACAAAGAAACGAGGATGGGGATTGGGACTCAGTCTCGCCAAGCGCATCGTAGAGGAATATCATCATGGGCGCATCTATGTCAAGGAGTCGGAGGTAGGCAAGGGAACAACTTTCCGCATAGAATTGCGTAAGTGCCACGCATAGCCATTGTTATCCTTCCTCTTTTAAGAAAGTTTTTGCAGATAAATTTGACGCTATCAAAAAAAAGTAGTAACTTTGCACATCAAATGTGATATGTCTGTTTGTGATATGTCTAGTTTAGAGCAGTTTAAGATAGACTTGAAAGGCTTGTCGGAAGGCGACAATGTCTTTGACTTCGATTTGAGCGACCCATACTTCGAGGCTATTCAGGCCCCGGCAGTGCAGCGTGGCCGTGTGCATTCCTCGTTGACGATCCGTCGTACGGGGGACGTGTTCTATTTAGATTTTCACACAGACGGCTTTGTCATCGTTCCTTGCGATCTCTGCTTGGAAGACATGGAGCAGCCCATAGAGAGCGACGACCATCTGGTGGCAAAGTTTGGAGAAGACTATTCGGAGGATGACGACCTCGTCACGGTCAGAGAAGACAACGCTATTCTCGACGTGTCGTGGTTCATCTATGAATTTATAGAGCTCAGTATTCCACTCAGGCATGTGCATGCACCTGGAAAATGCGACCCTGCCATGATGAAGATTCTTCAAGAACATTCGGCCGCCCGAAGCGGTGATGAGGATACGGAGCCTGTGGATTCCCGATGGGCAGCATTGAAAAAGATAAAAGATAAAAATTAAAGATTAAACAATTATGGCACATCCTAAAAGAAGACAGTCTAAGACTCGTACACTTAAGCGTAGAACTCACGATAAGGCAGTAGCCCCCACATTGGCAGTATGCCCTAACTGCGGCGCTTACTATGTCTATCACACCGTTTGCCCGACATGCGGTTACTATCGTGGCAAGGTCGCTATCGTTAAGGAAGCAGCTGAGTAATGGGAAAGATTAACGCGATAATCACAGGTGTTGGCGGCTACGTGCCCGACTATGTCCTCACCAACGAGGAACTGTCGCGCATGGTAGACACCAGCGATGAGTGGATTACTACGCGTGTCGGCATCAAAGAGCGCCGTATCCTCACAGAGGAAGGCCTCGGATCAAGCTATATGGGGCGCAAGGCTGCCAAGCAGCTGCTCCATAAAACCGGCGTAGATCCGGATAGCATTGATGCACTCATCGTCTCTACAACGACTCCTGACTATCCTTTCCCCTCTACGGCAAGCATCATCCTGGGTAAGCTCGGACTGAAAAACGCTTTCGCCTTTGACATGTCCTGCGCCTGCTGTGGCTTTATCTATGCCCTGGAGCAGGCTTGCTCGATGATTCAGAGTGGCCGTTATAAAAAGATCATCGTGGTTTCTGCCGAGAAGATGTCGTCGATTGTCGACTACACCGACCGACAGACCTGCGTGCTCTTTGGCGACGGTGCCGGCGCTGTGCTCGTGGAGGCAACAGAGGAAGAAGGCATCGGCTTCCAAAACTCATTCTTGCGTACCGATGGCGCTGGTCTGCCCTTCCTTCACATGAAGGCCGGCGGTAGCGTCTGCCCTCCCTCGCATTTCACGGTAGACCATCGTCTGCACTATATCTATCAGGAGGGACGCAACGTGTTCCGCTATGCCGTGACGGATATGAGCGATGATGTGGACTACATCATGAAGCATAATGGTCTGACGGCTGATGACGTGGACTGGGTGATCCCGCACGAGGCTAACCTGCGTATCATCGATGCAGTGGCTAAGCGTGCCGATCTGCCGATCGAAAAGGTGATGATCAATATCGACCACTACGGCAATACCAGTTCCGCTACCATTCCTTTGGCTATGTGGGACAACGAGGCTAAGCTGAAGAAGGGCGATAACGTCATCCTCACAGCTTTTGGAGCCGGATTTGTTCACGGAGCAATGTATCTGAAATGGGCTTACGATGGTGCTGCCGCAGCAGCGGACAAAAAGTAACTCGTAAGATCCTTCATTCATAACAACAGAAAAACGCATCCTTCTTGTTATAGTAAGAATGCGTTTTTTTGTTTGTTGATATTGTATGTTTAATTAAAAGTACTTATGCATAAGGCCGGTTTTGTAAATATAGTAGGAAACCCCAATGTTGGCAAGTCCACGCTGATGAACCAACTTGTCGGTGAGAAGATCAGCATCGCCACTTTTAAGGCGCAGACGACGCGGCACCGCATTATGGGCATCGTCAATAAGCCCAACATGCAGATTGTCTTCTCTGACACGCCCGGTGTGTTGAAACCTAATTATAAGATGCAGGAGATGATGCTGGCTTTCTCTGAGTCTGCCCTGGTCGATGCCGACATCCTGCTCTATGTGACGGACGTGGTGGAGAACCCGGAGAAAAATCTCGACTTCCTGGAAAAAGTCCGGGAGATGAAGATCCCTGTGCTGTTGCTGATCAACAAGATCGACGAGACCGACCAACAGCATCTCGGTGACATCGTGGAGAAGTGGCATGCGCTGTTGCCCAATGCCGAAATTCTGCCGATCTCGGCGCAGAACAAGTTTGGCATAGACATGCTCATGAAACGTATTGAAGAGCTGCTGCCCGAGAGTCCTGCTTATTTCGACAAGGACCAGCTGACCGATAAGCCGGCAAAGTTCTTTGTCTCGGAGATCATCCGCGAGAAGATCCTGCGCTATTACGACAAGGAGATTCCTTATTCTGTGGAGGTCGTTGTGGAGCGCTTCAAGGAAGACGAGCATCACATCCATATTAATGCGGTCATCTATGTGGAGCGCGACTCGCAGAAGGGTATTATCATCGGACATCAGGGCGCTGCCTTGAAGAAGGTGTCGTCGGAAGCCCGCAAGAGCCTTGAGAAGTTCTTTGGTAAGGCTATCTATTTGGAGACCTTCGTCAAAGTCGACAAGGACTGGCGCAACTCTCAACGGGAACTCGACCACTTCGGGTACAACCCGCAATAAGAATGTTAAATGTAGCGTGTTGAATGTTGACACAACACTCACACGATTCCCCTGACTGTATGGCAGGGTGCACTCTCCTTCGGGAGGGCCGAAGAATGTTAAACTTCAGAAATCAAACAACGAAATGGCAAATTTAGTAGCTATCGTAGGACGCCCCAACGTGGGCAAGTCCACACTTTTTAATCGTATGACCCAAAGCCGTAGAGCTATTGTAAGTGATGTGGCCGGTACCACGCGTGACCGTCAGTACGGCAAGTGCAGTTGGAACGGCAAAGAGTTTTCCGTCGTAGACACGGGCGGTTGGGTCGTGAAATCAGATGATATCTTTGAGGATGCCATCCGTCAGCAGGTGAAGGTCGCCACAGAAGAGGCAGACCTGGTGCTCTTCCTGGTGGATGTGGAGACAGGCGTCACAGACTGGGATGAGGATGTAGCCATGATCCTGCGTCGTGCCAAACTGCCGGTTATCCTTGTAGCAAATAAGGTCGACAATAGCGGCAACGCTTACGAGGCTGCCGAGTTCTATCGTCTCGGACTGGGAGATCCCGTCTGCATCAGTGCGGCAACGGGTGGCGGTACGGGTGATCTGCTTGACTTGATACTGACCAAACTGCCAAACAATGTCGATGAAGCACCGGAAGAGAATATCCCGCGCTTCGCTGTCGTCGGTCGCCCTAATGCTGGTAAGTCAAGCCTGATCAATGCCTTTATCGGTGAGGAGCGCAATATCGTCACAGATATTGCCGGTACCACACGCGACAGCATCTATACACGTTATACCAAGTTTGGCTTTGACTTCTATCTCGTCGACACTGCCGGTATCCGCCGTAAGAATAAGGTGAGCGAAGACTTGGAGTTCTATAGCGTCATGCGCAGCATCCGTGCTATCGAGAACAGTGATGTCTGCATCCTAATGATTGATGCTACACGTGGCATTGAGGCTCAGGATATGAACATCTTCCAGTTGATACAGAAGAACAACAAGAGCCTGGTCGTCGTGGTCAACAAGTGGGACTTGGTGCAGGACAAGAGCCAGAAGGCCATCGACACTTTCAAAAATGCCATCCACAACCGTATGGCTCCCTTCGTTGATTTCCCCATCATCTTTGCTTCCGCACTGACCAAGCAGCGTATCTTCAAAGTGCTGGAAACTGCTAAGCAGGTCTATCTCAACCGTGAGACACGTATCGGCACGACAAAGCTTAACGAGGTGATGCTGCCGATCATCGAGCAGACACCGCCACCTTCTACCAAAGGAAAGTATATCAAGATCAAGTATTGCTCGCAGTTGCCCAACACGCAGATACCCTCTTTCGTGTTCTATGCCAATCTGCCGCAATATATCAAGGAGCCGTATCGCCGCTTCCTGGAGAACAAGATCCGTGAGAACTGGTCGATGCATGGCTGTCCGATCAATGTGTTTATCCGTCAGAAGTAAGATGCAGAGAGTATGGCGATATGTGGTGTTGGGCGCTATCTTGTCCTTGCCAATGGCATGCAAGAAAGCTCCGACGCCCGCCGAGATAGCCGCCCATGCCGCGAAGGGCTATTACGACCAGTTGTTGGCAGGGAAGTATGAGGATTTTGTGGCTGGCACCTACATGCCCTATAAGATTCCGGACAGCTATCGCAAACAGTTGGAGGACAATGCCCGGATGTTTGTGGCACAGCAGGAACAAGAGCATCGTGGCATCAAGAAGGTGAAGATCCTCGATGCCAAGGCTGATACGCTCAAGCATGTAGCCAATGTGTATCTGATATTTGAATATGGTGACAGCACGCGCGAAGAAGTGTGCGTGCCAATGGTGGAGAAGAAAGGCGTGTGGTACACACGCTGACGCTTCCCGTCATGTAGGAAAATATAATAAGGACAAACGCTTCCTCTCGCAATGAAGAGGAAGCGTTTCTTTTATATTAAGCGCTTCTTTTATATTTATATTAAGCGTTTCTTTATATTATTGGTGGTCTATGAGTTCTCTTCCTGCATTTCCACCTTTTTTACTTTACGGAACAGATCGCTGGCAAAGACCAGGTCGTTGAGCTTCTTGTTGGTGGAGCTGATGACTTGGTCTTTGTTGCCCTGCCACTCCTTATGTCCTTTATAGATGAAGACGATGTTCTCGCCGATACCCATGACCGAGTTCATGTCATGCGTGTTGATGATCGTTGTCATCTGATAGTCTTTGGTGATCTCTGACAGCAGCTTGTCGATGACCAGTGAAGTCTTCGGATCCAAGCCGGAGTTGGGCTCGTCGCAAAAAAGATACTTCGGGTTGAGCACGATGGCACGCGCAATAGCCACACGCTTCTGCATACCGCCGGAGATCTCGTCAGGATATTTGTTGCGGGCGTCCAAAAGGTTGACACGCTCCAGACACTCCTGGGCTCTTTTGGCTCGCTCGCGGGAGGTCATATTGGAGAACATGTCCAAAGGAAACTGCACGTTCTCTTGTACCGTCAAAGAGTCGAAGAGCGCGGCGCCTTGGAAGATCATGCCCATCTCGCGCCGCATCATCACTTTCTCTTTCTTCGTCATTGCCGTGAAGTCGCGTCCGTCGTAGAGGATCTGGCCTTGTGTCGGCTCAAGCAGTCCTACGATGTTTTTCATCAGCACAGTTTTGCCGGAACCACTCTGTCCGATGATGAGATTGGTCTTGCCAGTCTCAAAGACTGCACTGATGTTGTCGAGAACGGTCTTGTCCTCAAAGCGTTTTGTTAGATTTTTGACTTCTATCATGGCTTAACTCAGTAATTGCGTAAGGAAAACGTCGGAGAAGAGGATGAGCACACTGCTGCATACGACAGCATCGGTGGAAGCCTTGCCCACCTCGACGGAGCCTCCCTCCACTGTGTAGCCGAAATAAGACGATACGCTGGAGATGATGAAGGCAAAGAACAGACTCTTGATGATGCTCATCCACATAAACCAGGGATTGAAAGCGTGGTGCATGCCCGCCGTGAGATCGTCGGGCGACATCATGTGTCCGATGATCGCTGTGGCGTAGGCACCGATGATGCCCATGGCTGAAGAGAAGATCACCAGGAACGGCATGATGGTCACCAATCCGAGGATCTTCGGCAAAATCAGATAGCTGGCCGAGTTCACGCCCATGATGTCGAGCGCGTCGATCTGTTGTGTGACGCGCATGGTGCCTAACTCAGAGGCGATATTTGACCCCACCTTGCCGGAAAGGATCAGACACATGATGGAAGAAGAGAACTCCAGGAGCATGATCTCACGCGTGGTGTAGCCGGTAGTCCAACGCGGCATCCACGGGCTGGAGATGTTCACCTTCATCTGGATGCAGATGACCGCACCGATGAAGAAGCTGATCATCAGCACGATGGCGATGGAGTCGACTCCCAACTGAGACATCTCTTTTACATAGCGCTTCAAGAACATGCGCATGCGTTCCGGACGCGCAAAGGTGCGCCCCATGAGGATGAGGTAACGTCCGAAAGTGGTGAGATAACGATGAAGCAACTTCAATAAAAGCATGGGCTATAACCTATTTGATGATGCAAAAGTAACCAAAATCCCATAAAAAACTGCAATAAAAAGAAGAGTTTTTGCTTTTATCAATGTTATTAGGTGTTTTTTTAGTATTTTTGCATTCAAAACTATTATCATGGACGAAACATTACAAGCACCTGTACAGCAGGAGACGGAAGACCAGCAACCCTTGCAGACGGCAGAGGAAAATGCGTCTGTAGACGAGGCTCAGGCTGAGGCACGCCCCGATGTGGAGCATATGACTCCTGAGGAAGTGGACAAGTTGCTCATAAGCAAGCTGAAACATAAGGAGTTGCATGCTGAGGGTCTGGTCAAGCGTTACGGCAAACGTACTGTGGCTGATCATGTCACGTTTAACGTCAAGCAGGGTGAGATCGTCGGATTGCTCGGACCTAACGGTGCCGGTAAAACGACTTCTTTCTATATGACGACGGGATTGGTCGTGCCCAACGAGGGACATGTCTTCATCGATGATAAGGAGATCACGAAGTTCCCTGTCTATAAACGCGCCCGTGCCGGTATCGGATACTTGCCGCAGGAAGCCAGCGTATTCCGTAAGCTGAGCGTGGAAGACAATATCATGGCGGTGCTGGAGATGACGAAGCTGTCACATCAGGAGCAACTCGATAAATTGGAAAGTCTGATCAGTGAGTTCCGACTCAACAAGGTGAGGAAGAACAAGGGTGACCGACTCTCCGGTGGTGAGCGCCGACGTACGGAGATCGCTCGCTGTCTGGCTATCGACCCGAAGTTCATCATGCTTGATGAGCCGTTTGCCGGTGTCGACCCTATTGCAGTGGAAGATATCCAGCATATCGTGTGGCGACTGAAATACCGCAATATCGGCATCCTCATCACTGACCATAATGTGCAGGAGACTTTGTCCATCACCGACCGTGCCTATCTGCTCTTTGAAGGACGCATCCTCTTTCAGGGATTGCCCGAGGAGCTGGCAGCTAACAAAGTAGTGAGAAAGAACTATCTGAGTGATAACTTCGTCTATCGCAAGTTCCAGTCCAATGAGGAGGACAGAGCCTTTGCTGCCCAATCCCGAAAGTCTTTGCTTGCAGAAGTTTATGGCGGGTAGAGGATGGTTAAAAAAACAAATTTTTCCACCTTATATTAGGTAGATTGGTAAAATATGCGTAATTTTGCCAGTCAATATGACTCTTGTCGCTTGACGGGCGATAAGAGTCTGCTGTTTCCTTATGGAGATAAGTCATAATAATCCTTACGGAGATAAATCATAAACAATATAAACCAAAGATGAAAGTTTCATTTGAAAATCCCGACAAGATCAACGGACTGTTGACCATCACTGTCGAAGAAGATGACTACAAAAACGATGTCGAGAAGGAGCTCAAGGAGTACCGCAAAAGAGCTAATGTCCCCGGCTTCCGCCCTGGAAAGGCTCCTATGGGCATGATCAAGCGTCAGTTTGAGCCCAGTGCCAAGATGGATGCCATCAACAAGGTGCTCAACGATCAAATCCAGAAGTATATTGCTGACAACAAGATTCAGATGCTCGGTGAGCCTCTGGCCTCTGACAAGCAGGAGCCTCAGGATCTGGAGAAACCGGCTCCTTATACTTTCATGTTCGACATCGCTGTCGCTCCTGAGTTCAATATCGATCTGAGCGACAAGGATACTGTCGACTATTATGAGATCACTGTCGACGATGCTCTCGTTGACAAGCAGGTGGATATGTTTGCCAATCGTCTTGGCGGATATGTCGATGTTGAGGAATATCAGGAAAACGATATGCTCAAGGGTGACATCCGCGAGCTCGACGAGAAAGGCAACACCAAGGAAGGTGGTCTGACCGTCGAGGGTGCTGTGCTGATGCCTAACTACTTGAAGAACGACGACCAGAAGAAACTCTTCGAGGGCGCAAAGAAGGGTGACATCATCACCTTCAATCCTTCTAAGGCATACGACGGCAATGAGGTGCAGATCTCTTCTTTGCTGAAGATCGAGAAGGATCAGGTTGCCAACTATCAGGGCGATTTCAGCTTCCAGGTGACTGGTATCCAGCGCTTCCAGAAGCACGCTGTGGACCAGGAACTCTTCGATCAGACCTTCGGCAAGGATGCCGTTAAGGACGAGAAGGAATTCCGCGACAAGATCGCTGAGGGACTCAAGGAGCAGCTCGTTCGCGACAGCGACTATAAGTTCCTGCTCGATGTCCGCAAGTATGCTGAGGACAAGATCGGTCAGCTGACTTATCCCGATGCTCTTCTGAAGCGTGTCATGAAGCAGGGTAGCAAGGAGAAGGACGAGAAGAAGCTCAACGAGATGATCGACAAGAACTACGAGGCAAGCCTCAAGGAGCTCAACTGGAGCCTGATCCGCAACAAACTCTCTGAGCAGACTGGCATCAAGGTCAATGACGACGATGTCAAGGAGGCTGCCCGTGAGACCGCCCGCATCCAGTTCGCACAGTATGGCATGAGCAACGTTCCTGAAGAGTACATCAACAACTACGCTGACGAGCTCCTCAAGAAGCGCGAGAATGCCCAGGGCTTTGTGGATCGCGCTATCGACGTGAAGCTCTCTGATGCCCTGAAGAAAGTCGTCAAGCTGAACAAGAAAGAGATCAGCCTCGATGATTTCAACAAGATGATGGGCGAGTAATGCGCGCATAAAATAAGATTTTAATAAAAAATAATCTCTCGATTGAAGAGGTTATCAGCTTTTTTTGTTATCTTTGTGTAATCAACACGAGGATTAGGTTTGAAACCGGTAAAAAGAGCTGATAACCTCTTTTCTCGTATTTGACTGTTAACATTGAATATATTAAGGAAATCGAATGAACAACGACTTTAGAAAATTTGCCACTGGGCACTTAGGCATGAACGGCCTGGCTCTGGATGATGTGGTCAAGGCGCAACAACAATATCTCAATCCGTATATCCTTGAAGAGCGTCAGCTCAATGTCACTCAGATGGATGTCTTCTCACGACTGATGATGGACCGCATCATCTTCCTGGGAACGGAGATCGATGACTATACGGCCAATACGCTTCAGGCTCAGTTGCTCTACCTCGACTCTGTCGACAACGGCAAGGACATCTCCATCTATGTCAACTCTCCCGGCGGTAGCGTGACGGCCGGACTGGGCATCTACGACACCATGCAGTTCATCACCAGCGATGTGGCAACGATCTGTACGGGTATGGCTGCCTCTATGGCTGCTGTGCTGCTCGTTTCCGGTACGGAGGGCAAGCGTTCCGCACTGCCTCATAGCCGCGTGATGATCCACCAGCCCTTAGGTGGCGTGCAGGGACAGGCTTCGGATATCGAGATCGAGGCCCGTGAGATCCAGAAGTTCAAGAAAGAACTCTATACCATCATCTCCAATCACTCTCATCAGCCCTACGAGAAAGTGTGGAAAGACAGTGACCGTAATTACTGGATGACCGCTGAGGAGGCTAAGGAGTATGGTATGATCGATACGGTGTTAACAAGAAAGCAATAATCTTAGTAACCAGGAGGAATAAGAAAACATGCCGAAAAAAGTATGTAGCTTCTGTGGTCGTGATGAATCACAGGTAAAGTTGCTCATCACAGGACTCAACGGTTATATCTGTGAGGACTGTGCTGTGCAGGCTTACAAGATAGTAAAGGATACCGGCGTTCTCGGTAACGTGGATGAGGAGGCCAGCGAGAAGTCTAAAGAAGCTTTCCGCAAGAAGACACGTATCCCCAAGCCAAAGGAGATAAAGAAATATCTCGACGAGTATGTCATTGGCCAGGACGAAGCCAAGCGCTATCTGTCGGTGGCTGTGTATAACCACTACAAGCGTTTGCTCCAACCCTCGGACGATGATGGCGTGGAGATCGAGAAGAGCAACATCATCATGGTAGGTTCTACGGGTACGGGTAAGACTTTGTTGGCCCGCACCATCGCCAAGTTGCTCGACGTGCCTTTCACCATTGTCGACGCTACGGTGTTTACTGAGGCCGGTTACGTCGGCGAGGATGTGGAAAGCATTCTGAGCCGTCTGCTTCAGGTAGCCAACTATGATGTGGCCGCCGCCGAGCGGGGTATTGTCTTCATCGATGAGATTGACAAGATTGCACGCAAAAGCGATAACCCCAGCATCACACGCGATGTCAGTGGTGAGGGCGTACAGCAGAGCTTGCTCAAACTCTTGGAGGGAACCATGGTCAACGTACCGCCAAAGGGCGGCCGCAAGCATCCTGACCAGGACTATGTGCATGTCAATACCAAGAACATCCTGTTTATCTGTGGTGGTGCATTCGACGGCATCGAGCGCAAGATAGCACAGCGACTCAACACGCATACGGTAGGATATAACTCTGTGCAGAATGCCCGGCATATCGACCGCGGCGATCTGATGAAGTATATTCTTCCGCAAGACTTGAAGTCGTTTGGTCTGATTCCAGAGTTGGTTGGCCGTCTGCCGGTGCTGACCTATCTCAATCCTTTGGACCGTGACGCATTGCGCCGTATCTTGGTGGAGCCGAAAAACTCTATTGTCAAGCAGTACATCAAACTGTTTGAGATGGATCACATCACGTTGTCCTTTACCGAGGAGGCTCTCGACTTTATCGTCGACAAGGCTGTGGAGTACAAGCTTGGCGCTCGTGGCTTGCGCTCTATTGTAGAGGAGGTGATGATGGATGCCATGTTTGATGTACCGTCAAGACGCATCAAGAAGTTTGAGGTAACGCTTGACTATGCCAAGCAGCAATTGGACAAGGCTCATCTGCAGCGACTCGAATCGGCCTAACCGGTTGGGAGAAACGCAGGAAACTGACTAATGGCAGAGGCCGTTAAATGCGGCTCTCTGCATATTACATGATTAATAAGAATTATCTAAGGAACATGCAATGACTAAGGAAGTGGACTTGACTCAAGCATTGAAGAAGTACTTTGGCTTTGATCATTTCAAGGGCGACCAGGAAGCGATTATCCGTAATCTTATGGCGGGAAACAACACCTTTGTGCTGATGCCTACCGGTGGCGGCAAGAGCCTGTGCTATCAGCTGCCATCGCTGATCATGGATGGAACGGCTATTGTCGTGTCGCCTCTGATCGCACTGATGAAAAACCAGGTTGATGTCATCAATGGCCTGACAGAGGAAGACGGTCTGGCCCACTTTCTCAACTCGTCGCTCAACCGGGCTGCCATCAACCGGGTGATGGATGACGTGCACAGCGGGTGCACGAAGTTGTTGTATGTGGCTCCTGAATCTCTTAATAAAGAGGAGAACCTGGAGTTCTTCTCTTCTTTCCATATCTCTTTCTATGCGATCGATGAGGCACACTGTATCTCGGAGTGGGGACACGACTTCCGCCCCGAGTACCGCAATATCCGCCCTACCATCAACCGCATTGCCGAGATACAGCATGTCGATTCGGTGCCAGTGATCGCATTGACGGCAACAGCCACGGACAAGGTGCGGTCGGACATCAAGAAGAGCCTCGGCATCCTCGACGCGGAAGAGTTCCGCAGTTCCTTCAACCGGCCGAACCTCTACTATGAGGTGCGGCCGAAGATCAGCGAGGAAGACACCGACAGCCAGATCATCCGGTTTATCAAGCAGCATCCCGGCAAGAGCGGCATCATCTATTGCCTCTCGCGCAAGAAGGTGGAGGAGCTGGCCAAGAAACTCCAGATCAATGGCTTCAAAGCCGCGCCCTATCATGCCGGCCTTGATTCAGAGTTGCGTACTAAGACGCAGGACGACTTCTTGAAGGAAGAGATCGATGTCATCGTGGCGACCATCGCCTTTGGCATGGGCATCGACAAGCCCGACGTGCGCTTCGTGATCCATTACGACATCCCCAAGAGTCTTGAAGGCTATTATCAGGAAACGGGCAGAGCCGGACGCGACGGCGGTGAGGGCATCTGCATCGCTTTCTATTCTCCAAAGGATTTGAAGAAACTCGAGAAGTTCATGGAGAACAAGGATGTCAATGAGAAGGAGATTGGCTATCAACTCCTCCAGGAGACCAAGGCCTACGCCGAGTCTTCGGTCTGCCGTCGCAAGATGCTGCTCCACTATTTTGGTGAGGAATATCCGCAAGACAACTGTGGTAATTGCGACAACTGCCTGCATCCGCAGAAGCAGTTCGAGGCTACCGACGCCTTGCTCATCGTCCTCAATGCCATCAAGGCGGTGAAGGAAAACTTCGATCAGGCTTATATCACCGACTTCGTCAAAGGGCGTGCTACGGACAACATCGTGCGCCATGGCCATAACAAGCTGCCGGAGTTCGGTGCCGGAGCCAAACTCAACGAGGAGGATTCTACCATTTGGAATCCGGTCATCCGTCAGGCCATGATCTCGCATTATATCCGTAAGGATGTGGAGAACTTCGGACTGCTGAAGCTGACGCCCGAGGGCAGGATGTTTATCAAGAGCCCGAAACCATTCTTCGCTGTTCACGACCGTGAGTACGACGATGTAGAGGAGAATGCCGAAGGTGGCGTGAGTGCCCTCGACCAGGAACTGCTCGGCTTGCTGAAAGGCCTGCGCAAGGATGTGGCCCGTAAGCATAATCTGCCGCCTTATGTGATCTTCCAGGACATCTCGCTCTCACAGATGGCGACGAGCTTTCCCGTCAGCCTGGAGGAACTGCAACAGATACAAGGCGTAGGGCAGGGCAAGGCACATAAATATGGTAAGCCCTTCGTGGATCTCATCAAGAAGTATTGTGAGGACAACGACATCCAGCGGGTGGATATGATGCGTGTCATCAGTCTGCCCAAGAAGTCGATGAAGAAACTGAAGATCATCGAGCTTATCGACCGCCGTGTACCGCTGGATGAGATCGCCTCGATGCAGGGCTGCGGCTTCGATGATCTGATCGACGACATCGAGTCCATTGTCAATAGCGGCATGAAGGTAGACATCAGCTATTACCTCGATGACGAGGATGTCATCGACCCTGATGAGGTGGACGACATCTATGATTATTTCCGCAACAGCGATACCGATGATGTCGACACAGCCATCGATGAATGTGAGATCTATGACGACGATGGTGGTCTCACCGCTGAAGAAAAAGTGCGCCTCGTTCTGATTAAATTCCTTTCTGAGCAGGCCAACTGATCTCCTTGCTGCTGTTAAATAGCATTAAAGGCTAAAGAAATGGAGTTGCTCAATCTCCCTATTCGGAAAAAAATGAGTATATTTGCACGCAATAAATTTCTAAAATTCGTTTTATGTCATCATTTGTTGCAGATAAAATTGTGATGGACGGACTCACATTTGATGATGTCCTGTTGATTCCTGCTTATTCAGAAGTACTTCCTAAGGAGGTGTCGTTGAAAACCAAGTTTTCACGTCACATCGAACTCAACGTTCCTTTCGTAACGGCCGCCATGGACACGGTGACCGAGTCATCGATGGCCATTGCCATTGCACGTGAGGGCGGTATCGGTGTCATCCATAAGAATATGTCTATCGAGGAGCAGGCTCGTCAGGTAGCCATCGTCAAGCGTGCTGAGAACGGTATGATCTATGACCCGATCACCATTCGCCGCGGCCGCACTGTCAAGGATGCTTTGGATATGATGCACGACTATCATATCGGCGGCATTCCCGTGGTAGATGAGGAAAACCATCTCGTGGGTATCGTCACTAACCGCGACCTTCGCTTCGAGCGCCATATGGATAAGCTTGTCGACGACGTGATGACATCAGAGAATCTGGTAACCACACATCAGCGCACAGACCTGGCTGCTGCCGCACAGATTCTTCAGGAAAACAAAATCGAGAAACTCCCCGTGGTTGACAATGCCAACCATCTCGTGGGTCTGATCACTTATAAAGATATTACGAAAGCCAAGGACAAACCGATGGCGTGCAAGGACGACAAGGGCCGTTTGCGCGTAGCTGCCGGTGTCGGTGTCACTGTTGACACGCTCGACCGTGCACAGGCCTTGGTAGAGGCCGGTGTTGATGCCATTGTCATCGATACTGCTCATGGCCATAGTGCCGGTGTCGTCGGAAAACTCCACGACGTGAAGGCTGCCTTCCCCAACTTGGATGTCATCGTCGGCAATATCGCTACCGGCGAGGCTGCCAAGTATCTCGTCGACAACGGTGCTGACGCAGTTAAGGTCGGTATTGGCCCGGGTTCTATCTGCACCACGCGTGTCGTTGCCGGTGTCGGTGTGCCTCAGTTGAGCGCTGTTTATGATGTCTACTCTGCATTGAAGGGTACCGATGTGCCATTGATCGCTGACGGTGGCCTGCGCTATTCCGGTGACATCGTCAAGGCATTGGCTGCCGGTGGCAGTTGCGTGATGATCGGTTCACTCGTTGCCGGTACCGAGGAGAGTCCTGGTGAGACCATCATCTTCAACGGACGTAAGTTCAAGAGCTATCGTGGTATGGGTTCTTTGGAGGCCATGGAGCAGAAGAACGGTTCACGTGACCGTTATTTCCAGAACGACATCCGCGATGCCAAGAAACTTGTGCCGGAAGGTATCGCCGGTCGTGTACCTTACAAGGGCACCGTACAGGAGGTTATCTATCAGCTCACCGGCGGTCTGCGCTCGGGCATGGGCTACTGCGGTGCTCCTGACATCGTACGTCTGCACGACGCTAAGTTCACCCGCATCACCAATGCCGGTGTACTTGAGAGCCATCCGCACGATATTACGATCACAAGTGAAGCTCCGAACTACTCGCGTCCCGAGTAATCATTACTTTGCATGAACAAATTATTCTCTAGGAAACATGTGATAGTGGGCGCCATGCTTTTGTGTGGCACCCTCTCTTTTGCTCAGAGCGACGATCCCGTCATCATGACCGTCAACGGTCATCCGGTTCTTCGCTCTGAGTTTGCGTATTCCTATAAAAAGAACAACACCAATGGTGTTCTCGACCGTAAGAGCGTACGCGACTACGTGCCGCTGTTTATCAACTATAAGTTGAAGGTGGAGGCTGCCAAGGATGCGCATCTCGACACGCTGTCGTCCTACAAGAAGGAGTTTGCCGGTTATCGCGACCAGCAGATCCGTCCGGCGATGATCGACAGTGCGGACGTAGAGGCTGAGGCCAAGAAGATCTATGAGGAGACACGCCAGCGCATCGACGATAACGGCGGCATGGTGCGCGTCTCACATATCCTCCTCGCCATGAAGCAAAAGGCTACACCCGATGAGGAGAAAGTTGCCAAGCAGCGCATCGACTCGGTTTATAATGCTTTGCAGCATGGTGCGGACTTCGCTGCTTTAGCCCGCAAAGTGTCTCAGGATCCGGGATCCGCCAGTGAGGGCGGTCAGTTGCCTTGGATTGTCAAGGGACAGACCTTTCCGGAATTCGAGAATCAGGTGTGGAGTCTGAAAGACGGTCAGCTGAGCAAGCCTTTCCTTTCGCCGGCCGGTTGGCATATCGTTTTAAGACAAGGCCATCAGCCATTCTTCTCTTACGACAGTCAGCGTGCCGACATTCTGCGGTTTATAGACCAACGCAACCTGCGTGAGCAGATCATCAATCAGAAGCTCGACACACTGGCCAAGCAACGCCATACCACTCCCGACGCTGTGTTGGCGGCCAAACGGGAGGAGATGGAGAAGCAAGATCCCAACCTGAAGTATCTCATCCAAGAATACCATGACGGGCTGTTGCTCTTCGCCATTGCCGACAGCATGGTATGGCAGAAAGCCAAGAACGACGAGGCTGGTTTGGAGCAGTACTTCCGCAAGAACCGTAAGCGCTACCGTTGGGATGCGCCTCGCTTCAAAGGTATTGCCTACTGCACACGTGCGCAGGAAGATATAGATAAGGTGAAGAAAGCCGTGAAGCGTTTGCCGTTCAGCCAGTGGGCAGAGAAGCTTCGCACCACTTTCAATGCCGATTCCGTGCTTCGCATCCGTGTGGAAAAAGGAATCTTCCGCATGGGCGATAACGCTTTGGTGGACAAAGAAGTCTTTGGTAAAGACACGGTTGCCAAGCCTGTCAAGGATTATCCCTATATGGCTGTCTACGGCAAGAAGCTCAAAGCACCCAAAGAGATGGATGATGTGCGTGAGCTCGTCGTGGCTGATTATCAGGATGCCTTGGAAAAGGAATGGGTAGAGCAGCTTCGCCGCAAGTATCCCGTTACCGTCAATGAGGCTGTCGTCGACACGGTCAAGTAAGAAACAGATCAACAGATCAGAAATAGCAACATGAAAATAATCAATAAGCGCCATATCCCTTTTGTCGCAGCACTTTTGTTGGCTGCGGCCTCTCTTTCGGCCATGACCACGGTACCCGGCTTGACGGGTTCGCTGAGTCGTGGGGCTTCGGATTCCACGTCACATGACAGTACAGTTAAGGAAGAAGCTCCGATACCCGAGAGTAGTGTCATCGACGAAGTCGTGTGGGTGGTGGGCGACGAGCCTATCCTCAAGTCCGATGTAGAGATGATGCGTATGCAAGGCCAGCAGGAAGGCATGACGTGGGGTGGCAATCCCGACTGTGCCATTCCCGAACAGCTTGCCGTGCAGAAGCTCTTCCTCCATCAGGCCGAGATCGACTCTATTGATGTCAGTGAGTCTGAGATTGCTGCCGGCGTGCAGCAGCAGCTCAACCGCTGGATAGAAATCGCGGGCAGTCAGGAAAAGCTCGAAGAGTACCGCAAGGAGTCCATCAACGAGATCCGCAACGACATGCATGATGAGTTCAAGAACCAGCAGCTCATCCAGAAGATGAAACAGAAACTCGTTGAGGACGTAAAGGTCTCGCCGGCAGACGTGCGTAGCTATTTCCGCAATGTCCCGAAGGACAGCCTGCCTTACGTGCCTACTGAGGTAGAGGTGCAGGTGATCCAGGTCTCTCCGAAGATCAAGCAGAGCGAGGTCAACCGCGTCAAGGACGAGCTTCGCGGATTCACCGAACGTGTCAACAATGGTGAGACGAGCTTCTCCACTTTGGCACGCCTCTATTCCGAAGATCCGGGTTCCGCCCGTCAGGGTGGTGAGCTGGGCTTTATGGGTCGTGGAATGTTGGATCCCGCTTTCGCTCAGGTAGCTTTCAACCTGACCGATCCTAAGAAGGTGTCTAAGATCGTGGAGTCAGAGTTCGGCTATCATATCATTCAGCTCATCGACAAGCGTGGCGATAAGATCAATGTGCGGCATATCCTGCTGAGGCCTAAGGTGTCGCAGGACGAAATCGACGCGGCTGAGCACCGCCTCGACTCCATCCGCAACGACATCCTTGCCAACAAGTTCACCTTCGAAGCAGGAGCCTCTTATATCTCAGACGATAAGGATACGAAGAACAACCAAGGTCTGATGTCCAACAGTACTTCCGACGGCATGACCTCACGTTTTCAGATGAAGGAGTTGCCCACAGAGATCGCAAGAGTTGTCGACACGATGAAGGTCGGTGAGATTTCCGCACCTTTCACACGTATCAACAGCAAGAACAAGACGGTCGCTTGTATCATCAAGCTCAAGAGCCGGGTGGAAGGACACCGTGCCACCATCACGGAGGACTTCCAGGTGATGAAGGATGTCGTCCTGGCCAAGGAGCGAGAGAAAGTGCTCAACGATTGGGTTGTCGACAAGATCAAGCATACCTATGTCAGGGTCAACGACCGCTATAAAGATTGTAAATTTCAGTATCAGGGATGGATCAGATGACGTTCCGCAGATTTTTCCAACACTTATCATATAGGCATGGAGCCGTTTCTCTTACGGCTCTATGCCTCTTTGCACTTTGTATGCTGACCGCCATTGCCGCGCCCCGCAAGCGCAAGGCGGTGGACAACAGGGTCTATCTCGTACATGCCGATGAGTTGAAATTCGACATGTACGGGCCTAATCCCGACGCGCAGATCGTTAAGGGACACGTCCACTTCCTTCACAAAGGTGCCACGCTGACGTGTGACTCGGCTTATTTCTACCAGACCACAAATTCCGTGCGCGCCATGGGACACGTGCACTTTCGTCAGCCGCAGGACAACATCACGCTCACCTGTCAGCGTGCGTGGTACGATGGTGAGGAGCAACTCATGGAGGCCCGCAACGATGTCGTGCTCCATCATGCGCGACAGACGCTCTACACCGATTCGCTCAACTACGACCGCCTCTACAACAATGCTTATTTCTTCCGTGGCGGACGACTTATCGACGGTACGAGTAAGCTCAGTTCTGACTGGGGCGAGTACAACACCGAGACCAAGCAGGCTGTCTTCTACTACGATGTGCAGCTCCATACGCCGAAGACGCGTGTCTCCACAGATACGCTCTATTACGACACCCGTACTTCACGGGCGCATGTCGTCGGACAGTACACACCCAACAAAGGGCAGGGCACGCCGCGCGCCTCACGTATCATCAATGGGCAGAACGTCATCACCACCACCGACGCTTACTTCAATACCAAGACCGATAAGGCTGACCTCTATGGGCGCTCGACGGTTGTCAACAAGGACAAGACAATTACCGCCGACACCTTATTCTATAATAGCAAAACCGGGCGCAACTATGGACAGGGCAATGTGATCTATGTCGATAAGCGCAATAAGAACCGGCTCACGGCTCACCTCGTCGTCTACAACGAGAAGACCGGACGCGGCTTTGCCACGGGGCGTGCGCTCGTCATGGACTACTCCCGTCCCGACACGCTGTGGATGCACGGCGACACGATGCGCGTGGAGACCTTTCATATCAACACCGACTCGGTCTACCGCAAGGTGCATTGCTATCCCCGTGTGCGCATCTTCCGCAACGATGCGCAGGCGGTCTGCGACTCCTTGGTCTTCAACTCCAAGGACTCGTGCATGACGATGTATCGCGATCCGATCCTTTGGAACGGACAGCGGCAGCTCTTGGGTGAGAAGATCCTGACATTTATGAACGACACCACCATCCGTGAGGCGCACGTTCTCGGACAGGCGCTCTCCATCGAGCTCATGCAGGACTCCACACACTACAATCAGGTGTCCTCCACCAATATGTTTGCTTATTTCCTCGGCGGAAAGATCCGGCGCAGCGATGCCGTAGGCAATGTGCGGGCGATCTTCTTCCCTGTCGACGACAAGGACAGCACGCTGATCGGACTCAACTATATCGAGACCGACACCATGCGCTCTTTTGTCAACGACCAGCGCAAGCTGGAACGTATCTGGATGCCGAAAGCCCAGGGTACGCTCTACCCGATGACACAGATTCCGGCGGGCAAGGACAAGCTCGATGTCTTTGCGTGGTTTGATTATATCCGACCCAAGGACAAGGATGACGTGTTTAACTGGAAAGCAAAAGCTTCTGGCTCGGAGCTGAAACATATCAAACGCCATGCTGCACCAATCCAGCAGATTGGCAATCAGGCCGTATCGCAAAAGGCGGCAGCTCCTGCGCCGGCAGCAGCCGGGCCAAAGGGACATCAGGCTCCACCGCCGAAGAAGAAGACACTAAGGTCGCGCAAACGATAGGGGAAGCCCTTCCCTAGGCCTTCAGCCCTCCAGCCCTCCAGCCCTTCCCTAGCCCTCCCCAAGGGGAGGGAAAGGCGAAACACATTCGTGCGCAAGGGGAGCCCCTCCCTAACCCTCCCCAAGGGGAGGGAATGGCGAAACCTATTGGTGCGCAAGGGGAGCCCCTCCCTAACCCTCCCCAAGGGGAGGAAATGGCGAAACCCATTCGTGCGCAAGGGGAGCCCCTCCCTAACCCTCCCCAAGGGGAGGGAATGGCGAAACCTATTGGTGCGCAAGGGTGATGGTGTAGAGGCGGCTCTCCGTGGCCGGCCTAACCTTCTTGCAGGTAATTTCCCTCACACAGAGACGCGGAGTCACAGAGAAAGACAAGGACACCTTATTATATATAGAGCACACAAATGTGGCTTCGCTATGTTGAGGAATGATCAGCATCTCCGTGACTCCGTGTCTCTGTGTGAGTATTAAATAATATAGTAAACGATAGGTCTTAATCATCTCTGCTTATGTTCTTCACTTCCCGTCGTCCCCGTCCCTTCCATCATACGTTCATCTACTACGATGAGCGGAAGGAACGACTGCGTCAACTGGAGGAGCACGCGCGCGAGGAGCTCACCGCAGAAGGACAGACCTCCAAAGAGGGTAGGGAGGGAGAGCACTCACGGACTGACGACGCCGAGACCTTGCGCCGCTTCCGTCCGGAGGTTCTGCGCGGCACTTTTCTGTCTGCTGATAGTCGTGTGCGTCGTCGACGGCCCGGCTTGCTTTCCAGTAATCTACTGCTCATCGTGCTCATCCTCCTGTGTGTTGTTTTGTTTGTTTTGATGTTATGACGTTATGAGTGATATTATTCAACTTCTTCCAGACTCAGTAGCCAACCAAATCGCGGCCGGTGAGGTTATCCAGCGTCCCGCCTCGGTCATCAAGGAACTCGTAGAGAACGCTGTCGACGCCGGCGCCAAGCATATCGACGTTGCCGTGGTCGATGCAGGACGTACGTCCATTCAGGTCATCGACGATGGTAAAGGTATGTCTGAGACCGACGCTCGCTTGGCCTTTGAGCGCCATGCTACGTCCAAGATCCGTAAGGCCGACGACCTCTTCGACCTTCATACCATGGGATTCCGTGGTGAGGCTCTGCCGTCGATCGCTGCCGTAGCTCAGGTGGAACTGAAGACACGGCAACGGGGAGAGGACATCGGCACGCATCTGTCCATCGCCGGTGGTAAGGTGACAGGGCAAGAGCCGTGTGCATGTCCCGAAGGTTCAAACTTCATGGTGGAAAATCTCTTCTTCAATGTGCCTGCCCGCCGCAAGTTCCTCAAGTCCAACAATACCGAGCTCAACAATATTCTGACGGCATTTCAGCGCATCGTGCTGGTCTATCCCGAGATTGTCTTCCGTCTGCACAGCAACGATGCGGAACTGCTCAACCTTCGGGCCTGTGGCTTGCGCCAGCGTATCGTCGATGTCTTTGGCAACCGTCTCAACCAGGATCTCCTGCCCGTGAAGGTGGAAACCTCTCTATGTGGCATCCATGGCTTCGTGGGCAAGCCGGAGTCGGCAAAGAAAAAGAATGCCCATCAGTATTTCTTTGTCAATGGCCGCTATATGCGCCATCCCTATTTTGCCAAGGCGGTGATGTCGGCTTTTGACCGGCTGATACCTCAAGGCGAGCAGGTGCCGTTTTTCCTCTATTTCGATGTCTCGCCAAAAGATATCGACGTCAACATCCATCCTACCAAGACGGAGATTAAGTTTGAAAACGAACAGGCGGTGTGGCAGATCCTCAACGCGGCCGTCAAGGACGCTGTGGGCATCTTCAGCAATGCCACTACACTGGATTTCGACACGGAGGGTAAGCCTGATATTCCTGTCTTCGATCCCGACAATGGGGCTTCTATGCCGAAGGTGGACTTCGATCCGCAATACAATCCTTTCACTGCTCCGGCACCATCGTCCGGTGGGACCGGTCATCCTTCACGTATGGGGTCAGAAGGCTTCCAAGCCTCTCAGATGGGCTCAGAAGGCTTTCACGTCTCCCGCATGGGCAGCACAGCATCAGCATTTGCTGACTTTGACGCGTTGATGGGTGGTGCCTCGTCAGCGTCTTTCAATCATGTACCGTCTTCCGAGCCTGAGGATCTCTTCCCCCAGGAGAAGAGTGCGACAGCAGGTACAAAGCAGGTGCTGGAGGAAAAGGCTCCGTCGCACTATCAGTATAAGGGGAAATATATCATGACAGCCGTGAAGTCGGGGCTGATGATTGTGGATCAGCACAGGGCGCATATCCGAATCCTCTTCGAACAGTATCAGAAGCAGCTGGAGGCAAAGAAGATGCGGGCGCAGAAGGTGCTCTTCCCTGAGTCGTTGCAGCTCACGGCGCAGCAGCAAGTGACCTTGGGACAGATTATGCCGGAGTTGCAGACGATGGGCTTTGAACTTACAAGCTTAGGCGGCAGTACGTGGTCGGTTAATGCGATGCCGGAAGGTCTTGACGGCATCAATGTGATGGATCTGCTTCACGACATGCTTGACGGTGTTCACGCTACGGGTGATGAGGCTTTACAGAAGGTCAATGAACAACTGGCTTTGACAATGGCACGTGCCGCCGCGATTCCTTACGGTCAGGTGCTTCAAAACGACGAGATGGAGAATATCGTCAACAGCCTCTTCCTCTGCAGTAATGTCAACTACACGCCCGACGGTCATAAGATCCTCTGTATCCTCAAACAGCAGGAGATTGAACAGATGCTGGGGGAATAAGGGAAGTAGCCCTTCACCTAACTCAAGCCCTTCCCTAACCCTCCCCGAGGGGAGGGAATGGCAATACCTGTTGCCGGTAATGTTGGAATGGTATAGCTGTGAAGTCTTACTATTTCCTGTTTTCGTCACCTTTTTGAGAAAGTTCTATAAGTAATTGATAATCAATGTCGGTGTACTGCAATGTGGGTGTCCCAATGACGAAAACAGGAAGAAGATAACCGAATATAAAGAATATATACGAAGTCTATAAACAAAAAACCGAATATCAGGATCATTCCCGATATTCGGTTATTTTTTTGTCTTTACTAAGGCCTTAGCCTTTTCCCTAAAGCCTTTCAATAGTCTTTAAAAGCTTATTGCCCATCCTTGAGGTTTTCTCAATTCCCTCCCCCTTGGGGAGGGTTAGGGTAGGGCGTTACTCAGCTACCTGCACAGTAGCACGACGGTTGAAGGAGACAGGAGACAGCTCGTCAACACCACCCTTACCGACAGTGTTGATGTTAGCGCGGTCTACACCCATCTTCACGAGCTCGTCAGCAACTGTAGCTGCACGGCCCTCTGAGAGCTTCTGGTTGATTTTAGGAGTACCTGTTGCGCTGTCTGCGTAACCAGTGACGTTCAGCTTGCTGCCGTTCTCCTTAGCATACTGAGCGATAGCCTTCACGTTGACAAGGTCCTTCTGAGAAGCGATGTCGGTGTGGTTGATGTTGAAGAAGACAGACACCGGAGTGGTGACGAAGTCCTTGACAGCCTTCGGAGCCTCTTTAGGCTGCTCGCTGAGGAGCTTCTTCAGACGTGCGTTCTCTGCGTTAGCATCGTCGAGCTGACCCTGGAGAGCGTCGAGCTGATTCTGATACATAGCCTTCAGAGCGTCTACGTCAGGCACCTTGTTCCATGTGCCCTTGCCCAGGTTGAAGGTCAGACCTACCTCAGCATAGAGGTGATTGTCCTTGTCCTCCCAACCACGCAGCGTGCTCTCGCTACCTTTGAAGTTAGAGCCAGAGCCGTAGCCGTCGAAGTCTTCCTCCAGACGGTTCCAGCCACCTTCAACGTATACGCGCATATTGTCGCACAGGCGCCAAGAAGACTGCAAACCGACGCTCAGTTGCATAGCGTAGAGGTTGCTCTTGCAGTTGCGGGAGAAACCACCACCGGCGAAAGGAATCACGTTCCACACACGGTTGGGGTTGTAGCCGAAGAGCAGGTTGCTCATGTTAAACATCACGTGCTCGTTCAGTGTCCAATACTTCATGCCGTTGCCAGCGTTGTTGTCGTCGGTGACAGCCTTGCCCCAGATACCCTGCAGCTTGGTGCGGAGTCCGATGCCCGGTGTGAACCATTTACCGATAGCGACAGAAGCGCCCGGGTTGCTACGGAACTTCTTGAACGGGCTGTGTGACAGACCCAGTCCGTGCTCCTCGTTGCTGTACCAAGCACTCCAGTCAACGCCACCCTGAATAAACCAGTTGCTCCAGAAAGAGTTAGTGGCCACGCTGTACTTCTGTACGGGAGTTGCCTCCTGAGCCTGTGTGCCCAGGGCGAAACCGGCAAAAGCCAATGCAATGAATAATTTTCTCATAATCTTAACTATTTAAATTAATTGATTTGGTATTCCTACTATATCGATCTGTTTAAATGCTTTTTGATGTTTACCTTTGATGCAAAGTTAATACTTTTTTCCTTATGTTGGCGTTTTTTCTTTGTTTTTTTTTGTTTTAGCTGTTTTTTCTGTGTAGATGTCTATGTAACAATGTCTTTTTTTGTAGTTTGCCCTCCATATAATATGGTATAAGCAATCTGAGAACGGTATACGTATCTTTCTTCATAGAGTGAAAAAGATCCGGCATCTATGTATGATACCGGATCTCTTTAGGAAGTGGAGTGCGAGGTTTAGTGCAGGCACTTCTTCTTTCCTTTTGTCAAGCTTGAGGACATGCTGTCCTCCATCTCGTAGCGGGGTGCGTGCTTGGCAGTCTTTGCCTTCTTAGGCTTTTTGTTTCCTGCTGCTCCCATGATTGCAAACGATTTTATGTTGTGAATTATATTTTCGGGTGCAAAAGTATAAAAAATACCTTTTACCGCAAAAGGGTCTTATACAGTTTAAACTAATTTAAACAAGAGCATTGTGTGGCGTGAGGGAATTTCCTTACGTTCATCGTTGCTTTTTCCAAAACTTTGCATTACCTTTGCAAATAAGCATAATAAGCACATAAGACGATGGATACAGAAATCAAGATTGGAAACTATAATACGCTGAGGATGACGCGCGTGGCTGAGCGCCCTAACCCTCATGCCTTTGGCGGTAAGGAGACTTTCGGCATCTTTCTCGATGGCGGCAAGGAGGGTGAGATACTCATGCCACAGAAATACGTGCCGGAGCACGTGAAGGTGGGCAGCGACGTTCACTGCTTCGTCTATCTCGATCAGGACGAGCGGCTTATCGCCACCACGGAGAAGCCTCTGGCTAAGGTCGGGGACTTTGCCTATCTGAAGTGTTCGTGGGTCAACGAGTACGGTGCCTTCCTCGACTGGGGACTGATGAAGGATCTCTTCTGTCCCTTCCGTGAGCAGAAACGGCGCATGGAGATTGGTGAGAGCTATATCGTTTACGTATATGTCGACCAGGACAGTTACCGCGTGGCTGCCACGGCAAAGGTGGACCGCTGGCTCCACGACGTGCGTGAGGACAATGGCGGCGGACTGCATAAGGGCGCAGAGGTGGATCTGCTCGTGTGGCAGAAGACCGAGCTGGGCTTTAAGGTGATCATCAACAACCGCTATGCTGGACTCGTCTATAAGGATCAGATCTTCCAGTATATCCATACGGGCGACCGTGTGAAGGGCTACATCATGAACGTGCGTGAGGACGGAAAGATCGATGTCTCGCTACAGCCGATAGGACGCCGACAGACGCTTGACTTTGCCGAGACGCTGCTTGAGTGGATCAAGGCACACGACGGCCACTGCCCGTTCAACGACAAGAGTGATCCCGATGACATCAAACGAGAGTTCCAGGTGAGTAAGAAGGTGTTTAAGAAAGCTGTCGGTGATCTCTACAAGAAACAACGGATCACCATCAGCGATAAAGGGCTCGACTTGGTGAAGGAAGGCTAACAAGAAAAAGTCCCACACTTCGCGGAGAAGTGTGGGGCTGATGGCTTTTACACCTCGGGACTGTCGGTCAGCCGTCCGTCGACCATGTGGATGGTGCGGTCGGTGATGGAGGCGAGGTGCTCGTCGTGGGTGACGATGACAAAGGTTTGGCCGAACTTGTCGCGCAGGTCGAAGAAGAGCTGGTGGAGCTCTGCCTTGTTCTTGGAGTCGAGGCTGCCCGAAGGCTCGTCGGCGAGGATGACAGCGGGATTGTTGACCAGGGCACGCGCTACGGCGACGCGTTGCTTCTCACCACCGGAGAGCTCGTTGGGCTTATGTCCTGCTCGGTCGGCAAGTCCCATGAACTCAAGCAGCTCCATAGCGCGTTGCTTGGCCTCACTGCGTCCTTTGCCATTGATGAATGCCGGGATCATCACGTTTTCCAAAGCCGTGAACTCCGGCAAGAGCTGGTGGAACTGAAACACGAAGCCGATGTGCTCGTTGCGGAAGTCGGCAAGTTTGTTGGTGGATAGCTTGCCCACGTCCACGCCGTCGATGACGACCGAGCCGCTGTCGGGCTTGTCGAGTGTGCCGATGATTTGCAGCAGAGTGGTCTTGCCTGCTCCAGAGGGGCCAACGATGCTGACAACCTCTCCTTTGTTGATGTGCAGGTCAATGCCTTTGAGCACCTGCAATTTACCAAATGATTTGGTGATTCCTTTAACGTCTATCATGATTATTTACTCTTTGGGCTTGTGACTGAAAAAATATGTGTTCTCGTAGAACTCCTTCATAACTTGTGCAGAAAAAGGGTTGTCTTTTCTTGATATGACAGCGAAATAATTATCAATACCCTCTTCGTCTGTTATTGAGGATTGGAGAATCGTGTATAGTCCATTTTCCGCGAAAGTAGAAAACCAGTAGCTAAACAGTCTGCTTCTCATGGCTTGTTTCCCGTCTCCAGTGTCACAAATGTAAAGCATTGTAACATTGTTGATACGAAAGAATTCTTGGATAATGGCAAATATGGTATCTCTTACACCCGAGTCGCGTGGTGAAGGTTTCTGGTTGATATTCGCTATAATCAATTGGTAGGATTCGTGAGAAATAAAATTATCCTCATCAAATCCTACCGCAAATTTAACATCAGCCTTTGAGGTAAAACTGAAATAGTTTTGACGGCTTTTAAGTTCGGAAACTTTGTATGTCGCGTTTTGATTGATATGGTCTATATCAAGTTTCCTCATAATACGAAAAACGATTTAACTTTCTTTCCTGTTTGCTTCTCATATTCTTCAGTCATTTCTTTCTCCAGTTCAGCGGCGATTTGCCGCTTTCGCTCTATCGCTGCCTTAAAACGTGCGATAGCTTCTGGTTTTGTTTTTACCGTAGATACCATAGTTTTTTTTGTTTTCTTGCAAAAATACTAAGAATCTTTTAAAGAGACAAGAATACTCCGAGATTATTTTCTCTCCGCCTGCTTCTTGCCTCCTTTCGGCATGCTCAAAGATATGCTCTTGTTTTTCATCCAGTCGCGCAGGGCAGCGTAGGCTGAGGTCTCCTCGGTGTGCTGTGGCTGGGCGAAGGTCATACGCATCTTGTCGTCGCCATACTGGTCGGGGAAGATGATCATCAGGTTCTTGCCTTTGAAGTATTTCGTGAGTTCCTCGGGCAGACGCTCCTGGGCTGCCTTGAACGACACCGTACCTTTACGGGCGGTGACAACGACGAAGAGATGGTCGTCGGCGATGGTGGCGGCAAGCTTGGGCATCTCGTTCCAATGCTCCATCTCTATATAGGTGGCGCGTACCGAGGCGTGACGGTTCTTGACATATTCGTTGATCATCTGCAGCGTGTCCTTGCGACCGTAGAAGACAATGCGGCACTCCAGATTCTCCGACAGTCGTGAGAGTCGCTCTACCCAGCGGTAGAAGCCCGGCTCGTACTGTGCGCGGGAAGGTACGGCAACCTGTATGCGGCGCAGCGTGGCGATGGGGTGGTTGAGACGCGCCATGATGATCTGACGGCTCAGACCATTGAAGAGACTCTGATGAAACTCGCCCCAGAACTTAGGGCTGACATTGGAGTGAGTGTGCATGCCGATGAGCACCTCTGTAGCCTGAAACTCTTTGAAGGCGTGTTTGATGCCATTGGCGATGTTGGCGGCAATGCGCACCTGGGTCTGCAAGTGGACATCGGAGCCTGCGGCATAGTGGCTGACTTGATCCAGCAGCCGTTGACCCGCATCTTGGTTCTTGCGGATATTCTGGTCGTCATATACGACGTTCAGTGCCACAATGCCCTGAGGACGCTTGGCTGACCGCATCATCAGTGCTAAGTCGATGAGGCGGTTGGCATATTCGGGATATTTCACCGGCACGAGGATGTTCTCCACCGTTGTGGGTGCTTCTTCGTCGTGTGCCACCTCCTTGTCGCGGACGATGATGCGCTGGGCGGAGCGGTCGGTGACGATCGACGAGATGATGCAGGTGAAGAGGATCATGATGACCACGCCGTTGAGCATCTGCTCATCGACAAGTGGCTTTCCGTCGGCAGTCTTGAGTCCCATGCCTACCATCACCATGGCAATGGCTCCGGCAGCATGTGCTGACGACAGACCAAACATCATGTGCGCTGACGACAACGGCAGACGGAAGACAAAACCGGAGAGATAGGCGGCGATGGCTTTGCTCAGCGTGCCGATGATGACGAAACAGGCTACCACCCAGATGATATTCCCACCGGCAAAGAGCAGACGTACGTTGATGAGCATGCCTACGCCAATGAGGAAGTAAGGGATGAACAGTGCGTTGCCGATGAACTCGATGCGGTTCATTAGTGGCGAGAGCTGGGGGATATAACGGTTGAGGATGAGTCCGGCGAAGAAGGCGCCAAAGATACCTTCCAGTCCGATGAGTTCGGCAAGCGCTGCCATCAGGAAGAGCATGGCCATGACAAAGATGAACTGCATGACGGCATCGCTGTAGCGGCGCAGGAACCAGCGTGTCAGCCGGGGTACGGCATAGAGCAGACCGGCGCAGTAGAGAGCCATCTTCAAGACGAAGAAACTCCAGAAGGCCACACCACCGCCTCCCTGATGAGAAGCCACGATGATGGCCAGTACGATGAGGGCCAAGAGCAGACTCATCATTGTGGCACCTACGCTGATGACTACACTCGGCTTGCGCTGCAGTCCATAGCGGCTGACGATGGGGTAGGAGATCAGCGTGTGCGACGACATGATACAGGCCAGCAGCAGGGCGGCTCCTGTTGTATAGCCCAACAGACTGATGCCGGTGACGTAGTTCATTGCAAAGGGTATGGCGAAGGTTAGCAGGCCGAAGACCAGCGCGCGGTATTTGTTGCGCTGCAGGCCGTCGAGGTCCATCTCCAAAGAGGCCAGGAACATGATGTAGTAGAGGCCTACCCGTCCGAAGAGTTCAAAGGAAGCATCGCGTGAGAGAATGTCCAGTCCGTACTGTCCGACGAGCACGCCGGCCAGCACCATGCCGATGATATGCGGGATGCGCAGCTTACCCATGATGATAGGTGCCAGCAGGATGATGAGCAACACCACGAAGAAGATCAACGTGGGATTGGTAATGGGGAAGTATGACGCGATGTTGAGCATATATCTTCTATATTCCTACAAAATTCTTGCGCAAAGGTAGCAATTAATTTTCAAACACTGAAAAATATTACATATTGTTCGTCTAATTGATGGGAAAGTTGTACTTTTGCAACACGATTATCACCATATCATTATAAAATAAGAGAAAGGAATAGATTATGAGAGTAGCTATTGTCGGTGCCAGTGGCGCAGTGGGCCAGGAGCTTCTGCGTATCCTCGCTGAGCGTGATTTCCCCGTTGATGATCTTGTGCTGTTCGGCTCTACACGCAGTGCTGGCCGCCTTTACAACTTCAAAGGTAAGGACTATGAGGTGAAGCTTTTGCAGCACAACGACGATTTCAAGGGCGTGGACATCGCCTTCACCTCTGCCGGTGCTGGTACGAGTAAGGAGTTTGCGGACACGATCACGAAGTACGGTGCTGTGATGATCGACAACTCCAGCGCCTTCCGTATGGACGACGACGTGCCATTGGTGGTGCCTGAGGTTAACGCTGCTGATGCGTTGAAGCGTCCGCGCGGCATCATCGCCAACCCTAACTGTACCACGATCATGATGGTCGTCGTGCTGGAGCCTATCGAGAAGCTGTCTCATATCAAGAAGATCCATATCGCCAGTTACCAGAGTGCTTCCGGCGCCGGTGCCGCTGCAATGAAGGAACTCGAGCAGCAGTACAAAGAGATGGTGGAGCAGGGACATGTGACGACTATTAATAAGTTCCCGCATCAGTTGGCCTACAATGTCATCCCGCAGATCGACAAGATGACGCCCAACGACTACACCAAGGAGGAAATGAAGATGTACAACGAGACGCGCAAGATCATGCACTCCGATGTGCGTACCTCTGCCACCTGTGTGCGTGTGAGTTCGCTGCGCTCCCACTCCGAAAGCGTATGGTTCGAGACGGAGAAGCCGCTGAGCGTGGAGGAGATCCGCGAGGCTTTGAAAGTAGCTCCAGGCGTCACCGTTGTTGACGATCCTCAGAACTATGTATATCCCATGCCGCTGGAGAGTGCCGGAAAAGACGATGTCTATGTGGGTCGCATCCGCAAGGATCTCGCCGACGATAACAGCAACACGCTCTGGCTCACCGGCGACCAGATCCGCAAGGGCGCAGCCCTCAATGCTGTGCAGATCGCCGAGTACCTTATAAAAGAAGGAGACGTGAAATAAGGAGTAAAGACGGGAAGCAGGGAGCGGCTAAACTCGGGAGCGGCTGCGAGGCACCGACGGGGCCTGCAACAGGGCATCGACAGGGCCTGCGACAGGGCATCGACAGGGCCTGCGACTGGGCCTTGGCACAGCCAAGGCAAACCGAACCGCTAACGCAAAAAGAGCGGCTCCCTGCCTTTCGGCTCTGCCCTTTGGCTCCTTAGCTGCTCTGCCTCTGCTCTTGAGCTGCTGTCTCTTCGCGTGAGCCGTTGTGTTTGCTTCGCCTGTGGCGAAGTCCTCCCTTTGTGATTCAATAATCTCCCCTGCCTATGAATGAGGAACAATACCTACGGCACAAGCCCTTTGCCGGTCCTCTGAAGCCTTCCATGCTGCGTCGCGCCCCATTCAACGACTATCACGCTCGCCACATCTACCTGCTGACGATGACCACCGTCAACCGCTACCCATGGCTTGGCGAGGTAGTGGGACACACGACGGCTCCGCGTTATACCCTCGACTATCCCCATATTGTTCCGAGTCCTTTAGGTCTTGCCGTCTTGGATGCTTGGCGGCACATCCCCGACTTCGTGCCGGAGATCTCTATTGTCGACTACCAACTCATGCCCGACCACCTGCATGGCATTCTCTTTGTCCATGAGAGGATGGAACGGCATCTCGGAAATGTCGTCGGGGGCTTTAAGAAATCGTGCAACGCAGCCTTTCGCCGTATCATCCTTCATGAAGAGGAGAATCCTAAGGAACAACACCACAAAGACGGTAATATGCTCTGGCAGCTCGGCTACAACGACCGCCTGCTGAAGGATGAAGGGCAGATGGAGCGGTGGCGTCGCTATCTTCACGACAACCCTTACCGGCTGATGATGAAACGCGAGCACCGTGATCTCTTCCGCGTGCAGCACAACTTTGAATATGCCGGCTATTGTTTCTCCGCCATCGGCAATCGCTTCCTTCTCGACTATCCCGAAAAGAAAGTTGTGCAGTGCTCACGCAGTCTCACGGCCGAACAGATCGAAGCCCAGCGCCAGCAGTGCCTGAAAGACGCAGCCCGTGGCGTGGTCTTCATCTCGCCGAGCATCTCACCGGGTGAGAAGACCATCATGCGCAGCTTGTTTCTTCAGGGTTGTTCTCTCATCCACCTTCGTGAGAACGGCTTCACCGACTACTCCAAGCCTGTAGGCCGTTCGATGCAAGCCTGTGCCGAAGGCCGCCTGCTGTTGTTGGCCCCCTGGGAGCATCACAACGCCCGCACGACAATCCGACGTGATCAGTGCTTAAGCCTAAACGAGATGGCCAAAGCCCTCAGCGAGTGTTAACGCTCATCACTTTTCTGTGGCTTCTTCTTGTTATATAGAAAAAAATGTGTATCTTTGCATCCACTATGATTATTTTCATGCGCCTGTGGCGGAATTGGTAGACGCGCTAGACTTAGGATCTAGTTGCTCACGCAGTGCAGGTTCGAGTCCTGTCAGGCGCACAAGGCAAAGAAATCCTAACCGTCGGCCGTCGGTTAGGATTTTTTCCTTTTTCTGATATTTAACGCTCACGGGAAGAGTATTTTAAAGAAAAAGCAGTAACTTTGCAGGAAAGTATAATTTATAAGAACGTAATAGAATCATGGCACAAGAAGATGTATTCAAGAAGATTGTGAGTCATTGCAAGGAATATGGTTTCGTATTCCCCAGTTCAGACATCTATCCTGACGGACTCGCAGCCGTCTATGATTACGGACCAAACGGTGTAGAACTGAAAAACAATATCAAGAAGTATTGGTGGGACAGCATGGTGCTTCTTCACAACAATATCGTGGGCATTGACGCCGCCATCTTCATGAACCCGACTGTTTGGAAGGCCAGCGGTCACGTCGACGCTTTCAACGACCCGCTCATCGACAACCGCGACTCGAAGAAGCGCTATCGTGCCGATGTGCTCATCGAGGATCAGATCGCCAAGTACGACGAGAAGATCGACAAGGAGGTGAAGAAAGCCGCCAAGAAGTTCGGTGACGCCTTCGACGAGAAGAAATTCCGTGAGACCAACCCCCGCGTCCTTGAGCATCAGAAGAAGCGCGACGACCTCCACGCCCGCTACAACGAGGCCATGCAGGGCCCCGACCTAGAGGAGCTCAAGCAGATTATCCTCGACGAGGGTATCGTAGATCCTATCAGCGGTACAAAGAACTGGACCGACGTGCGTCAGTTCAACCTGATGTTCTCCACAGAGTTCGGTTCTACAGCCGGTGCCACAAGCAAGGTCTATCTCCGTCCGGAGACCGCCCAGGGTATCTTTGTCAATTTCCTCAATGTGCAGAAGACCACCCGTCAGAAGCTGCCGTTCGGTATCGCACAGATCGGTAAGGCTTTCCGCAACGAGATCGTTGCCCGTCAGTTCGTTTTCCGTATGCGTGAGTTCGAGCAGATGGAGATGCAGTTCTTCTGCCAGCCCGGTACCGAGATGAAGTGGTTTGAGTATTGGAAGAAAGCGCGTCTGGCCTGGCACGAGGCACTGGGCATGGGCAACGAAAACTATCGTTTCCACGACCACGAGAAGCTCGCCTTCTACGCCAACGCTGCCACCGACATCGAGTTCAAGATGCCGTTCGGCTTCAAGGAGGTAGAGGGTATCCACAGCCGTACCAACTACGACTTGAGTCAGCACGAGAAGTTCAGCGGCACGAAGATGCGCTACTTCGATCCTGACACCAACGAGAGCTACGTGCCTTACGACGTGGAGACCTCCATCGGCGTTGACCGTATGTTCCTCAGCGTCATGTGCCACTCTTACGAGGAAGAGAAGCTCGAGAATGGTTCCAGCCGCGTCGTGCTGCACCTGCCGGAGGCTCTGGCTCCTATCAAGTGCGCCGTGCTGCCGCTTGTCAACAAGGATGGTCTGCCCGAGAAGGCACAGGAGATTGTCAACGACCTGAAGTTCCACTTCACCACACATATCGAGGCTAAGGACTCCATCGGCAAGCGTTATCGCCGTCAGGACGCCATCGGCACGCCGTTCTGCGTCACCGTTGACGGACAGACCCTGGAGGACAACACCGTCACGCTACGCTATCGCGACTCGATGGAGCAGGAGCGTGTGCCCGTGGAGAAGCTGCGTGAGATCATCGAGGACCGCGTGAGCATCACCAGCGTGCTGAAGAAACTCAGCAAGGAAATTGAGGGCCTTGACAAGTAAATCACACAACAGGTAAAGAATGAACATCGACATCAAGCGCGTCATAAAGAAATGGAGTGGGGCACTGCTTGCCGTTGTGGCAGGCAGCATGCTCTTTGCCGCCTGTTCTGAGAGCGACGACACCGGTTCGGAGTTTGACGATTGGCAGAGCAAGAACACGACCTACTGGAATGCGCTCTACGCCAAGGCGCAGGACAGCGTCAAGGCTGGCAACACCAATTGGAAGATCATCAAGAACTGGAGCCTCGAGGACTCTCTGCAGTCTAAGAGCACCGATTTCATCATCGTCCACGTCAAGGAGAAGGGCTCCGGTACGGTCAGCCCGATCTATACCGACACGGTGCGGACGCACTATACCGGCCGGCTGATTCCCTCCGAGAGCTATCCCGACGGCTATCAGTTCGACTCATCCCTGGGTCACGCCATCTCCATGGATGAGGCCACGCCGACGAAGTTTGCTGTCCGTGCGGTCGTTGACGGTTTCTCCACCGCTTTGCAAAACATGCATGTCGGTGACCGCTGGGAGGTATATATCCCTTATACCCTTGGCTACGGCGAAAGTGCACAGAGTGCGATCCCTGCCTATTCCACGCTGATCTTTGACATCAAACTGGCAGCCTTCTATCCCAAGGGACAGAAAGTCCCCGACTGGAAGTAAGCTGATAGCATATCTTTTGGGCCATGCCCCGAAGCTTTTCTCAGAGTCCTATATATATAATAAGGTGTAGGACGTCGCGGAGAGCTTCGGGGCATGGCCTTTTTTGTTTGCCCCGAGCCTTTCCTGCTGCCTTTCTATTGCTGTTCTTGTGCCTTGATCCTCGGTAGTCGTCGTGCAAACGATTGCCCTGCGTTTGCAGGTCGAAAAGCTGTTGTGTGCGCACACACTTTGTTGACATAGGTCAAAAATCCCATCTTTTTACATAAAAACGATGGTGGAAAGGTTGCGGCATTGCGAAAATCATCCTATCTTTGCAGTGTCAAAAGGAAAAAGGATGGCCGCAAGGACATCAAGAGATATTTGAAAAGTTGAGAGAAAGATACAAGGTAAGAAGTTCGTCAGGATTAGACGTTAGCAGAAAAAAGTAGAGAGAATACAGGTAGAAGATGATTCAGGACGACAGGTAGAAGATGATTCAGGATAAAAGGATAGGTAGAAGATTAGTTCAGGAAAGGTAAGAAGAAAGATTGATTCAGGAAACGTAATAGGTGTTAGTGACAGAAGAAAGGTATTAGTAAAAAGTAGAAAGGTATTAGTAGAGAAGGGTATTAGTCATAGAAGAATAGGTGTTAGTAAGAAAGAAGAAGGTAAGGTAGATGTTCCTCAGGTAGAGAAGAAAGATTGAAGAAGTAAGGATGACAGACAGGATGACACGATTCAGGATGACAAAGAGAAGAAGGTAGAAGATTGGTTAAAGAAAGAATTGGTTTATAGTTTGAAGAGAAAGCGAGGTAAAAAGATGTATGTAATGATGATGAGTCTCATGTGTGCAGCAAGTGCTGCCGCATGGATGTGGGCAGAGAACAATGGCATGCGCCTTTAGTTCCCCCACACGATTGTAAGGAGAATAGCATAGAAAATAGGTATTAATAGATATAACGAGAGCGGTGTTCCAGATATGGGACACCGCTTTTTGGTTATTTGGCGGAATCTGTGTAACTTTGCAGTATAATCAGAGAGTAAGTATGTTCAGCAATAAGAAGAGCGAGGCCTTGTTGGCCAAGATCCGTGAGGGAGCCCCGTTGATGGGCAGCGAGAAGCTGCGGCTCATCGTGGAGTTGAGTATTCCTTCCATCCTGGCCCAGATCACCAGCGTGCTGATGTTTTATATCGATGCCTCGATGGTGGGCTCGCTGGGCACCGAGGCCAGTGCGGCTATCGGCTTGGTGGAGCCGGCCTCATGGCTTTTCGGCTCGTTGACGGCAGCTGCCTCGATGGGTTTTGCCGTACAGGTGGCTCATTTCATTGGTGCCAACGACTTCCGGCAGGCCCGTCGCGTGATGAAGCACGGCTATCTGTTTTGCTTCGTCTTCTCGTTGGTGCTCATGGCTGTGGCTTGTGGCGTGTCCGGTCCGCTGCCCCGTTGGTTAGGTGGCGGCAGTGACATCCGGCACGATGCCTCGGTCTATTTTCTCATCTTCTCGTTGTCGGCTCCGTTCTTCATGATGGAGAACCTTTCTTCAGCCATGCTCAAGTCGAGCGGCGACATGCGTCGGCCGAGTTCCATCGCCGTCCTGGCCTGTGTCCTCGACGTGGTTTTTAACTTCCTGCTCATCTTTCCCTCGCGCACCATCAGCGTGCTGGGCATAGACATCCCTCTTTGGGGTGCCGGACTGCGTGTGGAGGGAGCCGCTCTGGGCACCTCGCTGGCCTATGCTGTCACCTCGCTGATCCTCGTATGGTTTAACGTGCGTCGCAGTCCCATCCTGGCCTGGCACCTCGACCGCGAGCGTTTTGTCTGGCAGCCGGAGTACGTGATGAAAGCCATGAAGATCAGTGCGCCGATGGCCCTGCAATATGTGCTGATGAATGGTGCGCAGATCGTTTCCACGATGATTGTCGCCCCGCTTGGCAATGTCGCCATCGCTGCCAACTCCTTTGCCGTGACTGCTGAGAGCCTGTGCTACATGCCCGGCTACGGCATCGGCGATGCGGCCTCCACGCTTGTCGGCCAGACCTTTGGTGCCGGCCGGCAAGATCTCTGCCGCAGCTTTGCCTGGCTGACCATCGGTCTGGGCATGGGCGTGATGGCCGTGATGGGCGTGGTGATGTATGTCTTCGCTCCCGAGATGATCGGCTTCCTCACCCCTGTGGTGGCCATCCGCGAGTTGGGCACGCGCGTGCTGCGCATCGAGGCTTTTGCCGAGCCTTTCTTTGCGGCCAGCATCGTGGCCTTCCGTGTCTGTCTCGGTGCCGGCGACACGCTCAAGCCCGCCGTGATGAACCTCGCCTCGATGTGGTGCGTGCGTCTGACGCTTGCCTATGCCCTGAGTCAGCACTATGGGCTCGTGGGCGTGTGGGTGGCCATGGCACTGGAGCTCACCTTCCGCGGCTGCATCTTCCTCGTCCGCATCGCACGTGGACGGTGGTATTTGAAACCGCAGACCGCAAAGGCTGAATCAACAGAATAGTATTTTCGTTTTAAATAAACACACATGAAAAGACAAATCGTATTGTTGAGTCTGGCACTCGCCTGCACAGGTGCTTTCGCCCAGACTCCCACGTCGGGTATCGACCGCACCAACCTCGATACCTCGGTGCGTCCCGGTGACGACTTCTACCATTACGCCGCCGGCGGTTGGCTCAAGAGCCATCCCTTGGACGCTGAACATTCCGAGAACGGCGCCTTCGTCGACCTTCAGGAACTCAACCAGAAGCGTATCCAGGAGCTCATCCTCCAGTATGCCGGCCAGCCACAGAAGCAGGGCACACTCGGGCAGAAGATCGGATCGCTCTACAATCTGATGATGGACAGTGTGCGCCTCAACCGCGAGGGATGGGCTCCACTGAAGCCAACCCTCGACCGCATCGCCGCCATCAAGAACGCAAGAGAGTATCAGATCGTCACCGCAGCTCTCGACCGCAATGGCGAGGGCACGATGATGTATGGCATTGGCATCGGCGCCGACCAGCGCAACGCCGCATGGAACCTCGTCAGCATTGGACAGGGCGGACTCGGACTCGGCACACGCGACTATTATGTCTCTGACGATCCCGACAAGAAGAAGGTGCTCGAGGCCTACAAGACCTATCTGACCCATCTCTTCCAACTCGTGGGCAACGATGAGGCTGCTGCCAAGAGCAAGATGCAGAAAGTACTCGACATCGAGACCGAGATTGCCAAGGCCAGCTACGACGAGGTGAAGCTCCGCGACATCGACGGCAACTATCATAAGATGAGCTATACCGAGCTCGTCGACCAGTTCCCCGGCATCGACTGGGGCAACGTGATGCTGGCCAGTGGCATACCCGCTGTCGACAGCATCGACGTGGCGCAGCCCGAACCGATCCACGAGGTGGAGAAGATCCTGGCCAACACGCCGCTTGAGGCTCTGAAGACCTATGCCGAGGCCAAGGTCATCAGCGGAGCTGCCAGTCAGCTTAGTGACGCTTTCCGCAAGGAGGCCTTCCAGCTCGGTGCCGCACTGAGCGGTGTCAAGCAGGACCGTCCGCGCTGGAAGCGTGCCGTAAGCCTGGTCAGCGGTACGCTCGGTGAGGCCATCGGCAAGCTCTATGTCGAGAAGTACTTCCCCGAGAGCTCCAAGAAGAAGATGCTCGACCTCGTGCATAACCTCCAGACGGCACTCGCTCAGCGCATCGACGCCGCCACCTGGATGGGACCGGCCACCAAGGCGCAGGCCAAGGACAAGCTCCAGAACTTCATCATCAAGATCGGTTATCCCGACAAGTGGAAAGACTATAGCGGACTGCAGGTCGTTGACTCGCTGAGCCTCTACGAGAATCTGCAGCGCATCGCACGCTGGGCCGTCGACAAGGAAATTGCCGAGAAGGTCAACAAGAAGGTGGACAAGAGCGAGTGGGGCATGACTCCGCAGACCATCAACGCCTACTACAACCCGACGACCAACGAGATCTGCTTCCCCGCTGCCATCCTGCAGCCGCCATTCTTCGATCCTAATGCCGACGATGCCGTGAACTATGGTGCCATCGGCGGTGTCATCGGTCACGAGATGAGCCACGGCTTTGACGACCAGGGCTCGCAGTTCGACAAGAACGGCAACCAGCACGACTGGTGGACAGCACAGGACAAGAAGAACTTCAACGCACGCACAAAGGTGCTTGCCGACTACTTCTCACATTTCGAGGTGCTCCCCGGCGTGAAGATCAACGGCCAGCAGACGCTCGGCGAGAACATCGGCGACAACGGCGGACTCAACAT
>CAMCBZ010000025.1 GCA_945873145.1 uncultured Prevotella sp.
ATCAATACAGGAACCACAGATAAAGCTACAACTTTTATCCAATATGATGGTTGTTTCACGGGTATGACAAGTGTTACAGAAGTTAAAATAGTAGATGGCGGTAACAATACAATTCCCAAAAATGCTTTTTACAAAGCATCGCTTAGCACTGCTGGTGTGAAATTAACGATTCCGTCCGACATCACAGGAATTGGAGATTATGCCTTCTATAATGCCTATTTCCCTACGACCCTTGACTTAAGCAAGTTCACATCCTATGGTGCCTCTGCCTTTGAAAACAATAAAGTATTTCAGGGTAACGATCAGAAAGTTATTGCTGTAAAGCCCTCAGGCGAAAACAGCGTCACGGTAGGCAGTAGGGCTTTCTGGAATACTCAGGCAACAGGGGTAGATGTCGACCCCAATGTGACTTACAGCGGATGCGATAACAATGGTCCTTATAACGGTTCGAATATTAAAACCATCATATTCAATAGTGCCATCACTGACATTCCCGCTTATGTGTTCAACAATGCTGCGGCTATCCCTGCAGATTGCTCAGTAACCTGGCCAAAGAAGGTTGGTAACATTGGCGAAAAAGCTTTCTGTGGAGTGAAGTTTGCAACAGCCATCCCAAAAGCAATGACCGGCACGATTGGAGCATCCGCTTACGCAGGCAACTCTATTTACGGACCGATAACGATTCCGGACGGCTGCACAGGAATAGGTGAGAAAGCCTTTTATAATTGCGACAAAATCACAGGCGTCACAGTGCCCGCTACAACAACAAGTATCGGAGCGTCGGCATTTGCAGACTGTGCTTCGCTCGAAGCACTGAACTTTGCCACCTTGCCTGAGGGCACAAAGCCAAATCTTGTATTGGGGGGAAGTATTATTGACAATGACCCGGCGATGAAGGGTATCACCATTACCAATGCTGTTAGTACCATTTATTACTCCAGCACCGACTCCAAAAACAACACCTTCAGCGGACTCCTCTATAGCCCGTTTACTGTAACACTTAAATCTGACAAGGTTACAGCAACGGCAGGAAGTGTTGCCGGCGGCACATTCTTCTCCTTCAAAAAGAATGGCACAACTGCCTCACCCAATACGCTGAATGTAGTGGCTGACGGTGTTGCCACAATTCCGGCGAATATGTTCAGCGAGAACGCGTCAGGAATTCGCACAAATTCCAACATCAATGTGCTGAAAATCTCTGGCAACAGCCTTACAGAAATCAAATCAGGTGCCTTCCAGAACAACCAAGAGCTTACATCCGTAGACCTTTCTGGTGCACCCCATCTTAAGAAGATTGATAGTAATGCATTCTCTAACTGCTCGATGACCTCAATAAACTTCGGTACTAACTGCGATATCGACATCATTGGCACGAGTGCTTTCGAGTCCTGCAAGAGTCTTGCCTCCATCACCATCGGCAAGGTAAAGACCCTTGGCGAATACGCTTTCAACAACTGCAGCAAGCTGGCCAATATCAACCAGACATCCGATGGCAAGAACGACCTGCGAAGCTCCACACTGACAAGTATCGGGCGATATACTTTTGGCGGATGCTCCGCTCTCGCCAACCTTTACTTGCCCTCCACACTGATGCGCATCAACGCAGATGCATTTACCAATGGCGAAGGCAAAGTTGCCGGATTAGTTTCCGCCAAAGGCGCGTATATCGAGACTTCTGCCGGGCACTGTTTCAACACGTTCTGCCGCGGCTTCGACGTGGATGTCGACAATGACATGAATACGACTGCTACCTCAACTGCCGCCACGGTATGGGCGGTCACCGGTATTGACAAGACAAACATGAAGGCCGTCCTGCAGCAGGTGACAACCTCTGCACCCTCATCAGAGAGTCATCTCAATGGATACATCATCTACAATAGTGTCAATGACAGCACAAGTACCACCAGCGGCTATAAGACCTCCACAGACAAACTGAACTTGCACCTGATGTTCAACGACAGTTACAATGTCATTAAGAACACCAGCAGCATTACGAATGGCAATATGATGAGGGGTGTCATAGACGCGAAGACCTTCTCTGATGCCGACGAGGCCAGCCGTTGCTATGTCATCTGGGGTAGGGACCAAAAACTGCACCACATCAAACAGAACACCACGCTTGCTGCCGGTAAGGCTTACATAGACCCGGGTACAAGCGGAAACAGTGCCAAGTTAGACGGCTTCTCGTTCTTCTTCAGTTCAGAACCCTTCACGCCTACATCCATCAACGCGGTGAATGCTAATGCCGACAGCCATTCTGCAGCCCATGACAACGACGACAGTTACTACGACCTGCAGGGCCGCAAAGTCGATTTCCCGTCTACGGGCATCTATATCCATCATGGCCGCAAGGTAGTCATCACCCATCAACCACAAGCGTTCAACCTATAATGACCTTAAAGCAATGAAAAAAATGATATATGTAAAGCCATGTATGGAAGTCATCGTCATAAATGATCTTTGTGATACCGATCCTCCATACATGGGAACAGATTCGAAAACAAACGTCGATGCTGGTGAAGCCTCTGCCAAGCAGAACAACTTCGACGAATTTGAGAATGAGGATAATGGTGTACGGAATTTCAACCTTTGGGATGATGACGAATAATGATTGTTGGGTCTAGTCCTAAACAGACTTCTCATTTATAATAGCGCACATGGGTCATTTGCCTATAAAAGACAAGCCCGTGTGCGTTTTTGTTTCCACGATGTATCATCAGGGCTTTTAAAGTGCTTTTGTGCAGATAGTGATAAGGTCGCTCGCATGATTGAGGAGGTGCTGATTATTTTATGAGCAGTGGAGTCCTAAGTTAAATCGTCAGTTGACAACTGACGATTTAATAAGTTCCTCAATATTAGATGTCTATACAATTCGGCAGCTGACAACTGCCGAATTCCCGATAGAGGATTTTATGAGCGTTGGCTTTACAAATCATATGCTGATTCTTTACAAGATAAAAGGTGAAAGCGAACGTCTTTTCTATATCAGTCAGTGCGCTCAAGGTAGTTGGACTATTGACACCCTCAAATATCACATAGCAGAAGACCTCTACCACAAGCAAGGTTCCATCCAGCACACCAACTTTAACCACACCATCTCCGACAATGATTTTAAGCGGAAGGCATTACAGTCTTTCAAGGATGAATATCTGCTCGACTTCATCAACATTGAGGCCCCTGAGGATGTTGACGAGCGGGTGATTGAGCAGAGCATCATATCATTCAGAACATCAAAAATAGGAACACATACGTATAAGCTACTTGTGAAGTGATGCTTAAGAAAATTGTACCATCATCTTCTTGTAAAAAGTTCTTTAGAAGATAATAAATGAGGCAGACGGGATGGAGAAGAAAACTTCATCCCATCTACCTTTTATTCTATCATACAACAAGTATAGATTTAGACCACCAATAAATCATCTAGTTCGACGACAGATGCTTGGTGAGGAACTTGTGGGACTCGAGCATCTCCTTGGGGTCGAGGGCTTTGTCGAGCTCTTCCTTGGTCATGAGTTTATGCTCCAGCACGAGGTCGTAGACCGAGCGGCCTGTCTCGTTGGCCTCTTTGGCAATCTTAGAGCTGTTCTTGTAGCCGATGTAAGGATTCAGAGCAGTGACGATGCCGATGGAGTTCTTCACCATCTCGTAGCAACGCTCTTTGTTGACGGTGATACCGAGGACACACTCGTCGGTGAGGGTGGTGATGGCGTTGCTGAGCCACCAGAGACTCTCGAAAAGGCACTCGGTGATGACGGGCTCCATGACGTTGAGCTCAAGCTGACCGGCCTCAGCGGCAAAGGTCACGGTGGTGTCGTTGCCGATGACCTTGAAACAGGTCTGATTGGTCACCTCCGGAATGACAGGGTTGACCTTTCCCGGCATGATGCTGGAGCCGGGAGCTTTCGGCGGAAGGTTGAGCTCATGCAAGCCGCAGCGGGGACCAGATGCTAACAGGCGCAGGTCGTTGCAAATCTTCGAGATCTTCACAGCCAGACGCTTCAGTGCTCCCGAATAGCTGACATAGGCTCCCGTGTCGGGTGTAGCCTCCACGAGGTCGGGCGACGAGACGAAGCTCTCACCGGTGAGCTTGCTAAGGTTGGCGGCGCAGAGCTTGGCAAAGCCGGGCACAGCGTTCAGACCGGTGCCAATGGCAGTGCCTCCCATGTTGATTTCATGGAGCAGTTTCACGTTGCGCTCCAGGTTGAGGATCTCCTCCTCCAGGTTGTCGGCGTAGGCGTTGAACTCCTGTCCGAAGGTCATCGGCACGGCATCCTGCAACTGCGTGCGTCCCATCTTGATGGCGTCGCGATATTCGTCGGCCTTGTAGCGGAAAGCGGAGATGAGCCCGGTGAGCGAGCCGACGAGCGTCTTGTTCATGCGGATGATAGCCAGGCGGATGGTCGTCGGATAGACGTCGTTGGTCGACTGTCCGCAGTTGACGTGGTCGTTGGGATAACAATACTGATATTCTCCCTTCTTGTGGCCCATGATTTCCAGGGCGCGGTTGGCGATGACCTCGTTGGCATTCATGTTGACCGACGTACCGGCACCGCCCTGCATCATGTCGATGGGGAAGTTCTCGTGGAGTTTTCCGTCGATGATCTCGCGGCAAGCCTGCGAGATAGCTCCTGCGATCTCGTCGTTGATGGTGCCCAACGCATGGTTGGTCTGCACGGCGGCGAGCTTGACGTAGGCGATGGCGATGACATAATCGGGATAGTCGCGCATCTTCTTGCGCGAAATATGATAGTTGTTGATGGCGCGTTGCGTCTGCACACCATAGTAAGCCTCAGCGGGCACCTTGAGCTCGCCTAAGAGGTCAGACTCCACTCTGTATTTCTTTTCTTCTTCCATAGTATAGTAGTAATTGTGAATGGTTGATGAAATGATTATTGTTTACGCCTGCAAAGTTAAGCTTTTTCCCATGAACCTATTTATAAAAACCATACGCCTTTTTGTAAATAACGAAACGCAGCAGAAATATCAGAGGCGCCGAAGGGTCTTCGCCCGCTTTCCAAGAAGTATTCTCCTGTTTTCATCATAGGGGCACCCACATTGAATATATTGTCAGAGAGTGACAGTGCTTGCAACAGAAGCGAATGAAAGGAGGATGTTCATGAAAACTGGTCTTCATGATCTTTAACGGGCTCAGGTGCAAAAGTCCGTGGCTGAGTCCGATGTAGTAGAACGTCACCGATGCCTTAAGAGTCACCGACGCCTTAAGACAATCTTAAGGAACAGTTAAGTCAATCTTAAGCATCTTTGGCGAGGAAGTCCGTACCTTTGCACCGTCAAAAGAAAACAACAAGTATAAACATTTAAACAAAAATAGACATGGATAAGAAGAAATCGATCGAGGCTTTGCAGTTCCTCACCACAGAGTTGTCAAACGGTGCTTTCGTACACATGGTGCAAGGCAAGTACTTCGAGGCCCAGGGCTTTAAGAAGCTCGGTGAGAAATACACCGGCCATTATCAAGAAGAGATGGGATGGGTGGAGAAGTTCATCTCACGCATCCTCGACCTCGGCGGCGAAGTGAAGGTGGAGGACCGCAAGGGCAGCGAGATTGTCAAGACCCCTCTCGATTATGTCAAAGCCTACCTCGACAGCCAGGAGAAGGGCGTGGAGATGCTCTACGGTTGCGTGGCGGAGGTCTGTGGTGATCCCACAACCTACGACTTGCTGAAGGCCTATCTCGCCGATGAGGAGGAAGACCTCTACTGGAGCCAGGAGCAGGTGGAGATGGCCGAGATGATTGGCGAGCAAAACTGGCTGGTCAAGCAAATGTAACAAGCACGAGTAAGAGTCGTCTGACACCTTACCGGAAAGATGACAGAGACAGGGAGATGAAAGACGTGATAAGATACTTCACCGACAGCATTTCTCAGTGTTGTCTTGATAGCAAGAGCGCAAGGGAAAAGGCCTTTGCGCTCTTTTGGTTACAATTAGCACCATAATTCCGATATATTTCTTACCTTTGCCAAATGAAATAAGATAAAGAAGAAATGAATAGAAATCAGCAAATCATCCGCACGAGTGTGGTGGGCATCGCCGCGAACCTCTTCCTCGCCGCGTTCAAGGCTGTGGCAGGATGGGTGGCCGGCTCGGTGGCCATCGTCATGGACGCTGTCAACAATCTCAGCGATGCTCTCTCGTCGGTCATCACCATCGTGGGCACGAAACTCTCGGAGAAGCCCGCCGACCGCGACCATCCCTTTGGCTATGGCCGTGTGGAGTATTTCAGTGCCATCATCATCTCGGTCATCGTACTCTCCACGGGTATTCTCTCCTTAGTGGAGAGCGTGAAGAAGATTTTCAACCCTACCAATCCTTCCTATACCGCCGTCACGCTGACCATCATCATCGTAGCTATCGTCGTGAAGATAGTCTTGGGCTGGTATGTGAAGAAGCAGGGTGTGAGGTTGCAGAGCAACGCCTTGGAGGCCAGTGGTGCCGATGCGACCTTCGATGCCGTGGTGACGCTCTCCACGCTCGTCTCCGCCGGCATCATGCTCTTCACGGGAGTCAACCTCGACGGCATCCTTGGATCCATCATCTCGCTCGTCATCATCAAGGCGGGCATCGATATGATTGGGGCTCCTGTGGGCCAGCTTCTCGGCAAGAGCATTCCGAAGGACATGATGCATCACATCATGCAGGACGTGAAGCAGTTTGCCGGAGTGCTCGGCGTCTATGATGTCATCCTCAACTACTATGGTCCCAACGCCATCATCGGCTCGCTCCACGTCAGCGTGCCCGAATCGATGACGGCCAACCGTATCCATGGCCTCACCAGGTCCATCACCAAGCTGCTCTACGATAAATACCATGTCATTGTCACTGTGGGCATCTATGCAGTTTGCGACCATGGCAAGGAGAGTGAGCTGCAAAAGGGTGTGATGGCTTTTCTGAAGAGCTATCCTCATATCGAGCAGGTGCATGGATATTTCTATCTTGAGGAAAAGCGTACCGTCACCTTCGACGTGGTGCATGACGATACGGTGCATGACGACAATGCCTTCCAGTTCCAGCTCTTGCAGGACATCCGAAAGGTCTATCCCAACTATATTTTCAGCATCGTCATTGATCACATCTATAGCAAATAAGCCATGATAAAAATTCTTATCGTTGAGGACGAGCCCGGCATCTACACCTTTCTGCAAGAAGGGCTTACCGACGAAGGCTACGACACGCTTGTGGTCACTGACGGCAGTGACGCACTGCGTGACTTTGCTGAGTGGAAGCCCGACCTGGTGCTGCTCGACTGGATGCTGCCCACCATGGACGGAATCGAGGTGTGCCACCACATCCGTGCGACCGACGAGGCCACGCCCGTGCTCTTCCTGACAGCCAAAGACGGGGTTGAGGACACCATCAAAGGTCTGCGTACAGGTGCCAACGACTATATCAAGAAACCTTTCTCCTTTGACGAGCTTCTGGAGCGCATCAAGATTCACTTCCGCAACAGACAACACGATGAGCTGCTGCGGCTGGGCGACATCTCGGTCAATCTCACCACACATCAAGTGCTGGCCAACGACAAGGATGTGCAGCTGACAGTCCGAGAATTTGACCTGCTGGTCTATTTCATCAGGCACAAAGACCCTGTCTGCCCACGTGAGGATATTATCAAGGACGTGTGGGGCATCGACTTCCAATACGACACGGGAGTCATCGACGTGTTCATGAATGCTCTTCGCAGAAAGCTCCATTTGAAGACCGACGGCTGCATCAAGACCATCCGTGGCGTGGGCTTCATCGCCACAGACAGGTAATTCTACAAAATATGATCCGACCATGACCAACGATATTGACAAGAAAGAACAGGTAATCATGTCAAGGTTATAATACGGAATGGCTCTCCCATCGCGCAGCCTTTTTTCAAGGTTTTTCTTGCTGGTTTTAGTCAAAAAGAATATGAATTTCTGTCAACACCTACCTACATGAGAATATGAACAGCATCATTCATTATAATTTTGGGTGACGCATTGACGAAGACAGGAGACGCAACTAAAGGCCATCGCATGTTTTCAAGAAATCTGAAGCGAAGGAATTTCGCACAGATCTCACAGATTCTCACAGATCCCTGCTATTGCAATGTCTATCTATAAAGGGCTTCACATCTGTGGAGATCTGTGTATATCTGTGAGAAATAGAGAACTCAGTGAGAAAGGGCACACTGATCTCACAGATCCGCACAGATCTTCACAGATCCCTGCTATCGCAATGTCCATGAATGGAATTTAGAAGCACTTGATGCGGTACATGAAGCCGAGCTCGATGCGCGAGGTGCTGTAGTCTTCCAGCCCGCACTTGCGGCTGAAGTCGTAGTGATGGCCCACGTAGGCGAGGAAGAGGCGCAGATCCTGGTCCTTGACGGGATAGTATTCCACACTGGCGAGGTAGCCGATGGACTTGCGGTAGTCCTTCAACTGCTCTATCTTGCTGACGCTGGCCGTCTCGTACGTTCCCTTGGCCATGAGGTTCCACCTGGGCACAAACTGCCAGTTGACCTTCGAGATGAGCGAGTTGTAGTGCACGTCACTGAAATAAGCATTCTCCCGTCCATCGAGGAAAGCACCAAGGTCGTTGGTGGCGATGCGCAGTCGGTCGAGTCCGTCCCACGCCCCCATATAGTCGACATACCACTGCACGGTGGGCAGGTTGAGCTTCTGTCCGAAGACCCACATGCGTGAATACTCGTGGCGCGCCTGCGTCTGCAAGCCCCAGCTCCAGCGAGTCTGGAAGCGTCCGCCGAAGAAATTGCCGTTCCAGTTGACGATATAGGTCAGCGGATTGTTGCTCTTCTCCAGCTGGCGTACGCCATTGCCCTTGCCAGTAATGGCCACAGCATGATCGCCATACTCATCGGCGAACTTCCCATTGTTGGCATCCGACACCTCCACGGCAATCTCCTGCGAGGGCACGGGATGATAAGCCACCACCAGTCCCGCCATGAAGTTGTCCATGTTGTCGACCATGTCGGAATACTGATAGATATACATGGGGTTCTCGTCGAACTCATGTCCGCCCCATATCTGGCACATCTTTCCGCCCATGACTGTGATCTTGTCGCTGACGTTGTATCCGACCATCATGATGTCGGTGGCTTTAGCAAAGTTGTCCTCACCTTGCGCCGTGTTAGCCTTGTTCATGCGGTGGCGCAGACGGTAGAAGAGTTGTGGCGTGATATTGCCTTTGATCTCCAGGCGGAGCTGTTTGTTGGCCAGCTTACTGCTCCACGTGTGTCCGTCGTAGACGGCCTGCGCCGAGGCGGCATAGTTGAAGTAGACATTGAAGGCATCGTTTTTCTTCTCTATGTTGGCGATGCGCTCAGCCAGACTGGCATAGTTGCCGTCGGGACCACCCATGCCGACATTATCTCCCTGAGCGGCAGCACCCATCGCAAGGATGAGCGCGGCCACTAATGTCATCATTCTTTTCATGGCGGTAGACTGTTATTGGTTATTGGTTGTTGATGAGATGAGGATTAAGATGAGGTGATACGGCTTAGTACTTTTGGAAATACTCCTGTATCTTCTGCCAGTCGCGTGTCTTGGTGAGTGCGAGCATGAGCAGCACGCGTGCCTTCTGCGGGTTGAGCGTGAGCGCGGCGATGAAGTGGTATTTACTGTCGTCGACTTCACCATTGAGACAGGTAGGCCCTGTGGGCACACGGCTGGAGCGTACGATGTTGATGCCCTTGGCGCGCGCCTGCAATGCCACGTCGAAGACATCCTTGTAGAAGTTGCCGTCACCGACACCGGCGAGCACGATGCCGTCGAAGTTGGCGTCCATGAAGGCTTTCATCGGCAGCGGCGAGCAGTTGGCGTAACCATAGACGATGCCAACCTTTGGCAGCGAGGTGAGGTCGTCGACATTGAATTCACTCTTGGTGGTATGCAGGTTGGTGATGTCGCGGCAGTAGATGGCCTGTCCGTTATAGACATAGCCCACCTTGCCGAAGTTGGCAGCCTGGAAAGTAGCCACGTCAGTGGTGTGCATCTTGGTGACATCCTTGGCGTCGAGCAACAGATTGTTCATGCACACCATCACGCCACGGCCCACCGACTGCGGACTGGCAGCAGCGACGACACCGGCATAGATGTTACCGGGACCGTCGGCACTGATCGCCGTAGACGGCCGCATGGATCCCACGAGGATGACAGGTTTATCGCTGTGTACGGTGAGATTGAGGAAGTAAGCGGTCTCCTCCATCGTGTCGGTACCGTGAGTGACGACGACACCGTCGTAGCCCTCGTTGTTGAGCAGTTCATTGATGCGCTTGGCAAGTTTGAGCCACACATTGTCGTTCATGTCCTGTGACCCGATGTTGACAAGTTGCTCACCGCTGACATCCGCCACGTCGAGCATCTGCGGCACGGCTTGTATCAGAGCCTGCACGCCCACCTGTCCGGCGCTGTAGGCAGAGTTGGTAGCGGAAGTACTTACACCGGCAATGGTTCCGCCGGTGGCAATGATTCTGATCTTAGGCTTGGCATTGGCTGCGAGACACACCACAAAGGTGAGGAGCAGCAGAAGCAGAGAAAGGCGTTTTGTTTTCATAGAAGTAAGTATAATGAGTAATGTATAATGTATAATGTAGAATGTGTAAATATCAGACCAAGAGCAGGGTGATGAGATAGCCTACGCCTATGGAGACAAAGGTGGTGACAAAACCGGGAAGTTGGAAGGAGTGGTTGATGACATACTTGCCCACATGGGTGGTGCCCGTACGGTCAAACTCCATTGCGGCAACCTCCGTAGGATAGTTGGGAAGGAAGAAGTAGCCATTGACAGCCGGGAACATTGCCACGAGGAGCAGAGGATTGATGCCCAACGCTATGCCGACAGGATAGAGGGTGGTGACCGTGGCGGCCTGGGAGAAGAGCATGATGCTCATCAAGAACAAGGCTACGGCGAAAAGCATCGGTGCCGTGGCAACCATACCGGAGAGCGCATGGTTGATAGCCTCAGCATTACCCGTGTAGAAAGTGGATCCCATCCACGCCACACCAAAGATAGCGATGACGGCATTCATTCCCGCCATGAAGATGTTGCCCTTAGGCAGTTCCTTCACACTGGTCTTACCGACAAGCAGGATGAGGATGGCATCGCTCATCATCACCATCTCAATGGTCTCACTCATCGTCACGCCGTCGGGACGCAACGAGGGCACGAAGCCGAAGAGCACCACAAGGGCCACACCGAAGAAGAAAGCCCACACGGCATGCAGCGCACGCGGATTGTGCTCGGTCTCGGCCTCCTTGAGATTGTTGGCGTCGGCCTCGGGGTTGATAAGTCCCTCGCGCACGCGTCGCTGATATTCGGGGTCGTCGACAAGTTCCTTACCGACATGGTTCTCGATAAACGCCGCCACGAGGATGGCCACAACACTGGCCGGCAGACAGACCAAGAGGATGGTGCCGAGCTCTATGCCTTCTCCGCCGAGCAGATCGGAAGAGATCATGGCGGCCATGGCAGCCGACACAGGACTGCTGGTGATGCCCAGCGAGGCAGCGATGACCGAGAGACTCATCGGCCGCTCGGGCCGTGTCTTGTTGGCCTGGGCTATCTCGCTGATGATCGGCAGCAGGCTGTAGCTGGTGTGTGCCGTGCCGGCAAAGACACAAAAGGCAAAGCAGCACAGTGGACCATAGTAGGTGATGTGGTCGGGGTGGCGGCGAAGAAACAGCGCGGCACGCCCCACGAGATATTCCAATCCTCCCGTAGCCTGCAGAGCAGCCGAGGCAGTGATGACGGCAAGGATGATCAGCATCACGTCGATGGGAGCCTTGCCCGGAGCAAGGCCAAAACCATAGACGAGGATGAAGGTGCCGAGCATGCCATAGATGCCCAAGCCTACGCCGCCCACACGTGCACCAATGAAGATAAACGCCAGGACGACCAACAGTTCTATCAGTATGAGGGTTGTTGTCATATCGGTTTTGTATTTAGGTCTAATATTGCTGCAAAGATAAGGTTTTCTTGGATATAGTATTTAAGAATGCGACTATTTTTTTTGTAAATACCAAAACTATTTGCTATATTTGCCAATACATTTTATGACCAGTCGCGGAAACCTTAGCTTGCCCCAGCTTGCCGAACGCTATCACATCAGGGATATCTTCGGAGGCAGTGTCGCCTACTTCTCTTCTAAAGAGGGCGGCAAGAGTGACTTGCGTGCCTACACCAACAGCATCAGCTGCCACGAGCTCCACCTCATCAGCTCGGGCACAGCCACCGTCACCGTGAGCGGCGAGCAAATGGAATTGCACACGGGCGATCTGCTACTGCTTCATCCTTTCCAACCCGTCGACTGCTCTTTTCCCGACGACGCGGAGACTGAGGGACTGCTCTTGGAGGACGGTTTCTACCAACAACTCATGCAACTCGACGGCGGCGACGCGCCCCCGATGCCCAAAGGCGGAGCGGAGCCCTGCCTCTATCATCTCGACACGGCACAGGCCGCGGAGCTCAGCGGCATCTTCCAACAGATCCGGCGCACGATCCACTACGTACATATATATAAGGTGGAGATGCTGCGCTCATTGGTGCACGTCTGCCTGCTCTTCATCAGCGAACTGCCTTACGACCGACATCTCGTAGCGCCCGACCTCCGGCACAAGCAAGACATCCTGAAGATCTTCTTCTTCCTGGCCCGTAAGCACTTCCGACAGGAGCGGCAAATCGGATTCTACGCCGACAAGCTCAGCATCACCACCACTTATCTCAGCCGTGTTGTGCGTGAGCTCACGGGCAACACCATCAACAACTATCTCAACAATCTCGCCTTTGAGGAGGCCTGCACGCTGCTGCGCTCCTCCGGCATGTCGATCGGCGAGATTGCTTTCTCCTTAGGCTTCGGCGATCAAAGTGCCTTCACCAATTTCTTCAAGGCACATGCCGGATGCACGCCAAAAGCCTATCAGAAAGTGAAAGACAGAGCAACAGAGTAATCAGACAGAGGAAACAGACAGAGTAGCTGAGTAATCAGACTAAATACAGACTGACTAACAGAGTAAACTGGCTGAGTAATCAGACAGAGTAACAAAATAAGCTGAACTGACAGAGTAATAGAGTAGTCAACCAAAAGCCAAGAACTACAATGTTTCTTGTTTGGTGCCCTCCCCTATCTGCTTGTTGATCTCTTCCAAACTGATTTTTTTCCTGACCTTCACCCGGTCGAAGCCCTGGCCATAGACACCCGTCACGGCGCTCTGTGCCACAAAGGCGTCGGGGTCGATCTCGTCGATGAGGTCGAAGATCAGACTCGACTCGCTGCGCTTGGCAATACAGAAGATAACCTTGATATCCTTCTTGGAGTAGAAGCCGTTGCCGTTGAGCGTGGAACAGCCACGGTCCGCGATCTTGTTGATGGCCTCGCCAATCTCCTGGTACTTATCCGAGATGATGAGGAACTGCACGCTCTGCCGCAGCGAGTTGATGACATAGTCCACGCAAAACGACACGATGAACAGCAACACATAGCCATAGAGCACCTTCTCCCACGACCGCAGCACTACATAGCTGGACGTGATGATGGTCATGTCGCAAAGCAGGATGATGCGGCCCAGCGACACGTCACGGTACTTGTGCACGATGGCGGCAATGATGTCCGAACCGCCCGTACTGCCGCCTGCCGACAGTCCGAGTCCCACACTCGTGCCCATGAACACGCCGCCGACGATGCACGCCATGAACTTCTGATCGGACAGCGCATGGACATCCATGCCGAAGATGTGCTGAAACAGCGTGGAGGCCACGGTGAAGACGATGACCGCATAGATGGTCTTGGCACAGAAGCGCCAGCCGAGCACAGCGAGCGCCGCAATGAGCAGCAGCGCGTTGAGCACGAAATAGGTGTTCTGCACCGGTATGCCCGTACCCCAGTAGACGATCGAGGCGATACCCACGATGCCGCCCGTGGTGATCTGGTTGGGCACGAGAAACACGTTCACGCCGATGACACCCAAGAGCATAGCGATGGTGATGATCACATAGTCGCGTATGGTGCGATAGACCGACTTACCTTTTTTTCTTTCCATTCTGTCGCTTAGTAATTACTGTTCCGGATTTCTATGGTTATCTCGCGGAAATCGCGCCGGCCCTCTATGTAGTCGGCATAGAGCTCCTCTGCCGGACGTCCCTTGAGAAACTGACACGCCCCGCAGTTGTCGCAGTCGCTGATGCAGCGGAAGGCCTCAACGACAAACTGCTCGCGCTCCTCGCGTGTGGAGCCCTTGATGTCCGGTGGTGTCATCGGCGCTGCCTCCCCGCAAAACGCTCGCTGTATTCCCGGTTGATGTCAGCCAGCTCCCGCTTGCCGTCGATATAGTCCTGATAGATGCCGTCGACGGTGCCGCCGCCGAGCCAGCAGCTCGAACAATTCTCGCAGCCGCCGGCCCCGCAGTCGAGCGAGCCGCGGATGATGCCGATGCGCTCCTCGCGCGTCGTGTCCTTGATGAGTATGCTTTTTCCCATAGTCTTGCGTACATGATTGTCACGGCAAAAGTACTAATTTTCTGTTATATCCTCTCTCTTTTCCCTGTATTTCTTTTCATCAGAGAATTGTCACCCACGACACACATTATACTATGGCGGAGATTTGTGCGAAGTTCGACTACAGCTGTGGCCGTCACTTTGGGTGGTACAACCCCTTGCTCGTCTACACTTGATACTCTGCGAACTTACCAGTTTAGGAAGCCGCAGTATGGCTGATGGATATACGGGAATCTTTTCATCCTTACAGAGCGCTTGACTTCCTGGTTCCGTCAAAGTCCATGTTATCACCGTGGTTGATCTTCTTTCCGAAGTCGAAGGTGTAGGTTGCTGTCAGACTCAAGTACCTATCATCAACTGTGATCCCCTTGGCAACTTGTTGATACGAAAAAAATAGTTGGCATAGGATACCAAACTGTACGATGATATTTCTTCTTCAGATGTCGAAGACGTCACCTCGTCATAGAGAAGTCTACTTGATGTGATGTTCGCAGGTTTTCTGCCATATCTCATTCCAGTCTGGAGCATCCAGATGAGTTTGTTGCTATCATAGCGCATGCTGAATCCTCCAATATAGCTTTGTTGCTTATCCTCAGAGTCTGCCCATGCCGTCCGGTTGAGCTGGTGTCCGTCGAGATAGGTATAGCTGGTGTTGCTGTTGTTGCCAATCCCCTCTACATGATTATAAGTAGTTTCTACTATTGCCCTATAGGTATTTTTTTCTTGCTCAGCTTCATAGTCACGTCGTAATCGCCCACATTGTAGATGAAGTTCTACATGCCTTCTAAAGCAACGTATCCGCCACAGTCATATTTGCGGAGGATGAAATCTACGACAGACGTATAGCCCTTGTAACGCGGATCCGACGGCGACTGAAGAAACCTCACACGAGCCACCTCTTTCGGGCGTATAGACCTCATTTCCCAGTCTTTTGCCTCTGCACCATCTATGAATACGTGCACATCCTCTCTATCTACCTTTTCAGACTAACAAAGCTCTTTGCCTAGACAACACGCTTTTACAGGTGTTCTTTTTCTCGTCGTACGATCCTTCTGTTGTAGCGTCAAATCCGAATCCATCTCCTTGTATCTTCTTCGTTGTGATACGGATGACGGCCTTCGTGCTTGCAGCATAACGAGCACCCGGGTTAGATATTACTTCAACCGACTTGATGTTGTCCGAACTCAAACGGTCGAGCTCGCTTCTGTCTCTCATCTGTCGTCCATTGATATAGATGACAGGCTCGCCACGTCCAAACACCTTTATGTTGCCATTCTGTGCAGACACGTTAGGTATGCGGTCGAGCAGATGCTCCATTGTTCCTGCCTTTTCAAGGACAGAACCAACAATAGTAGTCACCATTCCTCCATTTTTCAAAACGGTCTTTGGCAAAGATGATTTTACTACCACTTCGTCGAGCATCCTGCTATCTTCTTCCATCTTGATAACTCCCACATTCTCACCTGTGCAGTCCTTGAATATTGTCTTATAGCCTACAGAAGTTACCTTGAGAATTCCACCGCTGCAAGAGGAGTCGATGGAAAAGCACCCGTTCTCTCCACTCACAGCCCCATTGACAAATGTTGAATCTTGACGGTTTAGGAGCACTACATTTGCAAAGGCCAAAGGCTCTCCTTTGGAATCTACAATCTTTCCTGAAATGTTCTGTGCCATCATCTGGGACATTGTTGAGAGACACACGGCTGTTGTCAAGAAAAACTTTTTCATAATACTACTTGCTAATTGACTCCGCCAAATGATGACATAAAATGTAACTTTTAAAATTTATTGCGTGCAAATTTAGCAATAAATACCCACATACACCCACTTCGGGGCTTTTTCTTTGTGCTTCAATGCTATTTAATGCGGTATGGCACAGACAGAAAAAGCCCCGAAAACATAGAGGTGCAAGACAAGTACCGACACGCTATCTCACTATCTTGACAGTCCTGACGGTGCCGTCGGCCATCTGCTGTCGCACCAACGTCACCCCACTGTCGAGCAACCGGGCTATCCGCCGACCGCTGAGATCAAAATAATCGGTCTTGACCACCTGCTGTTCGCCGTTGGACCGGAGACCGGCCACAGCGGTAACGGCGGTCTTGCCGTCGTTGCTGAGAAACACGTCGCCGATGTAGAGCGGACCTTCCCCACTCGACCAGAATCCGGCGATATAGATATGGCTGGGGTCCACCGCCCTACCCTTCTCGGCCACCATGTCATGCAGGTCGATGACCACCTCCTGTTTACCAGTGAGATCATAGATGGCGGGGAAGGCCCAATAGTTGTTCTGGTCGAAGAGCCTAAACGAGGAAAGCACACCTGCCGCCTGCCGCATCCGCACCACCAGGTAGTTGTAGGCACTGATGTCGAGGGGGACGGCATACTGCCATCCGCCAAATCCATACTGCCCCGTCTTGAGGTAGCCGTCGCTGCTCCTGAACTCGCCCGTAGTCCAGATGCTGGGGTTGAACTTACCCTCGACCAGCGGGAAAGGTGTCACCTTGACGGCGATCTCCAGCGTGCGGGCGTTGCCAAACACATCGGCATACGAAACACCGATGGTGGTGCTGCCCGCTGTTCCTCCGGCCACCACGGCACCGCCCTCTACGCGTGCCACCTCGGGGTTGGTGCTGGTGAAGGTGCAGTTGCCCACCACATTAGTCTTGAGTCCCGACTCCGAGATGAGTGTCACCTTGAGCGTCTGGCGCTCGTTGGGCAGCAGCGTCATGCTGGCGGCCGACACCTCAAGGTCGGCCAGCGTAAGGTCGGCATTGCTATACTGCTTCAGCGTGCCGGGGGCATAGTAGTCCTCCTCGGTGAAGTCAGGCTCGGTGGAAAACCAGTCGATGTCGACATGGCCGCCATTGGCCTTCGTGGCCTGGTTGAAGAGGTAGAACCTGTTGCCCACAAACACCTTGAGCGTGTAGCGCATCTTCAGCACCGGGCCGAAGGCATGCCATGTGGCGTTGTCGGTGCTGTAGTAGAACATCGCCGTCGAACTGCCGAAGTTGGCACGGGCACGCAGGTACACCACCTTGCTGTCGAGTTCAGGACCTTCCTGTCGTTCGGCCGCCACCGTCCGGCCATTGTCATCGTAGGCCGAGCGCAGGGCCACCAGTCGGCATCTGCCGTTCTCCCGGCTCACGCCGATGTAGGCGTAGGGGTCTTGGAAGACCGCCAGTCCGGCCACATCGCCGTCGGCCATACCACTCACGTCCATCTTCACCGTGCCGTAGCTGTCGGGCACCTTGTCGGCAGCCGTGCCCGCCGGGGCATAGCCCAGAATGCGCGTGGTGAGCGAGTTGCGGGCCTGTGTCAGGTCGCTGGCCGTGCCCGTGGTGCTGAGCCGCAGCCATCCCGGACGGTCGAACAGGCTCCAGGCCGCAGCGTCGGCGTTGTGGTTCCACTGCCACATCTTGTCGAGCACGGCACCGGTAAAGGTATCGTTGGACGTGAGCGTGGCAGCCGGGTAGGCCTTCCCCACGTTGGGCTTACGATAGGGCGTGCCGTCTTTCGACACGTCGATGCCGTCGTTGCCGATCACGGGCCAGCCATCTTTCCATACCACCGGCTCCAGATAGGGCACACGACCGATGGCACCGTCGTCTTTGAAGAGCACCGTCCACCACTCGCCAGTCTGCGTCTCTACCAGCGCTCCCTGGTGGATGTGCTGGTTGGCGAACACGCGCGTGGGATGCTCCTCGTAGGGCCCCATGGGACTCTTGGCGCGGAAGATGGTCTGCGAGCCCTCGGTGCCACCATAGGTAGCGTAGATATAGTAGTAGTCGCCGATGTGATACATGTGGCTGCCCTCGCAGCCGTTGCCCACGCTGATGACCTTCTGGCTCTCCAAGGCCTTGAAGTCGGCCGAGAGTCGCGTGACGGTGATGTCGCCAATGCCGCTGGCCACGTAGATATTGCCGTCGCCCGACGGACCGTCGTCGAAGAGCAAGCCGGAGTCGTAGTAGAACCCCTCGAGCTTCTGCATCTGCCACTCGCCCTCGGGGTCGGTGGCCGTGAGCATGAAGTCGCCGCCGTCGTCACCGAAAGCAATGAAGTTGAGGTAGAACTTGCCATCGTGGTAGCGCAGGCTGGGTGCCCACTGCCCCTGGCTGTAGTGGTTCTGTCCGTTGAGCAGGTTGTAGGCGTCACTGCTGTTGATCTGCAGCAGCGGGTTGGCACAATATTGCCAGTTGACGAGGTCATACGATTTGAGCAGGGTGATGCCGGGGAAGTGGAACATCGTCGTAGAGGCGTAGTAGTAGGTGTCACCCACGCGGATGACGTCTGGGTCGGGGAAATCGGCGTTGACGATGGGGTTGACAAAGGTGCCGTCGCCCCGGTCGGCCGTGTAGCCCCTGCTGTAGGCGGGCATGGGATAGTCTTTGGTGGCATAGTCGCGATACCACTTGAAGCATGCCTCGCCACAAGCCTCGGCGATGCCCGGGAAGGCAGGCTGCACCTTGCCGCTGGCCACATAGCTGTCGATGTCGATGTAGCACCCCGTGCCCGAGAGCGTCATGGAGATGTTGCCGAAGTGGTCGAGCATGTCTTTGTAGGCCTGTCCCCAGCGCGATGTCGTGGCCGTGGCCCAGGTGCCGTAGTTGGAGGGCACCCAGTCGCCGTGCTCGTTGTAATGCCCCGCTCCCGGTTTCTCCGGACTCCAGTCCACCTCGGAGATGAGGATGGGGTGGGTGTCTACCACAGGCACAGCATCGTGAAACTGCTTGATCTTGTTCTGTGCGTCGGCCTGGTTGTCACTGGTGCCATACCATCCCGGATAGTCGTGTACGGCATAGCCGATGTTGTACCCACGGATGGGATAGGTGGCGAAGCCACGGTAGTTGCTCTGCCAGCCGCTGCCTGCCACCCAGATGATGCCGGTGAAGCCGTTGGCACGTATTTTATCGACGATGGGTTGGAAGAACTGGTGCAAAGCCTTCGGTGTCTCCTGACCGGTGCTGTCAAGCACCTGCACAGGCTCGTTGGCCAGTTCGAGCGAGAGCTGGCCGGCATACTTGCGTACCGAGTCGTTGCGCGACACGATGTCCCACACGGTCATGAGGTATTGCTGGTATTCGCCACCGGCCTGCACCGTCTTGGGGCACACGCCCGGCGGGCGCATCACCACGTACATGCCGTGTGCCAGGGCTCTGCGGGCCAAGGGAAAGTAAAGGGTACGGAGATACTTGTCGAGCCGGTCGGCACTGAAACGACTGATGTCGGCCTCGCCCGACTCCTTGCCGTCGCTCACCTTGGCAGGGTCGTTGGTCCAGCAGGGGTCGAGGTGCAGGCGGAAGACGTTGGCAAAGGCACCCTGCGTGGTGTCGGTGATGGCGGTGAAGAGCTTTTCGAAATAGCCCATGCAGGCATCGATGCGATCGTCGGTGGCATTGTAGCCCCACCGCCAGCCGTTGAAGTAAGGGTTGGGGGTGTCCATTACACCATGCAGCACCACGCGGTTGCCGTGCGGGTCGCACAACTGGTTGCCCTCGACGTGCAGGGGTGGCGTGTGGCCGAAAGGCACCTGTGCCGATGAGGCAGTGGCCAAGAACAGGAAAAGAAGGGTAAAGATAGTTTGTCTCATACTACGTGATTTGTTTTTCGATACTGCAAAATTACGGCATCTCCCCCAAAGTCACTTTGCCAGACATTACAAAAACTTTGCGGCAAGTTACGTGTTGGTGGGTTGGTTGGTTTGTTAGTTTGTTGGTGGGTTGGAGAGTTGGTGGGCTGAAGAAAACGCTCCTTTTGCCGTCATCCATATTTTATCTTGAAGTAGTCGAGCATCGCCTTATATTCATCTTGGGCTGCGAGGCATGTATCTATCAGGTACCCCCTGACACTACTCCACTCCCGTAAGCCACGATAATAGAAATAGCGCAAATTTCTTCTATTTGTGTACAACTAACATCTCTTGATAATCAAATAGACTTCTACCATGACTGAGTTGGGTGATTTCCTGTTTCAAAACGAAAAGAATGTCTATAAAAAAGCGATAGGACAATGATTCTTAGAAAAAAAGTACTATATTTGCAAGGTAAGATTAAAAATAAGAGTCAAAGACTATGATGAAACCAACCATTCAGATACGCTGCAAAAACAATGGGCAGACGCTCACCGCACCCATTGGCAGCACACTTTCAGAAGTGTTTCACAACGCAGGTATTGACATGAAATACGGACCGATCTGCGCCAAGGTCAACAACAAGGTGGAGGGTATGCACTACCGCATCTACCACAACAAGGACGTGGAGTTTCTCGACATGACCTCCGGCTCGGGCTCCCGCAACTACACCCGCTCGCTCTTCTTCGTGCTCTGCAAGGCCGTCCATGACCTCTATCCACAAAGCAAGGTGGTCATCGACATTCCCGTGAGCAAGGGCTACTACGTCGATCTGACCATCGGCCACGAGGTCACCGACAGCGATGTGGCGCGCATCCGCCAGCGCATGCAACAGATCATCGACGCCAAGATGCCGATCCGCCGCTTCGAGGTGCCCACCGAGGATGCCGTCAAGATGTTTGAGGAGAAAGGCGACAAGGCAAAATCAAAACTCCTGCGCAGCGCCGGCTCACTCTACACGACCTATTATCAGATCGACGACTACGTCGACTACTACTACGGCTCACTGCTGACCAACACGTCGAAGATCTATCTCTTCGGACTGGAGAAATATTTCAACGGACTGCTCCTGCGCATTCCCGACCTCAAGGACCCGGGCGCGTTGCCGCAGATGACACGGCAGGACAAGATGTTTGAGATCTTCCGTGAGCATCACCGTTGGCAGGAGATCATGGGGCTGCGCACCGTCGGCGACTTCAACGAGATGGTGCGCAAGGGTCAGGCTACCAACCTGATCAACGTCTCGGAGGCTCTGCAGGAGAAAAAGCTCACCGAGATCGCCGACGAGATCGCCAGCCGCAAGGACGTGAAACTCGTGCTCCTCGCCGGTCCGTCTTCCTCCGGAAAGACCACCACCTGCAAGCGACTGAGCATACAACTGCTGGCCAACGGCATCAAACCGCTGCAGATCTCGCTCGACGACTACTTCGTCGACCGTGAGCACACGCCCAAGGACGACAAGGGCGAATATGACTACGAGAGCATCTATGCCCTCAACCTCAAGCTCATCAACGACCAGTTCAACGCGCTCTTCCGTGGCGAGGAGATAGAGTTGCCGAAGTATAACTTCCAGACGGGACGCAGCGAGAAGAGCGGAAAAAAGCTGCGCATGCAGCCCAACAACGTCCTCGTCGTCGAGGGCATCCACGCCCTGAACCCTGAGCTCACCGCTCAGATCCCCGAAGCACAGAAGTTCCGTGTCTATGTCTCGGCACTGACCACCATTCTGCTCGACGACCACAACTACATCCCCACGACGGACAACCGCCTGCTGCGCCGCATCATCCGCGACTATAAATACCGTGGTGTCAACGCCCAGGAGACGATCCACCGCTGGCCGTCGGTGCGCGCCGGCGAGAACAAATGGATCTTCCCCTATCAGGAAAACGCCGACGTGATGTTCAACTCGGCCATGCTCTTCGAGCTCGCCGTCATCAAGCAGCAGGCCGAACCGCTCCTGGAGCAGGTGCCGGAGAACTGCGAGGAGTACAGCGAAGCTTACCGTCTGCGCAAGTTCCTGAAGTATTTCCAGCCCATCCCCAACCGCGACATCCCGCCGACGAGCCTGCTCCGCGAGTTCTTGGGTGGTAGCTCGTTTAAGTATTAATAGGCTGTAGCAAGCCGCCAAAAAAGCAAATTAATAATGGTCAAACAAATGTCAGACGCGTAGCTGACATATGTCATCCATGTAGCTGACATTTGTTTGACTAATTGTCTAACATTTGTTTGACCAACATTCCGACGGTCTCTTTTCCACACCAACTTGTCTGTTTCTATTTTATAAGTTGGACATCTTGTTTGTTCCGAATATCTACAATTCTCTTACGCTTTCAACAATACCATGCAACAATCATGAAAAGATGGCAGAAAAGAGGCAAAAAATATGTTTTAAAGAAACCACCGCAACAAAAGTGCATAAACATTTGGTTATATCGCAAAGATAACTTAACTTTGCCGAGAAATCAACGAAACTAAGTAATACCGAACAATCTTCGAGACACAGAAGATCTTATACTATCAATAAAACACAATCGTATGGCAGAAAAAGTAGAAGTAAAAGAGTTGGAAGACGTAGTGGTCCGCTTCTCGGGCGACTCCGGCGACGGCATGCAGCTGGCCGGCAACATCTTCTCCACCGTGTCCGCTACTGTGGGCAACGGCATTTCCACATTTCCGGACTATCCCGCTGACATCCGCGCCCCGCAAGGCTCGCTCACCGGCGTGTCGGGCTATCAGGTTCACATCGGCGAGGGCAAGGTCTATACACCAGGTGACAAATGCGATGTGCTCGTGGCCATGAATGCCGCCGCACTCAAGACACAATATAAATATGCCAAGCCCCAAGCTTGCATCATCATCGACACCGACTCCTTCGGTCCCGTCGACCTGAAGAAGGCCGACTTCCACAGCGATGACTATCTCAGCGAGATGGGCATCGACCCCGACCGCGTCGTGGCATGCCCTATCACACACATGGTCAAGGAGTGCCTGGCCGACGACGGCATGCCGCCAAAAGCCGTGCTGAAATGCCGCAACATGTTTGCTCTCGGACTCGTCTGCTGGCTCTTCAACCGCGACCTCACCCTCGTGGCCAATTTCCTCAAGGAGAAATTCGCCAAGAAACCCGGAGTGGCCGAGGCCAACATCAAGGTCGTCAACGCCGGATACCACTACGGTGCCAACACTCACGCCTCAGTGCCTTCTACCTATCGCATCGAGACCAAGCACAAGCTGCCCGGACGCTATATGGACATCACGGGCAACAAAGCCACGGCCTACGGCCTCATCGCCGCCGCTGAGCGCGCCGGACTGAAACTCTATCTCGGCTCCTACCCCATCACGCCCGCCACAGACATTCTCCACGAACTGGCCAAGCACAAGAGCCTCGGCGTCATCACCGTGCAGTGCGAGGATGAGATCAGCGCCTGCTCAAGTGCTGTCGGTGCTGCCTTTGCTGGCGCACTGGCTGCGACCTCCACCTCCGGACCGGGCATCTGCCTGAAGAGCGAGGCCATCAACCTTGCCGTCATCGACGAGCTGCCGCTCGTCGTCATCGACGTGCAGCGTGGCGGACCGTCTACCGGACTGCCGACGAAGAGCGAGCAGACCGACTTGCTGCAGGTGCTCTACGGCCGCAACGGCGAGAGCCCTATGCCTGTCATCGCCGCCACCAGCCCCACCGACTGCTTCGACGCCGCCTATATGGCTGCCAAGATCGCATTGGAGCATCTCACGCCCGTCGTGCTCCTCACCGACGCCTTCATCGCCAACGGCTCGTCGGCATGGCGACTGCCCGACATCAAGAAGATGCCTCCAATCCATCCTCACTACGTCACACCGGAACAGAAATACAAATATACGCCTTACCAGCGCGACCCGAAAAACCAAGTGCGCTACTGGGCCATCCCCGGACAGGAGGGCTACACACATATCCTCGGCGGACTGGAAAAGGACGGCGAGACCGGTGCCATCTCTACAGAACCCGAGAACCACAACAAGATGGACCATCTGCGCTTCGAGAAAGTAGCTGACATCGAGGTGCCGGACTTGGAGGTAGAGGGCGACAAGGACGATGCCGAGCTGCTCATCGTGGGCTTCGGCTCTACCTATGGCCATCTCTATTCTGCCATGACCGAACTGCGCAAGAAGGGCTACAAGGTGGCGTTGGCACAGTTTAAATATGTCAACCCGCTGCCAAAAAACACGGCAGAGACACTGCTCAAATACCGCAAGGTCGTCGTCGCCGAGCAAAACCTCGGTCAGTTAGCCGCCCTGCTCCGCATCCGCATCAACGATTTCGTGCCCTTCCAGTACAACCAGGTCAAGGGTCAGCCTTTTGTGGTCAGCGAACTCGTCAAGGGCTTTGAGAAGATCATCGTCACACCGGAAGAGCAGATGGCCGGCCCTACCTTCGAGACCCGCGTGCTGCAATAATTGCCTCAACAAGGTTAGCTATCAGCATCATGAGCTCAATGCCTTAACAAAAAATCAAGTATTATGGAAGCAAAACAAAGCACATCACCCTATACCGCCGCCGACTATAAGAAGGGCCAGCCACGCTGGTGCCCGGGGTGCGGCGACCATTCATTCCTGGCCAGCCTGCAAAAGGCCATGGCCGAAATCGGCGTGCCGCCCTACGAGACGGCTGTCATCTCTGGCATCGGCTGTTCAAGCCGTCTGCCGTACTATGTCAACACCTACGCCATGCAGACCATACACGGACGTGCCGCCGCCGTGGCAACAGGCGCCAAGGTGGTCAACCCCAAGCTCACGATCTGGCAGATCAGTGGCGACGGCGACGGACTCGCCATCGGTGGTAACCACTTCATCCACGCCATGCGACGCAACATCGACCTGAACATGATCCTGCTCAACAACCGCATCTACGGTCTGACTAAGGGCCAGTATTCGCCGACATCGCCCCGTGGCTTCGTCTCGAAATCGAGCCCCTATGGCACCGTGGAGGATCCCTTCCGCCCCGCCGAGCTCTGCTTCGGTGCCCGCGGCCGCTTCTTCGCCCGTGCCGTGGCCTCGGACGCTGCCCACACCGTGGAGATCCTCAAGGCGGCCTATCACCACAAAGGTGCTGCCGTCTGCGAGATCCTGCAAAACTGCATGATCTTCAACAATGGTGCCTACGACCCTATCTACACCCGTGAGGGACGATCCAAAAACGCTATCTATGTCGAGGATGGCAAGCCCCTCGTCTTCGGACCCAACAACGAGTACGGACTCGTGCAGGAGGGCTTCGGACTGAAAGTGGTGGAACTCGGCAAGGACGGCTACACCATCGACGACGTACTCGTCCACGACAGCCACAATCCCGACAATACCCTTCAGCTCAAGCTTGCCATGATGGACAATGAGCACGGCTTCCCCGTGGCCCTCGGTGTCATCCGCGACGTGGAGGCGCCCACCTACGACGATGCCGTCAACCAGCAGATCGAGGACGTGAAGAAGCAAAAGCCTTATCACAATTTCACCGAACTGCTTGAGACCAACGACATCTGGGAGGTGAAATAGCCGCCTCTTCCCTTCCCTCTATTGATGATCCATTCATCCATATGACCAGCCTCCTGCGCTCATGCAGGAGGCTTTTTATGCGCTCTGCGCAAATAATTAGTGTTACGAACGAACCACGCTCTTATTATTATTTCACCCTTTTGACAGCGATTATTTGGGAAAATAAAAGAAAAGCTATACCTTTGCATAATGAATCCACATATTGTATGAAGAGACTATTTACATTTTGCTTAGCAACTCTGTTTGCATCCTCGCTCCTTGCCATTCCGGCCATGCCGGTGTGGCGCTCCGTACGTCAGACCGACGGCACCACGCTCCGGTTGAAACTCGTAGGAGACGAGCACTTCCATTACGCTGTCACCGACGACGGCATTCCCGTAGTGTCTCACGACGGCAACTACTACTACGCTCATATCAGCGGCGGACATCTTGTCGCCTCTGACGTGTTGGCGCATGCGCGTGACCACCGCAAGCTCCATGAGGAGCGTATCGCCGCATCGCTCTATGAGGTTGAAGCACTCGACGCTGAGACGCACCGTCAAGCCACGCAAAGAGTTGGCACACGTGCCGGCGTGGTTGCGGGTAAGAAAAAAGGACTGGTCATTCTCGTGCAGTTCAGCAACAAGCAGTTTACTGATCCTACAAATGTGCTGACACTCGGCTCGGGCGAGAAAGATGTCAAGACACTATACAGTGACATGCTCAACAAGGATGGCTATACCGACTCCAAGAGCGGTGCCATCGGCAGCGTACACAACTATTTCCACGACCAAAGCAACGGACTGTTCGACCTCTCCTTCGATGTCGTTGGCCCAGTCACACTCGACCACCCTTATTCCTATTATGGTGCACCGTCGGGCAATGAGGCTGACAGCAACGCACCGCAGATGGTCATCGATGCCTGCAACGCTGTCAAAGGCCAGGTCAACTTTGCAGACTATGATTGGGACAACGACGGCGAGGTGGAGCAGGTCTACATAGTCTATGCCGGCGAGGGACAGGCCACCGGCGGCGACGAGAATACCATCTGGCCACATCAGTATGCGTTGCAATATTCTGTTGATGGAGTTCTGGCCCTTGGCAGCGTCCGTATCAACAAGTATGCCTGCAGCAATGAGATTATCCGTGCCAATGTCAATGGTCGTTCCCGCATCTACTACATGGGTATTGGCACCATCTGCCATGAGTTCTCCCACTGTCTCGGTCTCCCCGACCTCTACGACACCTCTTATGGCAGTTTCATGGGGACCGGACGTTATGACCTGATGTGCTCGGGAAGTTACAATGGTGGTCCGAAGAGTATGGAGAACCTTCTTGACGGCAGTGGCATCGGCACTGTACCCGCAGGCTATACGTCGTATGAGCGTGCCTTCATGGGATGGCTTAAGCCGACGGACCTATCCTCAGCCTCCGTGGATGTCAAAGGCTTGAAAGGATTGGCAGAGGGCGGCGGTGCCTATCTCCTGCGCAATCCCTCCAATGGTGATGAATACTATCTCTTCGAGAACAGGACGCAGCAGCGTTGGGACAGCCATCTGCCGGGCTATGGACTTTTAGCTTTGCATGTGGACTATGACAAGACCTCCTGGGAGAGCAACACCGTCAACACCAGCGCCTACCAGCAGCATCCGCGCCTGACCATCCTTCCAGCCGATGGTTTTCTCACCACCGACACGCAGCTTACCGACCCCTTCCCCATTGACGGCAACAACGAGCTGACGGGCTCTGCGTCATCACCACTGAGCTTTTACTCAGGTTTTAACGTACCGTCGCAGTCCGGTCTGACAGGCATCTCGCGGGCTTCAGACGGAAGCATCTCCTTCGCCTTCACACCGCTGACGGCGACCTCGGGAATTGCAGGACACACCATAGATGATGAAAGTCCACAGACTGTCTATTCTCTCTCTGGTATCAGACTCGGGGAGAAGAGGCAATCCGGACAGGGTATCGTCATCATGAAGGGGAAGACAGTGAAAAAGGTTATCATAAAATAATTCTTCTCCAAGAAATAGTCACTCTGTTACTAACAGAAAAAAAGGTCACGCTGATTCGACAGCGTGACCTTTTTAATGATAGAAGGTCGGAAGAACTTTCCGCCTGATATTTATTTTCTGACGGCTATCTTTGCTCCGGAATGTTTTCTTAACGTCTTCCACAGACGGCTCATAACGTTAGCCTTCGGAATGGCGGAGACGTGGTTGGGTGTCAGAAGCATAGACCGAAGTGCTTTGGCGCCAGCGGTGGCCTTAGCAGGTACGTGGACAAGCGTAGGCAGATAAATCTGAGCTACGGGTTGACCGAACTCGAGAGACTTTCCGTCAGCCGAAGGAGTAAGCAAGTCTACACACAGCATGTCGGCATTGAAAGCGGTACCCGTGTAGCCGAAGGCTTTCTGCATGGCTTGCACCATGAAATCGTTGGTGCCGCCATCCTTAAGGGATGTAAGGACATAACCATATTTTGCATTGACAGCCATTTCGCCTTTCATGGACATCTTATTAGTGTAGTCGAAGGCAGCAAAGACAGTCGGCATGGAGGCTTGGAACTCCTGATACTCCTTGTCAGAAATCTCCCCGTTTTTATGCTTGGTATACATCTCATAGGTATACTCGTTGAGGAAGCCATAGAGGTCATAGCTCCAGATGGAGTTCATCAGATAGGCGCCATATTCCTTGATGTAGTTCACCATGTTGCCACTTGTCACGGTGAAGGTGAGCGTCTTCTGGTCAAAGCTTAACGGCAGCTTGGCAATATACGCTTTCGGGCAGTAGAAATAAACGTTGCCTTTGGCGTCCTTTTTGATAGCTCCTTGGTATTGGACAGCGAGTTCATCCAATGTGGCAGCCGTTGGATCTTTCTGTAGGTCGTAGCCCATGAGGTAGAACACCTTTCCGACGAAGTCGGAGAGCTGACCCTGCTTCACCACGATGGTGGTGATGACGTTCTGGTTGTCGATGGTGACATTAAACTGTCGCATCTCACCCGTCTTGTTGGCTTTGATGTCCAGTTTGTAGGCGTTGTCACCCTTTGTGATGGTAGCGTAGTCAGCGGCAGCCGCGTCGACAGTGGCCTGTGGCTCTGCACCTACCAGCTCGAAGGGCAGCGACAGCGTCGTGTCCTTGTCGGCCACAACAAATTTTGTGGCACCCTGGTAGTTGAAGACACATCCCTGCTGTGCGATGGGCACGTTGGTGGAGTCGGCCCCGCTCTTGATGGTCAGCATGGCCGAGCGGCTCTCCAAGTAGGGATTGTTGTCCAAGTTGACGATGACGGAGTCGTCCTTTACCTCGGCCTTTACCCATGAGGCGTTGACGATGGCAGTAGCAGTCTGACCGGCAGGAGCCGTGAACTTCACGCCACCGCGGTGGGCAGCGGCATCAAAGGAGAGGTTGGAGCCGACGACCCCCACCGTGCTCTGCTTGAGATATTGCTCTCCCGCATTGTCATCGCTGCATGCCGTGAAGGTGGCAGCGGTGAGGGCGAGGGCCAAATAGATTATTTTTTTCATACGTTCTTGCTTTATTTAATGTGATTGAGCTCCTTGTTGGCCGTGAGTTTGAGGCGCGAGAAGTCGGGATGACTGTTATAGCGTGGCAGGATACCTTTGAGGAGGAAGGGCTGCTCATTGAGTTTGCTGCCGATGATAGCCGGTTTAGCGGGAGCATCAGAGGTCTTCACCATGGAGGTGTTGCTCCACAAATCCCAATATCCAAGGTAGTTGTCGGCGCTGAGGTCGTCGGAGGCGAAGGCTCCGATGACGAAATAGTCTACGGCTGCCCCTACATTCTGTACAGTCTTCCCGTCAGAAGAATAGAGCAATTCACCATTGAGCGTCGTCGTGATGTTGCCTTCCGCATTGGTACCAAAGGTCAGCATGTCGTAGAAACTGTCATAGCCTATGGTGGTGCTGTTGCCGTTGTTGAAGAAGAAACCACTGGCTAAATAATAATTCTTAGTTTCACCTACCAGCTGATTGCTCTGGAGAAGCAGGACACAGTTCTGCGAATCATAGATGGCGGGGATGTAGAAGGTGCCAGAAGAAGCCTTGACGACAAGGTAGAGCTGCTGCTCATTGTTATCATCCGGGTAATAATCTAACGTTGCTTCTACCGTCATCTTAGCCAGGGCTTTTTTCTCTACGTCGTAAGCCTTCATGGTGAGATTCCAATTGCCCAAAAGTGCGTTGAAATCCAACTGTGTCACCTTGATGACCGAGGCCAGACGCTTGCTGTGCTTGTTGGCGATGATGATGTTTGCCGTGCGCGCTTTCTCTGTACTGGCGTCGACTTTGATGGTCAGCTCGTTGCCATTGGTGGTGATGTGCACCCAGGAAGCGTCGCTGGTGATATTGAACTGGTCGAGATGCGGCACCGTCAGCGTCTTCGATGTTCCGGCAGCGGGGGAGCCGATGTTGCCGATAATCTGTGCGATGACATCGGGTGAGACCAGAAACAGACTTGTCTCCACGCCGTCGGCCGTCAGCGTCAGCTTGTCATCGTCATAGTCGATATACTGCACCTTCTGGCCGTTGATGGTCAGAGGCTCATAGAGACGGATGCCCTTATCGGTGAAGTTGTAGGCTGATGAAGCCAGATAGGAGCCGTTGGCGTCATAGATGCTGATTTGGCGGCTGTTGAGGCTGGTGAAGATGACCTGGCAGGGCTGCCCGCCGATGTTGAGGATGGCTGCATAGGGGATGAAGGAATCGCCCATATCCACCACCTTGGCCAGATAGTTGGCCGCAGGTTCCTGGAGTTTGCGCAGATAGAGTGTGTTGCCACTCTTCTTGCCGTGGACCTTGACGACACCGTTGCCGATGCTGTCGATGACAAACTCAAAGTCACCCTTGTAGCCCTGATACATACCTTGGGCCGGGGTGGCGTAGTAGTGGAGGAAGGTGTTGTAGGTGTCGAAGGACAGCACGGGGCCGTCGTCTTCCTTCATCTTGTACAGCGAAACCAGCTTGCCGTCGTCAGGTTCTTGCTCATAGCGCACCGTAGCATCGTCGTTGGAGAATTTGACGGTATAGGTGACGCCGCCATAGCTCTGATTGCTCTCTGGGTAATAGTCGAAAATCCAGCCGTAGGGGGCGTTGACAAGAGTATCCTGAGCTTCCTGTAGAAAGTCGCTCATGCGTTGGGAGTAAGGCTTGTCGAAGACATCTTCCTGGTCCTTCAGACACGACTGCATGAGCAGGGCAGGAAGGGCAAGCAGCGTATATAATAATATCTTATTTGTTTTCATACTCATTAATCTATAAAACTATTTAAGACTTTTCAGGTCGACATGTCCATTTACCACATTGGTCTCGCGGTTGACCACTTCGTCACGCACTTTGTCGAGGTCGATGTTGAAGGTCTCGCGGTAGTAACGCTTGCAGATGTCGAGCTTCTTCAGCAAAGCATCGTAGCCGGTGCGGTCAGTGACCTTGCCAGTAGTGGCGTCGACGACGAGCGCACTTTGCAGCAGGGCGTTCCACTGTGCCGGTGTCTTGGTGACATACTCACTGACCATCTCGGCGAAGTCCTCACGGGCCTCCTTCTGTGAGTAAGCACTCACGAAGCCACGCCGGGTGTAGCCGGTGATGTAATTGTCAGAGCTCCATGCGTCGTTGACATAGCCGGATGCGGTCACCTTGTCGAACTCACGCGGATAGTCCTTGGTCTGGTTGACGATGTGTACAAACTCATGGTGGATAGTCTTCAGATAGTATTCGTCGAGAGCAGCACGGTTGGAGAGATTCTCGTCGAGATGGTTCACACCGAGCAGGCGAATCTTCTTGCCACCTTCAGCTGTACCGAGCTTCATTGTACCATTGTTGTCGTACTCAAACTCACCGAGGAAGCTGAAGAGTTTCGGGAAGTAATTGCGCGTGAAGTCGATGCCACCGGCAACCGTATAGGCATCCACACAGGTATATTTAATAATGTGTGCGAGTTCCACGCTCTGAGCGTAGTCGGCCGGTACATCGTAATACTGCATGTCCGACTCATTGTCCTCGTAGCGATACTGTATCTCGATATTGTAAGGAGCGACGAAGTTGGTGTAGAGCCATTTGTCGAAATCGTTCTGCTTGGTCTTCGAGTCGACGATGACGCTCTGGTCAGAGAGATCGTCGTCAGAGCAGGATGTCAGTCCCGCTGCCACCATTGACAGAAGCGATAAGCCTAAAATATATTTTTTCATACTTTGGTCTGTTTATTAAATCTGTTAGTCGTCATTGCCATTGCGCGGGTTCTTGGGAACACCGGCACTCACAATACTCAGAGGAATCTGTACGGCCATTCGGGGATCGTCCTGCACGAGCCAGTCGAGATTCTTCTCAGGCGTTCCGTCGGCACCAATCTGTCGGCGCGGAATCTCAATGTTGTAGCGCTTGATGTCGAACCAGCGCAGTCCCTGATGCAAGGTCTCAATGCGGCGCAGGTCAAGCACGCACTGCAGCATGCTCTCCTGTACGGAGCCCTCAGCATCGATGTCGAAGTGGGGATGCAGGTGCTTCTTCGGGCTGGCCGTCATCTTGTCGGTATCGCTGTAGGCGTAGGGGATGCTCTTGAAATACTTCTGTACGCTCTCCGGTGTGAGTGTGGAGTCGGTCTTGAAGTAGTTGTGCATCCACGTGTTCATGTCGGTGCATGCGGCATCGTAGTCTTTGAGCATGATCTCAGCCTCGGCACGGTTGAGCAGTGCCTCGCCCATGGTGAAACTGACGTTCAGTGCGTGGCGGTAGCCGGTACCTTTAACCTGATCGATGTACTCAAACTCATAAGGTATCTTCATGACAACAGAGAAATCACTCTCGCCCTGATTGTTGGTGAACGGATTCCAAATCACATCGCTCTTGTTGCCCCATACATTAGTACTGGTCAGACACTCGGTGTCGGCCAGATAGTTGGTGTGGGCATAGCGCTTGTAGTATCCCCACGGTCCCAATGCGAAACCGGCGTTGCCGATGCTGGTCTGAATGAGCAGGTTGCACTCCTTCTCGGCAGAGCAGTAGGCCTCGCCAATTTTCACAGCCTGGTCGGAGGTACTCAATGGCATTGCCTCCAGCTCGGCGTAGTCGCGCAGCGAGGCACCGGGGTTGCTGCCTAAGAGCAGGTCGGCATACTTCTTGGCTTTGTCCCATTTCTCATAATAGAGATAGAAACGCACTGCAAAAGCATAGGCAGCCTGCTTGTTGAAGTGATACTTAGGAACAGTATAGCTGTCATTGATCAGAGGGATACCGGCCTCGATGTCGGCCTCCATGTTGGCATAGTCCTCAGCCACAGTACCACGCTGTTTCTGATGTCCGTCCTTGTCGACCATGCTCTCGACCTGCTTGCTGTAGTACACACCCATGTCCTTGTCGCTGGTCTTGCTGTTGTAGGCCATGCAGAACTCATTGGTGAGCAGGAAGTTGTTGTAGGCACGCAGCAACAGAGCCTCGCCCTTGCTGTTGCGCAGCGACTCGGTGGTAGCACCACCGAGCTCCTCGATGGAGGCCAGTGCCTGATTGGCTTTGCCGACGCACTCGTTAAGATTCATCCACAATTTCTCTGGCGAGTCATTGCCGTTTTCCTTGTCGTCTTTCCAGAAATACATCAGGTCGCCCTCGCGGTCACCGAGGCTGTTCTGCGGACCCATGTAGTCCATGTTGTCGGACATCAGCTCATTCTGCAACAGATAGCTGTTGGTGTTGTAGGCAGTGGTGAGCAGTCCGGCCACCTTGCTGTCTGTGTCCATCTGTGTACGGTTGTCGGGCATCTTGTCGAGGAAGTCTGAGCAAGATGTCATCGATGCCAACAGTGTGGCAACCACCGTACCCGTATATATGATATTCTTTAATTTCATGTCTTTATCGATTCTAAGGGTTAGAGACCTAATCTTAAGGTCAGCGTGAACTGCTTCGGTGTCGGGGCAGCCACACCACCGGTGTTGAAGAACTCAGGATCCTGTCCGTTGAGTTTCTTATCGGCGTAAATAAGGAAGAGGTTGGTGGCCTGCAGCTTCAGCGAGAGACTGTTCAGTCCCACATGAGCGATGAGCTGCTTGGGGAAGTTGTAGCCCAGTGACATTTCCTTCATGCGGATGAAATCGCCCTTGGCAATGCGCTCGGAAGAGTAGTTGTAGCTGTTGTAAGCTACAGAGAGCTCACTGTCGTTTTTGTTCTGGCGGCGGCTGGCGATGACAGGGATGGTGGTCACCTTCTCGTCGCCGGCATGGGTCCAGCGGTTGCGGAACTCCTTCGGTGTGGAGGTCAGGTCATCGTACTCATTGCTGAAGACAGGGTCAAGACGCACCTTGTTGCCGAAGCTATAGGTGATGAAGACGTTGAGCTCCCAGTTCTTGTAGCGGAACACGTTGCCCAAAGACCCAGTCGTCGTCGGCTCGGCGGGACCCTCATATTTCAAGAACTTCAGCTTTTCGGGATCACGCTCCTGCAAGTAAATGCCGGAGGTGGTGACGTTGCCGTCCTCATCATAGAACGTAGGCAGACCCTCACGGTTCAATCCGGCGAAGGGAATGCTGAAGATAGAGTTGACGGGATAGCCGACCATACTGTAACCAGTACCCTGTACGAGGTCGATGATGCGGGCCTGAGAGAAGAGGCTGGTAATCTCGTTGTGGGTCCAGGAGTAGATGAAGTTGGTCTCCCAACTGAAATCCTTGGACTTGATGTTGGTCGTGCTCAGCGAGACTTCAATACCATTTGATTTCATGGCAGCGACATTGGCAAGATTCCATGGACCATAGAGCGGACTGTTGACATAGCCGATAAGATCCTTGTTGCGACGCCAGTAGAAGTCGGTGGTAAGATTGATGCGGTTGTTGAGGAAACCGAAGTCAAAGCCAAGGTTGAACTCACGCTTCTTCTCATAGGTCAGGTCGCTGTTGCCAATCTCCTCGGCATAGCCCTTCTCCTGTATGGTTGTGAACGGACGCCATGGCACTGTTGCCGTGAAGACAGGCAGAGAGTTGGTCACAGGAGGACGGTCGCCGGTGAGCGAGTAGCTCAGACGGAGCGTAGCGTGGGTGAGCGCATTCTTGAAGACATTGCTGAACCAGCTCTCCTCGTGGGCATTCCATGCACCGGAAACGTTGTAGGTAGGCAACCAGCGGGCTGAAGTAGCCTTGCCTAAGTAGTTGGTACCTTCGTAGCGGAAGGTGCCGGTGACCTGATAGCGGCCCTTATAAGAATAGGTGCCGGTGCCGAAATAGGCCACGCTACGGATATGGCTGTTCGACATGGTGTAGTAGTCAGTACCCTGCTCCTGCCACTTCTTGAAGGCCATGTAGTTGAAGAAGGGAATCTCACCATCGCTGAACTGCATGCCCCAGCCGCGGAACCAGGTCTGCTTGCGGTCTACGCAGTTGGTCTCCATACCGGCATAGAGGTTGACGATATGCGAGTCGTTGAAGACATCGTTGTAGGATGCTGATAAGCGGGTGTCCCAACCAAAGAAGCTGTTGTCGGTGCGGTCATAGATACCGCCGTTCTCCAGGATGCTGACAGGCAGCGCGAACTGGTTGTCGGGATCGGTGTAGAGGTATGGGTTGTTGTCACGGATGGTCGTGGTGCCCATAGCACGATAAGCCAGAGCCTGATTGGAGTTGTCCTTGACATTGTGCTCCATGGCCGACGAGGCACTCTTGATGGCAGCTAAGGCTGTCAGCTTCACCTTGTCGATGGGCTTGTAGTCGATGCTGGCCTGCACGCGGATGTCGTGGACATTGAGGTCCATGTAGTTGTTGGCCAGCTCGTTGAAGATGTTGAACTTGGCATAGTTGCGCGTATAGTACTCGTTGGGATCGAGGGTACGCGAGGTGTTCAACGCATAAGAGTAAGGGTTGATGTCGAAGTCACGGCTCACTCCACCGCTGACGGGATCGATGCTGCGGCTGAGCGATCCTGGTGCCTTCTGCTTACGATAGGAGGCGTTGCCGATGAGGTTGACATCAACGTGCTTGCTCAGATTGTAAGTCGTATTAATGTTGGCAGTATAGCGCTGTACTTTGCTGGCCTTATACCATCCCGGGTCGAACATGGCCGAGAGTGACGCATAATACTGTCCCTTGTCCGTACCACCGGAGACACTCACACTGTGGTTGTGCATGATGGCGGTAGAGAAGAGCTCGTCAAACCAGTTGGTGTTGCGATATTCAGCAGCACGCAGGTAGGCATTCTTAGCAGCCTCGGTATTCTCCAGCCCGAACTGTCCCTTGGTGGCATCGTACTCAGAGAGCAGCTGGTACATACGACCGTAGACACCGCTGTTCATGGCATTGGCTGTCTCGGCGTAGTTGAGGTAGCCTTTCTGCTGCAGTTCCTGGTAGACGCCCATCTGGTCTTGAGAGTTCATGATGTTGAAGTTGCTGTAGTTTGGCTTCAGACGCATGGTGTACTCACCCGTGTAGCTGATATGGCTCTGTCCTGCCTTACCTTTCTTCGTGGTCACGACAATCACACCAGCCATAGCGCGCGCACCGTAGATAGATGTTGCGGAACCGTCCTTCAGAATCTGGAAGCTCTCGATATCGTCGGCGTTGAGTCCGGCAATAGCAGAGGAAATCAAAGTCTTGGCGTCGCCCGATGACAGCGAGCTGGCGTCGACATCGGCAATGTCCTCCATGATGACACCATCGACGACCCACAGCGGCTTCGAGCTACCAAAAATAGAAGTAGCACCACGTACGCGGATCTTCGGTGCCGTACCGAAGGTGCCACTGACGTTCTGCACGCTCACACCAGCGGCACGGCCTTCGAGCGAGCGGCTGATGTCGGCCACACCGTCGAGCTTAGCCTTGGAGGCGTCGATCTTTGTTGCGGCACCGGAGAACAGGCGCTTGTCCTGCGTGGTCAGACCGGTGACCACGACTTCGCCCAAAGTACGGTCATCAGACTGCAATGTTACTTTCATGTTGGGTTTGGCAACAACTGTCTGGCTTTTCATGCCGATATAGCTGATCACCAGTTTCTTGCCGGCAGGCACAGAAAGCGAAAAATGTCCGTCGGTGTCTGTGACTGTTCCGACTTTACTTCCCCCGTCTACCATGACAGAGGCACCGATGATCGGCTCACCGTCTTCCTGCGATATGACTGTGCCCGAAATCGTCGTTTGGGCTAACGCCATACCAACAAAGAGGAACAGACAGGCAAGGATCATACTTAACCTTTTCTTCATAGACTCTCTTTGATTTTAAATAAAATGTTAATTGTGTTCTTATTATTACTTCGTCCAAATACTAATTCTCTCCATTATTGCGTAGTTAAATCATCAGAATATCACATCCTGCAACACCGCTATCATGGGCTATAGAGTCCTTTCATTCCAAAAATGATATGGTACTTCCTGTCAAACTCACAAATAAGCGGGCAATCTTTTTACGCATTTTAAAATACGATTGCAAAGTTATATCAAAATATGTAAACTCCCAAACTTTCGCTATAAAATCTAAGAAAAAAGCCTAATAACCTATCACTTCATATCTAAATCAAGTCAATAAATCATCTTTATTTACATCGCAACGCTATTACCACGCACTAAGTTCATCGGCTATCTCGGGCATCTGGCTCTTATGGAATGTGGGACTCTTGATGCCTGCGCGCTTCTGCCGGATATAGTCTTTCAACAGGAAAACGGCGTGCGGATGGAGCTTGACGATGGCAAAAAGGTTGCACAGCGTGATGCAGCCCATGAACAGGTCACCGAGGTTCCACACCAGGTCGAGACTGGCCAAAGCGCCGAAGAGCACCATAACGATGCCGTTCATCACCCGCACGAAGGTCAGCCAACGGCGGTCGGCGGTGAGAAACTTCACGTTCATCTCGCCATAGGTATAGTTGCCAATGATCGACGAGAAAGCAAACATGAAGATGGCTACGGCAACAAACGTGGGCCCGACAGAGCCTATCTCATGCTGCAAGGCGGTCTGTGTGAGCTGAATGCCATTGAGGCTGTTGTCGGTGTATACACCACTGAGCAGAATGATGAAGGCAGTACAACTGCAAATGAGCAGGGTGTCGGTGAAGACACTGAGTGCCTGTACCAGTCCTTGCTTGACGGGATGGCTGACATCGGCGATGCTGGCCGCGCAGGCCGCGGAGCCTTCACCGGCCTCGTTGGAGAACAGTCCGCGCTTGATACCCGTCATCATCATGGCGCCAAAAGTGCCACCGGTGAACTGCCGGAAGCCGAAGGCATTCTCAATAATGAGCGCAAACATGCGGGGCACAAGCTGAATGTTTACGGCGAGGATGACCAGCGCCAAGAGGATATAGAGCACAGCCATCACTGGCACAAAGATGCTGCTGACCTTTGCGATGCGGTTGATACCGCCAAAGACGCAGGCCGTGGAGAGCACCACAAGGATGAGTCCCATCACCCAGGGCTGCACGCCAAAGGCTCCCTGCATGGCACCGCAGATGGTGTTGCTTTGTATGGAGATGTAGGCCATGCAAAAGGTGATGGTGATCAGCACGGCATAGAGACGTGCCATCCAACGTTTGTGCAAGCCAAACATCATGTAGTAGGCGGGGCCGCCGATATAGCTCCCCTCGGTCTTGCGCTTATAGAGTTGGGCCAGCGTAGACTCCACGAAGGCGGTAGCCGAACCAAGCAGGGCGATGATCCACATCCAAAAGATAGCACCCGGTCCGCCCACAGCAATGGCAGTGGCCACACCGGCAAGGTTGCCGGTACCCACACGTGAGGCTATGGAGACGGCGAAAGCCTCGAACGACGAGACATGTTTCTCATGGGTCTTCTTCGTGGAGTCGCCCAACAGACGTATCATCTCACCGACCATGCGGAACTGCACACCACGCGTCTTGACCGTGAACAGCACGGCGCAAACGATAAGGACAGCTACAAGAATGTAGGTCCACAACACATTATTTATATTAGTGATCGCGGTGTTGAGCCACCCGTCGGCTGAAAACATCTCTGTCATCTCTCTTTGCTTATGAAGGTTTATCTCCCAATTACGTGACAAAGATACAAAATAATTTTGTTGTTTGACTCAAAATGAAAAGAAAATAACGGCAATGGCAGAAATCTATCTTTTGAGGAAGCTCCTGAGCCTTTCTGACCGTGGATGGCTGAAGATGTCCTCAGGCTTGCCCTCTTCCTCGATGACGCCACCATTGAAGAAGAGCACACGCGAGGCCACGTCGCGGGCAAAGCTCATCTCGTGAGTGACCACCACCATCGTCATGCCACTGTGAGCCAAGTCACGCATGATCTGCAACACTTCGCCCACCATTTCCGGGTCGAGGGCAGAGGTAGGCTCGTCGAACAGCATCACGTCGGGATTCATCGCCAACGCCCGCGCGATAGCGACACGTTGCCGCTGTCCTCCCGAGAGGCTGTCGGGCCAGGCATCAGCCTTATCAGCAAGTCCCACACGCTGGAGCAGGCGGTCAGCAGTAGCGGAGGCTTCCTGCCGGGACAGCTTTCCCAATGTCACGGGAGCCAGCATGATGTTGCGACGAATGGTCATGTTGGGAAAGAGGTCGAACTGCTGAAACACCATGCCGATACGTTCCCGCATCTTGTTGATGTTGATTTCGGGCGACGTGATGTCAGTGCCCTCAAAAAGAATGTGGCCAGAGGTGGGGCGCTCCAGCAGGTTGAGACTGCGGAGAAAGGTGGACTTGCCACAACCCGAAGGGCCAATGATGGCGACGACCTCGCCCTCGCGGATGGTGGTGCTGATGTCGCGAAGCACTACATGGTCGCCGAAGGCCTTGCAGAGATGGTCGATGGTGATGAGCGTCTTATCTTTCATTTTTACGAAGTTTCTTTTCCAGCACACCCACTGCCGATGACAGGCTGAGCACGATGGCAAGGTAGATGATGGCCACCACGCCCAAAGGCAGGATGGCATCGTAAGTGATGCTGCGGATGATGTCGCTGCCCTTGGTGAGGTCTACCAGGCCGATATAACCGCTGATGGACGTTTCCTTGAGCAGGGTGATGAGCTCGTTGCCGATGGCGGGCAGCACGTTCTTGAAGGCTTGTGGCAGGATGATCAGCCGCAGGGTCTGGCTATAGCTCAGTCCCAACGAGCGTCCGGCCTCGCTCTGTCCTCGGTCGATGGACATGATGCCGCTGCGCACAACCTCGGCGAGATAGGCTGAGGAGTTGATGCCAAAGGCCACGATGGCTACGAGTACTTTGCTTACGTCGGCAGCTGCAAAGATGACATAATATATAATAAGGAGTTGCACCATCGTCGGCGTGCCGCGGATGATGACGAGATAGAGCTTGCACAG
>CAMCBZ010000026.1 GCA_945873145.1 uncultured Prevotella sp.
AGATACAGCACACGGCTGGACCATGTGGTGCGGTCGTTCCAGTCGATGTTGTGGTTCATCGGCATCTCCAGACCGTGCTCCATGAGGTAAGCGCCGGAGTAGCTCTTGCCCTCGCAGTCGAGTGGTGTCTTGTCGATGCGGTCGAGCTCATGCACCTTGTAGCGCTTGGCAGGATCGAGACCGGCCATGCGCACGCGCGGCACCTGCTGACCGATATACGACTCGTACTTCCACCAGTACCACACAGCCTTGCCCTTGTTGTCGCTGACATACATCAGGCTGGCGAGACCCTGCTTGTCGTAAGGGCTCTGCAGACGGTAGATGTTACCCATCTGCACCACGGGGCGTATCTGTTTATACTCTGCGATGGCGTTGCGGCAGAGCGTCTTCTCTGCCTCGGTCATGTTCTTAGGCTGGATCTCCATGCCCAAGCGTCCGCTCATAGCCACGTCGATGCGGAACTTCAGCGGCACGACACGGCGTGTCTGATGGTTGGGAGATGCCGAGATGTGGCATGCCATCGCCATGGCAGGGAAGAAATAGCTCGTGCCCCACTGGATGTAGATGCGCTGCAGGGCGTCGGTGTCGTCGCTTGTCCAGAACTCATCAAACCATGGCAGTACGCCCCAGTTGACACGGCCACCACCGCTGGCGCAGTCCTGGATGATCAGGTTGGGGTATTTCGCACGGATGCGGTCGAGTGTCTTGGCAAAGCCACGGTAGTAGTCGATGTAGAGATGACTTTGATTGTCCATGGAGAGATACTGTGAGCCGTGGTTCATAATGTCCATGTTGGCGTCCCACTTGATATAGGCGATGTCGGGATGCTTCGTCATCAGGTTGTCGACGACAGAGAAGACGAAGTCCTGCACCTTCGGGTTGCCCAGGTCAAGGACGAGCTGCGTGCCACCACGACCGAGGACGGGAGCGCGTCCCGGTGCCTTGATGATCCAGTCGGGATGTTTCTCATAGAGCACACTCTTGGTGTTGGTCATCTCAGGCTCAATCCATATACCAAACTTCACGCCGTGCTTCTTGGCGTCGGCGAGGAGTCCGTCGATGCCGTGAGGCAGTTTGCTTTTGTCCACCACCCAGTCGCCGAGGGCCGCGTTGTCGGTCTTGCGGGGATATTTCTCACCGAACCATCCGTCGTCCATGACGAAGAGCTCGCCGCCCATGCTGGCGATGTCGCCCATCATCTGGTCCATGCCCTTCTCGTTGATGTCGAAGTAGACGCCTTCCCAACTGTTGAGCAGCACCATGCGCTCCTTGTCGCCGTGAGCAAGCATATACTTGCGGCCCCAGCGGTGGAAGTTACGGCTCACACCCGAGAGTCCCTCTTTGGAGAACGTCAACGCCACGGGCGGCGTGACAAAAGTCTCACCACGGCGCAGGTGGTATTCCGAATTGGTCTCGTCGATGCCGGCGAAGAAATAGTGATAGCTGCTGTTGTCGGTGACGGTGCGCAGCTTGTAGTTGCCACCATAGCAGAGGGCAGCGCCGATGACATCCCCGCTGTTCTCCTGTCCTTTGCCGTCGAGGGAGAACATCATCTCGGCGTGGGCGGGCTGCGTGTTGTGAATTCCGGAATGGCATCCCACGACGAGCTCACCGGGATTCAAAGGCTCTGAGACAACGTTGGCCTCTGTCGCCCAGGCACCGGTGAGATGGCTGGCCCACACATTGCCGCGGCGGATGGGCAGTATGGCGGAGGCGAAAGAGGTGAGTGTCACCGTGCCCTTCTCCTTGTTTGTGATCTCTGTCCACGCCTCAATCATGTCGGCATCGCTGTAGGTGCGGTACTTCAGGTCGACAAAGAGGTTGTATACGGGATCCTTGAGATGGATGGTCGTGACATCGCCTTTCACGTCAGAACCAGTGACAACGAGCTGTGTCGAGAGGTTGCCGTCGGCGTGTCGGCAGGCAAAGGCCGCCGGGTCAGGACAATCCATGCCATAGGCCGGATAGGCATCCATGCGCCCGCCCTGTGGCTTTTGCAGCGTCTGCAGGTCAGCGCCGGAGAGCTTTGAACCGAAGTAGACATATTCCGGTTGCTTACCCTCGTCGGCGTTGAGCACAAGAGAGAGATGAGGCGACTGCACAAGAATCTGCTTGGCCAGTGCCGACAGTGGCAGGCACAGTGCCAAAGAGAGCATGAGTTTACGATAATTCATATATAGATAATAGATTTAAATGAATGGTTTAATGATAAGCGAACAAATCACCGTAGTGCAAAGATAGAAAAAAAAACAGTACACCGTAGCTCTTCCTTATAAAAAATACAAGAAAGTAGGAGATTTAGGCATTATTGTATCAAATAAGAAAATATATGTTACATCAGGCAGGTTGCCATTGATAGATGGAAGACAACAAACAAAGAACCATCCCAGCCCATTGCAGACCGTAGATGGTTCCCCTTTATTATATACTACAAAAGAAATTAACTTCTGTCTTTCTTTAGGTGTTTACTTCACTACGAACTTCTTGCCGCCCTGGATGTAGACACCCTTCGGCAGGTTGTTCTTGCTGTTCATGCGCACACCATTGAGAGAGTAGATAGGCGCGTCGGCCGTGTTTTGTGCATTGACGTTGATGGTCTTGATGCCTGTTGCACCACCCTTGGCCGTGTAGACAGTCACCTTGCCCAAAGCGTCGGAGATACGATAGAGGCTGAAAGGCTCATCACCCTTGAGGACTGCGGTCACAGGAGCGTTGTCCTGGGCGAGGTACTCGTCGAGGGAAGCTACAGAGGGATGGAGCGAGGAAAAGCCGTAGTTTTTCACAGAAGCCACGGCGACGATGTCGTCTGCTGTCGCGCCCTCAACCTTGAAGTACAAATTACTAATCCAGTTTCCTGAACCGTCGTCGCCCTTGCGTCCGTCGAGGACAAGGCCGATGCCCTGATAGATATGGGCATTCACAGACACGGTAGCCGAAGTAGTGCCGTCTTGGCTGCAGCAGACGAGGTCACCGATGACCTTGTCGTCGGTAAAGGTAGACGACATCTTCGTATACTGCGGAATGACGTTGTAGACAATCTTCTTAGGAGTCTCGTTGCCGTCCTTGTCAACCTCTTTCTCTGTGGTTGACAGACCATAGAAGCGGCCATAGTCGGCAAACTTACCTGTCACGTCGTCGCCTTTCTCAAAACCGGCAGCGGTGATGTCGGCCTCGGTCATGTGGGCCAGATCGACGGTCTTCTTCATCTCATACTCCACGTTGTTCTCCACCGTGGTGTTAGTAGAGCCATAGCCGAAGGCCTGGGAAGTAATCTCCAGCGTACCGGCCTGGTCGACGTCGATGGTGAACGGGAAAGCCTTGGGCTCGGCAGACTCGGTGACCTTGCCGTCCTTACCCGTGAACTTATAGGTACCGTAGATGGCCGGAGTAAGCGGAGTGTTGCTGTTGTCGCAGGTTACGTTGTAAGTCTTGGCAAATCCTACCTTGACGTTGGTGACTTTAGCTTCTGCGGCAGGCAGCGCGATGACATCGTTGGTGACCTCCGTGACGACCTCGTCAGACTTCAGGTTGTCGAGAGTTGTCCACGCTTTCAGTGTGCCACTCTGGCAAGGATCAGAAACGGGCGCGTCAGTGTTGTTGGGATCGTAGTTAGGATTATTGGACCAAGTGTAGGTGCCATTGTCCACGTCGTCGTAGTTCACGTCGGTGGTCGTGCCGTTGAAGTCAAGGTGAAGGATCTCGTCCTCCTGAAACTTGATGGTATAGACACGCTGTGCGTTGTTGATGCCGGTGAGCGTCACAGAGGGCGTGTTGGCAGCTGTCTTGTCAACGCTGACCTCGATGTCGTCGAACATCACGTCAGGGGCGTAACGACCGGCGAGGACGTAGAGACCAGTGGCTGTCATGTCCACACCCTCGGGCACGGTGTACACATCCGCGGCGATGGGATCGTCGGAGGTTGCCGACTTAATGGTGTATTGCACCGTGCGTGCCAGCGTGTCGATGTCGAGCGTAACGGTGTAGTAAGCACCGGCGGTGAGAGCCTTGTAGTTGGTGGAGTCGCCGTTGATGGCGAAATCCTGGTCACCCGTTTGAGCGGCGTTACGCCCGGTCTTGTCCAGCTGGGTGAGGTCGAAGAGCGCGCCACCGTTGTTGTTGCGGTAGTTGGCATTGGGCTTCTTCTTGGCAATGCTCTTGTCGGACATCACGGCAACCTCCGAAGTCATATTTTTGTTGCCGAACTTGTTGAAGCAGAAGCCGAAGGTGATCTGATAGCTGGTGAAGTCGGCACTGAGCTCGTTCTTGATGAGCGACTCGTCCCAGTAGAGATGAGCCGAGCGGTCGTTTCCGCTGGGTGCGAACTTGATGAACTTACCATTTTCGTCCGAGCCGATGCTCAGCCCGGCGGCAGCCTGTGGCGAAGTCCATCCTGTCTCAGCCACATTCACTGCAGTCTCGAAGTTCTGACTGTAGATCACTTTCTTTGCACTCACGCTCATGGAGCAGAGCAACCCCACGAGTACGAGGAAAAGGTAATAAACGTTTTTCATACGCTGTTGGTTTTTAGAAATATAACATAGTAAAAATGATAATCGATGGTGCCCGGCGGTGGGTCGGCATTGCCCGCCCCACCATCCGAGAGGCAGAGGACCGTAGTGGCGTTAGTTCCACCCGTCGTTCTGCTTGTAGTTGCAGTTGAGCACATCCTTCTGCGGCAGAGGGAAGAGATACCACTTATCGTTCCACGTACGTGTGTCGATGGTCTGCTCCTCGTACTTCATCGTACCGTCGTCCTGGCGTGTGATCTTCATGCCACGGATGGTCTTGAGGTACTCCGGCGCTTCCTTCCACCGACGAAGGTCGAAGAAGCGGTGACCCTCGAAGGCGAGTTCGACGAAGCGTTCGTTCTCATACTTCTTCTTGAAGGCCTCGAAGTCGAGACCCGTCGCCATATTGGGTTGCTTGGCACGCGTGCGCACCACGTTGATGGCTTGTGCGGCGGTCATCGGCAGACCCTCCGGAGCGACGTAGCCACTACCCGTATAGTTCAGCGCAGCCTCAGCATAGTCGAGATAGAACTCTGCCAAACGGAAGATGACCCAGGCATGGGCGAAGCTGTTGGAGCCCGTCTTGGCAATGATGGTTCCCTGGTTGATGTATTTCTTCAGATAATAGCCCGTCGGCGTACCGTAGGTGACACTGCTGGAGTTGGCACCACCCTCGAAGGTCTCCAGTGCGGCCGCGTTGGGCCACTGCTCGCCATTGACGGCGACGGTCATGGCCAGTCGCGCGTCGCGGTTCTTGTACGGGTCTTGCGGGTCATAGCCGCTGCCTGTCTCATTGATAGCCTTTCCGTTGGTCATCTCGTAGGCATCGACGAGGTTCTGCGTGGGGCAGTTGCCACCGCCGGCGTTCTCCATGCCGATAGGATAGTTGTATTTCTCGAAGGCATTGCTGGCAGCCACGCGGCGGGAGAAGATGATCTCCTTGATGCCGTCCTTATAGCTGTCCTTATTGAAGAGCTTGCTATAGTCGGGCAGCAGTTCCATGCCCTCCTGCCGCGCCTCGGCGATGACGGCGTTGCTGAGCTGTGCTGCCTTCAGCCAACGGCTCTTGTCGCCCTTGGGATTGAAAAGCGGACTGGCCCAGTAGAGGGCGGCGCGGGCACGCAAGGCCATGGCGGCGAGCTTGTTGGCACGTCCTGTCTGACCTTTGTAGTAAGCCATGTCGCCTAAGTCGCCATAGTTGACGATGATGCTGTCCTCGATGGTGTCGCACTCCGTGTCGATGAACTGGAAGATGGAGTCGGCCGACACCTGCGGCAGGCTGTTGGCCTCGTTGGCTGTCATGTGCTTCGTCTTCAAGGGTACGTTGCCGTAACGCTTTACCAACTCGAAGTAGAAGAAGGCGCGTGCCCAGCGGGCTTCCCAACGATAGTTGTGGTAGAGATACATCTCCTGCCTGTAGTGTTCGTCCTCGGTGTACTCCGGGAAGGTGCAGTTGCTGAACTCGTCGAGCACGAGGTTGCAATACGAGATGCCGTCCCACGCCGAGTTCCACACCCGCTCCTTGGCGTTGGTGGGTCCCCAGGCACCGTTGTAGAAGTCTTCGACGGCATTGCCGGGATGGGAGTAGACACTCTCGTCGGTGGCCGAGCTGGCCATGGCACCACTATAGTTGCCGAAGTCGTAGTCGATGTCGTTGTAGATATTTGTCATCAGTCCTCCGACGCGGACAAACATCTTCTCTACATAGGCCTTGTCGTAGACGTTGTACTCCTTGTAGTCCATCTTCTCGGAACAGGAAGTGACCAGCGTCAGCGCCAGCAGTCCACTGAAAATATATTTCGTTTTCATTGTTTATCTGTTTAGGTTTTCTGTTTACTTGATTACCCTTCTACGCTTTCCTTATTAAAAGGTGACACTCAGTCCCACGACGACGCTGCGTGTGAGCGGGCTGGTAGCTCCGTAGCTCTCGGCGTCGACGTTGTCGAGATGGTCAAGGGTGAAGAGGTCGTTGCCACGTACATAGAGGCGTGCGGCGTTGACCACCTTGGTTCTGTCGAGCAATGTCTTGGGGAAGTTATAGTATACCTCGATGTTGCGCAGCTTGAAGAACGAGCGGTCGCGGAGCCAGAACGTACTGGTCTGGTAGTTGTTGGCGTTGCTGCTCGAGCTCAGTCGGGGATAGGTGGCATTGAGGTTGTCGGGAGTCCAGCGGTTGTCGTAGACCTCCTGCGAGAGGGTGCGGTTGCTGATGAGTCCCCAGTAGTATCCGCTGGTGTTGAGCAGAGCGCTGTAGCGGCTCACGCCCTGGAAGAGAGCCGTGAAACCCACGCCCTTGTACTCGGCGCCGATGTGTGCGGTATAGTAGATCTCGGGGCAGAGCGTGCTGTGACCAATCTTGGTGTAGTCGTTGGCATCAATCTTACCGTCGTGGTTCACATCCTCGTACTTGATGTCGCCGGGACGCACTTCGGAGAAGGTCTGTGGCACGCTGGCGTCGATGTCGGCCTGGTCCTTGAAGAGTCCGATGGCCTTCAAGCCCCAGATGCTGTTCAGCGGATGGTGGGTGGTGACGAGGTTGTCATAGGCACGCGGCTGCTCGGCCTGGTCCTTGATCTCGTTCTTGTTGAGCGAGAAGGTGCCGCCGACGTTCAGCTTCACCTCGCCGAACTGGTGGTTGTAGTCAGCGGCAGCCTCCAGTCCCCAGCTGTCCACGACGCCGCCATTGATATAAGGTGCGGAGAAGCCGATGACCTTGCCATAGGCACCACTACCGTCTACCCAGATGTTGTTGCGGCGCTGCATGTAAGCATCGAACTGCAAGTCGAGGCCGTGGAAGAGCGTGGCGTCGAGACCCACATTATATTTATAGGCCTTTTCGTGTGAGGGGTTGTCGGTGGCCAGGCGTCCCAACGTGGTGCGTCCCCATGAGCTGTCATAGCTGGAGTCGAAGGGATAGGTCACGCCGTCGGTGCCATAGCTCTGCGTGTAATAAGTCCACACGTTGTCGCCGGGCAGGTAGTCGGTGTTGACAATGCCGAAGGAGGCACGCCACTTCAGGAAGTCGACCCAGCGCACATCCTTCATCCACGGCTCCTGACTCATCACCCAGGCAGCACTGAAGGTAGGAGCGATGGCCCACTTCGTGCCCGGAGCCAAGCGGCTGGAGCCTGTGAGCACCCACGCCATCTCGCCGATGTAACGGTTGCGGTAGGCATAGTGTGTGAGCCACGAGGCTGTCTGGCGGTAGATGGACGTGTTCGTGCCCGTGGTGTTGCTGTACTCGTATTCCCAGCGCAGAGACGAGAAGAGGTAGTGCGCATCATTGAACGTGCGGTCGTAGTTCAGTCCGCCGTCGAAGTGGAAGCGGCGCGCGTAGGCGTTGGTGTTGGCAGCCGTGCTCTGTGTGCCTTTCTCACCGCCGATGGAGTAAACACCGGGAGTAGGCACGCCGTCGGCCCATGTGGCCGGCGCATAAAAGCCATACTGGAATGTCTTGCTATGGTTCTCGTAGATGGTCGAGTAAGTGTCGTAGCCCATGCGTGCCGTAGCACTGAGGCCAGGGACAAAAGCTTCGAGACTCTGATGCAGCGAGAGGTCAGCATAGAGGGCGCGCTCGTGAATCTTATAGTAGGCGGCGGCCGCCGTGTTGGCCACAGGGTTGTTGGTGCCGGCCCAGGTAGCACTGCCGCCCCAGAGCCCGTCCTTCTGGAACTTCACGGGGAAAGCTGCCGAGGGCAGGTTGTAGACCAGTCCCCAGAGGTTGGTCGCGTTGCCGGGCTGCGACATCTCACTGAGCATACCGAGCGTGTTGACCTTCATCACTGTGGTCGGGCTGAGGTCGATGTCGAGGTTGATACGCATGTTGGCACGCACATACTTGTCCTGCGTGTGGTTGCCGTTGTCGTCCTTGTCGTTCTTGATAAATCCCTTGTCGGAGAGCAGATTGACCATGGTGTAGTAGCGGAAGCGCTCACCACCGCCATAGAACTCCGAGGCGATCTTGTTGGTCATGCCATGATGACGGAAAGTGGCATCCACCCAGTTGACGTTGGGATAGAGATCGGGATAGGCTCCGCTGCGGAAAGCATCGATCTCATTGGCGGAATATTTCGGTGCACTTCCCTCGTTGGCCAGGGCCTCGTTCATGGCAGAGGCGTATGTGGGGGCGTTGATGAACTTCGGCCGGTTGATCTGGTAGTTGAAGAGATGGTCATAGGTGACGCGGATGTGACGTGTGTTGTATTTTCCTCGTTTGGTGATGACGTTGATGACCCCGTTGGCGCCCCTGTTGCCGTAGAGGGCCACGGCGGCAGCGTCCTTGAGGATGTCGACGTGGTCGACCTCGGTGGGGTCGACGATGTCCATGTCACGCTCGATGCCGTCGACGAGGATGAGCGGTGCCGAGCCGCTGAGCGACTGCAAGCCACGGACGTAGAATGTCGGGTTGGCGGAGAAATAGCTACCGGCGTTCTGCAGGGAGACGAGTCCGTTGCCGCCGAGGCCGATGATGGAGTTGGCGATGTTCTTGGCCGAGCGCTTGTTGACGTCGCCGCTGCCGATGGTGGTCACCGAGGCTGTGGACTGCGCACGCGTGAAGTCCTTGTTGGCCCCCACCGCAATGTTGGCCCTGACGAAGGCATCCTGCCGGGTCAGTGTCGTATCGATTTGTGCCGCAGCCGGCAGGGAGCAGCCTGCCAGAAGAGCGAGCACGCAAAGTGTTGTCTTGTTCATATTGTTCTTAGTACTTGTGGCAGGGAGGTCATCCCTGCCGTTGAGGATGATAAGAATGCGATGGCGAACCGGTTACTCCCATCCGGGGTTTTGCACGAGTCCGTATTTCTTGTTGATTTCCGTCTTCGGGAAGGGCCACAGATACCACTTGGCGACTTCCTGAGACTGCGGGTCCTTGTCCCAGAGATAGTGGGCACGGTTCTGGATGGTGAACTTCTCGTACTCGAAGCGCGAGGGCTCCTTGGCTCCACCGTCCTTGTTGGCACCACGCCAGGGGATGTACTGTCGGATATAGCCGCCGGAGGGGCCCTGTTCCATGCGGTAGGTGATGAGTCCGTGCAGGTGCTTGGTCATCCAGTCGCCACGCTTGTAGCGGATCATGTCGTAGTAGTGGTTGTTGCTCAGTCCGAGCTCGCAAGCACGCTCACGCAGGATCTCGTTGAGGAGGTTCTGCTTGTTGTTGTGCAGGTCGAGGCTGGGGTTCTTCAGGGCCAAACCTTTCAGACCGACACGGGCACGCACGATGTCTACCTGCTTGAGGGCATCGTCAAGGCGACCACACTGCGTGAGGCACTCTGCATACATCAGGTACATCTCGTCAAGGCTGAGGTAGACCCATTGCGTGTATTTGCGCAGGTAGTCCTGGTTCATGTAGTACTTGTTCTGGTCGAAGCCGGTGGCATAGCGCTGGGCCAAGGCCTCGGTCTTGACCACCTCCTTGGACTTCTCGTCGTAGCGTGCCACGTTGTTGCCGGCATCGGCACCGCCGACCCAGAGCTCGTAGACATCACCGTTCGACTTACCCGTCGTCCAGTCGAGAGAGGTCATCTGTCCATTGACGATGCACTCCTCGTAGAGACGTGGGTCGCGGCTGGCTGTCTTCTTGAAGCCGCCACGCACCTTCTCATATTTAAAGAAGAGCTGTCCCTTGGCACCGTCCACCTTGCCTTTGGCACTGTCGGTCTTCCAGTTGAAGGGCGTGCCGTCAGCCCATGGGAACATCTCGACATACTCTGTGGTGGGCAGGCAGTTCTGTCGTGCCGGGTTGTCGAGCCACTGGTGCCAGGTATAAGTAGCCGACTTGTAGGCGTCAATACCGCCTACACGTGTGGAGTGTAGAATCTCCTTGCTGCCCTGATAGGCGTAGCCCATGCGGTAGGCCTGGCGGTAGCCGTCGGGCGTCTTGCTCGTGGCCTGCGTCAGCTCATACCATCCGTTGGCGTTGAGGGCGTCGAAGAAGTCCTGGCAAGCCTTGAGAGCCTTCTCCCAACGCTCCTGCTTGAAGTCGCCGTACCACACCATGTGCTTCTGCTCGGCCTCGGAAGAGCCACCATAGTAGCCTTGCGTGGCATTGAAGAGCGGTGAGGCAGCGAAGGTGAGGATCTTAGCTTTCAGAGCCATGGCGCCGGCCTTTGTCCACCGTCCGGTGTTGTTGGTGGCGTCGGTCTCCGTGGTGTTGCCATTATAAGCCCAGGGCAGTGCGCCCGAGTTGATGGCCTGGTCGAGCTGGTCGACCATGAAATTGACCGTGGAGTCGAGTGTGGCACGTGGCATGTCGTAGCTGCCCTCCGTGCCGGTGTAGGAGTGGTCGAGGATGGGCAGACCGCCATAGACGGCGAAGAGGTCGAAGTAGCGGGCGGCGATGAGGCAGCGCGCCTGGGCCGTGAAGCTCTGCTTCTTCTCCTCGCTGAGCCCCGGCACGTTGTTGACGTTCTCGATGAGCAGCCAGGCGGCGCGCACGGCTTTCCACACGTTGTCGTTCTTATAGGACAGCAAGGGGTCCTGATTGGCATCGAGGGTGCCCGAGTAGAAGGCCTTGTAGATGGTGTTGTTGTCCCAGTGCATCACCCAGCAGTCGGTGAGCTGGTCGAACTTGCCGCTCCATGGACTGGCCGACGTGCCGCAGCTGGCGTTGTAGGGCAGTCCATAATATTGCAGGGCATAGATGGAGTTGAGGAACTGCTCGGTGTAGATAGGACTGTTGAAGACGGTGTCCTTGGTGACCGTGGAACCCGACGGCTTGTCGAGGGCGTTGCCGCCGAGCTTTATCTCGTCGGTACATCCGGTGAAGACCTGCGCGGAAAGGAAGGCCGCAGCGAGTCCGACGAAGAGTTTTATGTTTCTTTTCATGGTAATCAAACGGGTTATTAGAATGCTACTTTCAGGCTGGCCGTGTAGGTGCGGTTCAGCGGGTAGGACGGTGCGTTGCTGGCGCGCGTCTCCGGGTCGCCCCACTTATACGAGGTGAGGGTGAAGAGGTTGTAGGCACTCAGGGCCAGTTGCAGTTGGTTGAGGCCGAGCGTCTTCATAAACGGGAAGTGGAAGTCATAGGCCACCTGGATGGTCTTCAACCTGAGGTATTTGGCATCCTTCTCGTAGAGCGTGCTGGTGGCGTAGTTCTGTGCAGCGTTGGCCCAGGTAGCACGTGGGTACTCAGCACTCTGCGAGGGGTTGTTGGGATTCCAAGTGTTGTCGACCTGGAACTGGAGCAGACCGCCTTCCGTGGTGGAGTTGGAGCTGTAGAACGGCTGGCGGAAGATGTCGCTGAGCATACGGCTGACATTCCATGCGCCGGTGAGCTGTGCGGAGAAGGAGAGGTTCTTCCACTGCATGCCGAGGTTCAGACCGGCGATATACTGCGGGTCGTCGGTGAAACCATAGTCGTAGCTGGCATCGTCGCTGTCAATCTTGCCGTTGCCGTCGAGGTCAACGTACACGGCATCACCGGGTTTGAGTTTGGCGACCATCTGCGTGGGGAACGACTTGGCTCCGAACTCCTTCATGTAGTCCTGCTCGCAGCCTTCGTAATAGTATTTCCAGAACTTATATTGGCTGCGGGATCCGATGCGGTGGTTCTTCTGATACTGATATTCGTTGGTCTGTGGGGCTTCCTTGCACTCGATCACCTTGTTCTGGTTGTACGAGAGGTTGCCCTTGACCCAATAGCGGAAGTCCTTGCCAATCTTATCGTTCCAGCTGACCGAGACCTCATAGCCCCACGACTTCGTCTCGCCGAGGTTGGCGGCGGGCAGCAAGAAGCCCAGGGTGGCCGGTGCGGTCTGGTCGATGAGCAGGATGTCGGTACGGTGCTCACGATAGTAATCGAAGTTGGCCTCCAGTCTGTCGCGGAGGAAGCGCACGTCGAAACCATAGTCCTGCTTGAAGGCTTTCTCCCACGTCACGTCGGGATTGTTCTTCTGGGCCTCGATGGCACCCATCTTGGTCGTTCCGTTCTCCACGCCGAAGTTGTAGCCATAGGAGCCGCCGTCCTTACCGGTACGGTTGAAGAGCGCGTTCTGGTTGACGTTGTAGGCATCGGGCAGATACATGAAACGTGTGCCACCAATCTTGTCGTTACCGACGAGACCCCAGGAGGCGCGCAGCTTGAGGAAGCTGACCACCTTCTTGATGGGCTTGAAGAAAGGCTCGTCGCTGGCCACCCAGCCGAGAGAGCCGGCTGGGAAGAAGCCGAAGCGCTTGCTCGGCGCAAAGTTCTCAGAACCATTGTAGCCCACGTTGAACTCGGCCATGTAGCGGTTGTTCCAGTCGTAGGTCACACGGCCTACGAAGCCGAGCAGTCCGTGCTTGATGTCGGAGTAAGTGCTGGGATAGTATTCCTGGCTTTGGTTGTACAGGGCCAGTGCGCTGACGGTGTGCAGACCGAACGAGCGGCTGTAGTTGAAAGCCGTCTCGAAGTACCACCGGCGGGCCTTGCCCCGGCTCTCGCTGTAGCCCGGCTCTGTGGTATCGCCGTTCTTGCGATAGCCGAAGATGTTCTGACCGTTTTCGTCGACACCTTTCCAGATAGGTGTATAGGTGGCCACGCTGGCACTACCGTTCTTGAAGACATTGTAGTCGCTGTGGTAAGACCCCTTGATGTGCCAGGAGAGGCCCTTGGTGATCATGCCGAGGTCCTGCTTCAACTGCAGGTTCATGGTCAGGTAGTTGCGGTTGGTGTTCATGAAGCCCTTGTCGTAGTAGTTGCCCAGGGCACTGCCACCGACGAAGGGCAGCACGTTGCCGTCGAGGTTGTCCTTGGTATCAGCCGAGTTGGTGATATAGCGGCCGTCGATGATGCCGGGGCTGGAGAACGGCGTGGAGTAATACATATATTTAATGATACCCGACGATCCCTGTCCGTTGTATGGTTTCTTGGCCTCGTCGACGATGCCGCTGAGGTCAGCACTCAGCGTGGTGGTCTTCGTGACGTTGATGTCGATGTTGGCGCGGTAGTTGAAGCGGTGGTAGCGGAAGTCGTTGTCGTAGCTCTGGTCGAACTGCTTGAAGAGTCCGCCCGTGGTGTACATGCCTGCACTGATGAAGTACTTCACTGCCTTCGTGCCACCCGAGATGCTCAGGTTGGACTGTGTCTGAAGTGTTGATTTCTTCATGACATAGTCGGTCCACTGTGTGTTGGGGAAGCGGATGGGATCTGAGCCGTCGCGGAACTTCTGGATGACGGCATCAGAGAAGCGGTGACCAGAACCGTCGTTCTCGTCCATCTGGTTGTAGAACATCGCATAGTCATAGCTGCTGGCCTGCTTGACGAGGCGGTTGGGCACGAGGATGGAGAAGTTGGTCGAGGCTGCGATGCGTGCCTTGCCCTCCTGGCCACGCTTGGTGGTGATGAGGATGACACCATTGGCGCCGCGGACACCGAAGACGGCTGTTGCCGAGGCATCCTTCAGCACGGTGATGCTCTCGATCTCGTTCGGGTCGATGTTGTCGAGGCTGCCCTCCACGCCGTCAACCTGTACGAGTGGGGAAGAGTCAGCCCAAGTACCTTTACCACGGACGAAAATGGTGGCGGCGTCGCTGCCCGGCTCACCGGAATATTGTACGGTGGTGACACCCGAGAGCTGACCGGCCAGCACGTTGTTGACAGAGCTCACGGGCGTACGCACGAGATCCTCGCCCTTGACCGAGGAGAGGGCACCGGTGACGGTGACCTTTTTCTGTACGCCATAGGCTACGACCTCCACGCCTTGCAGGCTGGTGGCTTCTTCCTTGAGCGTGACCCGCATGTTGCTGCTGGCTGTCACGGTCTTGGTGACATAACCTATATACGAGATTTTCAGCTTAGCTCCAGGCTTCGCTTTAATGGAGAAATTGCCGTCGAAATCGGTGACAGTGCCCTGTGCGGCATTGCCTCCCACGACGACGATGGTTGCGCCGATGACTGCTTCACCGTTCTCGTCAACCACGTTGCCGCGGATGACCTGTTGGGTCTGTTGCAGGCTTTCGGCCCATGCGGCTTGCGGTGCGACGAAGGGTGGCGTGAGCATCAGCGCTGCTGCCACGAGTGCCGTACGCAAGACTTTCTTGCCTTGAATCGTGTTGGATGGGTTCATTTGCTTTAGGCGTTTATAATTGATGTAGGTATTAATATTTTTAGCTGTTGGTTTTGTGAACCGCTGCAAAATTAATGTAATATTGTCTCTGTGATTTGGTGAAATTGTACGAATGTCGGCAATTGCGTACGATTTCCCTATCAAAAGCAAGGGAAAAGAACACAAATCTTAAAAGATTTAGGGTTGATATAGGTCAAGGAAATGGGCTACTAACAGTCTTCACAACAAAAGAAAGGAAATATCGGTGCAGTGGTCAATGTCCGTGTTTGACCTCATTGTCATTCATGCGCACATCGTGCGCGTGTGAAGGTTTGCAGGGTGCGGACGGCCACAAGGGCCGCGCCCTGCAACAAATCGGAAATGACGGACAATCCATAACCTTCCCGCGAGATTGGAGCTAAAGCCTGTACAGAACTACATTCTTCTTCCTGGTGATGTCGTTGATGTCAAGCGGTGTTCTTATGGTATCAAAACAGTGTTTTTATGGTATCAAAACAGTGTTCTCACGGAGGCGAAGCATCGTTCTTGTGAGGTCGAAACATCGCTCTTATGAGGTAGAAACAACGCACTCAATATTGTAACGCTAAAGAAAAAGATCGTTCGCTACGTAGGGAATGATCTTTTCCTACTTAGCAAACGATTGTTTTTCAGGCAGCAAAATCAATTTCCACGCATTGGACGGATTTACTATCCTACACACGCTAAAGTAGGACTCCTTATTATATATGTACCACCGTGCAGCGTTAAATAATAAATATGTGTGTAGCCTGATAACGGGTGAACCAAAATAATTTTGTATTTTTGCATCATCAATGATCAGTTACCGCAAAGGCAAATATGTTTTATAAGCTTATAGAGAAGAAAAGAAACCTCTGGCTGGCATCAGACGAGTGTACGGTCAAGTCACTCATACAATATATCGAGCGTCGGGGCATGATGCGCGACGCTCAGATTGAAGCCATCAAGACCTACCTGTATCTGAAGATAGCCTGCCAAAACAAGCCCCTGTGGCAACTCTTCGTCGAGGGTACGTTCAACGACACCAATGTCGGGGAGGAAGAGCTTACCGACACCACGCGCAGGGTCTTCGCAACCACACCGGCCGCCGTGGCTCTTTTCCAATACTCACGGCTGAGGGACAAGAAGGGCAAGCAACTCTCGCCCGGACTTGAGAAACTGATCAGACACCATGCTGCCGAGATCGACTACGAGGCGGCTTTCAAAAAGATCTTCTATGGAGTCAGCTACACTGACTATGTCTTCAGCCTACCCATGGGGGCGGGCAAGACGTTCTTAATGGCTGCTTTCATCTATCTCGACCTCTACTTCGCACAAAACGAACCGGACAATCCGGCTTTCGCTCATAACTTTATGATCATGGCACCCTCTGGCCTTAAGTCGTCGATCGTGCCAAGTCTCAGACATATCCAGGAGTTCGACCCTTCATGGGTCATACCGGAGCCGGCAGCCACGCAGGTGACAAGACTCGTGAAGTTCGAGATCCTCGACGAGCAGAAGAGTGCCGGCAAGAGCAACAAGGTCAAGAATCCCAACGCACAGAAGATCAACAACCATCAGCCTTTGGACGAGCTCATGGGACTCGTGGCTATCACCAATGCCGAGAAGGTCATCCTCGACCGCCTCGCCGACGACAAGGATCCGACGCTCTTCACCAAAGAAGAGTTGAAAAAAATAGAGCAGGCCAACGAGCTGCGCGACATCATTGGGCGGCTGCCCCACCTCTCCATCTTTATCGACGAAGTGCACCATGCCGCTGACGGGGAAATCAAGCTGCGGCAAGTCGTCAACAAATGGACTGCCAACCAATCTTTCAACGCGGTGTTGGGATTCTCGGGCACGCCCTATCTCGAAAAGACCGAGGCTATGACGCTCTTCGGCGACTTCGCCATCCGCAACACGGATCTCTCCAATGTGGTGTATTACTATCCGCTCATCGAGGGCGTGGGCAACTTCCTCAAAGTGCCCGAGGTGAAATTCACCGACAATGACCGGGCGGTGATCATCGATAACGGCGTGAGAGAGTTCCTAGACAAGTATCGTGACACGACCTACGCCAACGGCACCTGCGCCAAGCTGGCCATCTATTGCAGTCAGATAGAAACGCTTGAGGAGGACATCTACCCTCAGGTGGCTGAGATTGTTGCCGACTACGGCATGAACCCTACCGACGTGATACTGAAATATCATGGCGGCAACAAACAGTATCCTCAGGCAGAGGGAGCCGCCACAGCCTTTGCCTCGCTCGATACGCCTTTCTCCCACATCAAAGTCATCCTGCTGGTACAGATCGGTAAGGAAGGATGGGACTGTAAGAGCCTCACCGGCGTGATACTGCCACAGAAAGGAGCCTGTCCCACCAACATGGTGTTGCAGACCAGCTGCCGCTGTCTCCGACAGGTCGTCCGCCACGAGCACGAGACAGCACTCATCTGGCTCAACGCGTTCAATGCCGAGAAGCTCAACCGACAGCTCATGCAGCAGCAGAATATCACGCTGAGAGAGCTTGGCAACAAACCCGAGACAGATGCGCCGCTCATCGACCGCTATTCGCGCATGGACAAGCTGCGCGTGCCCGACATCGACTTCTATCAGCTCAAAGTGAGCTATGAGACGCTGGTCATCGACGAGGACAGTACTCCTGAAAAGCGACTGAGCGATGAGCGACTGCTCGTCAGCAGACCCGTGAACCTCGTCCATCGCCAGGACTTAGAAGGCAATTTGCTCGACACGTATAAGCAGGAGGACGAGACCACGCGCCGCGTGACCTATCAGTGGTGGCTGCAACAGATTGCCAAGGAGAGCTTCGGCACGCTCAGCGTAGCGAAGTTGCACACCTGCGACGAGCAACTGAAAGGTATCTTCTCTAAGATCACAAAAATCAAAGACGGCGGCACCGTGGAAGACACCGCCTACGACCAGGCACGCATCCGCTCGCTCATCCGCCAGGCCTTCGCGCCCATCCGCGACTTCCGCGTCCACGAGGAGCTGCTGCCTAGTCAGGCCAGTCTGCTGAAGATAGAGAAGCTCACCTCGCCGGTGGAAGACAATGAGAAATACTATCCGCCACAGCACGACGTGCACGACATCATCGACTGGGACCAGCGACCCCCACAGAAGGAGATCAGCGAGGAAGAAAAAGCTATGTTGGAGGCACTAAGGCTAAAGGGCTTCGACGTCTCCAAGATTCAGCCACAAAAGGATCCGCACCCTGAGCGCACGCAGACCTATCACTATCTGCCCTACCGCTTCGACAGCAGGCTGGAGCGTGACTTCCTCGCCAAGGAGCTTCTTCCCATCATCCACGACCGACGGCTCGAAGCCTATTTCAACGGTGACGAGACGCTCACGCAGTTCATCATCAACTGCTATCAGCAAAAAGGCGGCACATGGCGCTATGCCGGACGCTACGTCCCCGACTTCCTGCTGCTCAGCCGCAAGGACAATGGTACCATCGACCGCGTGGTCATCATCGAGACCAAGGGCGAAGGCTTCGCCGCAAAGTTCGCCGACCGACTCCAATTTATGCAGACGGAGTTCATCCGGAGAAACAATGAGAAGTTCGGCTACCGCCGCTTCGACTTTCTCTATCTTGAGGACACGCTCACCGCAGAGCAGCGGCGGGAAAAGACGCTGCAAAAGATCAACGATTTCTTTAACGACAAAACAAGTAAATAGCTATGGCTGTCAGATATATTCCCTATTTCCCCAACACCCTCGAAGGTCAGGCGCTGCTCGACAACTTTGTGCGCACCAAGCGTGTGCTCCGCTACCGCGACAACGACCGCATCGTGGAGAACATCCAGCGCGGCATGCCCTACTACGAGGTGGAGCCCGTCGAGCAGGTGGGCGACAATCCTCAACACAATATGGTGCTGCGTGGCGAGTGCCTCTCGGCTTGCGCCTATCTCAAGGATAAAGGCGTGAAGGTGGACCTCGTATATATCGATCCGCCCTTTGCCAGCGGTGCCGACTATGCCAAGAAGGTGTATGTACGCAACAACCCGAAGGTCGCTGCCACCATTGCACAGGCAGAGAAAGAACTCGATATAGACGAGCTGCGCTCCTTCGACGAGAAGATGTATGGCGACATCTGGGACAAAGAGCGTTATCTCAACTGGATGTACGAGAACCTCATGGCCATCAAGTCGGTCATGAGCGATAACGCAAGCATCTATGTGCACCTCGACTACCATATCGGGCACTATGTCAAGATTCTCATGGATGAGATATTCGGAGAGGATAACTTCATTAATGAGATTGTTTGGCAAAGGGTCTATTCACATAACGATGCAAATAGATATGGACAGATCCATGATACCATCTTCTATTATTGCATGAATAATGAAGATTATACTTGGCATACTCAATATTTGCCATACGATGAGAAATACTTGAAGATGTATTCGATGGATGATGGCGATGGAAGAAAGTATAAGGTTGAAAATACAATGGGTCCAGGTGGAAGGGGCTCCACATATGAATGGAATGGAGTGACACGAACGTGGAGGTATTCCAAAGAGACAATGGAGGATTTAGACAAGAAAGGACTGCTCTATTATACAAGTTCTGGATTCCCTAAGAAAAAGGTTTATTTAGATGAGATGCCGGGTAAGCCTTTGCAGTCAATATGGACTGACATTAATGTTATCGCAGGTCAAGCCAAAGAACTTGTCGACTACGCCACCCAGAAGCCAGAGGCTCTCTTGGAGCGCATCATCAAGGCGAGCAGTGACGAGGGCATGGTGGTGGCTGACTTCTTTGGAGGCAGCGGCGTGACAGCGGCAGTGGCCAATCGGCTCGGACGACGCTTCATCACCAGCGACATTAACCTCAACAGCATCCAGACGATCCGCGACCGGCTCATTGGCGGTAAGGCTGAGTTTGAGATCTTGGAGGTTAAGGACGGCGTGTCACTCTTCCGCAATCCCGTGCAGACCATGGACAAACTGAAAAAGATGATCCGTGGACTGCGTAGCGGCGACGACGGGCTCGGCAAGATATGGGCGGGCTCCATCGTCGACACCAAATACGGCATCATGCCCGTGTATCTGCCCAACCTGCTCGACAGCAGCTCGCGACTGCTCGACAAGCCGATGATCAACCGCATCATCCGCGAGGCACTCCCCGACCTACCTGCCAACATCAAGCGTGTCATCGTCTACTACATCGACATCACAGACCGCGACGACATCGAACAGTTCATCAAAGAGCAGAACGACCAGACAACCATCGAGATAGAGCTCCGTGACCTGAAGCAGTTCCTCGACGACATCGTGGTGGAGGACGACGCTGAGTGGACGGTCAGCGAGACACACGACGCTCTGTTCACGGGATGGAAGGTTACTATCAACAGCTTTCACAGCGACCGCGTGCTGAAAAAGATAGAAGAGGTGAACCTCAAGGGTGAACAGCAGGTACTCCAGCAAAAAAGCAAAGGCAAGGAGAAGAAGTTTGTGCCGATCACCATCAGCGACGAGGGACTGGAGACCATCGAGTGGATAAGCCTCGACTGTGAGAATGCCGAAAAAAGCCTGCCATGGCACAGCGACGTGGAGATCAAGCGCGATCACTTAGGGCGTGTTTGCCTCAATGGCAAGAAGACGGATGAGTTCTGGGACGGCTCTATACGCTGCGACAAGAAACCGCTGCGCATGAAAATTCGCAATATCTGTGGCGACGAAACCGTCTGGACGCTATAGGAGACAGATCTCGCTCAGTTGCCTGTCATCATCTTGTCGAGGCACCTCCAGCGTATCTCATAAACAGCGTGTTAGCCTGTGCTCAGAAAATAAATCAGAAATTCACGGCAGCGTGCATGAAATGAAGATTATTTCGTATCTTTGCATGTAAAATGGAGGAAGCTCACGTTGCCTCTTCCCGTTGAAAGATATGAGCTTGGACGATTTCTATACGGATGAACCGATCGATTACGGACAGTCTGACAGCAGTGGCGACACTGACTTTCAGACGGATGCTTCTGAGGATATGTCCTATATTGACAGCGTTCACAATTGGGACTACTTTGAGCCAGAAGAAGATGATGATGAACTCCTGCCTTGGGAGTCTTCGGACATAGCGGCCTCGGCCGATATGGCCGGACAACCCAAGAAGATCGTGGAACTTTTGGAGATGATCCGCCGCCAACCCTGGCAGATCACGCGGGAGAAGAACTTCTATGAGCAGGCTCTTTTCATGGCCGACTATACCGACAGTGCCGACATCGTGCCGTTCCAATGCTATTTTCCCGTCTACAACGACATGAGTGTGGCGCAGCTGCGCAGCTATTTCACCATCCGCAAGATGTGGCGACAAGGCAAGTTTCCTGATGTGCCGTTGAGCTATCTCTTTGTCTATGTCTATGAGACGCTGATGCAGATCGGCATCCACCAGCCGGAAGAAGGATATGAGATCTTGCAGGAGATACTTGCCGCTTACCGGACCACCTATGCCAACCTGCAGCGCTATCTCGGCCCGTGGCTACGCGACTATGTCGTCTACTACGATCTTTCGCCACGTTTCCAGGAGGCCTTCGCCGACGAGTGGCACCACGACGCACTCGCTGCCACGCTATCTGACTATAAGGATGCGAAAGACTCCATGCTCCTCGATGCTCTGATCCAGCTCAGCGGCTACGACCCTACGGCTAAAGTGCTGTTCAAGAAAGTTCCCGAGAAGGCAACAGCCTGCATGACCGCTGTGCTTCGCGCCATCATCCCCGTAATAGAGCATTCCTGTCATCATCGCATCGAGACCTTCTGCCTGGGCTCACGCACGCGCCGTCAGGTGAGAATGTTTGCCAATGCGGTCTTCTACAACCCACGGCCCGTGCGCACTGCTGAGATCCGGGTGTCGCCCCGTACGCGCTACTTCTGCCAGGGAGGACTGTGGTCTAAGGATGTCTTTATCTGTAATCAGCCACTAATACGCCGCACGTTCACCGCCATCTTCCATGAGGCCGACCGGCAGATGAGAATCGACTTGGGCATCAAGCCCTTGCTCAAACCGGGGATAGGAGCTGCGCCCTATGCCGCTGTCATCAAAGACGCCGTCAGCCAGTGGATGGAGCATGAGCGCGCCGAAGAGGCAAGAAAGGAGGCCGAGCGCCGGCGCGTCTCCATCGACTTCTCGAAACTGAAAAAGATCAGAAGCGATGCCGAGGTGGTGATGGAGAAACTCGCCAGCGATGAGTCAGAGCCTTTAACACCCATCAACACCATGGAGACGATAGCACCTGCGGAGCCCGTAGCGCCTGTAGAATCCACGGCGACGACGGAAACAGCAGAGCCTGAGAAGACTTCTGAGCCTCTGAAGACTACAGCGCCTTTGAAGGATATAGACTCCATGGCACCAACAACTCCCGCTGTTTCTCAAGCCGCTTCCCCCGGCCTTGTCTTTCTCCGCCTCTTCCTCTCCGGCGGCGACTGGCGCAGCTTCCTCCGCGACCACCATATCCCCGAAGGCGTCATGGTGGAGCAAATCAACGACAAAGCCATGGACAGCATCGGCGACATCGTGCTCGAAGACGACGGCAACGGACTGAAGCTCATCGAGGACTACCGCGAAGATGTGGAGCAATGGCTGAAAGAAGACAGTTGAACGCTCTTCCTGACCTCTCTCTCCTGATAGACAAAATGAAAGAATGACAATGACAAACAGAAATATACCTCCGCGCCGTATCGCGCAGAGCATCATCAACTCACTCAAGGGCGGTGTCGTGCCGCGCGTGGGACTGCCCTACGTCACCGTAGGCCGCCGCAAGGAAATCGAAGCCTTGCTCCATGATGTGGAGATTGTGGGCGAGGGCGGTGCCTCCTTCCGCTTCATCGTCGGCAAATACGGTTCGGGCAAGTCCTTTCTCTTGCAGACTATCCGCAACTATGTCATGGACCGCAACTTTGTCGTCGTCGACGCTGACCTCTCTCCCGAGCGGCGTCTGCACGGCAACCAGGGGCAGGGTCTGGCCACCTACCGCGAGCTGATTCGCAACCTCAGCGTGAAGTCGAAGCCTGAGGGCGGTGCCTTGCCCATGGTCCTCGACCGCTGGATCAACTCCGTACAGACGGCGACAGCGCAGCAGGAACAGCTCAGCATGGATGCGCCAGGCTTCAATGAGGCCGTGGAAGCGCATATCATGGCTGTTATCCGGCAGATGCAGGACCTCGTCCACGGCTTTGACTTCGCCCGGCTGCTGACGCTCTATTTCCGCGCCTTTGTCAATGGTGACGATGAGCTCAAAGGCAAGGTGCTGAAATGGTTCCGCGGGGAATACGCCACGAAGACAGAGGCACGACAGGAGCTTGGGGTGACGGTCATCATCTCCGATGACGACTGGTATGACTATCTCAAGCTCTTTGCCTTCTTCTTCCGCCAGGCAGGCTACAACGGACTAATGGTCTTCATCGATGAGCTGGTCAACATCTACAAGATTCCCAACGCTATCTCGCGGCAATACAACTACGAGAAGATTCTCACCATGTATAACGATGCGCTCCAGGGCAAGGCACAGTATATCGGTACCATCATGAGCGGCACGCCCCAGTGTGTCGAGGACCGTCACCGCGGCATCTACAGCTATGAGGCCCTTCGCTCGCGCTTGGCCGAGGGCAAGTTCTCGCAGCAGGGCCATCAGGATCTCCTCGGTCCTGTGCTGCGTCTCCTGCCGCTCACCAACGAGGAGATGCTCGTCCTGGCCGAGAAGCTCGCCGACATCCACGCCGCCCTCTATGGCTATGAGCGTACGGTGACCGACAGCGACCTCGCCACCTTCATACAAATAGAGTACAACCGTATCGGTGCTGACGGCAACATCACGCCGCGAGAGGTCATCCGTGACTTCATCGAATTGCTCGACATCACCGTCCAGAACCCGGGCAGCAGCGTCAGCGATATTCTCCACAGCGACGCATTCGCCTATGCACGTCCCGAACTGGAGCAGCAGAAGGAGCAGAGCACCGCCGGAACCGACTTTGCCGAGTTTACGCTATGAACATCTTCGCACGATATTCTCCTGCCATCCAGCACTATATCTATGAAGAGGGCTGGCAGGCGCTCCGCGCCATCCAGGCTGCGGCAGGCGATGCCATCTTCAACACCGAGGCCAATGTCCTGCTCTCGGCCTCCACGGCGGCGGGCAAGACCGAGGCGGCTTTCTTCCCTATCATCACGCTGTTGCAGGAGCAGCCACCGACTTCCATCGGCTGTCTGTATATCGCACCGCTGAAAGCCCTCATCAACGACCAGTTTGTGCGGCTCAACGACATCTGCCGCGAATGTGGCGTGGAGGTCTGGCACTGGCACGGCGACGTGTCGCAGGAACAGAAGAAAAAGCTGATGCGACATCCTTCGGGCATCCTGCAGATCACGCCGGAGAGTCTTGAAGCCATGCTCATGCACCGCCACTCGCAGATACCGTCGCTCTTCGGTGACCTGCGCTTTGTGGTCATCGACGAGATCCACTCCTTTCTTCGTGGCGATCGTGGCGGTCAGACGCTCTGCCTCTTGGAGCGGTTACAGCGACTGGCTGGGGTCATTCCGCGGCGCGTGGGGCTCTCGGCCACGATTGGCGACTTGAAGATGGTGGGCAACTTCCTGTCCGCCGGGACAGGGCGCGGCACGGTCATACCACGTATCAAGGCTCCGGGAGCGAAATGGAGAATCTCGGTGGCCCACTTCTTCAACAATGGGGAACAGGCTTCCTACCCGTCGGCGGAAAATCGCGTAGCGCTGCCCGAGGAGCAGACCTCCATCACAGGCAGTATCCTTCGGGGACATTACGATAAGGAGAAAATCAATGGCTACGACCCCTTCCAAACCAACGTGGAGCCGTCGCACCCTTCTGAAGCACGTAGGGAGATGAAAGGTGGCAGTCCGCTTAACATGAATGACGATAATGCCAACGCACGCGCTACTAATGATAATAAGGCCCGCTTGGATGCGGAGCAAAACGGCCCGCTGGCCTCAGCAGCCGATCCGGGCTTGCTCTATATCTTCAACCACACGCGTGGACATAAGTGTCTTGTCTTCTCCAACTCTCGTGAGGAGTGCGAGACCGTGTGCGCTACGCTGCGGATGTACTGTGAGGCGGTGCATGAACCCGACCGTTTCCTGATTCATCACGGCAACCTCTCGACGAGCTACCGCGAGAGTGCGGAGGAGGAGATGAAACGCGAGGACTCGCTGGCCACCGTGTGTACCACGTCGACCCTGGAGTTAGGCATCGACATCGGGCGTCTGGAACGCGCTTTTCAGATTGACGCCCCTTTCACCGTCAGCTCTTTCTTGCAGCGCATGGGTCGGACGGGCCGTCGGGGGTCACCTTCGGAGATGTGGTTCGTCATCCGTGAGGACCACGCCGAACAGCGCGCGCTCATGCCCGAGACGATACCCTGGAAGCTCTTGCAGGCCATTGCTCTGATAGAACTCTATCTGAAAGACCGGTGGGTGGAACCACCGCGCACGGGGCGGCTGCCTTACTCTCTGCTCTATCATCAGACGATGTCCACACTGGCATCGGGAGGGGAGATGACGCCGGCAGAGCTCGCCCGTCGCGTGCTGACGCTGAGCTATTTCCGGGGTATCTCGCAGGATGACTACCGCACGCTGTTGCGCCATCTGCTTAAGATTGACCATATCGAGACGACGGAGCGTGGCGGGCTCATCGTCGGACTCAAGGGGGAGCGTGTGGTCAACAACTTCAAGTTCTATGCTGTCTTCCAGGACAATGAGGAGTATAAGGTGCGCTGTGAGTCGCAGGAACTGGGCACCATCGTCAAGCCGCCACCCGTGCGCGACAAGATTGCCATTGCCGGCAGGGTGTGGGTCGTCGAGGAGGTGGACCGCAATCGCCATGTGGTCTATTGCCATCCCGTTAAGGGTATTGTGCCTGCTTATTTCGGCGACGAGCCCGGCGACATCCACACGAGGATCTTGGAGAAGATGCACGATATACTGGCACCGGCGTCAGCAACTTTCCATCGTGAAGAGTCTTTGGAACAGCAGAATGGTCAGCGGCTGATGGCAGACCATGCCTTGCTGCCCCATGCACGTGCCCGTCTGGCGCAGGCGCGTGATGCCGCCACGAAGTCGGGGCTTGGCATCAGATGGCTGTTGCCGTTGGGCGGACAGATGTACGCGCTCTTCCCATGGTTGGGCAGCTATGCCTTCCTGGCCATGGAGCGTTTTCTGAGGATTCGCTGTGGCGAGCGGATGGGACTGAAGGGCTTTGACTCGGTACGGCCTTATTACATGCAGTTCACCATGTCGGTGTCGCCCGAGGAGTTCTTTGTCATCCTTGCCGATGAGATAGGGAAGCCGCTTGATGCCATGGAACTGCTCTATCCCAACGAGGCCCCCGTCTTCGACAAATACGACGACATCCTGCCCGTGGAGCTCACGCGTAAGGGCTTTGCCTATGGTGTCCTTGACGTCAAGGGTATGACGGACAGAGTGCGGCAGATGTGCCTCCTGCAAATACGCTGACGCACCGTTCTGGTACCGTCAATCATCCCTGTAAGTGAAGGAAAATAGTCCTGTACGGGTTTTAGCGCCAATGCGCAATTTTACGCGATAGCGATTTTCGTCCGGGACTATTTTCCTTTCCTATAAACTGTAATCGATCAGAGAAGAGATCTCTTATCCGACCCACGGAAAATATCCACTGTGCCTCTTTTCCACGAATCTACACTAATCTTCACGAATGGAAGTCGATATATTCTCGATATTCGTTAATATTCTTGATGCCATCGAAGATGGCGCGTTAAAAGAGAAGCAACGATATTGATTGGTAGATAGCCTTTGGGTGTGCTTCAGTACTTTGCGTCCTTCGCGGCTTTGCGAGAGAAATACGTGCCAGTGGTTCTGTATGATACTAACGTTCCGCTACGCGGAACGTTAACTTAAATTCAGCGATTTTTATAAAGTATGTTTCATAGTTAGGCCGCTGAGGGCAGCGGCCCTCCCGGAAGCTGCCCTCTGCGGACATTATAGCCTTGCGAGCAAGCTCGCCATCAAGCCCGTAGGTTGAGTCTCACCCCTTCGTGTTGATCAGGTGTGCCGATTTTCCAGTTTCCTTACCTTTACGAATAAAGGCCGGTTCGCACATGGCGAACCGGCCTTTTCTTTGTTGGTCGTTAGGGAAGCTGCCCCACTACGGGACTATTTCACGACATATTTCTTACCACCCCGGATGACTACACCCTTGTAGTCCTTGCCGACACGTTGTCCTGCGAGGTTGTAAGCGACACCATCGTGAGCCTGAGCACGGTTCACGCTGACAGCGGAGATGGCCGTTGGGGCGTCGTTCTTGGTGATGGCAGCGAGCTTGCGGCTGCGTCCGTCATAAACTCCGTTGAAGTTGTCCATCAGGAAATAGGCCGGCGTAGTCATACCCCAAGAGTTGGTGCGGCTACTGCTCAGACGGAAGGTGATACCCGTCACGTCGCCCAGTGCCGAGAGGTCGAGCCATGTCCAGTCCTTGACATAGTAGTGGTCAGCCTCGTTGTCGGAGCGATAGTCAGCGAGATAGTACGACACCGTGTCTTTCTTTGTCTCGCCATCCATGCCGATGACATCCACACGATACCAGTCACCCTTCGTGAAGGCACCCGGTGTCATGCCGTCGCCGGTGAGGATGGCATTTTGCAGATAGGAATTTGCGGCTACATAGAATCCGCTGATCGTCTTCTTACCGTCAGCGACGCTGATCTCCTCGCCCTGCGGATAAACGACAGCATAGTTCTGCGACTGTGCATAGCCGTGACCCACACAGCTGTTGTACTGATCGTGGTAGTCCTTGAACGATGTGTCATGCTTGCCCGTCACGCAGTAGCCCGACCAATAGTTATAACTGGGGAAATAGTTATAGTGGAACACGAAACCCTTGGAGCTGAACTCCGGATCGTCCTCGCTCAGCTGCATGATAGAGTCTGTACCGAGCTTGATGTCCTCGAAGTCGACCACAGCGTCGATATGATGCTGAACGGTGCTGACCGAAGCGTCCAGGTGAAGGTCCTCAGCACCGCAGACCTCGGTGGACGTTTCACCGAGCCAGCCCGCAGCTTGGTTCAAGCCTGTGTAGACTCGTACAAAGTCGACATAGTCGAGCAGCACGCTGTCACGGCTGACGGGATCGACAGCCCAGTCGATGTCGTAGCTACAGGCTGTGGTGTCAGCATTCGACTGATTGTCGGCATAGCCGTAGTTGTAGCTCTTGAGTTTCCAAATGCCATCCACTTTTGCGGCATTGTTGGGCAACAGCGTACCTTGGAAGGTCAGCGGACTTTGCAGCCAAAGCGGGAAATATTCCTGACGGTGGAAAGTGTTTCGGGCAACAACACCGTTTTTACCCTGATTGTCGGTCCACGGCGTATCCTTGAGCGAGTCAATGGTGTAGGTGATCTGATAGCCAAAGACCGGCCTCTTCTGACTGTCGAGGTCGGCACTACCAGCGATCTCGTACCAGGGATCATCGGCGATGCCATTGTGGTTGACGTCCTTGCTCACCATCACGATGCCCGGCTCAGCACTGCCCTCGAAGCCATTACCGGCAATATAGAAGTCGCGCTGTCCATGGACGTTAGCGATGCTATGGTCGAAATGGAACGTCACATAGCCACCGTAGGCACCTAACGTAATCATTCCATTTTTGCCGTTGGCGATGGCATCGGTGCATTTCTGTGCCATCGTGGTGGCGTTGTCACCGGCTTCGTATTTCGGCAGCGTATTGACAAACTGCCCGGGAGCCGGACGATATTCGTCAACAGCCTGCAGATACTTGCTGGGTGCTGACGTACTGATTTTCTGGGCTGAAGCCGAGAGTGCCGCCAGACCAAGGACGACTAAGAGTAGAACTTTTCTCATAATCTATATATAATATAATGTGTATGATTGTTATCTCTGAATATATTTCTTTCCGTTTCTCACCACCACACCTTTGTATTGCCCGTTGACACGTTGTCCGGCAAGGTTGTAGGATGGCGCAGCCTCATGGTTCTTTGCCGCTATAGAGTTGATGGCCGTTGCAGTCTGAGGCTTGAGTGCCAATATGTGTGCGGGATTGATATATGCCTCCAGCGGTCCGAAGAGAGCCTTGCCGTCGGCGGTGTAGCCATAGAGATCACCGGCGGAAGCATAGGTCTGTGCATCGGTGAAATAGACATTGCCCGTATAGGGCGATACATAGAGCTCATAGGGTGCTGTGAGCGACTTAATCTTTTGGGTGATGGCATCGTTGAAGATGCCCTCGGTGACCGTCATCGTCTGCGGATCGATGGTGTTGATAAACCAGGTATAGGCTCCCGTGTCGTAGGAGAATTGCGAGCCGATGGTGTAGAACTTCTTGCCGTCGGTGGTGTTATAGGTGCAGGGGAAATCAAAAGTGGTGACTTTGTCGGTCTCACAGTCCAGCACGACCGTCTTGGGAGGATTGTCGTAATAGTCACCGGCTGAGTTGACACAGAGATATTGTCCGGCTTGCGACATCTCGCTATAGAGATTGATGCAGCCTGTGTCTATGTTTCTGACGAGCGTCATCGTCGTAGGATCAACCACAGAGATCGTTTTCTCGTAGTCGTGACCCTCCTGGAAGGAATAGCCGCCAGTGTTGGCCACATAAAGCATACCCTTATAGAGCCGCACGCCTTCCGGCTCCCAGCCCACCTCGCAGGTGCCGACAACGGCTTTCGTCTTCACGTCGATCTTAGCCACATAACCTTTGGTGAACGTGGTGGTGCCGCATTTGTGGGCATACGAGGTGACGTAAAGATACTGTCCGTCGGAGCAGAGACGGCGGTTGTTGGGCACGTCCTCGGTGGCCCCGCATGCCGTGCCGTCGGGATGGATAAACTGGATAATGTTGCTCCAGTTGACGGCAATAGCGATCAGCGTGTCGTTGACCTGGATGATGTCGTTGGGCGTGTCGCCGAGTTTCGTTTTGTTGACCTGACGGAACCACTGATTGGTCAGCGTGCCCGTCTTGCCGTCGTAGTACGACAGCTGTCCGTTGTCGCTTTGATAAATGCCCTCGTCACAGATGATCAGGTTATCAGAGCCTCCCAGCCCACCTGAGAGGGGGGAGCAAGCACCCCCGAGACTGAAGAGGGGGGAAATAAACAGCGTTAACGCGAATAACAATTTCTTTACCATAGTCTTGTGCTTTTTACCTATTATCTTGTTGCAATGCATTTCATTCAACATTCAACATTCAACATTCATCATTCAACATTCATAAGTTTGCCTTGATTGTCACGGCATATCGCCGTCCCGGCATAGGCCACCGCTGGATCATCTCGTAGGGCTTGTCGAAGAGATTCTGGCACTCAGCCTCTATCGTGAACCAACGCAGACGGTAGCCAGCCTTCACATCCATGCAGTTGTAGCGGTCGAGGGGGTCGTCAATGCTGTTTTGAGCCGTCCAATAGCGCTTGTCGACGAACATATCCGAGACCGAAAGGGAGAGCCCGCGCCAGAGAAACGTGTAGATGGCCGAGAACGACCAGCGCGGCGCATAGGCCACAAAGTCGTTGTAGTCCTTGCCTCCGGGATTGGTGCGGTTGCGGTCGTCCTGATAGGTAGCGGAGAACATGACGATATGATGCTTGAAGGTGGCGTTGACCGAGACGTCCGTACCGATGCAGCGTGTATAGCCGTAGTTGAGCATGGACCACTGAAACGACCCTTTCAGCGGCAGGCAGACGATGCGGTCTTTGACATGGTTGAAATATCCGTCGACTTGTAGACGCAGCCACCGATGCTCATAGGTGAAGCCCGCGTCCCACTGCCTGGTGTATTCGGGTTTGAGGAATCGGTTGCCCGTGAGCGTGTAGTAGAGGTCGTTGAGCGTGGGAATGCGGAACACACTTTTGTAGAAGGCGCGCAGCGTCCAGTCGCCGAGACGGTAGGAGGCCAGGGCATCCCACGTCCAGCGGTGCAGGGGTTCGGCTTTGCGCCGGGTGTGGTCACGGCAGTAGGTGTAGAGTGCCGTGGCGTTGAGCGACAGCCTACCGTGTCGGTAGAAGGCGGTCAGCGCGTTCTTGCTGTCTAAGCGATAGACATAGCTGAAATGCTTCATGTCGGCGGTGAGGTCGCTCCACCGCAGGTCGGGCGACAGTGAGATGCCGAAGTCCTTATAAGTATAGGAGGCTGCCAGTGCCGCGTAGGCGTCCTGCTGGTGATAGGTGACATTGCTGTGCACGCTGATGTTGTTGTCGTAGTCCGACCGATAGTGCAGCCGGTCGTTGGCATACTTGGCGATGGCACGCAGTCCCATCGCTCCGAAATGATCCTGCCAGGAGAGCTGCGTGAAGAAGTTCTGGTCCCACTCGCGGCCTACGTCGGTGTACTGGTCAGAGAGCCGCCGCACGATGCCGCCCGGCAGACCACGGTAGGAGAGATAATAATAGGTGTGCCACTGTAGCGGTCCGTGGAAGAGCACGCCCTCGATGCGCATCTGGTCGAGGTCGGAGTTGCGGCGGCGGCCTCTCGTGTCCTCATATTCGGTATGATAGCGGAAGGGATAGTTGCCGTCGGTGTGGGTGTACTGCGCGTCGATCAGGGCCAGCCGCTTATAAGAATAGGTAATGTTGGCCTTATGCGTGTTGAAAGAGCCATAGCCGTAGCTGGCGGTGAGCGAGGTGCTGTCGGGGCGCCGCGTGCGAAGATAGATCGTCGATGCCGAGGCATATTCACTGGCGGTCATCAGCGGTTCGGTCTTGTTGGCATTGAAGAGCGACACCGACTCCAGTGTGGTCAGCGAGTATTTGCCGAGGTCCACGGTACCGTTCTGCGCATTGGTGATGCGTACGCCGTCGAGGTAAACGCCCACGTGCTGCGAGCCGAGCGACCTGACGTTGACCGTCTTCTGCCCGCCGAGGCCACCATAGTCCTTGATCTGCACGCCGGCGAGATACTTCAGTGCGTCGGCGACATTGTTCGAGGCCAGGGCAGAGAGTTGCTCTTGGGAAATCGTCTGATGGGGCGATACGGCTTGTGTGCCTCTGGCCACGACTTCCTTCAACTGGAAGACGCTGTCGGTCATCGAGGATCGTGAAGCTCGCTTCTGAGCCTGTGTAGTCACCGCGCAGGCACATAAGCCAGTGAGCAACAGCCACTGCCTCAACTGCCGCCCTATCGCACGGATGGTGAAATGACGTTTCTTTCGCATCTGCATCGCTTTGATTATACCATGTCAGAGAATAGCCGAATCCACGCGGACTATGCTCCTTGGGTGCAATGGCAGGTCTTCTGGCTCGCAGTCGGATGGCGAACGGTCTTCCCGACAAAGCTGTCAGTGACACGTGTGTTCGCTCCTCAAAGGACTGCACACAGCAGCGGGACTGTCCGGGATTCTCACCCGGTTCCCTTTTCATCATGCTCAGCGCATGAACCAATTGCGGTGCAAAGTTACAAAAAAAATGGTATTCTCCGATTGCCCGCTGATATTATTTCCAAAAAATGGTTGCAATCTACTTAAATATTGACAAGGTTCTGTCGTCCTGCGCTTCCAATCAAGAAAGCGAAAATGAAATGAAAACCACAAAAGAGAAGAGCACAATTATATGCAACAGCAATATTCGTCTCCTCTTGGAAGTTAGGACTCCCCATTGAAGTACACTAAGGTTGATGATTAGGGAGCGATAGGACATTCTCAAAAAAGTAGCGAAAACAGGAAAAACAAAAAAAAACCTTCCCTGGTCTCTCCCAATGAAGGGGGAAGCCGGGGAAGGGCTTGAAAGTATAATTGGATTGAGGCTCCTTTATTGATGAGCCTTATAGTTTTTATTTATGTGCCTTATAGTATTTCACGGCAGCCTCGACATTGGCCTTCACAGCCTTGGAGGAGTAGGTGGCTCCCGTCACGCCGTCAACGCCACTGACAGCAGAGGTCTTCTTGCCTGCATACTTGGGCAGCATGGCAGACTTCACCAAAGTTTTGCGAGGATTTTATCACCACCGCCTTTCGTTCTCTAACGGCTTTGCGGCTTTGCTTGAGCTTCTCGTCCCTTGCAGCATATCACTCCCCTCTCCCCTTGGAGAGGGGTGAGGGGGTGAGGCCGGAGAGTGTTGAGGGAAGTATGGGTGAGGCTCCAATATCTCATTTTGATGTCAAGACTTAAAAAACGTTGCGCTTCTACGATGTTTAAACGCTTTTTTGTATCTTTGCCCAACAAAACAAGATTGTAGAATATTCAGTACTATTATAGAAAATGGACAAAGAGATAAAGACAACTCCCGTTCTGCTGCTTACGGGTTACTTAGGAAGCGGCAAGACCACACTGCTGAACCGCATTCTGAAAAACGAGAAGGGCATACGCTTCGCCGTCATCGTCAACGACATCGGTGAGGTGAACATCGACGCAAGCCTCATCCAGCAGGGTGGCGTGGTAGGTCAGGGCGACGACAGCCTCGTGGCACTGCAAAACGGATGCATCTGCTGCACGCTGAAGATGGACCTCGTCAAACAGCTCAACGACATCATCAACACCAAGCGCTTCGACTATATTGTCATCGAGGCCAGCGGTATCTGTGAGCCTGCGCCGATCGCCCAGACCATCAGCACCTATCCTCAGCTCGTCGCTCCCGCAGCGATGAAGAATGGTGCCGCGCGTCTCGACGCCATCGTCACCGTCGTCGACGCCCTGCGCATGAGAGACGAGTTCGGACTCGGCGACCACCTGCAGCAGGAGCACGGTGAGGAGGATCTCGCCAGCCTCGTGATCCAGCAGATCGAGTTCTGCAACATCATCCTGCTCAACAAGGCATCGGAGATCTCACCCGACGACCTCGCCCACCTCACGGCGGTCATCAAAGAGATACAGCCTCAGGCACTCATCATGCCCTGTGACTACGGCGACATCGACCTCGACAAGATCCTCAACACCCATCTCTTCGACTTCGACAAGGTTGCAACCTCGGCACGATGGATAGAGGCTATGGAGGACGACGATGACGAGAGTCTGGAAAACGAGGAGAGCGGTGAGGCACTGGAGTATGGCATCCAGACCTTTGTCTACCGCCGTCGTCTGCCCTTCAACCTGGGCAGTTTCGACGAGTTTGTCTCCACGAAGTGGCCCAAGGGCGTGGTCAGAGCCAAAGGCATCTGCTGGTTCCGCGATGAGCCTGAGACCTGCTACCTCTTTGAGCAAAGCGGCAAGCAGTTCAACATCACCAATGCCGGACAGTGGTACGCCACCATGCCGGAAGACCAGCTGAAGGACTTCATGGAGCAAAACCCCGGCGTGAAGAAGGACTGGGACGAGAAGTTCGGCGACCGCATGGAGAAGATTGTCTTCATCGGACAGAACCTCGACCGCAAAGCCATTGAGGCTGAGCTCGACAAATGTCTGGAAGAAGCGTAAGACTTTCCTATCACTATCATGAACAGAAGCAAACAATATATCGCTACCCTCGCCGTGGCGCTGACGCTGCTCTCCTGCGGTTTCTCACCACGACAGCAGGGTGCTCTGGCCGACAACAACAGTCAGACAGAAACCGCCGGGGACAACAATAGCGAAACAAGCAGAGCTGGCTACAGCGACGACAGCAACCTCGCCGACGAGAGCTCATCGTCGGACGATGCCTCCTACACCGTACCCGACTCGCTCCTGCCTCTCACCAAGAAAGGCATCCCGGAACAGCTGCTCAGACGCAAGGCCTATGTCTGCTCGTTCAACAGCTCGACGCTCATGCCCAACTGGGTGGCGTGGAAGCTCACCGCCGCACATACCGACGGCGACGTGCAGCGCAAAGGCGTGAAGTTCCATCCCGACGACGACGTGCCGGAGGCTTACCGCGTGACGACCTACGATTACATCCAGTCAGGCTATGACCGTGGCCACATGTGCCCCGCTGCCGACAACCGCTGGGACCAGCAGGCCATGGACGAATGTTTCCTGATGACGAATATGTGTCCGCAGGACCACGGCCTCAACGCCGGAGACTGGAACGAGATGGAGATGCAGTGCCGCCGCTGGGCCAAGGAATACGGCGAGGTGTATATCGTCTCCGGTCCCATCCTCTATCGTGGCAAGCACGCCACCATCGGCCAGGAACACCGCGTCACCGTGCCGGAAGCGTTCTTCAAGGTGGTGCTCTGCCTGAAAGGTACGCCTAAGGCCATCGGCTTCATCTATCGCAATACCGACGGCAACCGACCCAAAGGCGACTATGTCAACAGCATCGACGAGGTGGAACGCATCACCGGCTATGACTTCTTCCACGGACTGAACAAGAAGGTGCAGGACAAAGTGGAGAAGGAAGCCGACCTGAATCTGTGGTAGACGGCCTCCATAGCTTCGATAGAGGCGATAGCTCCTATGGTTTCTATAGGCTCGATAGCCTCGATAGCTTCTATAGTCTCTATAGTTTCTATAGTCTCTATAGTTTCTATGATTTCTATAAAACTCTATAAAGAAAAGATGAAAAAGATTTTCACGCTCTTGGCTGCCATCCTGTTGGCAGCGCCCATGCTGGCCGGCAGCAACGTCCAGCGGCCAAAGCTCGTCATCGGACTGGTGGTAGACCAGATGCGCTGGGACTACCTCTATTACTATTACCCTCAGTTTGGCCCTGACGGCCTGCGCCGCCTTGTCGACGAGGGCTACAGCTACGAGAACACGCTGATCAACTATGTGCCTACGGTTACCGCCATTGGCCACTCCAGTGTCTACACCGGCTCCGTGCCCGCCCTGACCGGCATCGCCGGCAACAACTTTGTCAAGGACGGCAAGAAAGTCTATTGCTGCGACGACGACAACGTCAGCTCTGTGGGCTCCAACTCCAAAGAGGGCAAGATGTCGCCACGCAATCTCCTGGCCTCCGGCATCGGCGACCAGCTGCGCATCGCCACCGACTTCAAAGGCAAGGTCATCGGCATCGCTCTCAAGGACCGCGCCGCCATCCTGCCTGCCGGACATGCTGCCAGCGCTGCCTACTGGTGGGATCAGAGCGCAGGACACTTCATCACATCGACCTACTACATGAAGGAGTTGCCAAAATGGGTGAAGGAGGTCAACAAAAAGATACAGACCAAGCCCGGCACCAACGTCAAGACCTCTGTACCGGGAGTGACAAAGACCTTCCAAATGGCCGAGGCTGCTATCGACGGAGAACAGCTCGGACAGGACAGCATCACCGACCTGCTGGCCGTCAGCGTGTCGTCTACAGATGCCATCGGACACGAATACGGCACACGCGGACAGGAGAACCACGACGTGTATATGGAACTCGACCGACAGGTGGGACAGTTTCTGAAGTATCTCGATGAGAAGGTCGGACGTGGCAACTACCTGCTCTTCCTCACCGCAGACCATGGCGCTGCACACAATCCCAACTTCCTCAAGGCTCACAACATGCCGTCGGGTGGTCTCAACACCTGGGGCAAAGACTCATGGCTCAACAGCCGGCTGCCGCAACTCGAAAGAGAAACTGGCATCAGCCCGCTCGTGACAAATGTCGACGCTGGCCGTATCTATCTCAACCGCGAGGCCATCGCCAAGAGCGGAAAGAAACTCGCCGACGTGAAGCAGCAGATGATCGAGACGCTGGAGCAGGACTCCAACATCCTCTATGTCGTGGACTACGACAAGGTGCTCACCACTTCCCTACCCGCCCGTCTGCGCGAGATGATCGTCAACGGATATAACAAAAAGCGCAGCGGCGACCTCTTCTATGTACCACGTCCCGACTGGGAGGATGTCAGCAACGCCGCCGACTACCGCGGCACGAGCCACGGACTGTGGAACCCCACCGACGCCCACATCCCCTTCGTGCTCTATGGCTGGCACATCCGTCACGGACAGACCGACGAGCCGACACATATCGTCGACATCGCACCGACGATCTGTGAGCTGCTCCACATACAGATGCCAAACGAATGCATCGGCGACGCCAAGCTGCCCAAATAGTGTATAAGGCAAATCCTTTAGAATTAGAACCTTAAAACAGCATGAGATGAGGATGTTGAAAGAACTCAAGTATGCGATCGTACACACCAACTGCCAGTCGGAATGGCTGATCTATACGATGGTCTGGACTACTTTCCTGCTCGCGCCTTTCCTTGCTTTCTACATACGCAGTCAGGCAGAGAATGAGATGAGTTTCGACTGGTGGCCGGTCTTCCATGTATGGATGCTGTTTGATGTTTACTTTCTGTTGTTCCTCATCCACAACTTCGTGTTGGCGCCCATGCTGATCTATAGAAAGAAACTGCGGCTGTATGTCTTGGCCGTGCTCATGCTTATTGGTGTCTTCTCTGTGCTGCAAGGCAAATTCAAGCAGTATGAGTGGAAACACTTTGAGCTCGACGTGCAACAAGCCATGCAGAAAAATGGGCGAAGCGACCGCCAGTACGCCACAGCAGAATTTAAGTCACCGGAGCATCCCTCTATCGACACCACCGAAAGCGACATCCTCAGTGTGGCCATGATGGTGCTCATCATGGGAGCCAACACCGGCGTGAAGCTCTATTTCCGCAACGACCAGCGCGACAAACAACTGGCGCAACTCACTCAGGAGAAGCTCAACAACCAACTGCAATATCTGCGCTATCAGATCAATCCACATTTCCTGATGAACACGCTCAACAACATCCATGCGCTCATCGGCTTGGACGCTGACAAAGCCCAGACGAGTATCATGGAGCTGAGCCGGCTGCTGCGCTTCGTACTCTACGACGACGGCCACACCACGATCACGCTGATCAAGGAGGCTGAGTTCATCCGCAGCTACATCCACCTGCTGCGGCTGCGCTATGCCGACCGCGTGGAGATTCTCTACCATGTCGACGAGCATCTCGACGGCTATCAGATACCACCGTTCATCCTGGTCGTCTTCGTGGAGAACGCCTTCAAGCATGGCGTAAGCTACAACGAGCCGAGCTTCATACACATCAGCCTGCAGGTCAACGACGGTCGTCTCTTCTTCCGATGTGTCAACTCCAAACACGAGAAACGGGAGACCGGAACCGGCGGCATAGGACTGGAGAATGTCAAGAAGCGACTGCAGCTCATCTATGGCGACAGCTACCGCCTGGAGATATGCGATGGACAAAAGAATTATAAAGTTGTGCTGACGATACCACTTAACAAGAACAATGACAATGATTGAAGTACTTACAATAGACGACGAGCCGTTGGCGCTTCAACAGCTCGAAGCGTATATCCGGAAGATTCCTTTCTTCCATCTTGTTGCCAGTTGTCTGAGTGCCAAAGAGGCCTGGGAAGTGATGGAACAGCACACGGTCGACGTGATGTTCTGCGACATCAACATGCCGGACATCAACGGGCTGGACTTTGTCAGGAGTCTCGACACTCCGCCTTTCGTGGTATTCACCACAGCCTACAGCGAATACGCCATAGAGGGCTATCAGGCCAACGCGCTCGACTATCTGCTCAAGCCGTTCTCCCTGGAGGAGTTCCAACGGGTGGCCTCAAAAGTGAAGAAGGTCTACGACATCACTCATAAAGCCACCGACACACAGCAACAGGAAGCAAGCGAGACGACAAATGCTGAATCTGCGACGACAAGACTCGACGAGAATGACGACTTCTTCGTGCACACGGAGTATAAGATGGTAAGAATCCCTGTCTCTGACATCGTCTATGTCGAGGGCATGAGTGAGTATCTGAAGATTCACACGCGCAACGGACAGAAGCCGGTGGTGATCCTTCAGAGCATGAAGACCTTGGAAGACCGCCTGCCCAAGACGTTTATGCGCATCCATCGCTCCTTTCTCATCAACCTGCAATGCATCACAGAACTGAACAAGACGCGGGTCTTTCTCGGTGACGACATCTCACTGCCCCTCGGTGACATGTTCCGCGACAAGCTCATCACATACGTCAACGATAGAGCAATAGGAAAGAAATAGAAGCCTCACCCCCTAACAACCTCACCCCAACAGCCTCACCCCCTAAC
>CAMCBZ010000027.1 GCA_945873145.1 uncultured Prevotella sp.
CGAGGAGATAGTCGGCGATGATGTCGATCTGCTTCATGGCGAACTTATGCTCCCAACGGCTGCTGCGCGTGGCGTTCTTTGCAGAGAAGCCTTCGGGATTGATGACCCAAGATTCATAGTTGGTCTGGTCAGCTTCTGACGCTGGAACGTTCCAGTGCCACATGCACTCCACGATACCACCGTTGTTGGCCCAGTCCTCCACGGGTTTTGTGTCAGTGTAGTCGATCCATCCCTTGGGATTGAGCGGTGCACTGTAGTGGTAGTGGATGAAGTCGAAGCAGTTGATGGCCGGATACTTGCCTGTGAGCTGATAGAGAGCCTCGGCATTCTTGGTGTTCCAGTTTACGTCGGCTATGGCAGCGGAGAGCACGTGGTTGCCGAAGTTCTCTTTGAGATAAGCATAGAGCTTCTTCGTCTCTTCGGTAGCATCAGCGTTGACGGGAGCGTCAGCAATGTTGAAGAGCGTTGGGTCGAAGTTGTTGTAAGCTTTTGTCGAGAACGAGAAGGTGTAGTCGCTGGCGAAGTTGTAGGAGCTGTCTCGCACCGTAGGCTTCATGATGTTGACCTTGTAGTTCATTCCCGCCTTGGCGTGGAAGGGTATGATGAGCTGTTTGCCGTTGGCAGTCACCAAAGAGTCTATATAATAATAGGTGGTGTCGTTGGTGTAGACACGTATGGTAGCCTTGGGTGCGGCGACGACGGGCTCGTTGTATGTCACGACGATGTTGGCGAAGGTGTCGATGTCGGCAGCGTTGTCGGCCGGGCTTACCGAGACCACCTGCGGAGCGTCCTGATCATCGAAGGACCGTGGCTCGCGGTAGTCGCTGTTGTCGTCGGAGCAGCTGGCGAAGGCCGTCATAGCGGCCATAGCCAGCAAAAGGATATGTAATTTCTTCATGCTGAGTTGCGATTAATAATTCTTTGGTTCGATACGGAACTGTCCGAAGCTGTGGTCCACTGTCCAGCCCTCGCTGTTGTTGGGCTGCATGACAAACTCCATAGCTTGCCAGGAGCCCTGTGCGGGCAGCACGTGCTTGATGGTACCGTCGTCCTGCTTCACCTCACAGAGCTCGTCGAGAGGAATGGAGACGGTGACCCACTTGCCATAGGTATTGCGCAGACCTGAGGATACCGGATCCCACTGGTGGCGCGAAACGCCTGAGGAGTTGAAGTCAAACATGTAGCCGCCGTTCTGTGAGCCGCTGGCACCGTTGGCACCATAGTCGGCAAACGGCGTGGAACTGTTGGTGCAGACCTCGAACTTCAGCACGTAGTTTTCAGGATGATCAGTGAAGTCCTGGTTGGGCCAGTTGCAACCGATGCCGGTGGAGTTCCACGACCAGCTGTCGAAGGTGCCTTTGATCCGTAGGAAGGACATGCCGAGCGACTGAGGGTCACCGCTCTTCGATCCGTCTGTGACAAGGTTCTTGCCCCAGTCGTTCCACCAGCCGAGATCGCCGGTGAAGTCGCCGAAGAGCAGTGCGCTGGTCATGCGGTAAGGCACCGTCTTGCTCATGTCCTTACCCATCTCCTTCCAGCGGAAGGTGATCAGCGAGTTGTCGGGACAGTCCTTAGGGATGCGGATGCTTGTGAAGGTCTCCGAGCAAGAGTCGGTGTGGATCTTCTGGCTGTATCCCTGCTCACTGTTGGTGATGGTGATAGACACCGGGCTGTTGTCGGTGGTGTCGTTGAAGTTGTAGAGGTCAAAGAAGTCGCCGTTGAGCTGCACCTCGCTGCCTTGGAGCGCAAACTCGTTGGAGAGTCCTTCGAGCTTCACGTGAGGGATGGACACTGGGAAGTACAGGGCCGTCTTGCCCTCGTTGGTCTCGTAGACCAGCGTGTCGGTGACGTGCTCAGGGATCTTGCGTGGAATCTTCACGAAGCTCTCGCTGGCCTCGGCATACACCTGCCGCACGTCGACATCAAGTCCGTTGAAGGTGATCTTCTTCACGTTGGCGAGGTTGGCGCCCTCGATGCGGAGCATCTGGTTGAGGGTACCGCCTTCCAGCCGGGTCACGTGTCCGGTGTCCTGAACATCATAGATGCCCGTGATGGAGGGAGCACCGTGGTTGGTGTAGCGGTCGGGATAGTTGACATCCACGACATCGTTGCAGGCGGAGAACAGAGCAGCCGCCATGAGCGCTACACCGATATGCTTGAATGATAAGATATTCATATTCTTGCTTTAATGATTTTATAGTTGCGGGAGCGTCGATTAGTTCCAGCCTGGGTTGTTGCTGTTGATACTGTCGTTGACGTTGATCTCGTCGGTAGGAATAGGATAGAGCAGGTTGCGCTCGGTGCGTGCCTTGTTGATGTTGGCATCGTCGCGTCCGCCGATAGCGTTCATGGCCTGCAGATAGATGCCCCAGCGGATGAGGTCCCAACGGCGATCGCCCTCGCAGGCAAACTCCTTGGCGCGCTCTTCGAGGATGGCACTGCGCATGGCGGTCTTGGTGCCCGGTGCTTCCATCAGCGTAGCGTTGGATCGTTTGCGCACGATGTTGAGATAGCGCATTGCCTCGGCGCTGTTGCCCAACTCATTCTCAGCCTCGGCGTAGACGAGGAGTACGTCGGCATAGCGCAGGAACGGCCAGAACGACTCGGCATACTGTGTGGCGTCGTCATCGACATCGTCGTACTTTGTGGTGAAGGCGAGGCACTCAGAACTCTGGTTGTACTGATAGCTCATGCCTGTAGCCTTGTATTCAGCGTCCGGCTCACGCACGTAGTTGCCGTCAGCATCCATACCGGTGATCTTCACGCTCCAGCTCTGCGGATAGTAGAAGGCTCCGTTGTAGTCCTCCTGATAGTAGTAGCGCCATACGTGACGCACGCCCTTGGTGATACGGTAGTCCTGATCGTCGAAGAGATGGTACCAGTTGTTGGTGCATCCGATCCATCCGCCGGACTCGATAAATGGGCTGCCCTTACTCTTCTTGTAGCCTGAATAGTAAGAGTGCACGCCGGTACTGTAGGTGGCGTCGCCCGTGGTGGACTCCACGCCCCACATCATCTCTGCGTCGTGGCTGTGGCTGTGCTTCCACAGATCGTCGTAAGCGGTGAGCTCGTAAGGACCATATTCCCCGTCGATGACCTTCTTGGCCCACTCGGCAGCTTTCTTGTAGAGGGCCTGGGCGTCCATGTTTTCATAGCCTTCGACAGCCGTCTTCTTAAATGTCTCGGCGGTCGGCATGCGATAGTGCTTCTTGCCGTCCTCGGTGACATAAGGCGCACCGGTGCGCACGGTCACCTCAGTGCCGGCGGGCATGGCGGCAGAGGCCATGGTCGCGTAGACCTTGGCGAGCAGTCCAGCAGCGGATCCGGCAGAGACGTGTCCGGTCTTGTAGTTGCTGTTGTCGCGGGTGTACATCATGGAAGAGGCCTTGGTGAGCAGGTCGATGATGTGATCGTAGATCTCAGCGGCGGGACGGCGGCTGTGCATAAACTCTCCGCTCTTGCTCACGTCCTCAGCCATGTAGGGGATAGGACCGTAGGCACGCACAAGAAGGAAGTAGGCAAAGGCCTCCTGGAAGTAGCACTCGCCGATGGCGTTGTTTTTGTAAGCCTCGTCGACGCCCTTCATCTGGCTGATGTAGCGCACGGCCATGTTGGCGTCGTTGATGAGGTTGTAGGGACCTTTCCACATCTTGTCCAGTGCACTCTCGCCCTGGAAGTTGCCGGCACCGAGCGAGCTGAACAGCCAGTCGGGACCGGAGATATAGTCAGCGTCGAGCTCCAATACACGGGGGAACTCGCTCCAGCGGAACATGTCGTCGAGCCAGTTGCTGTAAACACCGGTGACCCACATGTCGACGCCTTCCTTGGAGTCTTCGACCTGGTCGGGCCCGATGAAGCTCTCGGATTTCTCTTTCAAATAGTCGTCGCAGGAGGTGGTCAAGGGCAGAGTGGCCACTGTCAACAGCAACGCGGCAGAGAACAGTTTATTGAATTTCATATTGCTTGGTCGTTATATAATTAGAATGTCATGTTCACGCCGAAAGTAAAGGTGCGTGAAGAAGGATAAGAGTAGATATCCACGCCGCGACGGCTGGAGTCGCTGCCGAAGGCGTTGACATCCGGATCATACCAACTGTAGTTGGTGATGGTGAAGAGGTTGGTGGCGGCGAAGGTGAACTGGATCTTCTCCAGTCCCGTGCTCTTGAAGGGATGGTTCCAGTTATAGGTCAGGCTGATGTTCTTCAGCTTGATATAGCTGCCGTCCTCGATGTAGCGGTTGCTGAGCAGGAACGTACGCTCATAGCCTGAGGAAGCCTTCGGCCACTCAGCCTGCTCGTAGTTGGCGGCTGTCCAGCGATGGTCATAGGCATCGCGTGTGATGTTGCCGATGTTGCCGAGCTTGATGTCCATGAGGTTACCATTGAAGATGTCGTTGCCGTGAGAGCCCTGGAACATGAAGCTCAGGGTGAGGTCACGCCAAGAGATGTTGTTGGTCAAGCCCCAGGTATATTTCGGGTTGGTGTCTCCGATGATGGTGCGGTCAGCGTCGGTGATCTTACCATCGTGGTTGATGTCGAGATACTTGATCTCACCGATCTTCGACTTCACGGTAGCGTCAGTGGCGAAGGTGTATTGAGGATCTGCTCTCACCTCAGCCTCGTTGTCGTAGAAACCGTCCTCGACGTATCCGTAGATGGCACCGATAGGACAGCCGTTGCGCTGGATGAAGACGTTGTCGGCACCGTACCACAGTGTGTTGGCAAACTGGTCGCCGTTGAGGCCGCCGATCTTGTTCTTGTTGAAGGCAAGGTTACCGTTGAGGTCCCAGTGCCAGTCCTTCGTGTCAACAGGAGTGGCACCGAGGGTGAACTCCAGACCTTCGTTGGTGACGTTGCCGGAGTTGGTGAGCTTGTTGGAGAAACCGGTAGAAGAAGGAATCTTCACCTCCTGCAACAGGTCACGGGTCCTCTTGTGATAGTAGTCCACGGTAAGCGTCAGACGGTTGTTGAACCATCCGAAGTCGATACCGGCATTGTACTGTGCGGTGGTCTCCCACTTGATGTTCTTATCGACAGGTCCACGCCAGTTGACCATGGCGACACCGCTGTTGATGGAGCCGCCGAAAGGATAGTTGGCCACGGCGAGCTGAGGCAGTGTGCGGTAAGAGCCGATGCCCTGGTTACCGGTCTCGCCATAGCTCAGACGGAACTTCAGGTTGGAGAAGATGCCGAGATCCTTGATGAACTTCTCCTCGCTGGCACGCCATGCGACGGCACCGGAGAGGAAGGTAGCCCACTTGTTCTCGTCGGTGAACTTCGAGCTACCGTCGGAACGGACGCTCGCGGTGAAGAGATATTTGTTCATCAGCGTGTAGTTCACACGTCCGAGGAAAGAGACGAGTCGCTGTGTACCCTTGTCGCTGGAAAGCGTAGCGCGATCCTTGGCACGCCCCATGTCGTTGTCCTTGGTGAGGTCGTCGGGGAAGTTCTGTGCCACCTCGCTGTTGTTGTTCCAAGAGTCACTCTCCACGGTGAAACCGGCGACGGCGTTCAAGGCGTGGATGTTGTTGAAGGTATGATCAAATGTCAAGATGCTCTCAGCGGTGGTCGACGTCCAGATGTTGCTGGCCTTGCTGGCCTTGCCGTTGATCGGCGATTTACCCTCCTGAGTGTGGCGGTCGTAGTACGAGCCACGGTGCGAGTCGTTGTAGCCCAGTCCGAGGTTCTGGCGGAACTTCAACCATTTCGGAACGATCTGAATCTCAAGATAAGAGCTGCTGAAATAGTTGATGCCGTTGAGCTCATCCTTGGTGCTGCGCACGTAGGCTGCCGGGTTGGCAGCGAGCCAGTTGAGGTTGTCGGCCTGCGTGGTATCCATGTTCGGGCCGTAGGTCGGCGGGAAGATCAGTGCCGAGCGCACCACGCCGGTGTTGTAGCTCAGCGTGTTGGCAAAGTTTGTCGTGCTGCGTGTGAAGCTCTGGTTGGTACCGATCTCCAACCAGCTGTAGACTTTGCGCGAGATGTTGGCACGGAGAGAGTAACGCTTGTAGCCTGAGTTCTTGATGATACCGTCCTGGTCGGCATAGTTGCCAGAGAAGGAGTAGTAGCCTTTGTCGTCGCCACCGCTGACGCCGAGGTTGTAGTCCTGCTGGAAAGCAGTGTGGAAGATCTCGTCCTGCCAGTCGGCCACGCCGAGCTCTGTGGCATTGCCATACTCGTCGTAGTACCATCCCGGATGAGCGTAGTCTTCGGGCTTACCGGTATATTTACCCGTATTATAATTAATGTGTCCGTCGGAGTAAGCCTGGTAGCCCCACGTGCCGGGGTAAGGATAGGTGGTGGCCTGTGAGCCGAGATAGTAGCGGTCGTTGTCGATCTGCTCGTTCATATAGCGAGCGTAGGTCACCGGGTCGAGCATGTCGATCTTCTTGCTGATGTGTGAGAAGCCCCAGTTGGCAGAGAAGTCCACCTTGGGTTTGCCGGCCTTACCTTTCTTCGTGGTGATGATGACCACACCGTTGGCACCGCGGCTACCGTAGATGGCCGTGGCGGAAGCATCCTTGAGGACTTCGATGTTCTCGATGTCGTGTGGGTTGATAAAACTCAGCGGGTTGGAGCTTTGCTGGTTGGTGGTAGCGCCGTTGCTTGGTGTGCTGCCTGTCTCAAAGGGCACGCCGTCGACAATATACAAAGGCTGGGAAGACGTGGAGAACGAGTTGGCACCACGGATGACGATACTCATGCCGCCGCCCGGAGCACCGTCGCTCTGGTTGACCTGCACACCGGCGATCTTACCTTGCATGCCGTGGGCGATATCCATGGCACCGCCTTTCATCAAGTCTTTGCCAGCGAGCGAGCTCAACGAACCACTGAGGTCGCTCTTCTTCATGGTACCGTAACCGACAACGACGACCTCGTCCATGACCTTGGAGTCTTCGACGAGCTTCACAGTGATGTCGCTCTTGCCGGCAACATTGATGGTTTGTGATGTGTAGCCGACGCTGGAGACGACGACTTTGGTCTTGCCCTTTGGTAAGTCGATAGAAAAATGTCCGTCGAGGTCGGTCACGCCACCGGTGCCCGTTCCCTGGACAACAATACTTGCTCCAATCAACGTCTCGCCGGTAGCACCATCGACAACGGTACCCGTGAGCTTCGACTGGGCAAAGATTGGCAATGAGAGGATCGTCATTACCAAGATAAGAATTGCTCTGTTCATGTGATTGTATATATAATGCTTATTTAGATTTAGATTTAGCGTTGGCGTTGTATGGCTGGTACTATTTGTGCGCAAAGTTACTGATAAATACTTGCATAGAATATTCTTATTTTTGCAATATCAGATACTATGATGCAATAATAAAGTCGATGATGTGTATATAGGCAGGCTCTCATATTAAATAGGTGTTCTACAGGTGTGAATACTATTTTGACTGTAGGTAGTTGGAAGAAGAAAGAGAGGAGCGGCGAATGCCGCTCCTGCCCTTCTGAGAGAACGAAACGATCAAGCTATTGTGCTTTTGTTATTTCTGAATGTATTTCTTACCGTTGCGGATAACCATGCCGCGGAAGGTCTTGCCCACACGCTGTCCGGCAAGGTTGTAGGTTGCACCTTCATTGACTTTCTTGGTTGCCTGAATGCTGTTGATGCCGTCCGTGGACGGGTTCGTGAATGTAACTTTAGTGAGGGTGGAGTTGTAACCTTGCAGGACCATTCCACCTGCTTTGATAGTGGTCAGGTCTTCATCACTAAGAACTGCAGAATAGGTGGTACCACTCATGTCGAGGCTTACGCAGTTCCACTCGTTCTGTCCTTTGGGACTTGCGAGAGCTTTCCAATTTGAGTCACATATCTTTATTTGTGCATAACCTTCGCTGCCTACCGTATAAGTGAAGGTGAAGGTGGCACCGCTCTTGGCGGTAGCGAACTTCGATGCGTCAATAGACATGTTAGTATCCCATTTGGTTCCGAAGTCATAGCTGCCTTCCCAAGCGACCTGCTCACCTTTGGACTTTTCTGCGAGGTAAGCCTTGTACTCTTCCTCGCTGACGAGGAAAGCTTTGTCTACGGTGACGGAGATGTTGGCAGCTTTACTTTGCAACCAGAATTGGATGACCTTGTCGCTGTTGTCTCCATTGAGCTTTACATAGCATACTTTGTCGCCCTCTGATATAGAGCCCGTGGTAGTTAGTGCTTCAACGATAGCAGGATTGCCTTTGTCGTCAACGGTCTTGCCGTCGTTGTACTGTATGGCAACGTTGAAGCTGCCAGTGCAGTTGGAGACGTCGAGTTCGAGATAGTCGCCGTCGCTCCAGTCAGCGCATTTGCCGTCGTTGGCCTGCCAGTTGCCGGCACCTGCCCATGCCTCAGACATAGTGAGGGTGTTGCCGTTTACAGTGGTAGTGGCACCCCAAGGCGACCATTCGCCCAGTGTGATTTCTGTCTTAGCGCTCATGCTTGCAGCAGCGAGCAGGGCAACAAATAGAGTAGAGATTTTCTTCATAATGCTATATGTATTTGATGTTAGTAATATCGGTTCATCAGTCCATGATGTTGGTTTAATATTATTATGCTGCAAAGTTAAACATTATCATGTTATCTGTGTAATACAATATTTGCATAACACAATACTATCTTCCCATTTTGATGATAGTATATGTTATTTCCACTATTATGACCTTTGTGACAAGGGGAAAATTGACTCTGTTTTATCGTTTAGGACACAAATGTGTTAAAAATCAGATGCAGGCAAAAAAACAAGGTGAAAAAGTGATAAGCTACCGAGTTTTTTCGTATCTTTGGCACTGTCAGGCAGAGATGCCGACGATGTGAACCAATCTCTACAGTCCCCAGTGACTGTGCAACCTCTTTCGGAAGTCTGTACGTATAGCTTATCTGTAGGATATATATATAATGAAGGTGTATGGGCTTTATATCTTATGTAGCACTACCTAACGTCTTTAATACTTTACGAAGATGAAGCAACTAATTTCCCTTTCCGCGTTAGTGGCCTTGTTGCTGCTGACAGGCTTACCATGTTTCGCGCAGAGCAAGAACTCGGGCAACTCCAAAGAGGAGGGCAACCGCAATGTAATGCTCAACGCCTCCAGTGCCAACGGTCCACGAGAGATCCAGATCGGTCTGCCCTCGGCCGATGTCAACGTGCTGGAGAACGGTCTGCCCGTGACCTACGCCACCAATCCCCATTCGGTCAACTCGGTGTGGCGCTCCGATGCCAGTCTGAGCCACGTGGGACTGCTGAAGATCTCCGAGACGGCGATCACCACGGGCAACATCGGCTATGCCGTCAACTCTTTCACACAGCTCGGCACAAAGGGCTTCCACGGTACGTTCAACTATAAGACCAACCACTTCGGACTCAGTGAGTTCTCGCTCAACCTCAATGGCGATGCCGGGCATGACTGGTATTACAGTGCCAACATCTACCAGGACTTTGACCCGGGAACGTTTAAACTGAAGTCCACGCCCTTCCAGGACCGCACACAGATCTACAAGGGTGCGCTGACAAAGAAATACGCTGCCGGCCGTGGCTCGTTCACCGCGATGTATGAATACGCCAACAGCCATCCCGTCTACACCTATGCCACGCAGTCCGCACCGTTTATCTATGTCGGCGATGGCAGCGTGAAGGAGTATGGCAAGTTCAAGCTCGGCACCACTTCTTATCTGCCTGTGGACAACAATATGACCTATGTCGACATGAAGACAGGCAAGCTCACCTCCACCAATCTCTATGATGCCATCGAGAACCGGTCGAGCCAGATATCTCTGATGAACACCTATAATTGGGACAACGGGCTGACGTGGAGAATCATGGGACGCTATGACCATGCCCACGGCGCACTGGTCTATCAGACTCCGATGTCGATTATCAACAACGGCAGCGGCTATGCCTATAAGTATCTCGACGAGGAGGGAAAGGCCAAAGCCTATACGGGAGAGTATATCCAAAGCCGAATGTCGTGCCTCAATGCCGGCGACATCGACGAGATCCTCCTCACCTCAGAGTTGCAAAAGCAGTTCCGCACGTCCACCGTACGATTAGGTGTCAACGAGTGGTGGTACGACATCGACTATGCGTCCAAGACGACGATGTATGACCAGAGCGTGCCCAGCGACGGCAGCTACGCCGTGCGCTTGTGGGACGCCAACCAGCGGTCATCGATCTTCTACGACTACAACAAGAACGCGTCGGAGTATTATGTGGGTCATGAAAACAAGTTCGCTGTCTACGCTACTCACGACTGGGATATCTTGCCGGTGCTCAACCTCTACTACGGTGCACGTCTGGAGTGGCAGACGCTCAGCGGACGCAATGCAGCAGTGAGGAACTCCGCCGGCGACTATGTAGGCCGCTTCCCCAATTTTTATATAGGTGCCACGGCCCCTGACGGCACGCGTATCAGCCCCTCGCGCATTGATTATCACTGGTTCAACTACGACCTCACGGCTGCCGTCACCTATAAGCTCACCAAGGAGTTTGGATTCACCGGTGACTTCACCTACCTCGTGCAGCACCCAAAGTTCGAGGCCTTCGCTCCCGCTACGCTCCCCAACACCGAGAAGATCTCCGTGCCGTTGGGACGCGCCGGCATCTACTACAACAACAGCTGGCTGAGCCTCACCTCGCTCTTCTCCTATATCAGCAAGACCAACAACAACTCCACGCTGAACCTCCAGCATAAGTTAGCGAGTGGACAAAATGAGATCATGGCAGCTCCGCTGACCTATGACATCAAGACCATTGGCTGGACCACCGATGTCGTGGCCCATCCGTTGAAAGGTCTTGACGTTCACTTCCTCTTCACCTATCAGAAGCCGACGTATAAGAAATACGAGACCAGCGTGAAGTTCTCCGACGGCTATGAGGGCAAGATCGACGCTACCGGCAACATCGTGGCTGAGATTCCGCAAGTGCTCATCGAGTTTGATCCGAGCTACATGATCACCAAGGACTTGAAGATCTGGACTTCGTGGCGCTACTTTAGTAAGACTTATGCCAACATCAACGAGGCTTACTACTTCAATGGTCACTGGGAGACCTTCGGCGGCGTGAACTGGCAGGTCAACAAACGGCTGGCACTGGGTTGCGACGTGGTCAACTTCCTCAACCAGACAGGTGCCAAGGGCAGCATTGCCGGTGCAGAGCTTATCACCAAAGACCAGGCAAAGGACATCAAGAACACGCTGATGACGGGCTCCTACCTGCGGCCATTCACCGTGGAGTTCACTGCCAGCATCAAATTCTGAAAGAACCAATTAACTATACCAATATGAAGAAGCACAAATTGTTATTGCTGGCAGCTATGGCCTTGACGGTCACCACTGCCTCGGCCCAGAAGCTGAGTATCGGTTGGAATGGCGACACCGCTGTGGTGACTGTAGACCGACCGACAAAATACTTGATTCTACCAGTTGAAGAAAACACCGATGAGAAAAAGGTCTTGCTCGACACAGGCAACGCCGCCGACACTTGGATGGACGTGCGCCTTACCGAAAAGAAGACTGACTACGACGTGCCCTTTGCCCTGGGTAAGGGATCTCGCGCCGTGGTGAAGATTGTCGGACTGAAAAAAGGCGACCTTGCGCTCACGTCCATGCGCCTTTCTGACCGTTGGAGCGTAGCCAATACCGACTATTACCGGCCCATCTACCACCACACGCCCTCCTATGGCTGGATGAACGATGCCAATGGTATGGTCTACAAAGACGGTGTCTACCATCTCTATTTCCAGTACAATCCCTATGGCAGCAAATGGGGTAACATGCACTGGGGACATGCTGTCAGCCGCGATCTCATGCACTGGCGTGAGCTGCCGCCGGCTATTGCGCGCGACACGCTCGGACACATCTTCTCCGGCTCGTCGGTCATTGATGTCAACAACTCGGCCGGATATGGCAAGAATGCGATCATCGCCTTCTATACTTCCGCCAGCGACAAAAACGGACAGATACAGTGCATGGCCTACAGTCTCGACAATGGTACGACATTCACGAAGTATAATCACAACCCCGTGCTGCGGCCTTTCGATGGATTGAAGGACTTCCGCGACCCGAAGGTCTTCTGGTACGCACCTGCCAAAAGCTGGTATATGATCGTCTCTGCCGACAAGGAGATGCGCTTCTACAAGTCGCAGAATCTCAAAGACTGGACCTATGTCTCTGCCTTCGGACGCGGCTATGGCGCACAGCCCAACCAGTTTGAATGCCCTGACTTCTTCCCGCTGACGGTCAATGGTAAGACGAAATACGTGATGATCGTCAATATCAATCCTGGTTGTCTCTTTGGCGGCAGTGCCACAGAGTATTTCGTCGGTGACTTCGACGGCACGCGCTTCACGTGCGACACGCCACCCTCGTTTGTCAAGTGGCTCGACTATGGCAAGGACCACTATGCCACCGTCACGTTCTATGGCACGCCCGGTCGTGTGATCGCTCTGCCGTGGATGAGCAATTGGCAGTATGCCAACGTCACGCCCATCAAGCAGTATCGTGGTGCCAACGGCCTGCCACGTGAGCTGAAACTCTTCGAGAAAGACGGCCAGACGTATATGTCTGCCAACGTCGTGCCCGAAGTCAAAAAGTTGCGCAAGCAGACCCGCGTCATCCCCAACGTGCAGTTGAAAGACGGGATGGAGAAAAAGGTGGAGGGACTCTTCAAAGGCAACGATGGGGCCTTTGAGATAGAGGGAGACTTCACACCCGGCAACGACAAGACGCTCGGCATTGACATCTATAACGACAAGGGTGAGCTCTCGCAGATCTATCTCGACATGAGTAAGATGCGTCTCGTCATGGATCGCACACGCAGCGGACTGACCTCTTTCGGCAGCAAGTCGAGTATCCACGAGATCGAGAAGGAGGCCGACGTGCATGAGCATCGCGAGATGAAGATCCCGGCACGTGCGGCCAACAGCGTCAACTACCAAAACGACTTCGCCCTCGGCACTTGGGCACCGCTGAGCCTGTGCAATGGCAAGACCTATCATCTCGACATCTTTGTCGACAAGTGCAGCATCGAGATCTTCGTTGACGGCGGTCGCATTGCCATGACCAATCTCGTCTTCCCCACGCAACCTTACAACAACATTAAACTCTATAGCAAAGGCGGTACCGCCAAAGTCATGAATCTCAAGGTCTATAAACTCGGGATGTAGCTTGATAGCAGCCAACTGATAATAAATAGCAAAACCTCCGCGCTGCATTTGTAGTGCGGAGGTTTTGTGGTTGTTTACCGACTTGATGAAAATTGTTTACCTACCTGTCAATTTTGTAGATATGCAGTCACCATAGGGCTACTCTTTGTCCTTTTCCTAAATCGAGCGTAGCGTTGTGGAAACCGAGAGCTTTGAACACTTTGCTCATGGTAGGCAAACTGATGATGCTTCTGCCATTTTCCAATTTTGAGATTTGGGACTTCTTCACTCCAACCCGCTCTCCTAATTCTTCTTGCGTCAGTTTCTGCTTGATGCGTTCTTGCTTAATGGTTTCGCCGAGGAGGTAGCTGTTCAGTTCTTCCTTCACCTGATCTTCCATATTGTCTCGCTCAGGTGTTCCAGTCTTGCCCCATACTTCATCGATGTATTCGTCGGCCGGTGTAAAATTCATCATTGTCATATTTCTATTTATCTTTGTCATTGAAGTATTCTTTTCTTATTTCTTCGGCTTTTCTGATCTCCTTGATTGGCGTCCTCTGCGTTTTCTTCACTATCCCGTGAGTTGCTATCACTAATGTTTCATTTTCTGTATCCCAAAAAGAGAAAAGGCGGTAGCAAGAGCCTTCAAAGAGAGTTCTGATTTCCCAAATATCTGAACCTTCCAATTTCTTAAAGAGTTCTTTATCCATGATGCCACTTTCCAGTTTACGGATATTATAGGCTATCTTTCTTTGAGCTTTGAAAGACTGTTGTCTCAAAAAGGCTTTTGCTTCATCGCTTAATAACACTTTTATATGTTCCACTTCATATCTTTTTTATGCCTGCAAATATACGTGTTTGTTTCCAAAATAGCAAACTTTTAGACAAGTATTATTTATAAAACTTGTATTCTCAATGCTGCCTAACAACAGCTATAGCAAAGGCGGTACCGCCAAAATCACGAATCTCAAGGTCTATAAACTCGGAATGTAATTCAATAATAGCCGACTGATAAAATAGCAAAACCTCCGCGCTGCATTTGTAGTGCGGAGGTTTTGTGGTTAATCTACAGGAATATACCAAACGACAGCGTCTTGAACTGCAGGCCGTAGCCGTTCTTGATGAGGTCGCAGGGACTGTATTTAAAGTAGAAGTTACAGCCCAAGCAGTCGACGGTGGCCATCAGATCGACGGTGACCGGCTTGACATGTGCGTTCTTGCTTGTGTCCTTGACCTTCGTCCCGTCTATCTTCCACCGCGTCTTCAGACTGCTATAGGTGTTAAGGTTAATCACTGGGCCGAGCGAGAAACCAAAGTATCTGGACGGATAAAAATGATAGCGTATGGGCACTGTGAGGCTGAGCACCTTGAGGCGTGAGAACTGTGGTGAGGCGCCTTCGGGATAAGTTCCCAGACCGATGGTGCCGTTGTCGAGTTTTGTGAAGCGCGTATCACCCTTGATGCGGTAGTTGCGCCAGTCCAGTCCGAAGCCGATAGTGAACTTGTGATGACTGTTCCACGGATAGATGCCGCAGTCGGCGATGAGCCACCAAAACTCCCACGAGCTGAACGGATGCAGGTCGGCAGCCTGTGGCATGCCCGGTGCGGCATTGAAGCCGACGAAGAAGTTCATCGTCGTCTCAGAACTTGGGTATTTCTGAGGCTTGGTCTGCTTCCTTCCGAAAGGCCCGAAGCTGAAGTTGAAATCATTGTCGATGGTGCTCGTGCTGACGTAGTTGCTGTCGACAAGCTGGATGGAGTTGCGGTAAGCATACTTAGGATTGCCCTCTTTGCCTTGGATATAGATGGTCTGTGCAGAGTCGCTGGTGATGACGGTGACCTTTGTCGGCTTGTTCACCACGAGCGTGTCCTGCGGATTGTTGTTGCGTGCCTGCGCCATCAAGGGCAGCAGAGCCGCCAGGAAAAGCATTGCGATTTTCATATTTTTTCTGTCTTTAGATGTTCTTGATTTGGTAGAGCTTATTGGTCAGTTGATGAGTTTTCTCAGCTCGTCGATGCTGCTCACCGAGCCTTCCATATACACGACAGTGATGGCCCAATGGCCTTTACTGCCGTTGGTAAGGTAGCACAGATAGCGGTGGGTCCGCCCTTGTGGTGGCAGGCAGAGGATGAGCGACGAGGTATGACCTTTGCGTCGCAGTTCCGTGCCAATGGCCTGTGCCTTGTCCTTTTCCACGAGATTGTCCATCGTACTCTTCTGCTGGGCATTCGCCTTAAAGCGCACGCTGTGGTAAAAGGTCAGCCGGTAGGCACTCAATGCCCTTCCCCGTACCTTCACCTCTACGGTCTGGTCTTGCGGTATGATCTGTCCCGTGAAGGCCGCGTTGGCGTGCAGACCCTTTTGTGCCAGAGCGAAGAGTGGCAGCAACAGGGCAAGCAGCGCAAAGATGATTCTCCTTTTCATATCGTTGACTGTTTATTCATTGTTCTCTGTCATCAGCACATCGTGCAGTTGGTCGTCGACACCGTTGTCGCCCTCAATGCCCACGGCTTTCATCGTCTGGGCCATCTCGGCGCGTATGGCGGTCTTGTCAGTGACCTTCTGTCCATAGACGATTGCCTCGCAATAGTTTTGTTGGTGGTTGACATAAAGTGCGGCCGACACGACGATGAGCGTCAGCAACGTGGCAGCCACAGCGGTCAGCCATGGACGAAGACGTAAGCGGCGGGCCACTGGCTTGGGCCGTTCTTCTGCCTTTTGCTGCTTGCCGAGTCCGTCCAGGCTCTCCAGTCCCAGGAACAGTTCCCGCATCTGCTGCAGGTCGTCGGCAACAGCACTGCCATGGAAGTAAGCGTAGAGCTCGTGCTCCTCGCTTAGCGTCGTGCCGCCGTCCATGAATTTCTCCACCAAGCGGTGGATGTCTCTATCTGATGGTTTCATTGTTATATCTGATATATAGTTGTTTGGCTTGTCTACACCTTATTATATATAGTACACGCATCACATGCTTCTTTCATCTTTCTGAGCATCATGGTGCGCAAAGCTTGTCGTGCACGGCTCAGGCACTTTCTCACGGCAGGCTCATTCATTCCTGTGATCTCAGCCACTTGTGCCATCTCCATGCCGTTGATATGTCTGAGTTGCAACACCGTCTGCTGCATGGGCGGCAGTTGCTTGATGAGCCCCATCATCGTCTCCACGCGCTGGTCCTGCTCGTCGTCGACCGCTATGTCGTGACCGTCAAGGGCTACGGTGATGTGGCGGCGGCGCAGCACATCGATGCAGTGGTTGCGCAACAGCGTCTGCGCCAAAGCGTTGATGGGTGCCCGCAGGTCGCCGGCCATCTGCCACAGCCTCACGAGCGTCACCTCCACGGCGTCCTCGCCGTCGGCTTCGCCTAAGTAGCGTATGGCCGTCCGGCACAGTCCCGGACGGATACGCTCCACTTCCTGTTGGTATTCCTCGATGGTCATCTTTCTTGTCGTTTACAATAAAGATACGCAAACCTTGCGAATTTGTGACAAGAAAACTCAAAAAAAAGACACTATAGCGATACTAAGAACCTGCGCCCTTGCGTAGATCCTTAGATATTCCTAAAATGTTTTAACCCTAAAATACCGCTATTCCAAAAAAGTTTTATAGCGTCATAGGTGTAACTATTCAGCAAAAGCTCTCTGTAACTTTTTTATCTCAAGAATTTGAGAATGAGAGAATTCTTCTTTCGACATGAATCATAACGCATTATCAGACGAAAGCTGAAAACTAATTATATTCTCCAATTCTTATCAATTCATGATAAGGTGTGGGATATTCTATAATTCTCAAATTCTTGATAAAAAGAAAATAGCGAGTGGCGAGTTTTCAACTTCATTCGCTGAATAGCTACTTATAGGTAGCACGTTCTTAAATGTTATAAAGCAAGCAAGGGGCTTCCGAACGCATTCGGAAGCCCCTTGTTGTTGTCGTACGCGGATTCGAACCACGACAAACAGAACCAAAACCTGTTGTGCTACCATTACACCATACGACAATCTTGGCTGCAAAGATACTGCTTTTTCCGTGCACCACCAAATTTTTATGCTGTTTTCTTAAGAATTAATGGTGCAAAAAAAAACATTGCCGCCACCCCAAAAGGGTGACGGCAACGATATATATAATGTGTCGTCCAAACTCTATGGACTGCCGGATGACAGCAATCGAGAAAAATGGACTACAGACGCATCACTTCACGGTGATGAGGTAATAGTTCTTCTTGCCGCGCTGTACGAGCAGATACTTGCCGTCGATGAGATCTTCGGCAGTGATGGGCTGGTCGAAGGCGGCGAGCTTCTCCTTGTTCAGGCTCACGCCATTGCCCTTGACCATCTTGCGCATCTCGCCCTTGCTGGGGAAGATGTCCCAACCGTCCTGGCAGAACACGTCGATAGCTTTCTGTCCGAGCTGGTCCTTACCGAGCCCGTAGTGAGGCACATCCTTGAAGACGTCCACGAGCGTAGCCTCGTCAAGCTGAGCGAGCTGGTCCTTAGTAGCCTTGCCGAAGAGGATGTTGCTGGCAGCGATAGCCATGTCAAGGTCTTCTTTGGAGTGTACCATCGTGGTGACCTCAGCGGCGAGACGCTTCTGCAGCACACGGCGACCGGGATCCTGGCGGTGCTCGGCGATGAGTGCGTCGATGGTCTCCTTGTCGAGGTCGGTGAAGATCTTGATATAGCGCTCGGCATCCTCGTCACTGACGTTGAGCCAGAACTGATAGAAAGCGTATGGTGTGGTGCGGTTGCGGTCGAGCCAGACGTTGCCGCTCTCGGTCTTTCCGAACTTCTTGCCGTCGGCTTTGGTGATGAGCGGACAGGTGAGGCAGAAGGCCTCGGCATCGTTGCCGAGGGTGCGGCGGATGAGCTCTGTACCGGTGGTCATATTGCCCCATTGGTCGTTGCCGCCAAGCTGCAGGCGCACACCATAGTGCTCGTACTGATAAAGGAAGTCGTAGCCCTGGAGCAACTGATAGGTGAACTCGGTGAAAGACAGACCGTCGCGGGCCTCGCCGTTGAGACGTTTCTGCACGCTGTCTTTGGCCATCATATAGTTGACGGTGATGTGCTTGCCAATGTCGCGCACGAAGTCGAGGAACTTATAGTCCTTCATCCAGTCGTAGTTATTGACCAACTCAGCCTTGTTGGGCTCATTGCCGTCGAAGTCGAGGAACTTGCTGACCTGCTTCTTGATGGCCTCCTGATTGTGATAGAGCGTGTCCTGGTCGAGTAGGTTGCGCTCCTGGCTCTTGCCCGAAGGATCGCCGATCATACCCGTGGCACCGCCGACGAGCAGATAAGGCTTATGTCCGCAGCGCTGCAGGTGACGCAGCATCATGATGCCGCAAAGGTGTCCGATATGCAGGGAGTCGGCAGTAGGGTCGGTACCCAGATATGCCGAAACGAGATGAGTATTGAGATACTCTTCAGTGCCCGGCATGATTTGGGCGAGCATGCCGCGCCATTTCAGTTCTTCTACGAAGTTTTTCATTTTTATATGTTTAAGGGCTCAAAGAGCCGATGATGTCATCAACAACAGATGAAAGTGGAATTATGGCACCGGATCGTAGCCGCTGCCACCCCAGGGATTGCAGCGCAGGATACGCCAGATGGCTAAGAGCAGTCCCTTGACGGGCCCGTGTTTGAGAATAGCCTGGCGCGCATATTCCGAACAGGTCGGCGTGAAGCGGCACGAAGGTGGCGTGTAGGGCGTGATGAACTTTTGGTAGAACACGATCGGCTGCACCAACAGCCACGCCAGACCGTGGGAGACGATATGCAACAGTTTCCTCATTCGTCGCTACTCAAAGAGTTTGAGCTCGTCTGCTCCTTGTCAGTTACAGCCATCTTCTCGTGGATGCGGGAAAGCAGGTTGACTATGCTTTTGTTGACCGTTGCGGCGGTGGGCATCCGCCGGTCCATCCAGATGAAGGCGATGGCGAGTGGCCACTGCGCGACCAGACCTTTGTTGTGGCGGTAAGCCTCCCTGACGAGTCGCTTGATGCGGTTGCGCTTCACAGCCCTCCGAAAGCAGTGCTTGGGCACGCTGATGAGGAACTTAGCCTGCGGCCGCTCCGTTTTTTCGTCCTGCTGCGCGTCGCCATCAGTAGTGGGGATCAGCATGTACACAGCCCGGAGTGGGAAGGCAGACATCGAGTGGCTGTTGCCCTCCTTGAAGAGCGCGTCTATGGCTTTGCGGTGATAGATGCGCTCACTCTTGCTGAGTGTCGGTCGATATTGTGCCATGCTTAAACTTAAGGAATTAGTCCTCGCCGTTCTCCTTTTTCAGGAAAGCCTTGAGTGCGGCGACCATCGAGGGATACTCCTTTGTGCCGGCCATGAGCGAGACGGGCAGTCCGGCCTTCTCAATGGCCTTGCCCGTAGCGGGACCGAAGGCGCCGAGCTTGAGCGTGCCGTCCTTGACGTTGGGGAAAGACTGTGTGAGATAGTTCACACCAGTAGGTGTGGAGAAGATCAGCATGTCACAATCGAAATTCTTCACCTCTTCCGGAGTGAAGTTGTTGCTCAGCGTGCGATACATCACACACTCAGTATGGTTGAGTCCCTTGGCATCGAGCTTGTTCTTGATATCGTCGTTATGTACACTGCTCAGTGGCACGAGATATTTCTCTTGCTTGTGCTTCATCATCACGGGGATAAGATCATCGATCTTGCCCGTGTTACCAAAGAATACTTTTCTCTTGCGATACTGCACGTATTTCTGGATATAGAGGGAAATAGTCTCGGTGACGCAGAAATATTTCATGTCTTCCGGAATGGTAAGACGAAGCTCGTTGGCTAATTGGAAAAAGAAGTCAATGGCATGCCGTGAGGTGAAGACGATGGCCGTATGTGAAAGAATGCTTACTTTCTGCTGGCGAAATTCCTTAGCTGTGAGCCCCTCTACTTTGATGAAAGGGCGAAAGACGATCTCTACCCCGAACTCTTTCTCTATATCGTAATACGGGGATTTCTCGCCCGCCGGTTTAGGCAGGGAAATCATGATCTTCTTAATCATTGTGTCCTAAAAGTTTATTTTTAAATAATTATCCGTCAACACCAGTACACCCCACAGGGAGCCCAGTGGCATGAGTTCAAGTGCACAAAAGTACAAAAAACTTTGCACAAAGACGCTGGTTTTCTGGAAAAATATCAAGTAGGACTTATAGAAAGCCAACAATTTAACTAAAATGACGACAATAGCAGTGTAAGCAATGGTCGTTTGGAGCGATAAGTTGAAGTAGACCGACAGCATGACCATCGGGAAGAGCGCGATGCCCTCAATGGATGAAAGGAAGAGCATACTCTTGTTCCACTGTTCGTTTTTTTTCTTATCAAAGAAGATCCAGTTCACCACAGCGTACAGCAGAGCCTTGACACCGAAGTAGAGCAGGAGCACACCGGTGTAGATGCCTACCGTGAGATATTGCGGTACGGTGAAGGATGTGCCCGCATAGTTGCCGGTATAGAAGAAAAATACCAACGAGAAGAGCAGGCAGGTTTGCAATAGCAAGAAGAGCTGGAAGCGTAGCTCGCCGCTGGTCTCGGTGATCTCGGTGGTGCCTTCGCGCTGTGTATAGAAGAAGTTCTTGAATTGTCGGCGGATAAAGCCTCCCGACTGGGCGATGGCGATGAGGGCAAAGACAAAGCAGGCGATGAGCACCGAAGAGATGAGGTTGTCGTTGGCGATGGAATAGGGCACGGGATCTCCCGCCACGCCCTGCCGGTAGGTGGCATACTCGGGACGATAGATGGAGTCGGGCTGCACGAGCGAGTAACTGTAGTACAGCGGCTTGCTCAAGTTCATCTTGCCGAAGCCCGTGGGCTTGGTAGTCGGTGTGCGCAGCGGATTGTGGTAGTGCGCCCAGTCGACTTGCGGAAACTTATAGTTAGCCCTGATGGCCGAGTCCTGTTGCCACGGTGTCGCGGTCGCGGGCAATGTTTTGATGATATCCCATGGAGAGCGGTAGCCACTCTGGTGGTGTGTGGCAGTGTGCTGCTTGGCCTGTACGGGTGTGGCTGCTGCCGTAGAATCGCTTTGCTGTATCATTTGCTATATCGAAAAATACAAGAGGACGGCCCGTAAGCCGTCCTTGTGTGGAGAGGCAGGAGCGGAGCCGTGATGCCGTCTCCGCCCTCTGCAAAGATAGTTATAAGCCGAAGGCCTTGCGGATGCGGTCTACCTGGTCGAGCTTCTCCCAGGTGAAGAGCTCCACCTCTATCGTCTTTTCCTCGTGATAGAGGCTCTCGAAGGTCTTCTTGACTGTCTGACATTGACGGCCCATGTGGCCGTAGGCTGCCGTCTCGAAATAGATGGGCTGGCGCAGGTTGAGCGTGTCCTCAATGGCTTTGGGGCGCAAATCGAAGAGCTCTTCCACCTTGCGGGCGATCTCGCTGTCACTCAAGTTGACATGGCTGCGGCCGTAGGTGTTGACATAGACGCTCACGGGCTCAGCCACACCGATGGCGTAGGCCAGCTGCACAAGCATCTCGTCGGCCACGCCGGCAGCCACCATGTTCTTGGCGATATAGCGGGCGGCATAGGCTGCGCTGCGGTCTACCTTGCTGGGGTCTTTGCCCGAGAAGGCACCACCGCCGTGAGCGCCACGGCCTCCGTAGGTGTCGACAATGATCTTGCGGCCCGTCAGTCCAGTGTCGCCGTGAGGACCGCCGATGACGAACTTACCCGTCGGGTTGACGTAGTACTTGATGCCGTCGTGCATCAGCTTGCGCTCGCGGTCGTTGGCGTTGACCTCAGCCTCGTTGGCGTTGGCCAGGCTGTTGTCGAAGAGTTGGCGCAGTTTGTCGCCGGCAGCTTCCTTGACACGTGGGATGAGGATGTTGATGACATCCTCGCGAATTTTGGCGAGCATCTGCTCGTCGGCCTCTTTCTGAGCCTTGCGGCTGCTGTCCTTGGGCTGGACAAAGGGGTCGTGCTGGGTAGAGACCACGATGGTGTCGATGCGCACGGGCTCGTTTTTCTCGTTGTATTCCATGGTCACCTGACTTTTGGCGTCGGGGCGCAGATAGGTCATCACCTTGCCTTCCTTGCGGATCTGGGCCAAGGTGTACATGATCAGGTGTGCCAGGTCGAGGGTGGCAGGCATGTAGTTGTCGGTCTCGTTGGAGGCGTAGCCAAACATCATGCCTTGGTCGCCGGCGCCCTGCTCTTCCTCTTTCTCGCGGCTGACGCCCTGGTTGATGTCGCCGCTCTGCTCATGGATGGCCGTGAGGATACCGCAGGAGTTGTAGTCGAACTGATACTCGGCTTTGCTGTAGCCGATGCGCTTGATGGCTTTGCGCGCCATGGCCTGCAGGTCGATGTAGGCATTGGAGTGCACCTCGCCCATGATGACTACCTGTCCGGTGGTAACAAATGACTCCACAGCGCAGTGAGCCTTGGGGTCATAAGCCAGGAACTGGTCGAGGATGGCATCGGAAATCTGGTCGGCCACCTTGTCAGGATGTCCTTCCGAAACGGATTCTGAAGAAAATAGATAACTCATTTTTCCATTACTTTTTAAGCGTGGAATAACGCCAAGTAACCGTAAAATCTGAGGGTGATTTTGCAGTTTTAGCATTTTTTAGTGTGGTTGCAAGCAGCCAAATTCTTCCACATTGATGAAACATATTATAAAACTCGCGTGCAAAGTTACGGATATTTTTCCAAATGACAAAGAAAAACGAGGCTACAAGTGCGCCTTTTGCCTTTTTTTCATTAACTTTGTAGCGTCAACTGTTACAAGCATAAACAACATCAACTATGGATAACTTACAGAAAGTATTTGCAGAGAAACTGCTGAAGATTAAAGCCATTAAACTTCAGCCCAACGATCCGTTTACATGGGCTTCCGGTTGGAAGTCGCCATTCTATTGCGACAACCGCAAGACGCTGTCCTATCCTGATCTGCGCAGCTTCGTGAAACTGGAGCTGGCTCACGCTGTTTTGGAGCACTTCTCCGAGGCTACTGCTGTGGCCGGTGTGGCTACGGGAGCTATTGCTCAGGGCGCGCTGGTGGCCGATGAGCTGAACCTTCCTTTCTGCTACGTTCGTTCGAAACCAAAGGATCATGGCATGGGCAACCTTATCGAAGGCACGCTGCCCGAGGGCTCTAAGGTGGTCGTTGTGGAGGATCTCATCTCCACGGGTGGCAGTTCTTTGAAGGCTGTTGCCGCACTGCGCGAGGCCGGTTTCGAAGTAGTGGGTATGGTTGCCAGCTACACTTACGGATTCCCCATTGCACAGAAGGCGTTTGAAGATGCCAAGGTGAAGCTCGTCACGCTGACCGACTACGAGCATGTCGTGGAGAAGGCAGAGGAGACTGGCTACATCAAGGCTGAGGACATCGCTACGCTGCATGAGTGGCGCAAGGATCCCGCCAACTGGAAGAAATAAGTCAAGGCATACCTTATCTATACGCACATAATAATATGAGTACAAAGATAGAAAGCACGATCCGACAGATCGCTTATCCACAGGCTTCAGTCTATGCGATGCTCAGCGATCTGAGCAATATCGACCGCGTGCGCGACCGCTTGCCTGAGGATAAGATCAAGGATTTGTCGTTCGACACCGACAGCATCAGCATCAGCACACAGATGGGTGCCGTGAAGCTCGTCATCGTGGAGCGCGAGGCGCCGAAGACGATTAAGTTCGAGACGCAAGAGAGTCCGCTGCCCTTCAACTTCTGGATTCAGCTGTTGCCGGTCACAGACACTACCTGCAAGATGAAGCTCACCATCAAGGCAGATCTCAATCCTTTTATCAGCGGCATGGTGAAAAAGCCGTTGCAGGAAGGTATCGAGAAGATCGCTGATGCGCTGCAAATGATACAATATGAATGATGAATGAATCCAATGTTGAATGTTGACGGGGAGCTACCGCTTTACAATTCAACACTCAACATTGTTTATTCATCATTGAAACAATTCATCACTTAACATTCAACATTCATCATTGTTATCATTCATCATTCAACATTCAACACTCAACATTCGTATTATGGCCAATAAACTGTGGGAGAAAGGATTTGAAGTCAATAAAGAAATAGAGCGGTTCACCGTGGGACGCGACCGCGAGATGGATATGTACCTTGCCAAGTACGACGTGCTCGGCTCGATGGCACACATCACCATGCTCGAGAGCATCGGACTCTTAGAGAAAGACGAGCTAAAGAAACTGCTCGCTGAACTGAAAAACATCTATCGCACGTGCGAGAAAGGTGAGTTTGTCATCGAGGACGGCGTGGAGGATGTGCACTCTCAGGTAGAGCTCATGCTCACGCGTAAGCTCGGCGACCTGGGTAAGAAAATCCATTCGGGACGCTCACGCAACGACCAGGTGCTCGTGGACTTGAAGCTCTTCACGCGCCACGAACTGATGGAAGTTGTCGACGAGGTGAAGAGTCTCTTTGATGAACTCATACAGAAGAGCAACGAGTACAAGGATGTGCTCATGCCCGGCTACACTCATCTGCAGATTGCTATGCCTTCGAGCTTCGGTCTGTGGTTTGGCGCTTATGCCGAGAGTCTTGCCGACGACATGCTTTTCCTGCAGGCTGCCTATAAGATGACGAACCGCAATCCCCTCGGCTCTGCGGCTGGCTATGGCTCTTCCTTCCCGCTGAACCGCACGATGACGACGGAGTTGCTGGGCTTCGACTCGATGGACTATAACGTGGTCTATGCGCAGATGGGACGCGGAAAGATGGAGCGCAACGTGGCGTTCGCCCTCGCTTCGGTGGCCGGCACACTGGCTAAGATGGCGTTCGACGCTTGTCTGTTCAACTGTCAGAACTTTGGCTTCGTGCATCTGCCCAAGGAGTGCACCACGGGTTCGAGCATCATGCCGCACAAGAAAAACCCCGATGTCTTTGAGCTCATCCGTGCCAAGAGCAACAAGATACAAAGCCTGCCGCAGCAGATCATGCTCATCATGAATAACCTGCCCGTGGGCTATTTCCGCGATCTGCAGATCATCAAGGAGGTGTTCCTGCCTGCTTTCGACGAGTTGAAAGACTGCTTGAGCATGGCGGCTTATATCATCAACAAAATAGAGGTGAACCGGCATATCCTCGACAACCCGATGTACGATCCGATCTTCTCTGTGGAGGAGGTGAACCGACTGGCCGCTAATGGCATGCCGTTCCGCGACGCTTATAAGAAGGTGGGCATGGAGATCGAGGCTGGTACGTTCAAGGCTGACCACCACATCCATCACACACACGAAGGCTCCATTGGCAATCTCTGCAATGACCATATCCAGGAACTCATGGACAAGACACTCGACGGCTTCCACTTCGAGAGAGTGGAGGAAGCAGAGAAGGCTCTCTTGAATGAGGAATAATGAGTGTTGAGTGATGAATGGTGAGTGGTGGGTGATGAGTGCTGACGGGAAGGATTCTCATCAACACGACAAGAATGAAGGATAATCAATGAAGCACAAAGGTTTAGGTTTCCTGTTGGTTGCAGGCTTGTTGTCGATGACACTTCTGTTGGCTTGCGGTGATATGCAGATACAGAGTGAATTCAGCACGGCCCCCTGCTCGCTGTTTTTCGACAATCAAACAGAGCATAAAGACGCGACATTGGCCCACGCCATGACGCAATACTCCGGTGTCTTCACCACGATAACTACGACGTCACAGAGTGGTGCACAGTATTTTGTGTTTGTCAATAACCAGGGCGGCAGCAGCCGTGTGGCTTTTGGTGCTAAAGACAAGTTACGTCAGCAAAGCGGTCAGCTCATCCTTGGCCTGAACGGAGGCTTGATAGTGGGGTATGGCAATTCTACCGACGGAGTCTTCTACGCCTATGACCGCGAGTGCCCCAACTGCTTTGACTCCAACGCGCTGCCGCTGCACAGCTATCCGCTCAAGGTGAACAACATCGGCATTGCGTCCTGCTCCAATTGTCACAGAACCTATGATCTCAACAATGGCGGCATCATCGCTTCCGGCAGTGGCGGCAAGAAGATGACACGCTATCCCGTCGTCACCACAGGTGCTTATGGCTTGCTCAGCGTGAGGTAGTTCTATACACTTGGACTTATACAAAGAAAGACTTCACGATTACGGCACGAGCAGTTGCTCCTTGGTATCACAGCGTTAAAACAACGTAAATATCACACATGCGTGAGTCACGTTTGCGTGATATTGCGTATATTTGCATAGCAACGATAGAAAATATCAATATGAAGAAGCCATTTGTTTATGGAGAACTGGCGACAAAAGACAACTTTATCGATCGCGAGGAAGACAGGAAGCGATTGAAAACATTCTTGCAGAATGGTATCAATGTCATGCTGATCTCCCCACGCCGGTGGGGAAAGTCTTCGCTTGTCAAAGTTGCCATGGAAGAATTGCGCAACGAAGACAAGAATATCCGTACCTGCTTCATTGATGCGTTCAAGATTCACAGTGCTTCAGATTTCTACAATGCCTTTGCCTCCGCTGTTATCAGTGGCGTAGGCAATACTTTGGAGAAGGGAATAGAACTCGTCAAGAAGTACATCCCTTCGCTGACGCCGAGCATCACATTGCAGAACGATCCGCTCAACGCTGTATCCCTCGATCTGAAGTTCAAGCCTTTGGAGCGGAGTGCGGAGAATATTCTGAACCTGCCCGAAACATTGGCCAAGGCCCATGGCTACCATGTCATCGTTTGCATTGATGAGTTTCAGCAACTGGCCCTGCTCCCCGAATGGAAACAGATGGAAGGATTCATGCGGTCGGTCTGGCAGCAGCAGGAGGATGTGACCTACTGTCTCTACGGCAGCAAACGGCACATGATGATGGACATCTTCAACAATTCCAACAATCCATTCTACCGCTTTGGTCAAGTGTTCTATTTGAAGAAGATAGCGAGAGAATATTGGGTGCCCTATATCGTCAAGACGTTTACGGAAACGGGGAAGAGTATCTCTGAGGAGTTTGCCAACAGCATCTGCGACATCACCGAATGCCACAGTTGGTATGTGCAACAGTTGAGCTTCTTTATATGGTGTGGAACCCAAACGGCCGTGACGGAAGAGATATTTCAAGAACAGACCATTCTACTCGTCGACACCAATGCCCCTGTCTTTGAGGCAGACGTTGACGGACTATCGGTGTCTCAGGTCAACATGCTGATAGCCATCGCCAATGGAGAAAGCCATTTCAGTGCACAGAATGTCAATCAGAGATATTCGCTGGGTGCCCCACAGACCATCAGCAGGAACAAGCAGACGCTGATCAGAAAAGACATTATCGAGAAGGACGGAGACTCCTACACCTTCGTCGACCCCATCTTCAAGTTCTGGTTCAAGAAGAATCATGATGTTTAAATAAAAACAGTCATCGTTCATCGCCTATCTATTAAAATGTGTGAAACGCTTGGCGGTTCAAAGAAATAGTCTTACCTTTGCAAACATAACGCGGCAATAGCTCAGTTGGTAGAGCGCGACCTTGCCAAGGTCGAGGTCGCGGGTCCGAGTCCCGTTTGCCGCTCTTTTTTTATTCATACCGTCGCCGCAATGGTGGAATTGGTAGACACGAGGGACTTAAAATCCCTTGGCCAGAAATGGTCGTGCGGGTTCGAGTCCCGCTCGCGGCACGTTAATCATTTATATTATTATGCGCAACCATTTCGTTCTAACCTTATCAGTTTGTTCTATAGTGGCCCTGTCGTCATGCTCTTCCAAACTGGGAAAGCTCTCTGCCGATAATTTTACGGTAGATCCTAATCCCTTGGAGACTTTAGGCGGCCAAGTTCCTGCTACCATCAATGGTAACTTCCCCGTGAAATATATGAAGCCGAAGGCTGTGGTGACGGTGATTCCAGAGCTGCGCTTTGGCAATGGTCAGGTTGCTCAAGGCAAGAGCGCTACCTTCCAGGGCGAGAAAGTCATGGGCAATGACCAGACCATCTCCTACAAGATGGGCGGCCGATACACGATGAAGACCGCTTTCGACTATGTGCCTGATATGCAGAAGAGCGAGATGTATCTCACGTTCGACGCCCGTGTCGGCAAGAAGAAAGTCAACGTGCCGGCTGTGAAAGTCGCCAATGGCGTGCTGGCTACAGCAGAGCTCTACAAGCAGACGCTGATGAACGCCGGCGGATGCATTGCACCGGACTCCTTCGAGCGTGTGAAGGCACAAAAGTATGAAGCCAACATCAAGTTCCTCATCAACCAGGCCAATCTCCGCAAGAGTGAGCTGAAGAACAACTCCGTCAAGGAGTTCCTCGCCATGTTGAAGAGAATCAATGCCAACCGCGAGGGCTTGAACCTGAAGAACGTGGAGGTGCAGGCTTATGCGTCTCCTGATGGAGGCTATTCCTTCAACGACAAGCTGGCCAACAAACGCCAGAACACTACTGAGGGATATGTCAAGGAGCAGGTCAAGGCTGCCAAACTCAATACCAAGGACATCGATGCACACTATACGGCTCAGGACTGGGACGGCTTCAAGCGTCTCGTCAAAGCCAGCAACATCCAGGACAAGGACGTGATCCTGCGCGTCTTGGAGATGTATAAGGATCCCGAGGAGCGTGAGCGCCAGATCCGCAACATGAGCGAAGGCTTCCGTGAGCTTGCTGACGGCATTCTGCCTGAGCTGCGCCGTAGCCGTATGATCATCAACTATGAGACTGTGGGAAGAAGCGACGACCAGATCAAGCAGCAGTACGCTGCCGACCCTGCCCGTCTGACTTCTGATGAGCTGCTCTATGCCGCTACTCTGGAGAGCGATCCTGCCAAGAAGGAAGCTATCTATAAGAAGACAGCCGAACTGTATGATAAGGACTACCGCGCTTTCAACAACATGGCTGTCATGGCCTTCAACAAGGGCGACGAGTCCATGGCTAAGCAGTATATCGAGCAGGCTAAGGCTAAGCGTGCTGACGCTCCTGAGGCCAATGCCAACCTCGCACTCATCGACATGAAGCATGGCGACCTCAATGCCGCTACCAATCACCTGGCCGACGCTATCGGCGCCAACGGCTTCAACGAGGTGCTGGGCAATCTGAACATTGCCAAAGGCAACTATGCTACTGCCGTACAGAACTTCGGCAACAGCTATTCCAACAGTGCCGCTTTGGCTCAGCTGCTCAACAAGGACTATGCCGCTGCTGTCGCTACGCTGAAGAACGTGAAGAACGCTGACGCCATGACAGACTATCTGATGGCACTCGTGCTCAACCGTCAGGGCAACACAGCCACTGCCAAGGACTACCTGCAGCGTGCTTGCCAGAAAGATGCTAAGCTCGCAGCTTATGCAGCCAACGACTTGGAGCTGGCCAACCTGAAGTAATCATTCCGATTTCCATCCATTATCATGATAAGCCTTCGACCTCAAGTATGGGGGCGAAGGCTTTCTTTTTTGTTTTGTATTGTATATGCAGTTTCATATTCGTTTCAACCGTTATGCAGCCGGATGTTTCTCAGGCCTTCTGCTCTTGCTGACCCTGCTGATTTCGTCCTGCGGTGTCGACGGCGACCACTTCCAGATAGAAGGTCATCTGTTAAACATCAATCAGAGCGACTTTTATGTCTATGCTGAGAACGGGTCCATCGACGGACTCGACACCATACATGTCGAAGGAGGACGCTTCGCCTATGAGGTCCCCTGTAAGCATCCTACCATTCTCTATCTGGTGTTTCCCAATTATTCTGTCGTGCCGATCTTTGCCCAGCCAGGCAAGAGTGTCAGCATCAATGGAGACGCATCGCACCTGAAGGAAATTGAAGTCAAAGGCACCGACGACAATGAACTTTACACCAAGTTCCGTGAGCAAGTGGCTAAAGCATCGCCACCCGAGGCCAAGCGTGCGGCTGAAGTCTTCGTCAACGACCATCCAGGATCTGTTGTCGGACTGTGGCTGATCAAGAAGTATTTTATCTCTGACGCGCAACCCGACTACCAGACTGCCTTGCGGTTGGCTCAAAAAATGCAGTCCAAACAGACCGACCAGGCTGATCTGTCACGCATGATCCGTCAGCTGAACTCTATGTCGCATGTAGGCGTTGGCTCCGTATTGCCGACTTTCTCCACCTACGACACCAAGGGACGCCTGGTCTCTTCATCGGATCTCTCTTCCGGTCTTGCCGTCATCTGCACGTGGGCATCATGGAGCTACAATAGCATGGACATGCTCCGCACATTGAAACAGTTGCAGCGTCAGTCAGGCGGTCGGCTAAAAGTGGTATCGCTATCGGTCGACGCGAGCCGTAGCGACTGCGACGGAGCCCTGCGTGTTGACAGCATCTCGTGGCCCAATGTCTGCGACGGCAAGATGTTCGACAGCCAAGCCTTACAGCAATTAGGCATGATGGGAGTTCCGGACAACATCATAGTGAAGGACAACCGTATTGTCGCGCGAAATCTCATGGGCACGCAGCTCCACGACAAAATCATGGAACTGCTGCAATAGAGACGGTGACTGATGATTACTGGATGGCAAATGTAACTGTTTTACTAAAACAGAGCTAGAAAAAAAGGAGAACAGAACGATGTTGGTAAAGACATATAGTGCTGCTGTCAACGGCCTGGAAGTGACGACGGTGACCATTGAGGTGAGTCTGACGCGTGGCGTGATGTATCATCTCACGGGTCTTGGCGACGAGGCTGTGCGTGAGGGACGTGACCGCATTGCGGCCGCCATGCAGAACAATGGCTATAAGTTTCCACGTGCCGACCTGACCGTGAACCTCGCTCCTGCTGACCTGCGCAAGGAGGGCAGCAGCTTCGACCTGCCGTTGGCTATCGCCATCCTCACAGCTTCGGGACAGATGGACGCACCTGAGCTCGACCGGTATATGATGGTCGGCGAGCTCAGCCTTGATGGTAAGCTGCAACCGGTGAAGGGTGTACTGCCCATCGCCATCAAGGCACGGGCTGAACACTATAAGGGACTGATCGTACCAAAGCAAAACGTCCATGAGGCCGCTATCGTCAACAAACTCGAAGTCTATGGCTTGGAGACCATGACCGATGTCGTAGCGTTTCTCACGGGTGCCAAGCAGTTCGAGCCTACAGTGGTGGACACGCGAAAGATCTTCTATGAACAGCAATACAACTTCGATCTCGACTATGCCGACGTGCGTGGTCAGGAGAGCGTGAAGCGTGCTTTGGAAGTGGCTGCCGCCGGTGGTCACAATCTCATCATGATCGGACCGCCGGGATCGGGCAAGAGCATGATGGCGAAGCGCCTGCCGTCTATCCTGCCGCCGCTGACGCTCTCGGAGAGCCTGGAGACCACACAGATCCATTCTGTCGCCGGCACACTGGGCAAAAGCTCTTCACTCATCTCGCAACGCCCGTTCCGTGCTCCTCACCACACAATCTCGGAGGTGGCACTCGTCGGCGGTGGCATGAACCCGATGCCGGGCGAGATCAGTCTGGCGCACAATGGCGTACTCTTCTGCGACGAGTTGCCGGAGTTCAATAAACATACGTTGGAAGTACTGCGCCAGCCACTTGAGGACCGCGTCATCACCATCAGCCGCGCCAAGTACACGGTCACTTATCCGTGCAGCTTCATGTTTGTGGCGTCAATGAACCCCTGTCCTTGCGGCTACTATGGCGATCCGACGCATCACTGTGTGTGCACGCCGGGACAGATACAGAAATACCTCAATAAGATCAGCGGCCCGCTGATGGACCGTATCGACATTCAGTGCGAGATCACGCCGGTGCCTTTCAAGGATATCTCCAAGGGAGAGCCCGGTGAGCCGTCGGCAAAGATCCGTGAGCGGGTGATCAAGGCACGTGCCATACAGACGGAACGTTTCCGCGAGTACCCGACGATCCATTGCAATGCTCAAATGACGGAGCGGCTCATCCACCGCTTCGCCGAACCCGATGCGGCCGGCATAGAACTGTTGCGTACGGCCATGGAGCGTCTCTCACTCTCAGCCCGTGCCTACTCCCGAATCCTGAAGGTAGCCCGCACGATCGCCGACCTTGCGGGTAGCGACAGCATACAGCCCGACCACATCGCCGAGGCTATCGGCTACCGTCAGCTCGACCGTGGTGACTGGGCGGAAAGAGGTATGTAAATCTTCATGCCACAGCCACCGTCCGCTTCAGATGATGATAGAGCCACAGAAAGGCGGGGAGGAGGAAGAGGTCGGCAAAGACCCAGGCCACCGGATCGCCCAGACACACGCCCTTGAAGGCTAAGGCAGGCACCAGCCACAGACTCACGCCGCAGCGTGCGATCATCTCCATCACGCCCGACATCATCGAGAGATTGGAGTAGCCCAGTCCCTGGATGCTGTAGCGGAAGATGGTGAGCAGGCCGAGGGCAGGATAGAAATAGTTGGCAATGCGCATGAACATGGCGGCGTTGTCGATCACTTCCTGCTCGCCGCTCTTGACAAAGAGCATCATCATCTCGTCGGCAAAAGGATAGATGATGAGCACGGTGAGCACGAAATAGACGAGCATGATGACAATGGCATCCTTCACGCCACGACATATGCGGTCGAGCTTGCGCGCTCCGATGTTTTGTCCGCAATAGGTAGCCATGGCTACGCCGATGTTCTCGAAGACGCAGGTGAAGAGATATTTGATGCGCATGGCGGCGGTGAACGAAGCCACACAAACCGTTCCCAGCGCGTTGTTGGCACTTTGAAGCATGATGATGCCGATGCCCGTGATGCTGAACTGCAAGCCCATGGGTACTCCGTTGTTGAGAAGTATCGACACGCGCTTGTTGTCGTAGTGTCGTTCCTCGCCCATGGGGATGAGCAGTCTCATCTTGCCGCGGATGTAGAGCCAGCAGAGCAGTGTGGCAAAAGCCTGCGACAAAAGTGTGGCTACTCCGGCACCGGCCACGCCCATGCCCAAGACAAGGATGAGCAGCACGTCGAGGGCTATGTTGACCAAGGAAGCGATGATTAGGAAATAGAAAGGCTGCTTGGAGTTGCCCAGCGCACGGATGAACCCCGACAGCAGGTTATAGCCCATGGTGAAAGGAATGGCGAGGAACTGCAGGAAGAGAAACGTCCAGGCATCGTGGAAGATGTCGGCCGGCGTGTTGACAAGTCCAAGGATTTTCGTACAGAACATGCAGGTGAGCAGGGTTATGACAGCCGCGAAGGTCATGGCAATGCGCACGGCATTGGCTACATAGATCCGCATCTTGTGATAGTCCTTACCGCCGAAAGCCTGCGCCACAGGGATGGCAAAGCCGGCGCACGACCCGTTGCAGAAGCCCATGACCAGGAAGTTGATCGATGACGACGCGCCCACGGCAGCCAGCGCGCCGACGCCGATCCACCGTCCCACGATGGCGGCGTCAATGACCTGATACATCTGTTGGAGTATATAGCCCAGCACCAAAGGCAGGGCAAAATGGAGAATGCCGCGAGCCGGCGAGCCCACGGTCATGTCATTGACATTTGTGTTCATCTGTTATCCTATATATATAATAAGGTGTACCGGAGAAGCATCCTCCCCGGCAACTTGTTTTTATCAAATGGCTAAAACACTATTGTGCTTGTGTCATTTCCTTGATTTGTCTCATCCGCTCTTTTCGTGTCAGCGAGTACTCCCCGCTGTGCGTGTCGACATAGTCATAGAGTTGGAAAGCCTTCTCCAACAGCATCGTGCGCAGCGGATCAGCCTTGTACACGCCCTCGGCATGCCACAGTCCGGCCAGCATCTCCAACTTGCTCATTCGGCGGTCAGCCTCCCACACGTCGTGTGCGTAGGCGATAGCCTCCTCCACGGTGAGGTTGCGCAGGTCGTCGTAGCTGCCGATATACTGTCGGTAGAGGTCGCGCAGCGCCACGTCGTGCTTGCCCTCTTCCTCTTTCTTTTCAAGAAAACGCTGCACGGCAGCCATAAACTCTTGAAGGATACGGATGAAATAGTCTCGTTGTAACATAGTGCAAAGGTACCATAAACCGATGTAATTACAAAGTAAATCATGATTTTTCCTCCATACTATCTTATGATTCATGGCTGTAACTGCCGATTTCTCAAAACCTTTTTGTAATTTTGCACCTATAAAGAAATAAGTATAAGCAATCAAGATGGAAGAAAAGAAATTCAAACGTACTACTGTCACCGCTGCGCTGCCCTATGCCAACGGCGGTGTGCACATCGGTCACCTGGCCGGTGTATATGTTCCGGCCGACATCTACGTGCGCTATCTTCGTCTGAAGAAGCAGGATGTGGTCTTCATCGGCGGTAGCGACGAGCACGGAGTGCCCATCACCATTCGCGCCAAGAAAGAGGGTATCACGCCGCAGGATGTCTGCGACCGCTATCACAAGATCATCAAGGACTCGTTCAAGGAGTTCGGTATCTCGTTCGACATCTACAGCCGCACCACATCAAAGGTGCACAGCAAGCTCGCCTCCGACTTCTTCCGTAAGCTCTACGACGACGGAAAGCTCATCGAGAAAGAGAGCGAACAGCTCTACGATCCCGAGGCCAAGCAGTTCCTCGCCGACCGCTATGTCATGGGTACATGCCCTCATTGCGGCAATCCTAACGCCTATGGCGACCAATGTGAGAAATGTGGCAGCGACCTCAGCCCGATGGAACTCATCAATCCGCACTCTACCATCAGCGGGGCCAAGCCTGAGTTGCGCAAGACCAAGAACTGGTATCTGCCACTGAACCAATATCAGGACTGGCTGAAGCAGTGGATTCTTGAAGGTCACAAAGAGTGGCGCCCGAATGTCTACGGACAGTGCAAGTCGTGGCTCGACATGGACTTGCAGCCACGCGCCATGACACGCGACCTCGACTGGGGTATCCCCGTGCCCGTAGAGGGCGCCGAGGGCAAGGTGCTCTATGTGTGGTTTGATGCACCTATCGGCTACATCTCCAACACCAAGGAGCTCTGTGATGCTGACCCCGAGCGCTGGGGATCATGGGAGAAGTGGTGGAAGGATTCTGAGACACGCCTTATCCACTTCATCGGCAAGGACAACATCGTGTTCCACTGCCTTATCTTCCCCGTCATGCTCAAGGCTCACGGCGGCTATATCCTGCCGGACAACGTGCCGGCCAACGAGTTCCTCAACCTTGAAAACGATAAGATCAGTACTTCACGCAACTGGGCTGTGTGGCTCGACGAATACTTGAAGGACTTCCCCGGCAAGCAGGACGTGCTGCGCTATGTGCTTACCGCCAACGCACCGGAGACCAAGGACAATAACTTCACGTGGAAAGACTTCCAGGAGCGCAACAACTCTGAGCTCGTCGCCATCTACGGCAACTTCGTCAACCGTGCCCTGCAGCTTACCAAGAAATACTGGAATGGTGTGGTGCCGGCCTGTGGCGAACTGCTCGACGTGGACAAGCAGGCTATCCAGGAGTTCAAGGACGTGAAGGAGAAGGTGGAGCAGTATCTCGACAACTTCAAGTTCCGCGAGGCGCAGAAGGAAGCCATGAACCTGGCACGCATCGGTAACAAGTACATCACCGAGTGCGAGCCTTGGAAGGTGTGGAAGACTGACCCGAAGCGCGTGGAGACCATCCTCAACATCTCGCTTCAGCTCGTTGCCAACCTCGCCATTGCCTTTGAGCCGTTCTTGCCGTTCAGTTCGAAGAAGCTGCGCGAGATGATCAACCTCAAGGACTTCGACTGGGCCGAGTTGGGCAGCACGACACTGCTCGAGGCCGGTCATCAGCTCGCTGAGCCGCAGTTGCTCTTCGAGAAGATCGAGGACGAGGCTATCCAGCATCAGCTCGACAAGCTCGCCGCCACTAAGGAAGCCAATGAGAAGGCACAGGCTGCAAAGGACTACAAGGCTGAGCCTATCAAGCCCAACATCCCGTTTGACGAGTGGGAGAAGCTCGACATCCGCGTGGGACACATCAAGGACTGCCAAAAGGTGAAGAAGTCCAACAAGCTCTTGCAGTTCACACTTGACGACGGCAGCGGCACGGACCGCACCATCCTCTCCGGCATTGCCAAGTTCTACAAGCCCGAGGATCTCATCGGCAAGGATGTGCTCTTCATTGCCAACCTTGCCCCGCGCAAGATGATGGGCATCGAGAGCCAGGGCATGATCCTCTCTGCCCTTAACTTCGACGGTTCGCTCAGCGTCACCACAACACTCAGCGAGGTTAAGCCGGGTTCTCAGGTAGGATAACCGCAATCACATCAACTCATATAGCAAACATCCACGCTCCGTTGTTGTCGGGGCGTGGATGTTTTTATTTTCCTAAAACATTTTGGGAATAGCGGCATTTTAGCACCAAAACATTTTGGGAATAACAGTGTCTTAGGCTTAAAACATTTTGGGAATAGAGAAAGTTTTAATTAGCCCAGCGATCTCAGTCACAACTTCAACAATAAGTAGCCAAATTCTGTCGACAATAGTCATTTCCGCTGTTCCGATTGTTATCTCGCCGAACAATCCGCCAATGGTCTCATAAGAATCAAACCGTTTCATGAAGCATAGAATGTTGTATTGCAACATTGTCAGTGTGATGCTGGCAATTTGCGCCGTGAAGTTACGGGCCTGGGCATTTTCCCAATCTGAGATATCCTTTCATCTCTTCAAAGCTGACTTCTATAGCCCAGCGCATGGCATATATACGATATGCGCTTATTTATCTCAAAAATTTGAGAATGAGGCCGTTCTTTTTTGTATACACAGTGCAATCTTTTGCACGATAATATAGAATTTTGCAGATATTTATTAGGTTGCCATTCGTTATTTTTTTATAACTTTGCGTGGTGTTATATTTAAGGGGACGAGATTTATTACTTATGATGCGTGTGAACTAAAATCATAAGAACAATATAATCTTTAAAACTAAACTCAAAAAGTGAGGCAATGAAAAGATTTACATTCTTACCCAAAGTCATTCTGGGGCTTTTGTTGTTTGTGACTGGGGGGAGACTGTCCGAGAACTACAGCGTAGCTAATATTCTCAATATTTGACAAAT
>CAMCBZ010000028.1 GCA_945873145.1 uncultured Prevotella sp.
AGCCACAAGGAGACACTGCGCTTTGGCACCGGTTTGCTTGGCGGGCACTGGGGACTGCAGGGCCGGCTGTCTAACATCGGATCGAAAGGATACCTTGACCGCGCCTCTACGAAACTCAACTCCTACTTCCTCCAGGCCGGATACTTCACCGACAACACGATGGTGAAATTCCTTACCTTCAATGGCACAGAACGCACTTACCACGCCTGGAACTACGCTTCGAAATATGAGCAGAGCCTCTACGGCCGACGCTACAACTCCTGCGGTGTGTACTGGGACCAGGACGGCAACATGCAGTACTACGACGGTCAGACCGACAACTACCATCAGCAGAACTACCAGTTCATCGTCAACCAGCTGCTCGGCGACAAGTGGAGCATCAACGCCACTCTGCACTATACCAAGGGTCAGGGCTACTACGAGGAGTATAAAGACGGTAAGGCCTGGACCGACTACGGACTGGCTGCCGACGACAAGAGCAACGTCATCGTCAGCAACGGCACAACGTACTACTCCCACATCATGGGTGACCTCGTACGCCAGAAGAAGATGGACAATGACTTCTACGGTGCTATCGCCAGCATCAACTACGACAACAAAAAAGATCTGAAGGCTACGCTCGGCGCAGGATGGAACCGTTACGACGGCCAGCACTTCGGTAAGGTCATCTGGGAAACGACTACACCATATTATATATACAAGGATGCCAACGGCAACAAACTGGAGGATGCCAACGGCACCGTCACGAAGCCCTACGCTCCGACACGTACTGTGTATCCAAACTTTGAGTACTATCGCGACGAGGCTTGGAAGAGCGACTTCAATGTCTACGGCAAGGCTGCATGGACATTCCTGCCGGGACTGAATGCCTACGTCGACCTGCAATACCGTCATGTGGGCTTCCGTCTGCAAGACCCGGGCGACTGGTACGGTGCCAACCCTGACAACAAGCTGTGGGCCCACGATGATTTTGACTTCTTCAACCCGAAAGCCGGACTCAACTATCAGTTCGACAGCCACAACCGCTTCTATGTCAGCTACGCCATCAGCCACAAGGAGCCGACACGCAACGACTATCAGAACAACTACGTCAACCATCTGAAGGCCGAGAAGCTCCAGGACTGGGAGTTGGGCTACCGCTACGAGAGTCCCGTATTCTCCGCCGGCGTGAACCTCTACTACATGTACTACAACCATCAGTATGTGCTCACCGGTGAGCTCGATGAGATTGGTGAGATGAAAGCCAGCAACGACAACAGCGGCAAGTCTTATCGCGAAGGCGTGGAGTTGGAAGCTGCCTGGAAGCCCGTCAGCTGGTTCCGCTGGGATGCCAACGCCACCTTCTCGCACAACATCTGCAAGGACTGGACGGTGACACTCGACGACGGATCGGCTGTCAACCTCGGTGACACGCACACTGCCTTCTCCCCTGACTTTATCTTCAACAACATCCTAACCTTTACCTACGCTGGTTTCAACGCCGGCATCCAGAGCCAGTATATCGGCAAACAGTATCTGACCAACACCGACTTCGACAGTTACAAGAACTACAACAAGGACGGAAGCTTCGACCAGAACGTGGATATGTTCCTCAAAGCACATTTCAACACCAACGTGGATCTGAGCTACCACTTTGCCCTGCCCCACTTCGGACTGAAGGACATCACCCTTGGCGTGACGCTCTACAACATCTTCAACGCCAAGTATGACAACAATGGATGGGCTGCTCCCTCGTTCCGCAAGGACGGTAAGGGTAATGTCGAGGCTTACCGCACCAACGACCTCTATGAGGCCGGCTTCGCGCCCTCGGCTCCGTTTAACTGGATGGCACATCTAAGCATTAACTTCTAAACAAAAGACTCTCTCTGACTCCACCTTTTAGGGAGAGTCAGAGAGGGGCTTTTGCTAATAGAAAAAATCATACAATAGCAGCGTATGCTGGATATTATTGGAACGATCATCGGCCTTGTATATATCTATCAGGAGTACAAGGCTTCGATATGGCTATGGATCACCGGTATCATCATGCCGGTGGTCTATATGTTTGTTTACCTCGACGCCGGTCTCTATGCCGACTTTGGCATGCAGGTGTACTATGCCCTGGCTGCCGTCTACGGTCTACTCGTATGGCGGTTCGGCAAGAAGCGTGGACAGCAACAGGAGGGCGACATGCCCATCACCCACGTGAATCGCAGTCTGCTTCTCCCCTCTCTCCTACTCTTTCTCGCTGCCTGGGTGCTGGTCTACTGGATTCTCATCCGCTTCACCAACTCCACCGTACCCGTCCTCGACTCCTTCGGCAATGCGCTGAGCTTCATCGGACTGTGGTGGCTGGCCCGCAAATACGTGGAGCAGTGGCTGCTGTGGATTGTCATCGATGCTGAGCTCGCCGCCCTCTATGTCTACAAAGGCCTGCCTTTCACCGCCGGTCTCTACGCCCTCTATGTCGCCATCGCCGTGGCCGGGTATTTCAAATGGAAGAAAGCGGCTACAAGCTACAACTGAACAACTCAAAGAAAAGGATCAAACATGAATGATTTCTCTGCCGTCATCCTTGCCGACGGCGATTTTCCTACTCATCAAATACCACTGGGTATTCTGCATCAGGCACAGCGGCTGATCTGCTGCGACGGCGCGCTGCTCACGCTCTTCAAGCACCAGCCACAAGAGATAGAAAGGTTGAGAGCGGAAGAAAAACTCTATGGTGTGGGCGACGGCGACAGCCTGCCGGCAGGGCTCAAGGCGCAGTATGCCGACATCTTCCATGCAGTCAGCGAACAGGAGGACAACGACCTCACCAAAGCAACACGCTTTGCCATCGGGATGATGAAAGCATCGGCAAAGGAAAACCGTGAGAAGCGACGACTGCGGCTGGCCTATCTGGGTGCCACGGGCAAGCGCGAGGACCACACCCTCGGCAACATCGCGCTGATGATGCGCTACCTGCGTGACTTCGCCATCCTGCCGGAGATGTATACCGACTACGGTTGGTTCACACCCGCACAGGGCGACATGGCGTTCAGCACCTTTGAGCGTCAACAGATGAGCATCTTCAACTTCTCTTGCACAAAACTGGAGAGCACCGGGCTGCGATGGCAGAGCTACGCCTACAAAGAATGGTGGCAGGGCACGCTCAACGAATGCACTGGCAACGAGGTCAGCTTTCGCTCCGACGGCGACTATATGGTCTACCGCACCTACGATGCCAAGTAGGCCACCACGACACGCTCATCCCTTGTTGAGCAGATGGCGGAGCACCTCCAAAGGAGCATAGAGAATCATGCGGGGACCCGTCCACCGCATGATCTGACGCACACGCTCACGCTGGGCAGGCGCATAGCAGTGACAGGGACAACGCTTGCACGCCGGCTTCTCGTCCTGCCAACGACAATGGTCAAGACGGTGATGACAATAGTCGATCAGCGAGCGATATTCCTCAGAAGGCTCCGCCTGATGGAGCCGGTGACGGCAATAGAGCTGTATCATAAACGCGATGGTATGCTTTTCCCGGTCGATGACTTTTCCCATAATGCGGTTCTTTTTTGTTGAATAGCTGTTGTTGATGAACTGCAAAGGTAGCAAAAAAATGTAAAACACAAGCAAGTTTTCCTCTCTCACTCTATTTTACGAGTAAACATCAAGAAAGGAAAAAGATCATGAAACACTATTTCAAGAAAGCATTCCTGGCCCTTGGACTGATGGCCGGGCTCGTCACTCTCCAATCATGCAACGACGACGATGACAACTACTATTATTATCCCAACTACCTCCCCAACGCCCTCGTGACCGTACGTCCGGCCGCCGACGGCTCGTTCACCATGCAGCTCGACGACTCTACAACGCTCACACCGGCCAACATGCAGCAATCGCCCTTCGGCAACAAGGAGGTGCGCGCACTCGTCAACTGCTATAAGGCTAACTCCACACCGAATAACGACAATCGTGTGAACATCGTCTGGATTGACAGCATCCGCACCAAACTGCCGGTAGCCACGACAGGCAACAACGATGACAAGACATACGGCAACGACCCGATAGAAGTAGTCCGTGACTGGGTGACCGTAGCCGAGGATGGCTATCTGACACTCCGTTTCCGTACGCGCTGGAGCAATAGTGGTCAGGTACACTACATCAACCTGGTTACTGGCACCAATCCCGATGATCCCTTCGACCTGGTCCTTCGCCAGGATGCTAAAGGCGACACCAACGGCTCCTGGGGCGACGCGCTCATCGCCTTCAACCTCAATGAGTTGAAGAGAGTCCACGGTGACAAGGTGAAACTTACGCTTCACTGGAAGTCATACTCCGGCGAGAAGTCGGCAACCTTTGACCTGCGCCTGCGTCCCGCAGCCTCCACATCAGCACTCACCACCCGACTACCGCTGAGCGCAAAGGTGAAATAAGCGAAGGCATATCGAGTTCAGTGAAGCAACAAGCGTTTAATTATTAGCAACGAAAAAGTCCGGAAGCAGCAATGGCCACTTCCGGACTTATTATTTTTAGTAACTTAGTACCTTTTATTTGCAGGTGCCGCAGGTCCAAGGCTTCAACTCCTTGAAGAAGTCGTGGCCCTTGTCGTCAACAAGGATGAAGGCTGGGAAGTCCTTAACGGTGATCTTCCAGATGGCCTCCATACCAAGCTCGGGATACTCCACGCACTCGATGCTCTTGATGGTATCCTGAGACAGCACAGCAGCGACGCCGCCGATAGTACCCAGATAGAAGCCGCCGTGCTTCTTGCAGGCGTCGGTGACAACCTGTGTACGGTTGCCCTTGCCGATCATGATCATAGAACCGCCGTGAGCCTGGAACTCGTCGACATACGGATCCATACGGTTGCTCGTCGTCGGACCCATGGAACCGCAAGGATAGCCTTCCGGAGTTTTAGCAGGACCAGCGTAGAGCACAGGATGGTTCTTGAAGTACTCGGGCAGATCCTCGCCCTTGTCGAGACGGGCTTTCAGCTTGGCGTGAGCGATGTCGCGGGCCACGATGATGGTACCGGTAAGGCTCACACGAGTGGAGACAGGATACTTGGTCAGGATGGCACGAGCCTTGTCGATGCCCTCGTCGAGGTTGATGGCGATGCCGCCGTTGTCGCCCGGCTGCTGCAACTCAGCAGGGATGAGGTTGCCGGGATTGGTATCCATCTTCTCCAACCAGATACCGTCCTTGTTGATCTTAGCCTTGATGTTGCGGTCAGCAGAGCAGCTCACGCCGAGACCAATCGGGCAGCTGGCACCGTGACGGGGCAAGCGGATCACACGCACGTCGTGGGCGAAGTACTTGCCACCGAACTGTGCGCCGAAGCCAATCTTGTGAGCTTCCTTGAGCAGCTTAGCCTCCAGGTCGAGGTCGCGGAAAGCACGTCCGGTCTCATCGCCCGTCGTTGGCAGGTTGTCGAGATAGTGGATAGAGCCGAGCTTCACTGTCAACAGGTTCTTCTCTGCCGACGTACCGCCGATGACGAAGCAGATGTGGTAAGGAGGACAAGCGGCAGTGCCGAGGCTCTTCATCTTCTCCACGAGGAAGGGCAGCAGTGTGCCCTCGTTCTGGATGGTAGCCTTGGTCATCGGGTAGAAGTAGGTCTTGTTGGCCGAACCGCCACCCTTGGCAACCATCACAAAGCGATACTCAGCACCCTTAGTGGCCTCGATATCGATCTGTGCGGGCAGGTTGCACTTGGTGTTCACCTCTTCATACATCGTCAATGGTGCATTCTGAGAGTAACGGAGGTTGTCCTGAGTGTAGGTATTGTACACGCCGCGTGACAAAGCCTCTTCCTCATCGAAGTCAGCCCATACTTGCTGTCCCTTCTCGCCGTGGATGATGGCCGTTCCGGTGTCCTGGCAGAAAGGCAGAATGCCCTTGGCAGCTGTCTCGGCGTTGCGCAGGAGTGTCAGTGCCACATAGCGGTCGTTGTCAGAAGCCTCGGGATCGCTGAGAATGGCAGCTACCTGCTCATTGTGTTTGCGACGCAGACAGAACTCCACATCGTGGAAGGCCTGCTGGGCCAACAGGGTCAGAGCCTCGGGAGTGACCTTCAGGATCTCCTTGCCCTCGAATGTTGATGTGCTTACTCCCTCTTTGGTGAGCAGACGATACTCGGTATCGTCCTCACCCATCTGAAACATGGGAGCGTACTTGAAATCTACTGGTTTTGCCATAATGCTTTTATATAACTAATATCTTTATAGAATAATATTTAAAAACCGAATATTTCTTCTTTGGTTAATCGCTTCACCGGTCCGATCTTACTGAGCGCGTTCATGTCGAGCTCTTTCTCATCGCCGAGGATGATGTAGCGATAAGGCTTGCCGGAGATATTCTCCCTGGCGAACTTCACAAGGTCGGTCATCGTCAACGACGGCAACTTGTCGTAGATGACACGGTTGATGTCGTAGTCGAGGCCACGCTTCCGGGCAGAAAGATAAGCATTGAGGACAGCGAACTTGGTGGTGCGGGCTGTGGCGATGCTCTTCATCAGACTTTGCTTGGCCAGGTCAAGACCAGCCTGACGCTCCGGCATGTTGTTGAGCAACTGGTTGAACTCCTTGACGCAGTCCGTCATCTTGTCATTCTGCGTGATGATATACGTATTGAAGCTCTCCGTCTCGCCCTTGCGCGACGGTGTTGTCAGCCATGCTCCTGCACTGTAAGCCAGTCCGCGAGCCTCACGCAACTCTTGGAAGACGATCGCATTCATGCCTCCGCCGAAGTACTCGCCAAAGAGAGCGTTGACAGGAGCTTGCTCGGGGGTCCACTGCTTACCCTCGTTGAGATACTGCGTCATGTAGATGTTCTTTGCATCGTAGGGAGCAATCCACACCTCGTTCTGTGTCGTCGTCGTATACTGATACCGGCGTGCTGCGGGCAGAGTGGTCTTCATCGTGCAAGGATAGCTCTTGGCCACGGTAGCCTCCAACTGTTTCATCGGTGTGGCACCATAATATAATAAGGTGTACTTACCTAAATTCTTCAATTGAGCTAGCAGCTGTTGAGGATCAGCCTTGCGGAGTTCATCAGCACTCATCTTGTTGCGGAAGCCATTGTAAGGACCGTACTCGCCATATTCACGAAGTGCAGAGAAGCAAATGCGCTGGTTGCCCTTGGCATCGTTGCGCGACTTCAGCAACAAGCCGACATACTTGTTGTAGCTCTCCGCGTCGGCTTTAGCCTGATTGATATAGTCACCCATGAGCTTCAGCGCAGCAGGCATGTTCTCATTGAGTCCGCTCAGAGACACACGTGTCTCGTCATCGCTGACACTCACGCTGTAGTCGCAAGCCAACTGATAGAAAGCTTTCTTGATGTCATTGACCGAACGGGTAGCTGTGCCGACATAGTCGAGATAGTCAGCCGCAACCTGCAACTGCTTGCTGTTCTCGCGGCCCACGGGGAAGACCAAGGAGAGGTCGAAAAGATCATCGGTTGTGTTCTGTTTATAGAGCACCTCGGCCCCATTCTTCATCTTACCCTTGTTCAGATCCTTGTTGAAGTCGATGAACTGTGGCTGGATAGGCTCCGGTTTGCTGTTGACAATAGCGGTGAGGAAGTCGCTGTGCTTGTCGTTGTTCGTAGGAATCGGCGTGATGTGCGGCTTCTCAATCTTGTGGATCGTCGTATCATTGCCGAGACGCTTGTAGACACAGACATAGTTGTCGAGGAAGTGACGGCGTGCAAAGTCCACGATCTGCTGTTTGGTGATCTTCGACATACGGTCGAGCTGTCCCACGACATGCTGCCAGCTCTCACCATTGATGAAGGCGTCCTTCATCATCTCGGTGCGGTTGCGGTTACTGCTTAAGCCGCGCAGCATATTGAGTTTTTTGTTGGCGAGGACTGCTTTCATCAAGTTCTCATCAAATTCTCCACGTTTGAGTTTCTCTATCTCGGCGAGCATGAGGTCACGCACCTCTTCGAGCTTCTGTCCCTGCTTGGGCTCTCCCTCAGCGATGAACGTGGAATAGTCGGCCAAGCCTTCCACGCCCGTACCGGCACTCATCACCTTCATCGGTTGGTTGAGGTCGATATCCATGAGTCCGGCCTTGCCGTTGGAGAGAAGATCTGAGATGAAACTCAGCGTGTCTGCCTGGTCAGAAGCTGCCTTGTCAAACTTCCAGCCGAGCATCACATTCTCAGCTTCCTGTCCGACAACCGTGGTGTCGACGTGCTGCTTCAGGTCTGCGACAGGCGCATATTCGGGTCGGGAGAGCGTCGTGCTCGGCTTCCAGGAACCGAAATACTTGTCGATAGTGGCCACGGCCTTGTCGGGATCGAAGTCACCAGCCAGGCAGATGGCTACGTTGTTGGGCACATAGTAGCGGTGGAAATAGTTCTTGATGTTGACGATACTCGGATTTTTCAGATGCTCCTGCGTACCGATGGTTGTCTGTGTACCATAAGGATGAGTGGGATAGAGCTTCTTTCCGAGTGCAACCCACTCTTTGTTGCCATCATTGGCAAGGCCAATATTATACTCCTCGTACACTGCTTCCAGTTCAGTGTGGAAGCCGCGGATGACCATGCTTTGGAAACGGTCGGCCTGGATCTTAGCCCACGTATCAATTTCATTGTTGGGGATATCCTCGATATAGCAAGTGACATCATTGCTGGTGTAGGCGTTGCTGCCTTCCGAGCCGATAGATGCCATCATCTTGTCATACTCGTTGGGGATGTTGTACTTGGCGGCAAGCTGCGAGAGCGAGTCTATTTTCTCGTACCAACGCTTACGTGCTGTAGGGTCGGTGATGTGGCGATACTGCTCAAAACGATTCTCGATGGAGTCGAGAAGTGGCTGTTCAGCAGCAAGATTCGACGTACCGAAATGCGTCGTACCCTTGAACATCAGATGCTCAAGATAGTGAGCCAGACCGGTGGTCTCCTTCGGGTCGTTGCGTGAACCGGTGCGCACAGCGATGTAGGTCTGCAACCGAGGCTTCTCCTTGTTTACACTGGTGTACACTTTCAGACCGTTGGGGAGCGTATAGATGCGCGTCTGCATCGGATCGCCCTTTACGGTCTCGTAGTGATAGCTCTGTGCCCAGGTGGCTGTAGCAAACAGCGAGAGGGCGGAGAGCATGATAGTCTTACAATTCATCATATTTTATTTGTTAATCTCAATCTTCAATTTGTACTTACAGGCTTCTTTCTTGACGGTCATTGATCATAGAGGTCTCTCCCCTACTCCTCATAGTCGGCCTCCTTGTCAAGACTGCTCAGGAAGTTGTCAAGAACGTTTTGCTCTACGTCGCCCATGCGGAACTCTTTCTCTGCGTCTTTTCTGATCTCACTGATCCAAGCACGCCGGGCCTGGACATAGTCGTCGTGGATGCGCGCCGCATCCTCTAAGGTCAAGGTGGCAAGGCCGTAATAGTCGAGTATCAAGCGATAGGTCCATGCCCACTGATAGTCGCGATAGTGATTGTGAATGTCGTGGAAACGCTCGTTGATCTTGTCCACGGTATCCAAGACACCTTGCTTGATGTCGTCGACAAGCCGCTGTTCCTCCGACACAGGCAACAGCATTCCCGAGAGATCCGCCCAGTCGCCAAGCCCCGTGTCGTCCGTGGGAGCAGTGAGTTCCGGGTCTTCTTTAAGTCTACGCTTGATCACGGCTCCCATATAGATGCGTAGCGCTACATCGTAGTATTTAATTCCCTTTTGCAGCGAATTGCCTTTGATGACATATTCATGGAAGTTGTAGCTCGACACGTCCTCACCGGAGGCTTTCCTCAGATCTTCCAAGATCTTCTTGCCTTTGACGATTTCCTGTACGGTAAACGGCGAGAGCCAGTCGAAGTTGACAATGCTCAGCTGGGCACCGGCAGGGCGCATATCGCGCTTGGGCCACTTGCGGATGTCGCGATAAAGGCCTACCGTGGTGATGTTGCGGCCGGGCGACAGATACATCGTCTCACCGTAAGCAATGAGATAGGAGAAGGGAAGGTTGCGCGTGTCGGGATGGTGCATGAGCTTGCCAAAGCAAACGCTGAAGGCGCCAATGGTGGCGGGCATGAGCAGATAAGCACCACTCGCCGTCTTTGTTCCACGCTCCAGGATGCCCCAATGCATCGGTCCCATCTTGTAAGCATGGTTGGAGAAGTTGGTGGCCGAGCCGGCATTGTAGAAGCTGAACTGTGCACCGATGAGCAGACTGCTCTTATGGTGACTGGCGGTAAACGGACCGCAGAAAGCGGCGCAAGCCTCGCCGTTGCTCATATAGCAGTTGGCAAAGAACACGCTCGCCGAAGCCGTGAAGCCATTGCTCAGCTGGCAAGCCTCACCCACAAAGCAGTCCTGCATCTTCACAGAGTTGATGATGCTGGATCCGTAGTTGATGATGGAGTTCTCACAGATGACACCTGTACCGATGTATACGTTGGCCTGCGGCGTAGAAATAATCGTGCAGTCGCTCAGCCGCGAGGCTCCGTTGACTTCGCAGTCGTCGCCGATGACGGTATTGGTGATCTCCTTGGTGTTGATAATCTTCACCCGATTGCCCAAAGTACCACGCTCGGGCGAGGTCACGCGGATATCTTCTCTAACCATTCTGCGCAGGCAGTCCCGCAGTTCCTTGTCGTGAGCGTGCTTCACCATGAAGGCTGCTGTCTGACTGTTGAGGCGGTCAAAGAGCAGCACATTGCCCTCGCCGACCTCGTTCAGCACCGAGATGAGGTTGCCTTCTCCGTAAGTGGCGCCCTCGGTAGTCTCTATCGTACTGACATTGGAGATGTAGCAGCCATCACCAATGGTGTAGTTATTGATGTAGTTTCCGACATTCTCTATCAAACAGTTGTCGCCGACGGCAACATTGCGCAACGTCGCATTGTAGATGCCCGTATGCTTATAGAAATCCTTCGACACTTCGATACTGGTCTCGAAAACGCCCAGCGTAATCTCGCCATAGAACATCACACGGCGCAGAAACGTTGGCTGGAAGTCATCATCGACCTGTACGTTGCTCCAGTCCTCAGCCCAACAGCCATGGTCTTCAAGAATCGTAATCTCTGTATCTGACAGTGTTCTCATGCTTGTTGATCGTTTAACGTTGATTCATCATCCTTCCTTCTTCCATTCATCTTATGACTGATGCACATGCTGTTAATCGTCACTCATCTCAGGATAGAGGAAGTCGTTATAGGGATATTTCTGCACATGCAACTCACGCACACGTTTATAGAGCACATTGCGCATCTCGTCGATGTTTTGCTTCTCACGTGCTGAGATAAACAGACAATCGTCGCCTAAACGGGCCATCCACGTCTTCTTCAGATCGTCGAGCGTGCGGTTTTCCTTTGTCGGCGGTGTGAGGTCGTCAGGTTCTTTCTCTACCCAGTGGTAATTGTCGATCTTGTTAAACACGATGATAGTGGGCTTGTCAGAGCATCCCAGTTCCTTGAGCGTCTGATTGACCACCTCTATCTGTTCCTCAAAGTCGGGATGCGAGATGTCGACGACGTGCACAAGCAGATCAGCCTCGCGTACCTCGTCGAGCGTAGACTTGAATGAGTCTACCAAATCGGTAGGCAACTTACGGATAAACCCTACGGTGTCGGCCAAAAGAAACGGCAGATTGCCGATGACAACCTTTCGCACAGTGGTGTCAAGGGTAGCGAAGAGCTTGTTCTCAGCAAAGACTTCGCTCTTGGCCAACAGATTCATGATGGTAGACTTACCGACATTGGTGTAGCCGACAAGGGCCACACGAATGAGGCGTCCACGGTTTTTGCGCTGGGTGGTCTTCTGTTTGTCGATCTCTTCCAAGCGCTTTTTCAACAAGCTCATACGGTTGAGGATGATACGACGGTCCATCTCGAGCTGGGTCTCGCCCGGTCCACGCAGTCCCACCGAACCTTTTCCGCCACCGGAACCGGAGCCGCCGCCCTGGCGCTCCAAGTGAGTCCACAGTCGCTGCAGGCGCGGAAGCATATAACGGTATTGCGCCAATTCCACCTGCGTCTTGGCGTTGGCAGTCTGCGCACGCATGGCGAAGATGTCGAGAATCAACGACGTACGGTCGAGAATCTTCACGTGCAATTCGTTTTCTATATTGCGGATCTGCTTCGCACTAAGCTCATCATCAAAGATGACCATACCGATTTCTCGGTCGTTCTCTTCCTCGTCGTGGATATATTGCTTGATTTCCTCGAGTTTACCCTTTCCCACATAGCTGACAGCACTCGGTCCTCCCACACGCTGCGTAAAGCGTTTCACGGTGACAGCTCCGGCTGTGTCAGCGAGAAATTCCAGTTCGTCGAGATATTCTTTGGTCTTTGCCTCATCCTGCTGGGGCGTGATAAGTCCCACCAAAACAGCAGTCTCGGCCTTTACCTCCGAAATAACAAATTCCTTCATATAATAATATAATGTATATACGTTAGTGCAAATGTACGCTATTTCCACCACATCTGCAAATTTTATAAGTAAAAATAGAATTGAGAAAAGGCTATTGTATCAAATTCTTCATCATTCGTTTCATTTGCCCTTTCGATAAAGTTAAAAGGACAAAAAAACGTTTGCAAATGATTTGAAAACATTATCTTTGCACTCATAAAACGAGTCAAAAATACGAAACCGAAGCACCTTCGGTCTCTAATAACCAACCTGAATCATGAGCAAACAATATCTTTTAGGATTCGACGTAGGCTCCAGTAGCGTGAAGGCTTCACTTGTCGACGCTGAAACAGGAGCAATGGCTGCCACAGCCTTCTTTCCCGAACATGAAGCACCCATCAGGGCTGTCAAACCGGGATGGGCTGAACAAGACCCACAGATGTGGTGGAACAACGCCAAACTGGCTTTACAGAAGATCATGGCTGAGACAGGAGCTAAAGGAGAAGACGTCAAAGCCATCGGCATCTCTTACCAGATGCACGGTCTCGTCGTCGTGGACAAAGAACTCAAACCACTGCGCGACGCCATCATCTGGTGCGACTCCCGTGCCGTACCTTACGGAGAGCGGGCCTTCAACGACCTTGGACACGACTACTGTCTCAAACATCTGCTCAACTCACCGGGCAACTTCACGGCAGCCAAACTGGCGTGGGTGAAGGAGAACGAGCCGGAGATCTTTGACCATATCTATAAGATCATGCTGCCCGGAGACTACATTGCCATGCGTCTCAGCGGCGAGCCCAACACCACCATCGGCGGACTGAGCGAAGGCATCCTTTGGGATTTCGTGGAGAAGAAACCTTCCGAGAAACTGATGAACTACTTCGGCTTTCCTCACGACATCCTGCCCGACATCGTTCCAACCTTTGCCGTACAAAGTCAAGTCTGCGAGGCCGCAGCGAAAGAGCTCGGTCTGAAGGCCGGCACACCGATCAGCTATCGTGGTGGCGACCAGCCGAACAATGCATTAAGCCTCAACGTTCTCAAGCCGGGAGAGATCGCCTCTACAGCAGGAACCTCCGGTGTCGTCTATGGCGTATTGGGAGAGATCGGTTACGACAAGAAATCACGTGTGAACACCTTCGCCCATGTCAACTACACCCCGGAGCAGACTCGTCTCGGCGTCTTGCTGTGTATTAATGGTACCGGCATCCTCAACGCTTGGGTACGACGCAACATTGCATCGGAAGGAATGAGCTATCAGGACATGAACGACATGGCCGACACAGTGTCTATCGGCAGCGACGGACTCTCTATCATTCCTTTCGGCAATGGTGCCGAGCGAGTCTTGGAGAACAAGGAAATCGGTTGCTCCGTCCACGGCTTGAACTTCAACACCCATACACGCGCCCATCTCATGCGTGCTGCTCAGGAAGGCATCGTCTTCTCTTTCTGCTATGGCATGGAGATCATGCGGCAGATGGGCATGAACATCAATAAGATCCACGCCGGACGCGCCAACATGTTCCTCAATCCAATGTTCCGCAACACACTCGCCTCTACCAGTGGCGCTACCATCGAACTCTATGAGACCGACGGCAGTATGGGCGCTGCGAAAGGTGCCGGCATCGGCTGCGGCCTCTATAAAAACGAAGAGGAAGCCTTCGCATCACTCAAGAAACTCGCTGTCATCGAACCAGATGAGAAACATGTATCTGAATATCTCGATGCTTACGCAAGATGGAAAGACGTGCTCGCTCGCGCAGAGAAAGCATAGTCAAAACTTTAAAACAAAGAATAGAACTCGCAATGAAAGCATAGGTAAAGGCAGTGTAAAGCCGTCCTTTACCTTCTGTATAGCATACCTCTAACTGTTGTCATTATAAGAGTCGGGAGATTTGTCACTGCCATATCAGCAGTACGAACCTCCCTACTCCTTTTCTGCCCTCATCAGCCTTTTAACGTTTTCTAATTGTAATTTCTCGATAAAAGCCTTAGTAATTACTCAAAAATTAGTAACTTTGCACATCCAATATTTTAACGTACGGAATAATATGGCTGAAACAAAAGAAATTAAGACTGCGCTTATCTCCGTTTTCCATAAGGATGGACTGGAGGATATCCTTGCAAAACTCCATGAGCAAGGAGTAAAGTTCCTTAGCACAGGTGGTACACAAAAGTTCATTGAAGGCTTGGGCTACCCATGCCAGAAGGTTGAAGACGTAACTACATATCCTTCTATCTTGGGTGGTCGTGTCAAGACATTGCACCCGAAGATCTTTGGAGGCATCCTTGCACGCCGCGACAACGCCGGAGATCAGGAGCAGATGAAAGAATACGATATACCTGCCATCGACTTGGTCATCGTGGATCTCTATCCATTTGAGCAGACTGTCGCAAGCGGGGCTTCCGAGCAGGACATCATTGAGAAGATCGACATCGGCGGCATCTCTCTCATCCGCGCCGGCGCAAAGAACTTCAAAGACGTGGTCATCGTGCCCAGCAAGGCAGAATATCCATTGCTCCTTGACATTCTCAACAAGAAAGGCGCAAAGACAGACATCGAGGACCGCAAGATGTTTGCAGAGCATGCCTTTGGCGTGAGCAGCCATTACGACACCGCTATTCATAACTGGTTTGCAAAGAAATAATCACTTAAGAATCAATAAATAAGAAATGGGATTCTTTTCATTCATTCAAGAAATCGCCATGGATCTTGGCACCGCCAACACCATCATCATCAGCGATGATAAGATTGTTGTTGACGAGCCTTCGGTAGTGGCTCTTGACCGTCGCACTGACAAGATGATCGCCGTCGGTGAGAAGGCTAAGATGATGTACGAAAAAACACACGACAACATACGCACGATCCGCCCGCTCCGCGACGGTGTGATCGCTGACTTCACGGCTTGCGAGCAGATGATGCGTGGCTTAATCAAGATGGTACACACGGGTTCCCGCCTGTTCTCTCCGTCTTTGCGCATGGTCATCGGCGTACCTTCCGGCTCTACCGAGGTGGAGCTTCGTGCTGTCCGCGACTCTGCTGAGCACGCCGACGGACGCGATGTCTATCTGATCTTCGAGCCTATGGCAGCCGCTATCGGCATTGGCATCGATGTAGAAGCACCGGAAGGCAACATGATCGTCGACATCGGCGGTGGTTCTACCGAGATTGCCGTAATCTCTCTCGGCGGCATTGTGAGCAACAACTCCATCCGTATTGCAGGCGATGACCTGACAGCCGACATCCAAGAGTACATGAGCCGCCAGCACAACGTGAAGGTTTCCGAACGTATGGCTGAGCGCATCAAGATCCATGTGGGTTCTGCGCTGACCGACTTAGGCGACGAGGCTCCCGAGGACTATATCGTGCACGGACCAAACCGTATCACCGCACTGCCTATGGAAGTGCCCGTCTGCTATCAGGAGATCGCACACTGCCTTGACAAGACAGTGGCCAAGATCGAGAATGCAGTGCTCTCCGCTTTGGAGTCCACACCACCAGAGCTCTATGCCGACATCGTGAAGAACGGCATCTACCTCACCGGCGGTGGCGCTTTGCTGCGCGGTCTTGACAAGCGTCTGCAAGACAAGATTAGCATTCCATTCCATATCGCCGATGACCCACTCCACAGTGTGGCCAAAGGTGCAGGCATTGCCCTGAAGAACGTCAACAGATTCTCATTCTTGATGAGATAAAAGCTATCCATGCGCAACTTAGTAGAATTTCTTGCCAAACACAATCACTGGTTTGTCTTTTTAATTCTGGAAGTATTCAGCCTGATACTGTTGTTTCAATACAACAGCTATCAAGGCAGCGTATGGTTTTCTACGGCAAACGCAGCAGCAGGCAAGCTGCTCAGTTGGGAAGCGGACATCGAGTCTTTCCTCTCCATGTCCAAAGCCAACCAAGAGCTCACCCAGCGCAACCTCTATCTCGAGCAGCAGGTGAAGACCTTGTCCAAGCAGCTTACCAATGCTACCAAAGACTCCAATTGGGTACATCGCAACCAACTTGACATCCTCAAAGGCTATCATCTCATCCCCGCTCAGGTGGTGAGTAACTCCATCGACCGCCACGACAACCTCATCACCATAGACAAAGGTAGTCTCGACGGTGTGAAGAAGGACATGGGTGTAGCCTGTGGTACAGGTGTAGTAGGTATCGTCTATTTAGTGTCACCTCACTATTCCGTCGTCATCCCAGCGTTGAATACCGAGTCAAACATCAGTTGCCAGATCAAGGGTCGTGGCTATTTCGGCTATCTTCGGTGGTATGGTGGCAACAGCAAACTGGCCTACGTCGAGGATGTGCCGCGCCATGCACGCTTCCGCCTGTACGACTGGGTAGAGACGAGTGGCTATTCCTCCGTCTTCCCTCCAGGTATTGCCGTAGGAAAGATACTCCATGTCTACAACTCAGCAGACGGTGTGTCCTATCGTCTGCAAGTGGAACTGTCGACCGACTTTGGCAAGCTGCGTGATGTCTGTGTCATTGACAACAAACCAGTATTGGAAAGACTTGACGCACTGCGCGCCGCACAAGACTCGTTGAAACCGAAAGAAGACAAATAGAAATGAACATAGACTTTCTTAAAAGGCTGTTGCTTTTTATCGTGCTATTGCTCGTACAGGTGCTTGTCCTCAATCACATCCATCTGTTCGACTATGCCACGCCATTGTTGTATATCTATTTTGTCATCAGCTTCAACCGCAACTATCCCAAATGGGCCATCATGGTGTGGAGCTTCCTCTTAGGCTTAAGCATTGACATCTTTGCCAACACTCCAGGAGTGGCAGCAGCGTCGATGACCCTGCTGGGACTGCTACAGCCCTACGTGCTGGAGCTTTTCATGCAACGCGACAGTGACGATACGCTGCAACCGGCCATCTTTACCATGGGAATGCCAAAGTACGTCTACTTCACATTGATCTTGACGTTTATCTACTGTTTGGTGTTCTTCACTGTAGAGATGTTCTCTTTCTTCAATTGGGGACAATGGTTTCTGTGTGTCATCACCAGCACGATACTCTCGGCAGTGCTCATCCTCGTAGTGGATAACTTACGCAAGAAAGCTTAAACTCCTTTTTTAGGATCAAAGCCTGGAAGGATTGTAGGTATGAAAGATTATAATCTGGAAAATCGGAAACTGGTCATTGGCGGTATTGCTACCGTCATAGTGGCCATCTATATCTTGCGATTGTTCACGATTCAGCTTTTGAGTGACGACTATCGCAAGAGCGCCGACTCCAACGCATTCCTCAAGCAGGTGGAGTTCCCTTCACGTGGTGTCATCCGCGACCGCAACGGCAAGCTGCTGGTCTATAACCAGCCGGCCTACGACATCATGGTCGTGATGAACGAAGAGAAGGGCCATCTGGACACTTTGGACTTTTGTGAGACCTTGGGTATCACAAAGGACTATTTCATCAAACGCATGAACGACATCAAGGACCGCAACAAGAATCCAGGCTATTCGCGGTTCACCCAGCAGTTGTTCATGAGCCAAATCGACGACAAAGACTTCAGCGTCTTTCAAGAGAAGATGTTCCGCTTTCCGGGCTTCTCTATCCAGCGTCGTACCATCCGTCAATACGAATATCCCTATGGTGCTCACGTCTTAGGCGATGTCGGAGAGGTTTCTCAAGCCGATATCGACGAGGACTCTTATTATCAGCCAGGCGACTACATTGGTAAGCTGGGCGTAGAGCGCAGCTACGAAAAGGATCTCCGTGGCGAGAAAGGCGTGAAGATCCTTCTCCGCGATGCCCACGGACGCATCCAAGGTAAATACCAGCATGGCAAATACGACCGCCGTCCGGTAGCCGGAAAAGACCTCACACTGGGCTTGGACATCCGCCTGCAGGCACTTGGCGAGCGTATGCTGGAAGGCAAGATCGGCGCTATTGTAGCCATCGAACCAAGTACCGGCCAGGTGCTGTGCATGGTCTCCTCCCCTTCCTACGACCCACGTCTGCTGGAAGGAAAGCTCCGCAACAAATATCACAGAGCCCTCTCGAAAAACGTCTGGAAGCCATTGCTCAACCGTGCCATCATGGGTCAGTATCCGCCGGGCTCTACGTTTAAGACAGCCCAAGGCCTTACGTTCCTCACAGAAGGCATCATCAACACCCAGACACAGTACCCCTGTCACCATGGCTTCTCGTACAAGGGCTTGCATGTAGGCTGTCACGGTCACCCCTCTCCCCTGTCGATTATTCCTGCCATCAGCACGTCGTGTAACGGCTTCTTCTGTTGGGGACTCTATCACATGTTCGCCAACAGACAGAAATATCCCAAGGTGCAGATTGCCATGAACACGTGGCGTGACTATATGGTCAGCATGGGCTTCGGCTATAAGCTGGGCATTGACCTGCCGGGCGAGAAGCGCGGACTTATCCCCAACGCCGCTTTCTACGACAAAGCCTACCACGGTTCTTGGAACGGCCTTACCGTGATCAGTATCGCCATCGGTCAGGGTGAGGTCAACCTCACGCCGTTGCAGATTGCCAACCTCGCCTCGACGATTGCCAACCGGGGCTACTACTATATCCCCCACGTGGTGAAGTCTGTCAAAGGCGGAAGCATCGACAAAAAATATTATCAGCGCCACTATACCAAGGCTGCGCCATGGGCTTACAACGTCATCGTCGCCGGTATGCGCTCGTCAGCCATGGGTGGAACGTGTAAGCACTTCTCCACGCTCAACTTCCCGGCGTGCGGTAAGACCGGTACAGCTCAGAACCGCGGACAAGACCACTCCGTGTGTATGGCCTTCGCACCTATGGACAAGCCGAAGATCGCCTTGGCCGTGTATGTGGAGAATGGTGGCTTCGGTGCCGACTTCGCCGTACCGATGGCTACCGTGCTGATGGATCAATATATCAATGGCAAACTCTCTCCGGCCCGCGCCCGCGAGGCTGATGAGTTGCAGAAACGCAGAATTGCTTATGGCTCAAGAAACAGATAAACAACCCGGAATACTCCAGAGTCTCGACTGGTGGACGATTGGCATCTACATGGCGCTGCTGCTCTTCGGCTGGATCAGTGTCTGCGGTGCGAGCTACACCTATGGCGAGACCGACATCTTCAGCCTGAGCACGCGCTCGGGCATGCAGATCGTGTGGATAGGCACGTCGTTGGTGCTGGGCTTTGTCATTCTCATGCTCGATGACCGCTTCTACGACACGTTTGCCTACGTCATCTATGGTTGCTTCATGGTACTGCTTTTCTTGACCATCTTCAATCCTCATGAGATCAAGGGCTCACGGTCGTGGCTGGTATTGGGCCCGTTGCGACTGCAGCCGGCAGAGTTTGCGAAGTTTGCCACTGCGTTGGCGTTAGCCAAACTGATGAGCACCTATGGCTTCACCATGCACCAGCTCAAGCATTTCATGACTGCCTGCGCATTGGTTTTCCTGCCCATGCTGCTCATCATCGGACAGCGCGAGACGGGTTCAGCACTGGTCTACCTGTCGTTCTTCCTGATGTTCTATCGCGAAGGCATGCCCGGCAGCATTCTTTTCACAGGTGTGGCTATGGTGGTGTACTTCGTCGTTGGTATCAAATACGAACAGGTGTTCCTTTGGGACACGCCGACTTCTGTCGGTAAGTTCATCGTGCTGTTGCTGGTACAGATCTTCTCCGCGGGCATGATCTACGTCTACTGCAACGACCGCGACAAAGCCCTGCGCATCATTGGCATCAGCCTTGGCGTGACCTTGCTGGCGCTGCTCTTCTCTGAGTTCGTCATTCGTTTCGACATCGTTTGGATTCAGCTCTGCATCTGTGCAGCACTGATTGGCTACCTCACCTTCCAAGGCTTGTCGACACGACTCATCAACTACATGCTCACCGCTCTGTTTGCCGTGGGTTCCATCATCTTCTTCTACAGTGCCGACTACGTGCTCAACGATGTCATGGAGCCTCACCAACGCGTGCGTATCAACGTACTCTTAGGCCTCGATGAAGACCTCGCGGGTGCCGGATACAACGTCCATCAGAGTGAGATCGCCATTGGCTCCGGTGGACTGCAAGGCAAGGGCTTCCTCAATGGTACACAGACCAAGCTAAAGTTCGTACCGGAGCAGGACACCGACTTCATCTTCTGTACCGTAGGAGAGGAGGAAGGCTTCCTCGGCTCAGCGGGTGTCTTGCTGCTCTTCCTGGCGTTGATTCTCCGCCTCATCCACCTTGCCGAGCGACAACCATTTAAGTTCGGACGCGTCTATGGCTACTGTGTGCTGAGCGTCTTCCTCTTCCATGTGTTCATCAATGTGGGCATGGTATTGGGCCTGACACCTGTGATCGGCATCCCGCTACCCTTCTTCAGCTATGGTGGCTCGTCGTTGTGGGGCTTCACCATTCTGCTGTTCATCTTCCTACGTCTCGATGCCGGCAGAAACCTCGTGAGAACATAAGACTGCCTGAAAGTTGACGCTATATATATAATAAGGTGTAGCCAATATCACGGAAGCCGGATCTCCTATATATAATAAGGTGTAGGAAGATCCAGCGACATCAAAATACAATAACAACAAACGCTCAAAACGATTCACCGAAAAGTGGTATCGTTTTGAGCGTTTCTGTTTTTATATTCCACAGCCATCAGAAGCAATACGTGAAGGCGACAAACAACGAGAACGTCTTGTCGTAGCTGTCGTGACCATAATAGCGCTTGTCCTGATAATACATATTGTTGCGGCAATAGGCGATATTATAGTTGGAGATGCTCCATCCCAAGGAGATCAGCGACTGGTCGACACGCACAGAGACCGCCGATCTTACCCGCCAGAACTTCCAACGCCCGTCACGGTTCTTCAGCGTGAAGCCTTCGTGGACAACACGGTTACCGTCATCAAACCTAAAGCCCGAGTAATACACCTTGTCATTGCGTGGGAAAGACAGTACCAATCCCGGATCGCAGCGCAGCAGCAAGCCCCAGCTGTGGCGTTTGTTCATCCATAAGGTGGGTGTACGGAACGAGAGCATGGGATGGATATTTAACTTGACGATACGGTCAGGATCATATTCGTCATCATCTTCGGCTTCGATCAGCGGCCGGTTGCCATAGTCGTCGTCGAGTTCCACACCGATGCCGAGACCGACATAGTCCAGCGGATACCATTGATAGTCCAACTCATATTCTACACTAGTTTCCTCGCTTGTGTTCAATCCTACTTGCAGACTGGCTGCCTGCTTGGGCAAGCGTCCAAACTCCTTCGCCTCCACTCTTGCCAAAGAGTCCACGTTAATGGCATGAGAAGTGAGCGGCAACAGCAAACTGGCAACGACAAACACACCTTTCAAAGGCAAGTCCTTCATCTTTCTATTCTTTACTTCAACGTCCCAATTACTTCATCATCCGCCTCATACTGATGCCGATATCCGAAAGTCCCGGTAGTATCTCACGCTTCATGATATGGCGCACGGTGATATGCAGCGAGTCGCCCTGCTGTAGTTTCATTGCTGAGACGTGGTAGTGGTATTGGTAGAAGATGATGCCCTGTCCCTTTACCTTACCGTTGTCATCACGGAGCGAGCAGTTGATTGTGTCGTTTTTCACCATCAAAGGCTGGGGATATGGCTCTTTCTTTCCCTTGTCAGTAGGATGATAGACCGCCTGACTGACCACCATGGTGACGCTCAGGAAGGGATACATGTTGTTCATGCGCAGTCCCAAGTCAGTAGCATACCAACCGGAATCACGCAGTGCCGCCACGTCATAGCTGAGCACATCGGCCTTATCCCACCCCGAGATGGGCACATTCTGATAGTGGTCATAGACCTGGTTGCCCGTACAACTGCAGCAGAGCATCACCAAGGTCCATACACCCCAAAACAAAAAACGCCTCATGACTATTATTCGTTTGTAGAAGGAGTCGCGGGCTGTGCTTTCGCCTTGTTCCCATTATCCTTCTTCTGTTCTTTCGTCTGCTCCCGCTGCGGCTGTGCGCTGGCGGGTCCGCTCTTAGGCTTGTCATTTCCTGCAACCTGGGCCTTGTCGCCCTTCGGCTTGCGGTTTTTATTGTCCGGCCGGTTGGCACGCTGTGCCTTCTGCTGCTTTCCGTTACCCTGCTCACCGGCGGCAGCCTGCCTGTCGGCCTTGTTTTTATTGTTTTTCCGTTTCTTTTTCTTTGCCTTGTCAAAACGGCTGATGTCCGTATCGGCCAGGAGGTCGATCGGCTTCTTCACCGCTTTGGCCTTGTCATCCTCTTGCAGCGACAACGGCTTCTCACCCTTCTTGTTCATCGCAATGATCTCGCGGGCACGCTCCGCCGTGATCGTCTCAAGGTTAGCAGCCAAGTTCTTGTCGGTCGAATACTGGCACAGACCGGCAAGAATGTCCGTCTTGAAGAGATGATACTCGCCGTCGGCGGTTTCCAGCACGGCGTCCTTCGGCGGCAACTTCTTCCCGGCCTCGATATATTCGTCCACCTCGTAGTTGAGACAACACTTGAGTTTGGCGCACATACCGGCCAGTTTCTGCGGATTGAGCGAGATATCCTGGAAGCGGGCCGCGTTAGTCGACACACTGGAGAAGTTCTTCATCCACGTGGCGCAGCAGAGCTCACGGCCGCAGGGACCTGTTCCGCCGATACGTCCTGCCTCCTGGCGGGCACCGATCTGCTTCATCTCTATGCGCACATGAAACGTCTCGGCCAGCACCTTGATGAGTTTTCGGAAGTCCACACGCTCGTCGGCGATATAGTAGAAGATGGCCTTGTTGCCGTCGCCCTGGTATTCCACGTCACCGATCTTCATTTGCAGTCCCAAATCCTTGGCAATCTGTCGGCTCTGAATCATCGTACCGTGCTCGCGGCTCTTGGCCTCCTTATATTTGTCCATGTCCACGGGCTTGGCGATGCGATAGATGCGTCGGATCTCATCAGAGGATTTGAGATTGGCCTTTTTCAGTTGCAACTTCACCAAACGACCCGTCAGCGTCACCACGCCGATGTCGTGACCGGGATTCGCTTCCACGGCTACGATGTCGCCTTTCTGCAAATCCAGGTTGTTCACATTGTGGTAGTAACCCTTGCGGGTGTTCTTGAACTGCACCTCCACCAAGTCTGTCGACTCAGCATTGCCCGGCACGTCAGCCAGCCAATCATAGGTGTTGAGTTGTTTGTCTTGCCGGCTGACACCACGGCAACACAGGCCACGGTCACAGCCGGTACATATATGATCATTACAGTTTCTCATGAACTATCTTCTTAATAATATTATCATTTTCATTGCCAAATCGAAGAATGCGATCTTGGCGTTGGCGTTTTGACCAATGTTTCTATAGGCGAGCTGCAAGAGCTCACCCATCTCCACGACATTGCGCTCGTTGATGAAGCGCGCGAAGTTCTGTGCGAAATGCTCCTCCTCCGATGTCATATAGTTGAGATCGGGCTGCCGGAAGTTATACATGAAGTTCTCGCGGACGAGATAGAGGAAGTAGACGAGCATACGACGCTGCTTCTCGCGTCCGAAGACAGTGACGGCCTCACTCCAGTTTTTCAGTTCCCGTAGGTCGCGCGTATAGGCTTTTCTCATCAACATGACAAAGAGATCAAAGAACTGGCGGTTCTCGTTTCCGGCATCCAACTCCTGCAACGCCTGCAGCCAGCTGCCCATTGCCGATCGCGCCACACGGTGAGCGGTATCTTCGTCAAGGCCGCGCCGCGCTACCAAAGCCTGCTCGATATCCTCGTCCGCTATGCGATGCACGTCGAAACGCTGCACGCGACTGCGTATCGTCTCCAGCAGTCGTTCCGGCTCTTCGCTCACCAGTAGGAAGACCGTCTTCTGTGGTGGCTCCTCCAAAAGCTTCAGCATCTTGTTGGCGCACGTCAGATTCATACGTTCCGGCAACCATATCACGCTGACCTTATAGCCGCCCTGTGTAGGTTTGAGATACAGCCGATGGCTCAGAGCGTCGCTCTCAGCCTCGAAGATCACAGCCTGCTGGTTCTCGGCACCCATCATCGTCATCCATTGTTCCATGGTGAAGTAAGGCCCTTTGGCCAGCAGTTCATGCCACTGCTTTGCGAAGTCGTCGCATACCATCTTATGGTCACTGGCTGTGCCCTTGGGCTTGATGATCGGGAAGGAGAAGTGGAGATCAGGGTGCTGCCATTTGGCCAGCATCGCCACAGCATTGCGCCGCAGAGCATCGTTGTCCACCATCGACTTGCCATTCCACGGCTCGCCTAAGAGAAAAGACGCGAAGGCAAGTGCCAATGCGAACTTGCCGGATCCTTGTGGTCCGACAAACATCAAGGCATGCGGGATGCGGTTTTCATCCACGAGCTGCATGAGTCTTTGCCATGCCTCCTGCTGTCCTATCGCCTCTGTGCTCTGCATCACATCAACTGTTGAGCCACTTCCACGACGCTGTCCACTGCGGACACGGTGTAGAAATGGATGTCCTTGACACCGGCGGCAAAGAGCTCACGGCACTGGTTCACCGTCCACTCGATACCCAGCGCGCGTGCGTCGTCGTCGTTCTTGCACTTCACAGCCTCGGCGGCGAGTTCCTGCGGCATGTCGCAATGGAAGGTCTTCGGCACCATCGTGATCTGTGAGCACTTGGCAAAAGGCTTGATACCCGGCACGATGGGGATGGTGATGCCCATGGCACGCGCCCGCTTCACAAAGTCGAAATATTTTCGGTTGTCATAGAAGAGCTGTGTGACGGCATAGTCCGCGCCCATGTCCTGCTTCTGTTTCAGGTAGGCCATGTCCATGTCGATGTTGGGTGCTTCCTCATGTTTCTCGGGATAGGCAGCCACACCATAGTGGAACGGTTCTCCCGGATGCTTGATCGGCGTGCCGTCAACGAAGAATCCCTCATTGAAGCGGTTGACCTGTGCGATCAAGTCCGTGGTGTGGGCATAGCCACCGGACACGGGTTTGAAGGTCTTGTCGTCCTTTGCCTTGTCACCGCGCAACAGCAGCACGTTGTTGATGTCCAGAAACTGCAGGTCGATGAGTTCGTATTCGATGTCCTCCGCCGTGGCTCCACTGCAGATGACATGCGGGATGACCATCACGCCATAGTGCTTCTGTATGGCTGCCGCGATGGCGATGGTACCCGGGCGGCGGCGGATGCGCTGACGCTCATAGTGTCCGCCTTCGAGTTCACGATAGACATATTCGCTGTGATGCGTGGTGATATTGACATACAGCGGCTTCATCTCGCACATCTTGTCGAGATTGCGGAACAGCGCTCCCGTGCCGTTTCCCTTCAGGGGAGGCAGCACCTCTATGGAGAAGCCGTTGGGGCGGCTGTTGTCGTTAAGAATATCTATGACGTTCATATCTTGTCAGAAATAGCTGGCGTTTCTATTTTTTTTGGCTACAAAGATAACAAAAAAAAAGCGCATCAGCAAATAATATATAGATTTAGCCCCTCATTATTCTTAAATAGCAAGCAACGGGGGCAACGCGCTGATACTTTGCAACCGTCTCAGCCGTGGATGCTCGTATTCCTCCACCACTTCGTGCTGCCACACTTTGTCGAAAGGGATATGCACGGCATAGCCGCCCAACTGCAAGACTGGAGCAATGTCGCTCTTAAACGAGTTGCCCACCATCAACAGTCGGCTCACGTCGGTGTCAAACATATCACAGAGCCGCTGATACTCGTGGCGCGTCTTGTCCGACACGACGATCACGTCATCGAAAAACTCCCGCAGGCCTGAGCGGATCACCTTGTTCTGCTGATCGAGCAGCTCGCCTTTGGTGAAGACAACCAACCGGTAGCGGCCGCTCTGCCGCAGCGCCTTCAATGCGTCGACAACGCCGGGCAGCGGGGTGGCGGGCAGAGAGAGCAGCGACTTGCCGAGCTGCTCCACTTCGAGCAGCTTCTGCGCCGTGATCTGTCCTTTGCTGAAACTGACGGCATTCTCGATCAGCGACAGCGTGAAGGCTTTGCAGCCATAACCGAGCAGTGGCATGTTGGCGGTTTCTGTCTCAAACAGTGCCGCTGACACCTGCTCCGCCGTGCCGTAGGGCGAAAGCAAACGGCAGTAGGCTTTCTCCACGGCATTGAAATGTCCCTGGTTGTCCCACAGCGTGTCGTCGGCGTCAAAGGCGATCAGTCCGATCGTCTGCGCCCAGTCTGTTCTACAGTTTTTGCCTGCGCTTCTGTTTTGGATATGTTTCTCCATCCTTCAACATGATATTTTTATGACTGGCAAAGTTAGCGATAAATCTGCTATCTGCCAAACGATTATCATTCAATCCAAATAAATTACGAGAACGATCTCCTTTTGCTTTCACATTTTTTTATTACTTTTGCACCCGTTTTGCCATGTTGGCGAGACTTTAGAACCATTATTTATTTATGTTCAAAACAGTTTTCAACAAGCAGCGCCCATTGAAGTTTACGCATTTCTCGCGTAAGCCTTATGCGCTCTTTGCTTGTCTGGGACGTGAAGTGCTGGTGGGCACGCTTTCCGTGGCCACACTGACCTATGCCAAGGCAGAAGGCATCAGCACTGATGTGGACAAGGCCAATCCCGACTCCCTCATCCGTCAGGGTGAGACGCTCGGCGAGGTCGACATCACGGGCACACGCGCTCCGCTGGCACAAAGCCGACAAGCGAGAATGGTAACTGTACTGAACCGCGAGGAGATCCAGGCGGCGCCGGTACAGAGTGTTAACGATTTGCTGAAGTACGCCGTTGGCGTGGATGTCAGACAGCGGGGAGCCATCGGTGCTCAGACCGACGTGAGTATCCGGGGCGGCAACGACGAGCAGATCACCTTGTTGCTCAATGGCATCAACATCTGTGACCCGCAGACTGGGCACAACGCCTTTGATTTCCCCGTAGACATCAGCGACATCGAGCGTATCGAGGTGCTCGAAGGTCCCGCAGGGCGCGTCTACGGCACTTCTTCCCTGTTAGGTGCTATCAACATCGTCACACGCAAACCCAACGCAACATCCGTCGACGCGCATGTAGAGGGCGGCAGCTATGGCTACCTCAGCCTGGGCGCAAGGGGCGCATGGGGCGGCAGCCGATGGGGACAGTCGCTCTCCGGTACGTTCACGCGCAGCGACGGATACACCCGCAACAAAGCCGGACGCCTCAACACCGACTACAACACGGCCAAGGGCTTCTACCAAGGACAGTATCTCGATGACAACGTGCGCGTCAACTGGCACGCCGGTGCCTCGGCCAAGAACTTTGGATCCTCGACTTTCTATTCACCAAAGTTCGACAATCAGTTTGAACATTCTTTCAAAACATTCACGGCTCTGCAGGCTGAGACTCAGCAGGGGACTGTGCATCTCAAGCCTTCGATCTACTGGAACCATCAGTACGACCGCTTTGAGCTCCTGCGTGGCGACGAGTCGAAGGTGCCGTTCAACTATCACCGCACCGACATCTATGGCGCGAACATCAATGCATGGTTTGACTGGGCACTCGGCCGTACGGCACTCGGTGCTGAACTGCGCAACGAAGACCTGGTAAGCACCAACCTCGGCAATGCGCTCAGTCGCAGCCGACACATCCACGGCACCTCGCGCGACTATGTCAAAGGACTCAACCGCACCAACATGCAGTTTGTCGTGGAGCACAACGTGGTGACGGGACCGCTGACGGTGTCGGCCGGACTCGTAGCAGCGAAGAACAGCGGTGCCGACATGAACATGCGGGTCTATCCCGGCATAGATGCCAGCATGCGGCTCGGCCAGGGATGGAGTGTCTTTGCGTCGTACAACAGCTCACTGCGCATGCCGTCGTTCACAGAGCTCTTCTATTCCGTGGGAGGACACAAAGCCGACCCGAACCTCAAACCCGAAGAGCTGCGGGCCGTGGAGGGCGGACTACGCTATGCCTCCGACGGCATCTCGGCCAAGGCCAGCGTCTTCCACAACCACTATACTCACCTCATCGACTGGATCGACGACGGCACGAAAGACGACGACGGCAATGTGGTGTGGAAGTCGGTCAACTACGGCAAGATCAACGCCCTCGGCGTGGAGGCCATGACAGAATTCGATTTCCGCAAGTTGCTGCCTGAGCAGCGTGTGCTGCGACGCCTCAACGTGAGCTACTGCTTCATCAACCAGGACCAGCACGAGGGTGAGGGCGTCCGCAGCCTCTATGCGCTGGAGTATCTCAAAAACAAGGTGGTCACCACGCTGGGGCTGAACCTCTGGCGGCAGTTGACGCTCGACCTCAGCTATCGTTTCCAGCACCGCATGGGCCACTACAACGATCTCCAGGGCCAGCTCCACAGCTATGGCAGCTACGGCATCCTTGACGCAAACCTTGCCTGGACGGCTCCGCACTACACCGTATACCTCAAAGGCAACAACCTCCTTGACCGCGACTTTGTCGATGTCGGCAATGTGCCGCAACCCGGCACGTGGGTCATGGGGGGCGTGAGCATCAAATGGTAGGCGGCAAGCGGTAAGTGGCAAGCAACTACTGCCCAACCTCTCGGGGGGCGGCTTCTCTTTCCCCCGGGCTGTCCCTTCTCTTTCCCCCGGCTGCCACTTCTTTCTCTCTGGGGCTGCCCCTTCTTTTTCTCCAGGGCTGCCACTTCTTTTTCTCCGGGGCTGCTCCTTCTTTTTCTCCAGGCAGAGGTCGCTGTGCGACCTCTGCCTTTGTTGTTTTCCCTTGTTCCTCCCTCAGTTCTGTTCGTTTGCTTACAAGCAAACGCGCTCCCTTGCCCCCGCTTGTAACCTCCGCTAAACTTTTGGTTACACCCTGCAAACCGCGTTTGCCAACTATTCCCTACCTTTGCACCCGATGATCCTAAACAAATCGAAATAATGAAATTACGAAAAACTATCCTCTCCTTGATGGCTTGCCTGGGCACACTCTGCGCTCATGCTTCCATCTACTCCATCCCTCTCCCCTCTTTGCATGTCGAGGGCCGCTACCTGTGCGACGCTCATGGCAACCGCGTCACACTTCATGGCGTAATGGACACGCCGAGCCCCTACTTCAACGGCTGGCGATGGACCGGGTGGGTACCCGAGTTGACCGATGCCCACGTGCAGCCCTGTCTCGACTACTTCGAGAAGATCTACACCGCCATGACCGACAACGACCATGGAGCTTATTGCGACGTCTTCCGCCTGCACCTCGATCCTTGCTGGACCAACGATCCCTCGAAGAAGTCCGCCGGTGAGAACGACATCTCGGCCTTTAGCAAATACCGCTTCAACCACTTTCTCGACAAGCTCTACATCCCTTTGATGCAAAAGGCTATGAACCACGGCATGTATGTCGTCGTGCGCCCGCCGGGCGTCTGTCCGGGTGAGATCAAGGTCGGCGATGCCTATCAAAAATATCTGCTCTACGTCTGGGACGTGGTCAGCAAAAACCCGATCGTCAAGGCCAACGCCGGAGCCATCTCGATAGAACTGGCCAACGAACCGGTCAAACTCTACAATGCTCAGGGCAAGGAAACGGCCGAGGCCATGCACGACTTCTTCCAGCCCATCGTCGACAAGATACGCGCCAACGGCTTCACGGGCATCATCTGGGTGCCGGGAACCGGTTGGCAGGCTAACTACCGCGGCTATGCTTCCCACCCCATCGAGGGCGAGAACATCGGATACGCCGTACACGACTACGTAGGATGGTACGGTGCTGATGACACCAAATACGACGCGCAGACGTATATTCAGTCGTTCACGGATGCCGTGCCCGTGGTGATGACCAATCCTGTCATTATCACCGAGGTGGACTGGAGCCCTGAGAAGGAAGGCGCCGGACACTACAACGAGCATGGAGAATACGTCAAGTCGAACTGGGGCACCTGGGCCACCGGCTCCACATCGAAGTGGGGATCGGCCTTCAAAGCCCTCATGGACCACTACGACAACATCTCCATGACGCTCTCCAGCACCAGTTGTTATCTCGACATCGACAAATATCTCAACAGCGGTACCGTGGCACCAAACTTCGACGGCAATCCCGAGACCTGCGCCGGAGCCTGCTGGCAGTGGTACAAGGACTGGGCTGAGGTGAACCGGGCCTGGCCCGACAACGACAACACGCACTTGCCCGACCCGAAGAAAGCCACCATCACACGCCTGCAACCCGTCGGCGACCTCGACATGATGGCCGGACAAGCGCGACTCGCCGGACTGAAAGCGACCTATCAGGACGGTCACACGGAGGATGTCTCTTCGTTGGCATCCTACGAGGTCAGCGATCCGGAAAACGTCAAAGTCGTCAACGGGCAGATCCTGGCCAAAGGACAGGGCAAGGCTCATGTCAACGCCAAGGTAAAAGATGCCTTTGGCAACAGCTACACAACGAGTTTTAACGTCCGCTCAAGTTTCTTCCCGCTCAGCAAGGACTACGTGAAAGTGATCTTTGAACCAACCGGCAACTCATACGACGAGAATACCCACACCATCATCAACGGACAATACGGACAGACAGGATGGACTTACAGCGACGGCGTAGACCTCAGTGCTTACAAATACCTCGTGGTGAAACTCAAGGAACCCGACAACAACGGCGCCAAGATCTACATCTATCCACAAAGCAACATCTGGGCGAAAAACAACTATGAGCAAGCCTTCAACAACCGCACGCAGATCGTCGTTCCGCTGCACACGATGAAGAGCCAGCAAAACAGCAATGCCATCGACCCCTCGAAAATCTACATCGTCGCCCTGTGGTCCTTGGGTGGCAAGCCGATCACCATCGACGACATCTATGTAACCAACAACGACGATTACTCACCGATGACCGGCATCTCAGCTGTTCACCTCGACCGCAAAGCCTCCAATCAGCTCATCTTCGGTCTCAACGGCGCACGCATCCAGCACCCCTCCAAACATCAGATCGTCATCCAAAAAGGAAAGAAAGTCATCTACTAAACCATCTTTTTGCAGAGAAACATAGGAAATAGCGACAATCTGTCACGCCGAACTGACGGATTGTCGCTTTCTTTGTGTAGGTATGGATATTGTATTTACAAGGGCAAAGAAATACAACATTAGAGTTTAATCACAATTTAGAAACAATATCATTAGGAGGTTTTCATATGTTATATCCAGTATTCCACTACGCAACGCTCGACAACGCAATGAACGAGCTCTTGAACAACAACCGCGCGGCTCGCGTACAAACCACCACTCCGGCCATCAATGTCAAGGAGAACCAATCCGGTTACGAGATTGAGCTGGCCGCTCCGGGCATGACCAAGGACGACTTCCACGTCAGCGTCGATAAGGACGGAGTGCTCAACATCAAGATGGAGCACAAGGATGAGAATGAGCAGGAGAACAACGCAGTGCGCTATCTGCGCCGCGAGTTCTCGTACGCCAACTTTGAGCAGCGCCTGCAACTGCCCGACGATGTCGACCGCGACAAGATCATGGCAAGAGTAGAGGATGGTGTGCTCCGCATCGGTCTGCCACGCAAGACTGAGAAAGAGGAGATCACCAAAAACATTGAGGTGGCATAACAACAACATAGCAGGGAAGTGTCAAGTAAACTGACATTTTTCCGCCCACGAGAAGGCGATATTTGCGAGCAAAGGTGTCCTTGGCTCCAAATATCGCCTTTTTCATGGGTTTTGCGTTATTCTAGAAAAATCAGCATAACCGACTATCTATCAACGTATTAACTATCTATCCCTTTCATCTTCATTTTTTCTCTCCTTCATTTCAGCCCGTTATCATGGTCAAAAACGCCTTTTTAACCGGTCATCTTGGCGTAGTGAGCCGATGAAAAAGCCATGATGAGGGAAAATTCTCTAGAGAATTTCTGATCAAAAAGGCTTTCTGACCTCATCAAAGTCCGTTTCTGATAGCCGAAAAAGGCTGAAATGGCGAAGCTACCCCCGTTTTCATATAAAATGGTCTCTCTAGATTGTAAGTCCGCCGTGAAGTACTTTTGTCGTAGAAAATGATGAGATTAATTAAGTATGGAGATAATTGCAGAGTGTAAAATCACTATTTTTGGGTATGCCTCTTTTGCGTCGGGATTCACATCAATGTTGTAACTTTGCACCCGTTAAACATGATGTTGAAATGCAAAAACTCATAATCCTCTTCAGCGTGCTGGGTCTCTTGACCTGCAGCGTAAACATGTCGGCGCAAGACAGCACCGCACAGCAGCGGCTCACGGGCTACGTGATGACCGAGATGAACTATGGTCATCGCCATGGTCAGGAGCATCCGACGCTCACCGACTTCCCGCACATTCTCGCCAACGCCACGCTGGCCTTGGGCAAAGGATGGTCGGCCGTGGCTGAAGTGGAATATGAGCGCTTTCACTCCGAAGGGGCATGGGGCAACAACTTCGACGACAACTACACAACGAACAAGCTCTATATCAACAAGCAATGGAGTGAGGCGCTGAACGTCAAAGCTGGTATCATCGACGTTCCCGTGGGAACGACCAACGCCGACGGACCGGCGCTGACCATCTACGATCCGCTCAGCGAGAGCACGCTCATGCCGATGACGTGGCACGAAGGCGGCATCGCTTTGTGGGGACGGACAGGTAAGGTGCACTACGAACTGGGCACATACGTCTATCCCACCACCCCTTTGAAGCACTCCCGTCTGCTCGGTGCCGCCACACGCGTGGGCATCGAACCCCTCAACGGCCTCGACCTGAGCCTCTCCGGATTCTATGGCAGTGCCAAGGAGGGCATGGACCAGCGCGACAATCCTAATCTCATGGACTACGACCACGCCTTTCATGCGGCCTTCGACTTCGCCTATCTGGCACACGGGTGGACCATCGACGGACAGATCATCGCCAGCAACACGCACGACAACAAGGCGGCGGGGCTGGAAGCCGGCTACGACCTCGCCACCACTTTGGGCCTCCCCTCCTTCTCGATCATCCCTTTCGCACGCTACGACGGATATTTCCACGTCGACAACGCCTTCTGCAATAAATGGACGGCTGGCCTCAACACTTCCCTACCCCTCGGCTTCACTCTGAAAGCGGAAGCCGCATGGATGAACCCGTCCAACGCCAAGCACACCACTATGGTCGACATCAGCATCGGATGGCAGCATGAATTCTAATCCCCATGATCCGTAAACACGAAGTTATTTACTACAGATACTAAATACTCAAGCGTTCCTCCTAAAACTTTTCAACAGCTCTAAAATTCGTGGTTAATTCATGGACATTTATGTTTCCTTCAACACGAATTCCCATTAATTACCCACAAATTATTCATAAAATATTAATGAGTAATTCATGGAAGGACAAAGATACCAATCATCTCGGAAAACCGACAGCTTACATGAGTATAAGAAAGACAAAAACGTTAAGCGACTCTCAGAAGTGATATAATCTGACATGTAAGCCTTCAAGTATTAGCATTAATAAAATAGTTCTGTATTTATTTTGTAGTTCGGAACAAAGTTCGTAAATTTGCCTTAGAACTATCAATAATGGAAGAAAATTATGGCATTGGCAATTGCATCCATTCCTGTACTTACCGGTGACGTCGCTGAGAAATTTGAGCGGCAAGCTCAAGAAACATATGAGGCTTACATCCATCGGAACGAGGAAGAGAGAAAAACAGCCAAAGCACAATACGAACAGGGCATGAGAATGGTCCAGAATATATTAGCAAAAGCTAAACTGAAAGTTAAATGAGTTTCCTTTCAGATAACTGTTCGCTGTGTGAATTAGCTGACCCAACAGAGTTGCAAGGCTTCTCTTGTGGTGACAGAGACCTTGATGACTTCTTTTCCAACGACTGCTTCAATTATGCGAAACAGTTGTTGGGTAAAAGCTATTGCTACAAACTTGATAATGAGCCCCACTCAGTAGTCTGTGCTTTCACATTATCAAATGCGAGTATTAGAGTTGACGATTTGCCAAATGCAAGAAAAAAGAAAATAGAGACCGACATTCCGCATGTAAAAGCATTGAAAGACTACCCAGCTGTCTTGGTCGGCAGATTAGCTGTATCTGATCAATATCGCCACATGCATATAGGTAGCGATGTGCTTGAATTCATAAAATATTGGTTCATTGATCCAAACAACAAAACTGGATGCCGATTTGTCACTGTAGATGCATACAACAGTCCGGGCACAATAGCTTTTTATCAATCTAATGGCTTTAAGCCAGTATTTAGTTCTGATCAACAAGAAAAGGATTATCGTCATATAAAAGACGACTCTATTCTTAGAACAAGATTGATGTTCTTCGATCTATTACCATTATCTTTAGACAAATAATATTGAATACATGCTGAAAATACGTCTGCTTTTAACAGCTTATTCTTAAGTCTATCAAGATTATTTAAAAACCCAAATATGACACACAAAAAAACAATCTTCAAGACATCTCTCTTTGCACTGGCTCTTTGTCTGACCATGCCAGCGGCAGCCAAGGACAAGACCATCACGTCGCCCAACGGCCAGCTCGTCGTGACGCTCTCCGACACTGACGGCAAACCTACATACACCATTACTCTCAACGGTAAAGAGGTGATGCAACCTTCCCGCTTAGGCTTCGTCGCTGACTTCGGCGATCTCACCCACAGCATGACGCTCACCGACAGCCGCGACTACCCGATGGAGAAGCACTACGACATGACCCGCACAAAACGCGCACATGTCGACTTCAAAGCCAACGCCACGGATGTGACCTTCACCAACGCTGAGGGACAGCGCTTTGTCGTCACCTTCGTCGTCGACAATAACAACATAGCATTGCGCTACGCCATTCCCCGCCAAAAAGACGACAACCCGAAGTGCGCCGTCATCAGCAGTGAGGCCACGAGTTTCCGCTTTCCCGATGGCACGACGACATTTCTCTGCCCTCAGATCACGCCCATGACAGGCTGGGAACGCACCAAGCCCTCCTACGAAGAGGAATACACTGCCGACGCGCCCATGACAGCCAAGTCGCAGTTCGGCGTGGGCTATACCTTCCCCTGTCTCTTCCACGAGCAACTGCCCGGCAACGGCAACAATAAGAAAGCCAGCCAAAACAAAAACGACTATTGGGTGCTGGTCTCCGAAACCGGCGTCGACGGCAGCTATTGCGGCAGCCGGTTGAGCGACTACGACCCACAGGCGGGCTACACCGTGGCCTATCCACAACCCGGAGAGAACAATGGCAACGGATCGGCACAGCCCGGCATCGCTCTACCGGGAACGACGCCGTGGCGGACCATCACTATTGGACAGACCCTCGCACCCATCGTGGAGACGACAATTCCCTACGACGTGGTGGAACCGAAATACAAGACCCAATACGACTACAAGCCGGGACGCTATACCTGGAGCTGGCTCGTATGGCAGGACAACTCGATCAACTATGCCGATCAGGTGCAGTTCATCGACTTGGCTGCCAAGTATGGCTATGAATATGTGCTGGTAGACAACTGGTGGGACAAGAACATCGGACGCAAGGGCATCAAGAAGCTTGCCGCCTACGCCAAAGCGAAGGGTGTCCGTCTCATGCTGTGGTACAACAGCAACGGCTACTGGAACGATGCACCGCAGACTCCACGCGGCATCATGAACGATGCCATCGCCCGCAAGCACGAGATGGCATGGATGGAGCGCATAGGCATCGCCGGCATCAAGGTTGACTTCTTCGGCGGTGACAAGCAACAGACGATGCAACTCTATGAGGACATCCTCAGCGACGCCAAAGACCACCACCTCGCCGTCATCTTCCACGGTTGCACGATACCGAGAGGTTGGGAACGCATGTATCCCAACTATATCGCTTCTGAGGCTGCGCTGGCCAGTGAGAACATCTTCTTCACGGAATATCACGCCAAGAAAGAGGGCTTCGAGATGACCATGCATCCTTTCAGCCGCAACGCCATAGGCAGCTTCGACTGGGGTGGCGTGATCATGAACCGCTATCTCAGCCGCGACAACCGCAGCCGCCACCCGCGCTACACGAGCAACACGTTTGAGCTTGCCACTGCCATCACTAACCAGACAAGTGTCAACTGCGTGGAGGTCACCCCGCAGTCCGACTCCACCGTCAACGCTGTGGAGCGTGCTTTTCTCAAGGACATCCCGACGACTTGGCGCGACACAAAGTTCATCAACGGTTATCCAACCCGCTATGCTGTCATCGCCCGTCAGGATGCTGTCAGCGGCAAATGGTTTGTCGGTGGCCTCAACGGCCTGAGCAAGCCGCTTCAGCTCACGCTCTCCCTGCCCATGCTCGCCGGCCAGCAGGTGACGCTGCTCACCAATGGCAAGAACCGCGA
>CAMCBZ010000029.1 GCA_945873145.1 uncultured Prevotella sp.
AAGGAGTATCGTCGGCAGCGTCAGATGTGTATAAGAGACAGTTATAAGACATATCTTGATAATTCACAAAACGATAGATTTTACACATACGATACCTATAAATGTGGCGGTGTGGCGATGTGGCGGTGTGGCGGATGAAAGAAAAAGGAGGATATATAAGTTTTGGATGTTAGCTCCGCTCTTTGTTTGAGTTGCGTCGCACTGTCGCACCGTCGCATAAGGCCGATAACGATATACTGCAAGGAAAATAACGAAAATGAGACTATTGAGTAAAAATATATTATATTATTATATGTTATAATATTACTTATATTAATAATATACAAGATTTTATATCAACAATCTATTCCGTATGGTATATTTACATTTTCTCGTTTTCAAGTATGCAATAGCTATAAATGCGACGGTGCGACACTGCGACACTGCGACGGATGATAGTCTTCGTCCAACATACTGTCAAGATCAGAGTTCTGCCAAACTTAATGATTTTTACGAAAGAGAGATGATCATAGCAAGAGATTTTTTCGTATTTTTGTAGTTGCAGAATTCAAAATAAAATTCATCAACCATTAATTCTTACACAATCATGATCATAGACAATCTGGAAAATCTGATGCAGTATGCACCGCTGAATCCACTTATCGAAGAAGTCTGGAAATTCATGCAAACGCATGACTGGAAAAACATGGCCAATGGACATTACGAAATCATTCCTAACCGGCTGTTTGTCAACATAGAAGACGATAAGGGTAAACAAAAGGATGAAGCCGTCATAGAGTATCACCGCAAGATGATAGACATTCAAGTGCCAATGAACTATTGCGAGACTTATGGCTACATTCCTGTTCGTGACCTTCCTAAGGTTCCCTTTGACACTGAGAAAGATATTGCCAAAGTGCCCAATGCGCGTCCACGTTGCTACGTAACGTTGCTGCCTGGTGAGTTCGCTATTTTCTTCCCTCAGGACGGTCACGCGCCATGCATTTCCGAGGGTAAGCTACATAAGGCTGTCTTTAAACTGGCAGTACAAGGATAGATATCGATTAGATAGCAAGCGCCACACCGCCACAGCGCCACACCGCCACAAAAGCTGATATTAGTATCGGAAGATGATCAGGCTGACTTCTATTCATCAGATTACTTCATCTGCGGATGAATGCCGGTCTCAAAAAATAATCAGTCTCTTCTAAGAAATATAGTCCAATCCTTGTTTTATTTGAAATAATATTTGTACATTTGCAACCGATATACAAATCTTGCATCTCTGAGGGCGATCTCACGAGAGAATTAAATCTAACAAGAACAACTATGGAAGGAATCTTTAGAGACGAAATAGAAGTACGCCAGATCGATAAGTTCTTCTGCGCTGAGATGGGCCGACAGATCCATCGCTATATCAAGGCTATGCATGGCTCGCTGACCATGATGGAGAAGTTTGAGGCACGCTTGCAACAGCTTGATATTCCGAAGCGTGAGGATGCTATTGCACGCTATATCGATTTGAACCGCAAGGTGATCATGTCTCTCGACTGGAGAATGCTTCTGGCCAGAGCCATTGCCAACTATTGCGACTCCTATCCTTATTTTCGCAGTATGATTGCCGATGAGAAGACGATGAAATTCTATGTCGACCGCATGAAAAGCAAGTATATCCGCTATCACCAAGTCTTTGAGAAGGACGGAAAATACGGCATCAAGGATCATGAAGGCAATGTGCTGTTGGGGGCTCACTACGATTTCCTGCGCACTCCCTATGTCTATGTCGATGACATGACGATGATGCCAATCATAGCCGAAAAGGATGGAAAGATGGGACTCGTGCTCCCTGACGGATATGACACGGTGGTGGTGCCCTTTGAGTATGACGACATCTCGCTCCGCGATGAAGAGCCATGGTTTGAACTGACAAAATCAGGTACCACGACATTGTGGCCTGAATAAAAAATATCGATGAAATCGGCAAAAATTGCAGTTTTATTAGTTTTGATTTTCCTTCTGTGGACACTACTTTTCGTAGCACAGAAGCCGTTTTTCTTACTTTTTTATGGGGGATTCAGCCATCTGATGCCCGTGGTTTGGCATGGCTTGCCTTTGGATTTCAGCATGTCGGGGTATCTTACAGCACTGCCGGCTCTGCTCATTCTGCTTGGCAGTCTCCCATTTATCCGCAGCCGGAGACCGTCTAAGGCCATCACGTTTGTCATGAAGGTTTACTTTGGATTGGCGGCAATGTGCTATTCTTTAGCCTTTGTCTCCAATATAGCCCTCTATGGCTATTGGCGCTTCCCCTTGGACTCGACTCCGATTTTCTTTCTCACGTCATCGCCTGCGGCTGCTATGGCCAGCGTAGAGTGGTGGCAACTATTGTTGGGATTGCTTACCATTGGCCTCACTGCCTGGGGTGTCTATCGCCTCTTCACGCTGCTCTTCCGTCGTTTTTCATGGCAGGAGGCCGCAACGTGGCGCCAAAGCCTGCTCATGCTGCTCTTCTGTGTTTTCCTCTTTCTACCCATCCGTGGCGGCGTCAGCGTAGCGACGATGAACACGGGACAGGCTTATTTCTCTTCGAATCAGGAACTCAACCACGCGGCTGTCAATCCGCTCTTCTCCTTTATGGAGAGCGCTACCCACCAAACCGATTTTGCTCAGGAATACCGGTTGATGGATGACCGTCAGGCTCACAAGGTCTTTGCTGACTATAACAAACCGCTTTCCACTGACAGTACGCATCTCAGCCTCGTCCGCCGCGAGACAGCCCAGCCCGACATTTATCTGATCATTATGGAGAGCTTCTCCGACACCATTATGCATGTGCCGCATGTTACCCCCATGCTCAACCGCATCAAGCATGAGGGCGTATGGTTCTCCCGTTTCTATGCCAACAGCTTCCGCACCGACCGAGGGCTCGTGTCAAACTTGCTCGGAGTGCCTGCGCCATCGACAATCAGTCTGATGAAGTTCCCGCGCAAGACCTCTCTAATGCCTTCGTTGGCTGCTCAGTTGGTGAAGCATGGTTATGCGACACATTATTATTATGGTGGTGACGCGGACTTCACCAATATGCGATCGTTCCTTGTCAATCAAGGATTTATGAATCTTACCGAGGCCCATGACTTCCCCGTGACGGACAGACTCAGCAAATGGGGTGTCCCCGACCACTTGGTGTTTCAGCGTGTAGAGAAAGACCTCAGCGCAGACCATAGTACACGTCCCACTTTCCGCGTCATTCAGACGTCCAGCTCTCACGAGCCTTTCGATGTGCCCTTCCACCGGTTGAACAACAAGAAACTCAATGCTTTCGCTTATAGTGACGATTGCATCGGCCGCTTTGTTGAATGGCTGAAAAAGACTGAACGTTGGAACCGTTGCCTCGTGGTACTGATTCCCGACCATCTTGGCGCATGGCCCGACGATATTGACAATTTCTCGTTTTGGCGTTTCCATGTTCCGATGCTGTGGACGGGTGGCGCCCTGTCTTCCACAAAGAGAGTCATTGACACCTATGGCTCTCAGCAGGACATTACAGCCACTCTCTTGGGGCAACTGGGCTATGATCACAGCATGTTTCCGTTCAGCAAGGACTTACTCGACCCAAAGGAGCCTCACTATGCGTTCTTCATGATGAACGATGGCTTTGGACTGGTCGACGATCATGGCGCGATGATCTATGACTTCAATCGCAAGGCTGTTGTCAAATCCAAAGGCTCGTCATCTCTGTATGAGCGGCGAGGCAAGGCTATTACGCAAGTGCTTTTTGACTATATAGCACGACTGAAATAAAGAAGAGTAAGGGGCATTATACGCGTATATCAACTGTACATGGTAAAAGATCAATTCAATTCCTGACAATTTAAACTGCAATGAACAGAGACTTGTAATGCGGTGGCGGAATTGAGGTTAATCAAAATTCTGAGTATGACAAAGTGAGTTTGATACTCGTATTCTTATGATAATGAAAATAGAATGCCATCATCCACTTTACAAGCTAACGATGATACTTTTTTCTTGATTTTTTCGTATCTTTGCGAAAAAATCAAGGATGAAACAACAAATAGAGATTCTTGGCAAGAGTTGCACGGTTTATCAACGGGGTGAAGCACCGCAGACGCTCCTATTGCAGCCCGTCGACGAGCATGATCGTGAGGAGTTGGACACTGAGATGGAGTGGATCGCCGGTCATAGCATTGTGGATTTCCGTTTCATTGCCGTTCATGTCGACCGGTGGTTTGACGAATTGGCTCCTTGGCCAGCACCACCCGTCTTTGGCAAGACGCCTTTCGGCAGTGGCGCAGCTAAGACACTCGACAGCCTCCGGCAGATTGTCACTGAGGAGCAACAGCGCTTGCCCGCGTCTGTAGAGGCTCCGATAAAGGTCATCATTGGCGGCTACTCCTTGGCAGGACTCTTCGCCCTGTGGGCTGGCTATCAGCCCAACCAACCTTTCGACGCTGTTGTAGCAGCCTCCCCTTCAGTGTGGTATCAAGATTGGCTCGGCTATGCCGCTGCTCACCAGCCTCAGTCCGGTGCTTTCTATCTTAGTCTCGGTGATCGTGAGGAGCGCTCACGTACTCCCATTCTGACGACAATAGCTTCGGCTATCCGCCATCAGCAACAACTCTTGGAGCAGGCTCATGTCGTCAACACTCTCGAGTGGAATCCCGGCAACCATTTCCAAGACAATGGAAAACGGACGGCCAAAGGCTTTGTCTGGACAATGGAAAATTTGCTTCATCGCTAATAGGATTATAGTTTCATCTGTCGTCACCATATAAATTCTATTTTCATCTTATCAATGGACACAAAGATCTCTAACAACGAAGTCCTGACAGACGCATGCCTGATCACCGACCGTCTACTCGCCCTGCGCAATGACCGTCAGCGAGACATACTTATGCGCTTCTTCAAGACTGGAGTGGGGGAATATGGCGAAGGCGATGAGTTCTTGGGCATCAAAGTGCCAGTGACCCGAGGTGTGGTGAAGATGGTGGATAAGAGTCTTCCGCTTGCTGAGACAGAGCAGTTGCTGCTTTCTCCCTGGCATGAGGTACGGCTCTGTGCGTTGCTGATATTAGTGGAGCAGTTCGGTCGTGTTGCCAATCGCAGTGATCAAGAAGCGATGAAACAGCGCGACGCAATCGTCAACTTCTATCTCCGTCATGCCGACCGTATCAACAACTGGGATCTTGTCGATGCCTCTGCACCGAAAATCATCGGACGATGGCTGATGTGTCCAACAACCTTAGGCAAGCAGCGCGACATCATCGATGCTTTGGCTCATAGCAGTCATTTGTGGCGACAGCGCATCAGTATGGTTTGCACGCTTACGCCAACGCAGCAGGGCGATCCCTCGTGGTGTCTACGCTATGCCGAGATTCATCTCCACGCTACGCATGACCTCATGCAGAAAGCTGTCGGATGGATGCTTCGTGAGATGGGAAAGCATGTCAGCATGGATCTCTTATGTAACTTTCTCAATCAGCATGTCGACGAGATGCCGCGAACCATGCTACGCTATGCCATAGAAAAGTTTGATGAGACTGAACGCCATGACTTTATGGCGAGGAAGAAACGATGAAGACTTAGAAAAGAGGAAACATCAACAAACATTAAGATAACCGTAAAGAAGAAATGCATATCGAAGTTGAATGTTTAACTTTGCTACTCTTGCATTTCTCAAATAAAATGATTACCTTTGAATACAAATCAGAAACGTTAAGCGAATATTAACTTATGACATTGAAGGAATTGGCAACAAAGCGCTTCTCCGCACGAAAGTTTACGGATGAAGCGGTCAGCAAAGCTGACATCGACTATATCATGGACTGTGTGCGGCTGGCTCCGTCGGCTTGCAACCGACAGCCGTGGAAATTTCTCCTGATCACCTCCGATGAGGCGAAGGAAAAGATTCGTCAGTGCTACGACCGTGACTGGTTTAAGACGGCACCGATGTATGTGCTGTGTTTGAAAGACGTGAACAACAACTGGGTTCGCCCTGATGACGACAAACCGCATGGCGACATCGATCTCGGTATTGCCGTGGAGCACCTTTGCTTGGCTGCGGCAGAGCGTGGGCTAGGGACGTGTTGGGTGTGTAACTATCATGTTGAGACTCTTCAGCGGCTCTTCCCCGTGGATGGATTCGAGGCCGATGCCATCATTCCCCTTGGACATATTGCTGCCGACTGCCCTCATGCCGAGAAGCGGCGCAAGGCATTAAACGAAATCATAGAGGAGATTTAAAGATGAGTACTGGTAAACGATTGACACGGTCTATGTCGGACCGCTGGTTAGCAGGAGTGTGTAGTGGCATCGCCAACTACTTCGGTTGGGATGTAGCCATCCTGCGCTTGGTCTATTTGGTACTGACACTGTGCACAGCCTTTAGCGGCATCATCATCTATATCATTCTTTGGATTTGTATGCCGGAGGACAACTAATAAGCCTTATATGTTGAGCAAATGTGAAGATGCTGTCTTTCACTTTTGATTAAAAAACACTCTTTGAAGGCAAAAAATATCCACGAATATAGAGCATGAAACTCTGAATATTCGTGGATTTTTGCTTGATACGTGAACTGTAGTAGTGACATGCTTTACAGTTGACGCTGCCATCAGACGCTTGCAGCTTGAAGCAAGATTTCGTTGAGGGTTGGATGAATGTGGATGATGTCTCTCAGTTGCTCAAGAGTAACGTCGAAATTCATCAGCGCAGCCACTTCTTGTACGATAGCCGCGGCATTGGCTCCCATGACATGACATCCAACAATCTTTGAATCGGGTTGCTTGCCGTCGCAGATGATCTTGACGAGCCCTTCGGTAGCCTCTATAGCTTGTGCTTTGCCGTTGCTACGGTAGAAGCCTTTGTGGGTGGTATAGTCGGGGAACTGAGATTTAACCAGCTCCTCTGTCAGTCCCACGGAAGCCACCTCAGGACGGGTGAAGACAGCAGCGGGCATGATGTCGAAGCGGATGCGGTCGTTAAGGCCAAGAATACGGTTGACCGCATGGCGTCCTTGCGCTGTTGCTGCATGAGCCAACATCTGTAGGCCATTGACATCGCCAATGGCGTAGATGTCAGGCACTGTGGTGGTAAAATCATCGTCGACGAGAATGCCGTGGCCATTGTACTGGATGCCGGCTGCCTCAAGCTCTAGTCCCTCCACTTGTGGTGCCCGTCCAGTAGCCACCAGTATGCAGTCGGAAACAATGTGCTCTTCGGTCTTCTTCTTTGTATTGAGATAGATGACTTCATTGCCATTAACTTCACGAACTTGACAAGCAAGATGGAATTTAATACCGGATTTCTCCAGTGTCTTGCGCAGTCGTCGGGCGATTTCACCATCTATGGTGGGCAGACATTCGCTCAGAAACTCCACGACGTCGACCTTACAGCCGAAGTCCCGGAACATCGTAGCCATCTCTAAGCCGATGACACCAGCTCCTATGACGCACACCGTCGGGGGCAGAGTAGGTGTGGAAAGCAAGTCGTCAGACGTGAAGACATAGGTGCTGCGCGGCTCCTTGATCCCCGGCAACGGTGGCATCTTGACTTTGGATCCTGTAGCGATGATCACATGCTGAGGCTTTACTATTTCTTCACCGGCACTGACAGTCTTAGCATCAACAAAGGTTGCATGCCCCTGCAACAGTGTGATGGCAGGATTAGAAAGCAAAGTGGAGATGCCCTGACGAAGACACGCTACCACCTGTTCTTTTCTCTCCATGGCTCGCTTGAAAGCTTCAGCTTGGAGCTCAGTATTACCCGAAGCCGCCTTTATTGCATCATGGAGCAAAGATTTGGTGGGAATACAGCCGCGGTTGAGACATGTCCCCCCAACCTCTCTCTCCTCGGCTATCACCACTTTCAATCCTTTATTGGCAGCATAGAGGGCGGTTTCGTAGCCACCCGGTCCGCTGCCAATGATCAATAAATCTGTTTCTATCATACTTACTAATGTATGTTTTTCTTAGTTGTTTTCCTTAAATGTCAATACAGGATGACGGGCTGCCAACACATCGTCGGCACGCGAGATGGGTGTATTGTGTGGTGCAGTCTTCACCATGTTTGGTGTCTCCTTGGCTTCACGAGCTATTTGATGCATTACGTCGATGAATCGGTCGAGTGTCTCCTTGCTCTCATTTTCCGTGGGCTCGATCATCATGGCCTCGTGGAAAAGCAGTGGGAAGTAGATGGTGGGAGCATGGAAACCAAAGTCAAGCAGCCGTTTGGCAACATCGAGTGTGGTGACCCCCGTAGACTTGTCTTTCAGTCCGTTGAAGACGAACTCATGTTTGGATAACCCCTCAATCGGTAACTCGTAGTCGTCTTTCAGCTGATGGCGGATGTAGGTGGCATTGAGCGTAGAGAGGGGACCTACATGCTTAATGTTTTCTTTACCTAAAGAAAGAATATACGTCAGAGCGCGCACCTCTACGAGGAAGTTGCCGTGATAAGGATTGACCACAGGGAAGAACTGCTCCAGTCCCTTGCGCACACCCACCGGGCCGCTGCCGGGTCCACCACCGCCGTGAGGCGTGGAGAAGGTCTTGTGGAGGTTGAGGTGCATCACGTCAAAGCCCATGTCCCCCGGACGACAGATACCAAGCAGAGGATTGAGATTGGCTCCATCGTAGTACATCAGTCCGCCGCAGTCATGTACGAGCTTAACGATTTCCACAATGTTGTGCTCAAAGAGTCCGAGTGTATTGGGATTGGTCAGCATCATGGCAGCTACGGTGTCATCGAGCTTTGAGCGCAGGTCATCGATGTCGACGGTGCCGTCGGCTAGACTCTTGACCTCCACGACCTGTAAGCCGCAGACAGCAGCAGAGGCTGGATTGGTGCCGTGGGCGGAGTCGGGTACGATGACTTTGACGCGCTTCATGTCTCCACGGCTTTCGTGATAAGCCCGAATAATCATCAGTCCCGTAAGCTCTCCGTGAGCACCAGCGCAAGGCTTAAGTGTGAAGTCGTGCATTCCCGTAAGTGCAGCGAGCTGACGGCGCAGGGCAGTGGTCACCTCCTCACATCCCCTGACAGTCTGCTCAGGTTGTAGAGGATGAATATGAGTAAAAGCGGGTAGGGCTGCTATCTCCTCATTGATTTTGGGATTGTATTTCATCGTGCAGGAACCTAATGGATAAAATCCGTTGTCGACACCGAAGTTATTGCCACTGTGGTTGGTATAGTGCCGCACGACAGTCATCTCGTCACACTCGGGAAGCTCAGCCGGCTTGTCGCGGCAGACATCCGAGGGTAGGGCATGATGAGGAAAAGCATTATGTGGCAGGCTGTAGCCAATGCGTCTGGGATGGCTCAGCTCGAAAATCAGATGATGATATAATTTGTTGTTCATAACCTTCTCATTTAAGAATTTACCAGTGCTACCAGTGCGTCGATCTCTTCCTTGCTTCTCTGCTCGGTGACAGCCAGCATGAGATTATGTTCATCGATTTTGACGCCTCCGAGGAAGCCAGCCTCCAGCCATTTGGATTGCAGCACGTCGAGGTCTCCGTCGTATGTGACACAGAATTCATTGAGATATTCCTTGTCCTTGAACGTGTCGGTGAAATGTCCGGTTTCCAAAAGTTTATCGTGAAGGTAGTGTGCTCCGTCGCAGCCCGTTTGTGCAGCTTCAATGAGTCCTTGTTTGCCCATAAGTGCCATGTAAATAGTCACCCAAAGCGCCATCAGGCTCTCGTTGGAGCAGATATTAGAGGTGGCTCTCTGTCGACGGATATGCTGTTCGCGAGCCTGCAGAGTCAGCACGAAAACGCGTTGCCCCTTGCCGTCGACAGTCTGTCCGACGATTCTTCCCGGCATCTTACGCATATATTTTTCCGTGGTACACATGTATCCGAGGTAAGGTCCTCCCCAGGCCATGGGTAATCCCAGACTTTGCGCCTCACCGACTGCGATGTCAGCTCCCCATTCTCCGGGAGTCTTCAGCAGAGCCAAGTCGGCGGCAATGCTGTTGATGATCAGCAGTGCTTTGTTGGCATGGCAAGTATCAGCCACACCACTCAGATCCTCAACAATACCATAATAGTTAGGTTGCTGCACGATAACGCCGGCAACACCACCCTGATTGAGAGCTTCCTCCATCTGAGTGAAGTCGGTGACACCCTCCTTTTGCGGAATTTCTTTCACTACCATGCCATGGAAATGAGCATAGGTATCAAGCACTTTTCTTACTTTCGGGTCGATAGTTGTCGACACCAGTATGGTTTCGGTGTGGTGGCCGATAGCGCAGGCCATCATCGCAGCCTCAGCCGTGGCTGTGGCACCGTCGTACATCGACGCATTGCTCACCTCCATGTCAGTCAATCGAGCCATCATCGTCTGATATTCAAAGATATAGTGTAGGGTGCCTTGCGAGATTTCGGCCTGGTAGGGCGTGTAGCTCGTCAGATATTCCGAACGCTCTACGATTTGCGGGATGACAGAGGGAATATAATGGTCATAGACACCTGCACCGGCGAAGCACGTCAATTCTCGGTTGTCCTTAGCAAGTTGACCGAAGTGTTTTCGCACTTCCACCTCGCTCATTGCTTCCGGTATGTCATAGTCGCCCTTGAGCCGGACAGAATCAGGGACATCTGCATAGAGGTCGTCAATGGAACTGACTCCTATGGCCTTCAACATTTCTTGGATGTCCTCAGGCGTTTGAGGAAAATATTTAAACATAGCTTAGATTTACTGAAATAACGGAAATAGAAAGCCTTGTCCGTTATGCCTCGTCTTGCCCTTGATTTCTAAGGATTACGTTAGTAATAGCGGATAGCCATTCTATTTCCGAATACGAGGTTATTGGTTTTTCTTGTTGTAGTCTTCTTCTGTCATGAGTTTTTGAAGCTCATCAGTGTCTGCAAGGCTCACCTTGATGATCCAGTTATCGTTGGCATCCTGGTTGATAAGCTCTGGATGATCCTCCAGGGCCTCGTTGACCTCTACGACAGTGCCGCTGATAGGGGCAATCAGGTCGCTGGCAGCCTTGACACTCTCCACGGCGCCGAAGACTTCACCGGCGGTGATCTCGTCATCTACTTCCGGCATGTCCACGTAGACGATATTGCCCAACTGCTTCTGAGCATAGTCGGTGATGCCGATATAGCCGAACTCTCCTTCCACTCTTACATATTCGTGTGATTCACTGAAATAAGTCATAATAGGTGCGAAATTAATGGTTAATGAGTATGTTATTTGTGATAATGCTTATCATAGAATTTCTTCTTGACAATAGTTCCGGGGAACGTCTTACGCCGGATCTGAACCTCCACGCGGTCGCCTAACTTGAGCGAAGCGTCTACCAAAGCCACGGCACAACTCTTATCTACGGAGATGAGGCGATAACCAGTTGTGACCACACCGACAGGCTTGCCATCCTTGAGCACTGTATAGCCATGACGAGGCACAGCTTTGTCGTCAAGTTCTATGCCGCGCAGCCGTTGTGTCACGCCATTAGTCTTTTGCTCGACAAGTGCCTCTTTGCCAATGAATTCTGGCTTATCCAATTTGCAAAACATGCTCAGGCCTGCCATAACCGGTGAGATGTCCTTTGACAGCTCGTCGCCATAGAGAGGCAGTCCAACCTCAAAGCGCAGCGTGTCGCGACAACCGAGTCCGCAGGGTACGCAACGATGGCTTGCCATCAGCTGGTCCCATTGCTTGACTATGAAGCCTGTGGAGCCGTAGATCTCAAAGCCGTCTTCACCGGTGTAGCCGGTGCGGCTGACGATCACCTCCTCACCATCGATTTCCAATGTTTTGCAAGTGTAGAAAACAAGTTCACTGCAAGGTATCTTCAACACTTCTTCCATAACGCTCGGCGACTCAGGCCCTTGAATGGCAAGCTGACCATAATAGTCAGACTTGTTGTCGAGTGTGACAGCAAATCCTTGGGCTTGCTCCCGCATCCATGCGTCGTCTTTTTCGATGTTGGCTGCATTAACAACGATGAAGAAGTGGTTGGGCGCCATCTTGTAGACAAGCAGGTCGTCAACAGTTCCTCCATCAGGGTAGAGCATCATTCCATAGTAGATTTTGTGGATAGGGGCATTGGTGATGTCGTTAGTGAAAATGTGGTTAACATACTTTTCAGCGTCAGGCCCGGTCACGACAATCTCGCCCATGTGCGAGACATCAAAAACACCACAATGCTGTCGCACAGCATTGTGCTCATCTATAATAGATGTGTACTGGATGGGCATATCAAAGCCCCCAAATGGCTGAATGAGGGCTCCTGCCTGGCAGTGCCGCTCGTAGAGACATGTTCTCTTATTCATAGACATTTATGTAACAAGGTATATTTGTTGCAAAAATAAAGGTTTAAACAATACACTGCAAGGAAAAGGCTACTAAAGTAAGTTAAAATCGAAATAATAGTTTTCAAGAGAGATTTCTGACATCGAATGGGCAAGGGTAAAGTAGAAAATAAATAACGGATTGCAAAGAAAAATAACTTCTTTACAATCCGTTATGTGTATGTTTAGAAAGGAAAAGGGTTACTTCTTTTCTTTCTTAACCTTATCGACATAGGCATCAATGACTGCTACTGCAGTAACGTTGACGACGTCGCGGACGCTTGCCTCGAAATCGGTGAAGTGGATAGGCTTGTTCAGACCCATCTGGATAGGGCCGATGATCTCCACGTCAGGATCCAGCGACTGCATCAACTTGTAGCTACTGTTGGCCGAGCTCATGTTGGGGAATACCAATGTGTTGACATCTTTGCCCTTGAGACGGGTGAAAGGATACTTGGCATCGCGAAGCTCTTTGTCGAGAGCAAAGTTGACTTGCATCTCACCGTCAATGGCGAGGTCGGGATAGTCATGTTGCATCATCTCTACAGTCTGATGTACCTTCTGCGGTGAGCCGATCTCGTCGGTACCGAAGTTGGAGTAGCTGATCATAGCCATCACAGGCTCATCATTGAAGAATCGGACGGTATGGGCTGAGAGACGAGCTACGTCATAGAGCACATTCTGATCAGGATGACGGTTGATGAGCGTGTCAGCGAGGTAGTAGACACCCTTCTTGGTGTTGAGGATGTGCATGGTGGCGAAAGTATTATAGTCTTTGCGCACGCCAACCACTTCCTTGGCAACCTTGATAGTGTTGCTGTATTTGGTATAGAGACCAGTGATGAAAGCGTCAGCGTCGCCCTGCTCAACCATGGACATACCAAAGTAGTTACGCTCATACATCTTGTCGTAGGCCTCTTCAAAGGTGTAGCCTTGTCTTGCGCGCTTCTCTGCGAGGTGCTTAGCGTAAGTAGCGCGGCGGCCTTGCTCCTTGTCAGCGCGCATGTCGATGATCTCCACGCCCGAAAGGTCGAGTTTCAGACGATTGGCGATACGAGCCAAGCGATCGGGATTACCAAGAAGAATAGGATGGCAAATACCCTCTTGCTGGGCTTGTACGGCAGCTTTCATCATTGTCGGATGACCACCCTCGGCGAAGACCACACGCTGCGGATGCAGTGCTGCTGTAGCATGCAAGGTGCGTGTGAGTTTGGTCTCCTGCCCCAGCATCTGGCGAAGATGATCCTTATAAGCATCCCAGTCCTTAATTGGCGTGCGGGCTACACCACTCTCTACGGCAGCTTTAGCCACGGCGGCACTAACCTCTGTAATCAAACGAGGATCCACAGGCTTCGGGATGAAATACTTAGGTCCGAATGTCAAGTCATTGACATGGTAAACCTCGTTTACGATATCGGGAATAGGTTGCTTGGCCAAGTCGGCAATGGCATTGACAGCCGCCATCTTCATCTCTTCGTTGATAGCTTTAGCGTGAACGTCGAGAGCACCGCGGAAGATATATGGGAAGCCGATAACATTGTTGATCTGATTAGGATAGTCAGAGCGGCCGGTAGACATTAATACGTCTGGACGACTTGCCATGGCATCCTCGTAGCTGATCTCCGGTACAGGGTTGGCCAAAGCAAAGACGATAGGCTTCTCAGCCATCGAGCGTATCATGTCCTGAGTCAGTATGTTACCCTTAGACAGTCCAACGAAAACGTCCGCGCCCTTGATAGCTTCCTCAAGATTGTGAACATCACGACGGTCGGTTGCAAAGAGCTTCTTCTGTGGTGTCAGATTAGGACGGTCAGAAGTAATGACACCCTTGGAGTCGAGCATGACAATATTTTCTTTCTTCACACCCAGTGCTACATAGAGCTTTGTACAGCTGATAGCAGCAGCACCAGCTCCGTTGACAACAAGATGCACCTTGCTGATGTCCTTGCCGGCAACTTCCAATGCATTTTTCAGTCCGGCAGCGGAGATGATGGCAGTACCATGCTGATCGTCGTGCATCACAGGGATGTCGAGGCTCTTTTTCAGACGTTCTTCAATGTAGAAGCACTCAGGAGCCTTGATGTCCTCAAGGTTGATACCGCCGAAGGTAGGAGCTATACGCTCTACAGTCTCGCAGAACTTCTCGGGATCCTTCTCATTGAGCTCAATGTCAAAGACGTCGATACCACCATAGATTTTGAAGAGCAATCCCTTGCCCTCCATCACCGGCTTGCCACTCATGGCGCCTATATCTCCCAATCCGAGCACGGCAGTACCATTGGAGATGACAGCTACAAGATTGCCTTTGTCGGTGTATTTATAGACATCATCAGGATTCTTCTGTATCTGAAGGCATGGATATGCGACTCCGGGTGAATAGGCCAAGCTCAAGTCGGTTTGCGTGCGATAAGGCTTCGTCGGCTTCACTTCAATTTTGCCCGGTCGTCCATTGGCATGGTAGGCGAGGGCAGCTTCCTCTGTAATCTTAACCATAAAAATGTTATCTTTTTAATTTAAAAACTTTCTATCTCTTTTTATTTCAGTGCAAAGATAATAAAAACTGTTGAATCCAAAGAAGTTTTTCTTTTTTTTTGTACCTTTGCAACATAAAAGACTTGTATTTCCTCGAATGAATAAAACTGCCAGTCCAACAGAGTACCGTCAGCAGCTGCGGGAACGCATCATCGAAGCAGCAACACACGAGTTTGAAGCTAAAGGCATCAAATCCGTGAAGATGGATGATATTGCCTGTTTGTTGTCTGTGTCAAAAAGAACAGTGTATGAGATTTTTGGAAACAAAGAGGATCTCCTACTCGAATGTGTGAAGCATGACATGGATAGTACAGACGCTGAAATGGAAGTCTTTGCACATGAGACCAATCACAATGTCATCGACATTATGTTACATTTCTATGAGGTGAAAATGAGCAGAATGTCAAGAATCAATCCGGCTTATTTCATAGAATTGGACAAATACCCTCAAGTGCTCAAACATTTTGAGGAAAGAAGGAAAAAGAGAGCGGTCAATTCTGCTTCATTTTTTAGAAAAGGAATTGACCAAGGCTATTTCCGCCCAGAGGTGAATTACGAGTTGATTGAGAAAATTGCCGATCTCACTATACGGGAAGTGATGGCTCAGCAACTCTACATTCAATATAATCTTAAAGAAGTATTCAGTAATCTCATCATGGTATTCATGCGTGGACTTTGCACTTCTAAAGGAATTGCTGAATTGGAAAAATTAGGCGGCAAAAACAATTCACTCATCAAGCATAACGCGTAATATTTGTTTCCTTTGATACTACGCGTTATGCATGAGAGCCTAATACTTTTATTATTTCATCTGATCGTGATATTGTCTGAGAGCAGCGAGAAGCTCGGCATTCTCTTTCTTCGTGCCAATAGTTACGCGCAAACAGTCTTTACAAAGTTTGACACGCGTACGGTTCCTGACGATAATACCTCTTTCTACAAGATAGTCGTAAATAGACTGGGCGTCTGTCATCTTTGCTAAGAAGAAATTAGCATTAGTCGGATAAACAGTCATACAGATAGGCAACTCACGGAAAGCAGCCATCAGCTTTGGACGCTCTTCAAGCAGCAGCTTTACCCATTTCTCTACCTCTGTACGGTTCTGCAATGCTTCTAAGGCATGGCGCTGGGTGAGCAAATTGATGTTGTAGGGGTATTTGACTTTGTTGAACAGCGCGATGATTTTCTCGCTGGCAAATGCCATGCCCAGACGTATGGCTGCACATCCCCACGCTTTGCTCATGGTGTTGAGCACAATTAGATGAGGAATTTTTGTCACGACATATCGAAAGAGTGGGGCGGAAGAGAAGTCGGAGTAGGCCTCATCAATAACAACGATACCATCGAAGCGCTCCAAGACAGTGTTGATCTCCTGAGTCGACATGTTGTTACCCGTAGGATTGTTGGGAGAGCAGATCCAAATCACTTTCGTGTTCTCGTCGCATGCTGCCAATATAGCGTCTGCATCCATCTGATAGTGCTCATCCAATAGAACAGGACGATACTCCACATCGTTGATGTCGGCACAGACCTTGTACATGCCATAGGTTGGCTCAATAGCTACCACATTGTCAATCTGTGGACGACAAAACACGCGGTAGACAAGGTCTATCGCCTCATCAGAGCCGTTACCGAGAAATATGTTGTTAGCCGGTACTTTCTTGATCTTTGCGAGCTCGCCTTTCACCTCCAATTGCAGTGGATCAGGGTAGCGGTTGTAAGGACTGTTGTAGGGATTCTCGTTGGCATCAAGAAAAACATGAGCATCGTGTCCTGAATACTCATTGCGTGCAGAACTATATGGAGCCAATTTGGCGATGTTAGGTCTCACCAAATCATTCAGAGATCTTCTATTCATCTTAAATCCATTATTGATAAAAATTACTCTTGGCTTTGAATTCTCAGTCTCATAGCATTGGCATGAGCTTCAAGTTGCTCATTCTCAGCCATACAGACCACTGCTTTGCCGATGCTGTCGATACCCTCTTTTGTGAGATGCTGGAAGGTGATCTTACGCATATAGCTGTCGAGGTTTACGCCATTGTAAGCCAATGCATATTGATGAGTAGGAAGTGTGTGGTTCGTGCCGCTGGCATAATCACCAGCGCTCTCGCAAGCCCATTTGCCAAGGAAGACGCTACCAGCATTGATGACTTTTGCAGCCAAGTCGTCATAGTTCTTTGTAGCAAGGATCAAGTGCTCAGGAGCGTAGGCATTGCTGAGTTCCATAGCCTCGTCGAGATCATGAACAAGCACCAATTTGGAATTGTCCAGCGACTTTGCTGCAATTTCTTTTCTCGGGAGGCGCTCCAACTGATTCGTAACTTCTGCCCTTACTTTCTCAAGCATCAGCTCAGAGTCGGTGATTAGAAAAACTTGAGAGTCGATGCCATGTTCAGCCTGAGACAACAAATCTGCGGCGACGAAAACAGGATTACTCTCGCTGTCAGCGATGACACATACCTCGCTTGGACCTGCAGGCATGTCGATAGCCACCTCATGGAGGCTCACTTGCTGCTTAGCAGCCATCACGTATTGGTTGCCGGGACCAAAGATCTTATAAACCTTGGGCACACTCTCTGTGCCATAAGCCATAGCACCAATAGCCTGCACACCTCCAGCCTTATAGATTCTATTGACTCCAGCTATTTTGGCAGCCGCCAAAATGGCGGGATTCACTTTGCCTTCTTTGTTAGGGGGAGTGCAGAGGACGATCTCCTCACAACCGGCAATCTTTGCAGGGGTGGCTAACATCAGTACGGTTGAGAATAAGGGGGCTGTACCTCCAGGAATGTATAATCCCACCTTCTGAATGGCCACGCTCTTTTGCCAGCACTCCACACCTTTGGAAGTCTCCAGCGATATACCTTCAAATTTTTGGGCATGATGGAACTTATAGATGTTGTCATGCGCGAGTTTCAAGGAATCAAGCAATTCGGGTGATACTTGCGTCAGTGCTTCTTCAATCTCTTCTTCGCAGACTGCCAATGAAGTCAATACCACATGGTCAAACTTCTCCTCGTAACTCTTTACTGCCTCGTCGCCTCGTTGTCTCACGTCGTCGAGTACACTTTCCACTGTGGCGTTTAGCTGTGAAACGTCTAAATGAGGCCGCTTGACCAATTCTGGCCAAGTCTCTTTTGAAGGATATTTAATAACATTCATGTCTCAACCTTTCTTTGTTATAATCAGATCTGCTGTATGATCACGTCTAAGTTATGATCTAATTTTCTTCTGTGTCATCAGATCAAGTCCATGATCTGATGTAACATTCAAATCCTTAGAGAATCATTTTCTCGATAGGAGAAACCAAGATGCCTTGAGCACCCAGCTCTTTCAGCTTGCCGATGATTTCCCAGAAACGTGCTTCGTCCAAAACAGTATGGATGGCACACCACTCTGGGTCAGAAAGAGGAATGATGGTGGGACTCTTAATGCCGGGCAATACCTTGGTGATATCGGCCACTTTGTCCTTCGGGGCGTTCATCATCACGTATTTTTTGTCGCGGGCGATTTGTACAGCCTCAAAACGGAAAAGCAATTCATTCAATATCTTCCGCTTATCATCGTCCATCTTCCAGTTGCCGATGAGCACAGCTTCACTCTTCATGACCACTTCCACCTCTTTCAGATTATTGTGAACGAGTGTGGAGCCAGAGCTGACAATGTCAAAGATGGCATCAGCCAGTCCTATACCCGGGCTGATTTCTACAGAGCCGGTGATGACATGGATATCTGCCTTGATGTTGTTTTTGTTCATGAAACGACGAAGAATGCTCGGATAGGATGTGGCAATCTTCTTGCCATTGAACCAAGAAATACCTGTATAATCGATGGCTTTGGGGATAGCCAGTGACAGTCTGCATTTCGAAAAGCCCAGCGGACGGATAATGTGGGCGTCTTCCTGACGCTCTTCAAACTCATTCTCACCTACAACGCCGATATCTGCCACGCCGCTTGCCACACTCTGTGGGATATCATCATCCCGGAGGAAAAGAACCTCCAGGGGGAAGTTGGTGCTTTGGACGAGAAGTGTCCGTTTGCTTTCGCTGACTTTGATGTCGGCTTCTTTCAGCAAATTCATAGTGTCCTCATAGAGGCGACCTTTTGACTGTACTGCTATTCTTAACATGCTGTTTTCTTCTATTTCGAATGTAATAATTCTAATTTTCCTAAAAATATCGTGCAAATTTAGCAAATTCCAAGCAAATGCGCAATAAAAATGCTACTTTTGTGATGAAATTTATGACGACGGTAAGAAACATTTATATTTATGCGTGTTGTCTGCTCGTTTTTCTGTCTGCTTGTCAGCAACAATCCAAAAAACCAGAGATGACACCGTGGGGCACTACAATAGGAGAGGATTCTTTACCAAAAGAGAATTCTCTCAGTTTGGATGATATACAAACAAATGGTGAGTTGATCATGCTCACGGTATCGGGTCCAGAAACATACTATGATTATCATGGTCATGGGATGGGTGCCCAGTACTTGCTTTGTCAGAAATTTGCAGATAAGTTAGGTGTGTCTTTGCGAGTGGAGGTTTGCAAAGACACTATTGAACTTATTCAGCGGATGCAAAAAGGAGAGGGAGATCTCGCTGCCGTGTTGCTGCCTAAAAAATGGAAAGGGCTTTTGTATGCAGGTGCCTCAGATAAAAAACAGCGTACTTCTTGGATTGTCAGAAGAGACGGGCAAGACCTGGCACAAGCACTCAACAGCTGGTTCCGCTCAGATATGATCGACAAAATCAAACGGGAAGAGCAATTCTTGTTGTCCGCTGCCAGTATTACCCGCCATGTTTATGCACCAATGCTCAACCGGGCAGGTGGCGTCATTTCCCGTTATGACCATCTTTTCCAGCAATATGCACCTTTGGCAAGATGGGACTGGCGCTTGTTGGCGGCACAATGCTACCAAGAGTCAACCTTTGATCCCAAGGCGCATTCTTGGGCAGGAGCGTGTGGATTGATGCAGATTATGCCTTCGACAGCAGACCATGTAGGCTTGCCACGAGAAAATCTTTATGACCCCGAAGCTAATATTGCTTGCGCTGCCAAATACATTCAGGAACTTAGTGGATTCTTTAGGGATGTACCGGCATCAGAACGAATCTATTTCGTATTGGCCAGTTACAATGGTGGGCACTTCCATGTGAGAGATGCTATGGCGCTGGCGCATCGTGATGGCCATGATCCACATCGTTGGGGTGAAGTCGAGCCTTATATCCTTAAACTTAGTTTACCAGCTTACTATACGAGTCCAATTGTGAAACATGGTTACATGAGAGGATCAGAGACTGTCAATTACGTCCGTCGCATCCGTGAAAGATGGAACCAATATCGTGGAGTGGCAAAAGGTGGTTTCTCTTCAGGTTTCTCTACAATACCAGAACGGGCTAAAAGAAAGTATAAGTGGCATCTTTAATAACACTTGATTGCCAATTATCATCTTATCCACAATATTCTGTTAATAATGGATACTTGGGGAGCTTTATGAATAATTTATTGTCATCGTACATGTTTGCGGTAGTGATCCAATGCGTAAAGCTACAGAGAAGTGCTTTAACCCACATTGCCTGACAACTGCTTTACGAATAGAAGGAAATATTATCCCACTGCATCACGAACTCTGTGTAAATTACTGCACAGATAGCCATGGCTTTGAAACTATGAGAAATGCCTATGAAGATGTAAGAGCAGGTTCATAGGAAAGTGTAAGTTAATTTTCTATTTAGCAAATCTTATCTACTTTTTTTAATCAATTATTGCGTAGCTACCTTTTATTTTGTAATTTTGCATAGTCAATTATAAACGATTATGGACAAGAAAAAGAATCGAGAAGATTTTGAGGCGCTTCTTCGTGAGACTAAGCGTGAGGGAATAGAATATGTAATTGAGGATTTGGAAAAAGGAGGCTTTTTCGATGCACCTGCATCTGCCGGTCATCATCTCAATGTACCTGGTGGCTTGTGTGAGCATAGTCTGAATGTCTGCCGCACTGGTCTTGCCATTTGGGAGGGAATGAAGACACTCGACGCTGCTTCTATGGGTGAGGTGAAGCGAGAGAGTATCATTCTTGCAACCCTGCTTCATGACGTTTGCAAGATGGATATCTACAAACGTACAATAAAAAAACGCAAGAACAAGTTAGGCCAATGGGAGGATGCAGAAGGCTACAATGTATCGTACAAGGATTTCCCGATGGGCCATGGAGAGAAGAGTGTTATTTTGCTATTATTGAGTGGTCTTCAACTTAACGATGACGAGATGTGCGCTATCCGGTGGCACATGGGTGCTTTTGGGCTTAATTTCAACTCATATGAGGATGAGCGTTGCTATGATACAGCTCGTACTGAGTATCCTCTCTGTGCCATCGTGCAGGCTGCTGATAGTCTGGCGGCAGCTGTCATTGAGACAACATCTGAAGATATCGATAATCTTTAGACATATTTAAGTATGATCATAGGCCTAGTCAACGACATGGGAATTTCTATGATAATATAGACTTCTTAACAAATAAATAACCACACCACGTACAAATAAATAGAGGATAAAGGCAATCCACAGCAGATGGTTAGTCCAAGCCTGAGTGGGAAGGGTGAGGGAAAATGATACCCATGCCACGACAAAAAACAGCAGAGAGGCTAAAAAACTGGCCAAGAGCATCGGACGCGTGAGTGTAAGTCCAATGCAGATGCCATCCAAGACAAAGGCCAAAGTGCCCGCAAGTGGTATCATGCATGCCCAGGGCTGGAAGTGGTCAGCCACAGATACCACCGTAGGGTCACTGCTCAGTAAGCCTACCAACAGTTTACCACCGAGCACATAGAGCAGAGTGGCGGTGATGGCCAGTCCCGTGCCCCATTGGATCAGTCGACGGGTGACGGCCTCCAGTCCCTGACGATCATTAGCGCCCCATGCATGTCCCGAGAGTGCTTCTCCGGCAAAGGCAAAGCCGTCCATGACATAGCTGAACAGCGTGAAGAAGGTCATCAGCAAAGTGTTGGCCGCCAGCACAGTGTCGCCTTGACGGGCGCCGAAGGCTGTGAAGCCGAAGTTGACTGCCACGAGGCAGACTGTTCTAAGGAAGATGTCGCGGTTGAGCGAAAAGAAATGAGCCAATTCTGTGCGCTGCAAAAGTTTCCTCCATGAGATATGTATGGTACCCAAGCGAATCACATGACGGCGGAGCATATAGACCGAGGCGAAAAGTCCTGTCCATTGGGCAACAAGCGTTCCTAAGGCCACTCCCTGCATTTTCATGTCAAGTCCAATGGCTAAGGATAGTGACACGATGACGTTGACAACATTCTGGAAGATAGCTACATACATCGGAGAGCGCGTGTCTTGCATGCCGATGAACCAACCATTGAGACACATCAGTGCCAGGGTAGGGGGCGCACCCCAGATGACGATGCGGAAGTAGACATTGGCTATGGCTCCCACACCAGCAGAAGGAGAGATAAGCCATAGCGCCAACTTCCAAAGTGGATATTGCAGCAGCAGAATGATGGTCGCCACGCTGATGGCCACACCGAGGGCCCTAAGCAATGATGCGTAAATCGCTTTGCGGTCACCAGCACCATGCGCTTGTGCCGTAAGGCCACTCGATCCCATGCGCAGAAAGCCGAAGAGCCAGTAGGTAACGTTGAAAAACGTTGTGGCCACTGACATAGCTGCGAGATAAATGCCGGAGCCAATGTGCCCGACGATGGCAAGGTCGCAAAGACCAAGGAGCGGGATGGTGATGTTGTTAATGACCGAGGGCAAAGCCAGTTGCAAGATGCGGCGGTCGAGCGTGGACAATGTTAAGAACATGAGAACGAGAATATTAAAGAAGCGGAGCCTTATTGACCCCGCTTCTTCGTGATAAGATAATTCAAATTGAAGAATCTTAGGATTTCTTTCTCTTCCTATTCTTCAATCATTATTGTGTGATTTGTCGGGGGACTTAACATCCCCTTAGGAGCTGTTTATGCGTTCTTGGCAGCGAGTGGAGCGGCCTGGGTGTAGACACGTGTAGCAAGATCTTTGTCGAGCGTATAGATGCCGTAACCGTTGTCGCCGATCATCTTCAAGCTATCGATGATGTTCTTGGCATTTTCTTCTTCCTCGACCTGCTCGTCGATGAACCATTTGAGCATGCTCTGTGTAGCGAAGTCGTTGTCTTCAAGTGAGGTGGCGTAGAGCTTGTTGATAAGTCCTGTCACTGTCTGCTCATGTTTGAGGGTGTTTTGGAAGAGGTCAAGAGGACTGGCCCATTCTGTGGGTACGCCCTGGATGGGGTCGAGCATCACGCGGCCATCACGCTGCAGGATGTAGTCGAAGAAGATCTTCACATGGTCCAGTTCCTCCTGATACTGCACCTCGAACCAGTGTGCCATGCCGGGGTAGCCCTGTGCATTGGCAAAAGCTGACATTGACAGATAAAGATAAGCTGACCAAAACTCAGCATTGATTTGCGCATTGAGCGCATCTTGCATTTTTTGACTTAACATAATATAGAAGCTTTTTTATTAAATGAAGAGATCAGCTATATTCAAGCCTGCATGAGTCAGGCCCGAATATTCTGATCTGTTAATTCAAATCTGCATAAGATATTTCTTGAACGCTTCAAAGTCGTTTGGCATCTCTACGCTTTGTTTCTTTCCGCGCATGAAAGCTTGGAGCCGCTCGGGGATGGCGATGTCTGCGTTGTCGATAGCATCGACCTTCTCCTTGAACTTTGCAGGATGGGCAGTCTCAAGGAAGACACCGACCTGACCAGGCTGCAACTGCTCGGAGAGAGCTTGATAGCCACAAGCGCCGTGGGGATCAAGGACATAGCCTGTCTCGTCGTAGCACTGCTTCATGGTCTTGCGGATGGCATCATCGCTGTAGGTAGCTCCGGAGATGTCGTTGCAGATGGCTTTCCAGTCATTGTCGTAGAGATCGAGAATACGAGCGAAGTTGCTTGGGTCGCCGACATCCATTGCGTTGGCGAGCGTCTGCTTGCTCGGCTGCGGGGAGTAGACACCCGTCTGCAGATAGTTGTAGAAGATGTCGTTGGCGTTGTTGGCGGCGATGAAGTGCTTCACAGGCAGTCCCATGCGGGCTCCGAAAAGTCCTGCAGTGATATTGCCGAAGTTACCACTAGGAACGCAGACGACCATATCCTTACGTCCCGGTCCTGCAAGTCCCATGCGCTTGAGCTGGGCATAGGCGTTGAAATAATAAAAAGCCTGGGGCAGGAAGCGCGCCACATTGATGGAGTTGGCAGAAGTCAACTTCATGTGATCGTTGAGCTCCTTATCCATGAACGCATTCTTCACCAGCGCCTGACAGTCGTCGAAGACACCGTCAACCTCCAGTGCAGTGATGTTGCGCCCCAGAGTAGTGAATTGGCTCTCTTGGATTTTGCTGACTTTTCCCTTGGGATAGAGAACATAGACGTGGATGCCGTCGATGCCGAGGAAGCCGTTTGCCACAGCCGATCCCGTGTCGCCGGAGGTTGCCACGAGCACGATGACCTCATGATGGATGCCTGTAGCCTTCTCGTCTTTCTTGATGAAATATTGCAGCAGACGGGCCATGAAGCGTGCGCCTACGTCTTTGAAAGCCAAGGTGGGGCCGTGGAAGAGCTCAAGGCTGTAGATGTCGCCTTTGACCTGATGCACCGGCGTGTCGAAGGCAAGGGTGTCGAAGACAATCTGCCGCAGGGAGTCCTCGTCCACGTCGTCGCCAAAGAAGCAGCGGGCTACCTCCAAGGCTATCTCTTGGAACGAGAGCTTGTCGATATTCTCAAAAAACGACTCTGGCAAGCGCTTGATGTTTTCTGGCATATACAGTCCACGGTCGGGAGCCAGTCCATGCTCCACAGCCTCACGGAGTGTGGCCATAGGAGCTTTATGGTTGGTTGAATAGTATTTCATAATCTGTTTGACTTCAAATGTTTATTTGTGTTTTATTCTATACTCATAAATGTTTCCATGAACTCGTTGAGGTGGAGCATGCCGTAGGCACCTTCCACACACGACACCTCGTCGTAGGTTTGTACGTTGTCGGGCTCAATGCCACGATGCCAAATGAGGAAGGGAACGGGCTCCTTGACGTGGGTACGGATCTCGACGGGTGTTGGATGGTCAGGGAGCACAGCAATACATACAGGCTCATCCCATGTGCTCACCTCTTCGAAGATGGGCTTCACGATGCGTAGGTCGAGATAGTCAATGGTGCGTAGTTTCAGTTCCAGATCACCATCGTGTCCAGCTTCATCACTGGCTTCTAGATGTAGGAAGACAAAGTCTTGATGGCGCAGCGCGTCGATAGCGGCCTGTGCCTTACCTTCATAGTTCGTATCGGAGAGTCCGGTGGCTCCCGGTACCTTCACCACGTCGAGTCCTGCATAGTGTCCGATGCCTCGGATGAGGTCGACAGCTGAGATGCAGGAACCGGAGTGAATCTGTGGGAAGAGCTCTTGCAGCGTCTTCATCGACGGGCGGTATCCGCCGCTCCACGGCCAAATACTGTTGGCTTTCTCGGCTCGGCCCTGATTAAAGGGATGCTCCATGAGCAACTGCTGAGAGCGGAGAATGAGATCATTGACCAGATCCGCGGTTTCTTGCGCCGTCATACGGTCACCATCGTGTCGATCGGCCCATCCTACTTCCGGCTTTACGAGCAACGGACGCCACTCCTCGTTGGGGTGATCGTGGGGCGGAGCGCAGACGATGTGCTTGTTGCCACCCTTGATGATGAGCAGATGACGATATTGTATACCGGTGATGAAGCGAATGCGGTCATTGCCGAGTTTATCGTTGAGATACTTTATGAGCACGTCGCCCTCCTCTGTCTTGAGATGTCCGCCGTGGTGGTTTTTGATGCGACCATTCTCGAGTTCTATTATATTGCATCGCAGGGCAAAGTCATCGGGTTGCATGTCGTAGCCGATGCTGGCAGCCTCAAGAGGTCCTCGGCCCTCATAGACTTTGTTGAGGTCATAACCGAGGATAGCGGTGTTGGCCACCTCTGAGCCCGGCAAAAAGCCGTCGGGGATAGTCATCAGTCTGCCGGTGCGTCCCTCGCGCGCCAGTCGGTTCATATATGGAGTGTCAGCGTATTGCAGCAGGGTCTTCCCTCCTAATCGCTCTACGGCGTGGTCAGCCATGCCGTCGCCCAAGATGATAATGTGTTTCATGGTTATTCTGAATTAGCAATCTCTTATTTAAATGTTGGCGATGCTCATGATATTGGCAAAGACTCCGGCGGCTGTCACGCTGGCACCTGCACCGTAGCCCTGAATGAGCATCGGATACTCTTTGTAGCGCTCAGTGGTGAGCAGCACGATGTTGTTGCTGCCTTCGAGGCTGTAGAAGGGATGATCCTTACCGACAGCCTTCAATGCTACGCTGGCTTTGCCCTGATCCATTGTGGCCACGAAGCGCCACCGTTTGCCCTCTTTTTCGAGTTGCTCACGTTTCTGTTCAAAGTCAGCGTCGAGCTTTGGCAGTTTTTTCCAGAAGTCCTCCACTGATCCCTGAAAATACTCGTCGGGAACGAAGAGATGTTTCACCACGTCGTCTTGCTCAATGCGATATCCGGCCTCACGTGTAAGGATGACGAGTTTGCGGATAACGTCAGTGCCGCTGAGGTCGATGCGTGGGTCGGGCTCTGAATAGCCTTGCTCTTTAGCGAGTCTGACAGTCTCGGAGAAGGGTACGTCGGCGGCAATCTCATTGAAGATGAAGTTCAGGGTGCCGCTGAGCACTGCTTCTATGCGCAGGATGCGGTCACCGGAGTTGCGCAAGTCGTTGATGGTGCCGATAATCGGCAGACCGGCTCCTACGTTAGTTTCGAAGAGGAATTTTACACCGCGTAGCAATGCCGTGTCCTTAAGTAGCCGATAGTTGTCGTAGGACGAACTGGCAGCTATCTTGTTTGCGGCCACCACATTGATATTGTGGTTGAGCAGCGCGGGATAGAGTGCGGCGATATCAGCCGATGCCGTGCAGTCGACAAACACCGAGTTGAAGATGTTCATCTTCAGGATATTCTCGCAGAGCGACTGTGGTGTGCTGGGCTCAGAGTTGTGGAGTTGCTCGCGATAGTTGTTCAAATCGATGCCGTCGCGGTTGAAAATGGCGTTTTTCGAACTTGCGATGCCCACGACATTGAGTTTGAGTCGTGAGTGCTCTTTGAGCTCGTCATATTGGTTGCGGATCTGCTCGAGGAGTTTTCCTCCAACAGTACCCACGCCACAAACAAAGAGGTTGAGGACCTTGTATTCGGAGAGGAAGAAAGAGTCGTGGAGGACGTTGAGCGACTTACGCAGAGAGCGAGAGTCCACGACAAAAGAGATGTTGGTCTCGGAGCCACCCTGGGCGCAGGCGATGACCGAGATGCCGCTTCGTCCGAGCGTGCCGAAGAGTTTTCCGGCGATGCCCGGTGTGTGTTTCATATTCTCACCGACGATGGCGATGGTTGCCAAGTTGCTTTCGAGATGCATGGGGAACATGGCACCGTCGGCAATCTCAGAGGCAAACTCATGGTTGAGGACCTCCACAGCTTCCTCAGCATCCTCGTTGCGGACACCGATAGACGTAGAGTTCTCGGAAGAGGCCTGCGAGACGAGGAACACGCTGATGCCGTTGTCGGCCAGTGCCGTGAAGATGCGTCGGTTGACACCAATGACACCGACCATAGACAGACCTGAAACAGTAATGAGCGAAGTGCCGTTGATACTGGAGATACCCTTGATGGGCTTAGCGTCGTTGGCAATCTTATCCTTGATGATGGTTCCGGGAGCTGATGGGTTGAAAGTATTTTTGACCCTGATGGGAATATTCTTCACACAGACAGGGTAGATGGTTGGCGGGTAGATGACCTTTGCGCCGAAGTTGCAAAGTTCCATGGCCTCAACATAAGAGAGCTGGTCGATGGTGTAGGCTGACTTGATGACACGTGGATCAGCGGTCATGAAGCCGTCGACATCAGTCCATATCTCGAGCACCTCAGCGTCGAGGGCTGCGGCGATGATGGCTGCGGTGTAGTCCGAGCCGCCTCGTCCGAGGTTGGTGATTTCGCCCGTGTCGCGGTCAGTGGAGATGAATCCGGGAACGAGTGTCACCCGTGGCATGTCCTTGAAAGCCTCCACGACGAGCTGATTGGTCAGTGCGCTGTCGAGCGTATTTTTCCCGGCAATGTCATAGGTCTTGATAAACGAACGGGAGTCCATCCATTTAGAACCTCTGACAAGTGTAGCGACGATGTTGGAACTGAGCCTTTCGCCATAGCTGACGATGGCATCCTGCGTTTTCTTGCTCAGGTCGCGGATGAGGAACACACCAAAGTAGATGGAATGTAGTTGCTCGAAGAGCGCATCGACGGTGTTGAAAAGTGTTTCTCTGTCATTGGGATCCGTGATGATGGTGTCAATCATCTTGTGATGGCGGTCCACCATCTGCTCGAAACTTGTGCGCCACTCGTCCTTGCCGCTCACGGCGAGTCGGGATGTGGCGATAAGCTGGTCGGTGATGCCCCCAAGAGCGCTGACGACAACGACAATGGGTTGTCGGCGGGCTTCGTTTTCAACGATGCGCTTCAGACTAAGGATACTTTTCACGGAACCTACCGATGTTCCGCCGAATTTTAATACTTTCATAATTATATAATGTTTATAGAATGAATTGACATCCCTCATACAAAGAGGTAATGCCAAAACTTAGTTTTCTAATCTACCGTCCGCTCTGCCGCTTATGTGCAAGGCGGACGGTGGAAGGATGCAACTGTCGGCTTTAACTGAGGCAGGAGTCTGACAGTTGCAGTAGGGGGAAGTCCTTTGCAGCAGCCTTGAGCTAACTACAGAAGAACAGCACGATGATCTGAGCAGCAAAGATTCTGAGGAACATGCTCAGCGGGTATACGGTGGAGTAGCCCACAGCCGGAGCTTCCTTAGAGCAAGAGGCGTTGGCGTAGGCCAGTGCAGGTGGATCGGTGTAGGTACCGGCTATCATACCCATGATTGTGAAATAGTTGAATTTATATCTCAGTCGTGCGATGGTGCCTATGATGAGGATAGGCACCACGGTGATGATAAATCCTGTGTAGACATATTTCAGTCCGTCTCCTGCTACCACCGTCTCCCAGAATCCGGCACCGGCTTTGATACCTACGCTGGCAAGGAAGAGCACGAGTCCTATTTCTCGCAGCATCATATTGGCCGAGGTAGTGGTGTAGGTCACAAGTTTGAAGCGATAGCCGAAGCGGCCGATGAGGATGGCGATGATCAGAGGGCCACCGGCGATACCGAGTTTCAAAGGCACAGGCATGCCGGGGATAGCCAAAGGAATGCTACCGAAAAGAATACCGATGATGATACCGATGAAGATGGTGGCGATATTCGGGGCATTGAGGCTCTTGACAGAGTTACCCATGAGGTCAGCCACACGGTTGACATTGTCCTCGGGGCCGACGACAAGGATGCGGTCGCCGATGTGGAAGTGGTGGTCGCGGCTGGCAAAGAGATCCATGCCCTGACGTGAGATACGGGTGACGTTCACACCATAGACGCTCGAGAAGTGCATCTTGCCCAGCGTCTTACCGTTCATCTTGGGATTGGTGACGATGATACGCTTCGACACCAGTGGTGACTTGCTCTTCTCGTCAGCCTCTTTCCAACTGGCTTCCACCTCAGGACCGATGAAGGCCTTGATGGCTTCGGCGTCAGCTTCAGCGCAGACGATGTGGGCTTCGTCACCCATCTCAAAGACTGTATCCTTAAGAGGTGTGGACAACTCACCGTTGTGGAAGAGGTGTGTGCAGACCATATCGCGGTTGAGGAAGTCAGAGATTTCCTGCAACGTACGTCCAGCGATGTAGGCGTTGGTCACCTTCAGCGTCATAGCGTGTGGTTTGGCATGTGGATTTTCTTCCTCAGCCTCGTTGAGCTTTTCTTCCTCTTCCTTGAGATTGGTGCGAGTGATGTAGCGGATGGCGATGGTGGCACCGATGATGCCGAGCACTCCGAGAGGATAAGCACAGGCGTAACCGTTAGCAATCTGTGGTGCTTTACCGGCTCCAAATACCGAGTTGAGTGCTTCGTTGGCGGCACCGAGTCCCGGTGTGTTGGTCACGGCACCGTAGAGGGTACCCACCATCATCGGCAGGTTGACGCGGTTGCTCGTGTCGAAGAAAATGTAATAGCAGGCAAACATCACCAGCACGTTGAGAAGCACTGTGGCCGTGGCCAGAAGGTTAAGTGTCACACCGCCTTTCTTAAAACTCTCGAAGAAGCCTGGACCCACCTGCAAACCGATGCAGAACACAAAGAGGATCAGTCCGAAATCCTGCAAGAAGGAAAGAATCGGGGTAGGGGCTGTGAAGCCGACGTGGCCGGCGACGATGCCGGCGAACAAAACAAAGGTGACACCCAGAGAGATGCCGCCAATCTTGATTTTTCCCAGCAACACGCCCACGGCGATCACCAAGGAATAGAGCAGCGCGATATGTGCCACGCTGTCTTGGGTTGTGAATAGATTGATTAACCAGTCCATATATGATTTTTACAAATTCTTTGCAAATGTACGATAATTTATGCAAAGCGCAAAAGAAAAGACAGAAAAACTAAGAAATAGTAAAGGGTAAATGCTATTTTGATGCCTTTTCTGATGCTCTTTTTCCATTTTTGTGCACTTCTTCCGGCCTTTTCCATTTCAATGGGGAAGATGCGAGGAGGAGAAAATTGACTGTGCCGATGCGCTTATTCCTGCTCCGAGACGATGCCATAGCCCTTGAGCCAGTCGTCGAGAATCATGCGGGCGATGGACAGCCGCTGTGGGATACGGGGTAGGGCATCGTAGCGAAACCAGCTGCCACGCGAGAGCTCCGATCGCTGGAGATGGACTTCACCTTCGACATAATCGGCATTGAATCCCACCATCAGTCCGCAGGGGTAGGGCCAGGGCTGCGAGCCGAAATAGCGAAGATTGGTGATTGTCAGTCCCGTTTCCTCCATCACCTCGCGATGCACAGCCTGTTCAAGGGTCTCGCCGGTCTCGACAAAGCCTGCCACGAGGCCGTAGAAGTCGCCCTTGAAGTTCTTGGCATGCACAAGTAGTACCTCATCACCTCGATGGATGAGCACGATGATTGCCGTGGCCAGCTGAGGCCACACTTCTTTGCCGCATTGTGTGCATCGCTTCGAGATGATTGTGTGCATCTTCATCGGAGCACCGCAGACGCCACAGAACTGGGTGTTGTGATCCCAATAGAGAAGTTCCTGACATTTTCCAGCTTTGAGATAAAGCTCGGTGGAGAGATGATAAAACGAAGCCCGAAGCCCCACAAAGTCGAAGCCTGAGGCGCGCAGCTCGGGATCGATGATCTCCACATGTTGCGGATCTTCGAGCATCAGCGTTTTCACGAGCGTGCCGTTTTCCATGGGGCTGACCTCCATGATATGGGTCCAGGCATGCGTCTTCACTGGTGTTTCCTCTGTGCAGGGAATCGTGTATTTTCCGTCGGGCAAGCGTTGCAGAAGCAGGTCGGTCTTGCTGAATATAAAGAAATAGGTCTTCATCTGCAATTATTATTCGACTATTATCTTTGCTTACTTCACATAGAAATCGATGAGCTGCTGAATAGCCTGTCGGCAGGCAGGGCAGAAGTCAGGATTCTGATTAGTGCGCATACGGCAGTCGTAGTAGGCGCGGTAGACGCCCTTAGGCTTGTATCCGGCCCCTTCGTAGAATCCGGCTTTCTTATCCTTGCCAATGAGGTTTTCCCATTTTCCACGGAAGTCCACCTTAGTGGTGATGTTCTTTTCCCATGGCTCCACATCGAGCGGATAGATGTCAACAGTCTCGTCGTCGTAGGCATATTCATCAGCAAGACCGGCGAAGCTGTGCCCAAACTCATGTACGACGACGGGCTTGGCATACTGGTTATGGATGGAGGCGAGCAAATACCCATTGTAGAAACCTCCACCACCATAGCGTGTGGAGTTGACCAGTGCGATGATATGCTCATAGGGAGTACCTGCGAGCCAGTCGTGCATATCTTTAAGGTGTCCCGTGGTAAGATACCGTTCGCTGTAGTTGGTGTCCCAGTGGGAGTGCAGTGCCGTGTTTTTCCATATACCTTTTCCTGGTTCACTGGCTCCGCTCTCCTCGGATGGCGACTCCACGGCGACGACATTAAAGTATTGACGGTTGCATTTGAAAGGCTCGTAGGAGAAGAGCGTCTCCATCGACATGCGTGCATCGTCGACAAAAGTCTTCATCTCTTCGGGGCGGTAGCCCTCGGCGAGATAGGCCAGATGGATGCAGTGGGTAGTAGCCTGAGCATGTTGCAGTACGACGTATGGGGTGACATTTTTCTCACCGAGATGTGCGATGAGTATGTCGGTAGGTGCAACGGTATGTGTGAGATGGCTGCTGACTTGGCGTCGGTTGTTGCGCAGGTCCACGGTGATGTCGACAGTGTCTTTGGGCATGGGCACGAGATATACGTTTTCGAACGACTTCTCGAGGTGCTGGGCCTCGGGTTCTTCCTGCCATTCCTGGAAGAGGGTGGAGAAGGAGTTGCGATAGATGATGCGTTGTGTCTTATGGTCGCGCACAGTGATCTGTCCGTTGCCCTCCATGGGAACCTCGGCGAGTCGCTGGCGCTTGCCATACCAACGGGGCTCAACGTACATCTGCTCCAGCGCGATATGCTGGGTGGTGGCAGTGCCGGAAAAGATGTAGTCGATGCGCAGGGTCTTGTCCTGAAAATAATCTTCGAAACGCTGGGCGGCAGCGCTCATGCTCAACATGGCGGACACAGCCAGCAAAATGTAGTGTTTGTTCTTCATCCTATTAACTATTCAAGATTAATGATTTATGTGTGTTGATCTCCCCTTCTATACTTTTAGTAAACCTTTAGTTCGTCACCGATATGTATCTGATAATCAGGTGTCAGATGATTTTTCTTATAGAGACTCTTCAATCGTATGCCATAGTACTGAGCGATGGAGTACATGCTCTCACCGGGCTTTACCACGTGGGGGCGATGCTTATAGGTCTTAATGGCTTTCTTCTGCTTTTTCTTCAAATAAATGATGTCGCCGGCATGGAGCAAATCGTGCTTGTCGCGCTCATTATATTTAGCCAGCTTGCGCCATGACAAGTCGGTTTCCTTGCCGATGGATTTGAAGGTGTCGCCCTCACGAGCCACGAGATAATAGTTCTTGTTGTAGATGCGGATGGGGTGAAGTTGCTGTCCGGCCATCACAGCGTGGTCGTGTGCTCCCCGCTCAGCCATGAACTTGTCGTAGTGACGTGCATGGTCGTATTTGTTGAGTTTATAGAGCTCGATGATGTCAATGAGTTTTTGGGCATAGGCAGGATTTGTGGCGTAGCCGCACGATTTCAGTCCCCGGGCCCATCCTCGGTAGTCAGTAAGGTCGAGCCGGAAGAGTTGGGCATAGCGTTGATTGCCGGTGAGGAAGCGGCTGTGGTCCTCATAGCTCTGTTTGGCGTTGTCGTAGGCGCGGAAGCACTCACCGATGTCGTCGTCGTCCTGGCTCATTGTGCGTCCCGTCCATCCGTGGCATTTGATGCCGAAGTGGTTGTTGCCCTGAGTGGCGAGCGGACTGAGTCCTGCACGGCTCTCAAAGGCACCCTGGGCCAGCGTGATGCTTGCCGGGATGCCGTAGCGGAGCATCTCTTCGATGGCCAGATCCTTGTATTGGTCGAAATATTGTTGATAAGCCTGGTTCCACCTCATCTGTGCCTTCAACGGCAGCACGATGAGAAGAGACATTATAGAGGCAAAGAACTTATTTCTGATGCTCATGGACATATCACGCAGTATAGAATGACTCATTATTATTAATAACCATTGCAAAGTTACAAAAAAATAGATAGAAAGATGCAAAACGATTCATTTTTAACGATTCATGGGCGATGAGTGATTCTTATAGGTGAAAGAGTAGAAGAAAACCGCTGAATTAGTATCAAAAAAGTTCGGTTTTATTTGGCAGTTCCAGAAAAAAGCTATATCTTTGCACCCGCAAACAAGCAAAGGGGCTTCTTCCCTGTATCTTTTGCCGATATGGCTCAGTTGGTAGAGCAACGCATTCGTAATGCGTGGGTCGGGGGTTCGAGTCCCCCTATCGGCTCTTCAATCATTTTTTTTGTGTGGCGGAATTAGCATATCGGTAGTGCGCGGGCTTCCCAAGCCTGAAAGGCGGGTTCGATTCCCGTATTCCGCTCATTTTCCCCTTCCCATTTTATATTTTTTCAGAAGAGATCCCCTTGTTGGCTTCTCTCGAAGTTGTTTTGCCGGGTCATAAGTTGTATATATCATTTTCTCATCCTTGTAGTCTATGCGGCGCATAGTTATATTTTCTCATCCTCGTAGTCTATGCGACGCATAGTTATATTGTATGTGACACAAATTTATTGTTTGCGATGCGCTACAGTGCTACACCGCTACATAAGGTAGATATAAACATGCAATCAGATAAATGCCCTGTCTCTTATACACATCTGACGCTGCCGACGATACTCCTTGTG
>CAMCBZ010000030.1 GCA_945873145.1 uncultured Prevotella sp.
GAGATCTACACAAGGAGTATCTTCGGCAGCGTCAGATGTGTATAAGAGACAGGGTTTATATTTTCATGTCTTCCCCTACTCCATTATTTACATATGCATGTGAACATATAAACGAATAGATAGATATGAAAAATAAAAAGATAGTCTTCGCAAACCAAAAAGGTGGTGTTGGTAAGTCAACCCTCTGTATACTCTTCGCCAACTACCTGGCTTGGAAAAAGCAGGACGTGTGTATCATTGATACCGACTTGCAGAAAACAATTATGATGCAGCGCAAGAAGGATAAGGAGCTCTACCCTACTACCGAGGAACCTTACAATGTGCAGGACTTCGATGTCGCTGATCCGGAAACGATGCAGCAACTCATGGACTCGGCTTCCCAGACTGAGGGCTATGTGCTTTTCGACTCTCCGGGTAATGTTTCTGAGGATGGACTCGTACCGATGTTCACCAATGCCGACTATATCATCTGTCCTTATGAGTATGAGGAGAAGACCCTCGACTCCACCGGTATGTTCGTTCAGGTGATCAATGCGCTGCGCAAGCTGACGCCGGAGATGCAGGCAAAACTCTTCTTTGTTCCTAACCGTATCGACGTGCGTATCGGTACAACGGATGAGTTGAAGATGTGGAAACAGACCGATGCGATCTTTAAACAGTTAGGTGCTGTGACTCCGCGTATCACTGCCCGTGCCGCTCTGAAGCGTATCAACACGTTTGAGATCTCGCCATCCCAGCGTGATGCTGTGCGCCCAGCATTCGAGTTCATCATTCGCAGAATCAAAGATTAGGGAATACTATAATTAAATATATATTTAGATGTAGACGAAGATACATTGTTATATATAAGAACATATACATCTTTATATTATTCTTTTATATATTTGTATATAGAAGATAAACTGTTGATGTTATGTATTAATAATAAGGATGTTATACTTTAATTTAAGTCTCTATATCTATTTATATATGTATATTATAGATTTAATCATAAGAATATAGATATAAACAAATAAATATATAAAGATATAATATGGCTAAGAAGAAAACATCAGTCTTGCTTCCCGGCAGCATCTCTGATCTTGTTAAAGGTCTCCAAAGTGGAGCACAGCCGAATCAAAATAGTCGTGATGAGCAGTCTGATGAGCAGCGTGAGAATCAGGTAGAGCAAAATGAAGAGACGCAGCCTGCTGAGCAGGTGAGTCAAGAAGAGCCTGTACAGCAGGAGAACGGGCAGGACCATGTAGAGCAAGAGCGCACGGTCTCCCCCACTCCATCTGCTTCTGATGTTGAACAACACACTTATCAGGAGACAGAAGAGTCTGCGGATCGTGATGTAGAGCCCACTGCAGTGCATGACGAGCGACGCTATCAGGACCGTCAGCCTGTGGAGCAACCTTCTCAGCGCAACGGCGTGATACGTCCGACAAATGTGCGCAATGGTGCTTCCCAATCCCGTTCTGCTTCAAGTGCTTACCTGCAAAGTGCGACAAATAGGGAAGATGCTCAGTCACGTCGTGGCCGTCGTCCGAAGAGTGAAGCCAGTGCGGAGCGCGAATACCATGTGACGCGTGATGACAGCAGGGATTCCTGGCAGCTCTTCCTTGACTTGGCGCATGACTATAAGGTTGGTGGCGGCAAGCTGGCTACCATCTATATTGATGAGACGCTGAAGAACGTGCTCGACCGTCTGAAGTATGCCGGTGACGAGAAGTTGCCGACCTCCGCGATCCTCTCGTCTATCGTGGCGCGGTTCTTCTACGATCACGAGAAGGACATCAAGGACGTGCTGTTCAAGAACACGCTGCCCTGGTAGCATGGCATGACGAAGCATTGTGGCGGGCAGCCCCTGCGGCGTCATCATTGTGATATTTTTGATCTATCATTCTGTGCAAGAGCGGAATAAGTATCGGAAAGTGAGACAATTTCCAGCTTTGTTTCGGCTTTAAAACATGGAATAAAGAGAAAAAGTTCAGCAAAAGTTTGGTGGAACAAAATAAAAGTATTACCTTTGCACCGCATTTGGAAAATGCTGTAAGTTGTTTACCAACTTTGGAAGTTTGGGTGAGTGGCTGAAACCAGCAGTTTGCTAAACTGCCGTGCGCTTTTTCGCGTACCGGGGGTTCGAATCCCCCAGCTTCCGCAAGGGTTCATACCTTGAACTGGTCGGTTCATCTAACGGTTAGGATACAAGATTCTCAATCTTGGCATAAGAGTTCGATTCTCTTACCGACTACTTTCATAGCCTCTCCGCCTCGTACAGAGAGGATTTTTTATCGCTTAACGGTCGGTTCATCTAACGGTTAGGATACAAGATTCTCAATCTTGGCATAAGAGTTCGATTCTCTTACCGACTACTTTCCTCATCCTTTTATTTCGAATTCGGATTTCGTTTAAATACGTGTCCCGTGTATGATTAATGCTTGTATTACGTCTCTACATGCATTTCTGCGCATTCATCAAGCATCCAATCGCTTTGCAGGTGTTTGATGTGTACCATTTTATTTGTCAAATAGAAATCGCTATCGTGAAAAATTGCGCATGGGTGCATAATTTCATGCTACCGAGAGTTTCAAAAGTCATCCGTATACTACTTGCTGTGATTCACGATAAAGAATATTCTGTTTGGTTTCACATAGTTAGGTCGTTTCCGGGAGGTTCGCTTCCGGGAGGTCCGCTGCCCTCAGCGGACAACATTGCAACAGAAGCCACATGACATTCTGTATATGTTGGATAAACAATTACCTGTTAGGCCGCTGAGGGCAGCGGCCCTCCCGGAACCCGACCTTATCGTACATTAAATCTTAAGCCACACGCTATTCTGACGTTACTTTGTATTGTTTTCTTTTAACTTGCCTTCTTCGATGGCATCAAGAATATAAACGAATATCGAGAATATATAATCATTATATTCGGATATATTCTTGATTCCGCGTAGCGGAGCGTTAGTATCAGAAAGAACCACTAACACGTATTTCTCTCACGTATTTCTCTCGCAAAGTCGCAAAGGGCGCAAAGTACTAAGCACACCCAAAGGCTATCAACCAGCCATTATCGTGTTTTTCTTTTAACGCGCCATCTACGATGTCATCAAGAATATTAACGAATATCGAGAATATATTTAGAATTACTCTTCCGTTTCAAACATCCTACAGACAATTTCTGCTACCTCTCACCTTAAACGCAAGTTGTATATACGACGTTACTTTTTGTCGCATGGAGTTTTTCTCATGGATTTAATCTACTGCTGCCTTCCACCTTCGATTGTCAAGAGCACCTGTACGGAAACGTACCTGCGCATCGCTAAGTTCAAGATCACAAGCTTTGAGGGTGAGGTGGAGTAGGGGACTTGGTGCTCATGTGGACCTCAGTGATGTTTCTTGTCAATGCCAAGGTGCGTGCACGGTTGGGCTACTTAAGTAGTGCTGTCACGCGTTTGAACCAGCTGAGAGCCGTTTGCGGATCTCGTTTGGCTACAAATGGTGAGATGCTTCTACAATTAGCGGATGTTATTCACTTGTAACGGATCTCAGGAAAGAACTTTGGTGTGGGGGATTCAGTTTGTAGGACATCATCCGCATTCATCAACCCATCGTTCGCAAAGAGTTTCCCACGATTCCTATTGAGCTTAATGCTCATGAACGATGCTTGTCAGCTGTCTTGGCTATTTGTGGAAGGATGCATATAGATTTGAAGATCACTTCATCCGTCTACGTGAGTCCTCCTCGAGGACAGACTCCTGCGTCCGTTCTTCACCCCCCACGTCGCTCGCGTCCGTTCGGTCTCCGCTTCGCTTCACCCTCACGCACGCTCGACGACGTGGGGTCATTCGTGGTGTGTCCCCCTCCGGGGACATGATACGCAAATCATCATGCGCTTCTCACAAGTCTCATCTGCATGAATCATGAAGGTTCTTTTCAAACGAATGTCCATGAATTACCCATGAATTACTCAAAACCTAATGACTTATGAATCATGTGTTATGAATAATGCGGGACTTCATTTACTTTGCTTACTGCTGGCGAGTAGTGTATAAGTGATTAACAAATATTAGTAACGATAGCAGTATGCAGTACAAAATAAAAACGTAATTTTGTGGGGATAATAGACATTATCTTCCTCAAACCATCACTCAACGCTGAACAACATCTACCATGAACATATACGCTTTTTCTATCCGCTTACAACAACACCTTTCTGGGCGTTTGTCGCAGACGACTTTGCTGCGCACGCTTGCGCTTCTTGCTGTGTTTACGTTGTTTCTGCCTCTCTGTGTCTTTGCCCAGCAGGACGTTATTGATATCAGCGGGACGTGGACGGTGAGACTTGCCGACGGACAGAGCAGACAGGTGATGCTGCCCGGTACGACAGATACCAACCACCTTGGCATCACACCGGCCGACACTACCGAGACCACACATCTGACAAGAGCCTATAGCTATAAGGGTGCGGCAAGCTACAGCCGTGGCATCGCTGTGCCGAAGACCTGGAAGCACCGCCGCGTCACGCTGTGCTTAGAGCGCACCAAGCCGACGTGGCTCTATCTCGACGGAGTCCTCATCGACTCGTGCAACGACATCTCCACGCCACAGCGCTATGTGCTGCCCCGAAAGCTGAAGGCGGGGCCCCATCTGCTGACCATCGTAGTGGACAACAGCCGGGGTGTGCCCTCGCAGCTGTATGCCTCGTCGCACGCCTATACCGAGGACACGCAGACCAACTGGAACGGCATCATCGGCAGGATGGAGCTTAGGGCAGGAGCTTCGTGGAAAGAAAAGGATGGAGTAGGGCAGGGCAGTAAGGCCGAAACCACAGCCCAGCGCACGGCAGCAGCGAGTGTCTGTCCAAGGCTGACGACCGACGGCCATCACTTTTTCGACAATGGCAAGATGGTGTTTCTGCGCGGCAAGCACGACGCCTGTGTATGGCCGCAGACGGGACATGTGCCGATGGACACAGCGTCGTGGTTCTCCTATCTGCGCCTGCTCACCTCCTACGGCATCAACCACGTGCGCTTCCATTCCTGGTGTCCGCCCGAGGCTGCTTTTGTCGCCGCGGACAGCCTGCATGTCTATCTGCAGCCTGAGCTGCCGTTCTGGGGCGACTTCAATGAGAAGGACACCGTGCTGATGACGTTTCTGCACAAGGAGGGGATGAACATCCTGCGGGAATATGGCCGTCATCCGTCGTTCGCCATGATGGCCCTGGGTAATGAGCTGTGGGGCTCGGTGCCGGCGATGCGGCGCTTTGTCGACGACTTCCGGCGCGTGGCGCCGCAGATTCTTTTCACGTTCGGCTCAAACTTTTACCTCGGTTATCAGGGCATTCAGCCGGGCATGGACTATATCACCACCTGCCGCCTTGGCGGTGAGGCGTGGGGCGCATACAATACGCATACGCGCGGCTCGTTTAGCTTTGCCGATGCTGCCGACGGTGGCATGATCAATCACTTTCGGCCGAACTGCTCGATGAACTTCGACGCTGCTTGCAACACGGCCACGGTACCGGTCATCAGCCATGAGACGGGACAGTTTCAGTCTTACCCCGATTTCGACCGTGAGATACCCGAGTACCAAGGTGTGTTACGGCCTTACAACATGTCGGTGTTCCGTCAGCGGTTGTCGCGTGCCGGTATGCTCGACCAGATGCAAGCCTTTCACCGGGCCAGCGGCGCATGGGCGGTGGAACTCTACAAGGCCGATATAGAGATGGACCTGCGCACTCGCAACATGGCGGGATTTCAGTTGCTCGATCTCCAGGACTATCCCGGCCAGGGCAGTGCCTACGTGGGTGTGCTCGACGCCAACCTGCGCGACAAGGGACTGGTCACGCCTGAGCGGTGGCGAGAGTGGTGTGCGCCCGTCGTGCCTCTGCTTATTGCCGACAGCCTGTGTTGGGCTGAAAACGACACGCTGAGGATGAGCATAGAGGTTGCTAACTACTCGGGGCTGTCACTGGCCGGTAAGACTTTGCGCTGGACGTTGGAGGCTCTTGGCCCCCAGACTGCCGCGACTCAGTCCATCGGCATGGAGGGTTCGCTGCCGCTGCCGGGCGGTGAGGGCCTGATCAGTGTGGGAGCACTGCCACGGACGAGTGGGGCAGAGGTGCTGCGACGCCTACGTGCAGCGATAGGGGAGGGCTGGCGGCGCGCGAGCCTGCGGCTGACCTTAGCCATAGCGGGTACAGACTATCGCAACAGCTATCAGCTGTGGTGCTATCCTGATGACGATTTGGCGCAGGCCAAAAAGGGCATTCTCATCACCCGGCAGATGACCGACGCCGTGGTCAAGCGCTTGCAACAAGGAGCGCGCGTGCTGTGGATGCCCGACACCACAGCCCTGAAAAACACCGTAGGGCCGCTGTTCATCACCGACTATTGGAACTATCGCATGTTCAAGACCATCTGCGAGAACAACCATAAGGCCGTGTCACCGGGTACGCTGGGCATCCTCACCGACCCCAGCCATCCGCTTTTCAACAGCTTTGCCACCGAGGGCCATACCAACTGGCAGTGGTTTCCCGTCGTCAAGTCCTCGCATCCGTTGGTGCTCGACAATCTGCCGAAGCACTACCGTCCCATCGTGCAGGTCATCGACAACATCGAGCGCAACCATCGTCTTGGTCTGGTCTTTGAGTTCCGCGTGGGCCGTGGCAGTCTGCTGGTGTGCATGAGCGACCTTGATCAAGCCGCCGCTCATCCCGAGGGCCGTGCCTTCTATCTCTCATTGCTCCGCTATATGCATTCGTCGTCCTTCGCTCCGGCCACCTCTTTCTCATGGAGCGAGCTATGCCGCCTGCTGACGGACAACGTGAAGGAAGGGAAACTCCATCAGCTGTTCAACACCACGCAGTACTAAAGCTCAGACAAGAGCCTTTACGGCCCTTCCCTAACCCTCCCCAAGGGGAGGGAATGGCGATACCCGAGAGAGAAGGGTCTTGATGGTTTTGGCGTAGGGGTGTCCCACCCAAAGAAGACTCGGTTAGGAGTATCCTCGCCTATTCATTGCAAGGGTATTGTTTATCACTCATTTCACTCCCCTCTCCCTTTGGAGAGGGGTAAGGGGGGTGAGGCTCTTGGAGAGAGGAGTAAGGAGGGAGGCTGTTACTTCACGGCTTTGCGAGAGATCGCCCAACGATTTGTCACTTCTTTGTTAACGCTCCATCTTCGATGGAATAAAGAAGATTTCCGAATATTTAGAAGATGACTTCCGGAGACTTTCTGACGTTTTTTGTATGTAAAAGTTCCGTAATCCTTACTTTTTTTGTACTTTTGTAGCTGAAACTAAAAGATTCGGGACAGATTATCTTCTAATCGACATAAAGTAACGACGCAATGAAAAAGAACTTAAAGACGGCTACCCTTTGCGTGCAGGGCGGCTATCAACCCAAAAACGGGGAACCTATTGAGGTGCCTATCATCCAAAGCACTACCTTCAAGTACGACGACTCCAACGAGATGGCTCAGTTGTTCGACTTGAAGAAGGAGGGATATTTCTATACACGACTGCAAAACCCGACCAACGATGCGGTGGCGCGGAAAATCGCACAACTCGAAGGCGGCGTGGGCTGCGTGCTCACCTCAAGCGGTCAGGCTGCCAACTTCTATGCCGTGTTCAACATCTGTGAGGCCGGCGATCATATCGTGGCCTCCAACGAGATCTATGGTGGTACGTTCAACCTCTTTGGCGTGACGATGAAGAAACTCGGCATCGAGTGCACCTTTGTCAACCCCGATGCTTCGGAGGAAGAGCTGCAGGCTGCCTTCCGACCCAATACCAAGTTGCTCTTCGGTGAGACGATTTCCAACCCCGGTTGTGCCGTGCTCGACATCGAGAAGTTCGCCCGTGTGGCCCACCGCAATGGCGTGCCACTGATTGTCGACAACACCTTTGCCACACCCGTCAACTGCCGACCCTTTGAGTGGGGCGCTGACATCGTGACGCACTCCACAACGAAGTATATGGACGGAACGGCCTCGCAGGTCGGCGGCGCTGTGGTGGACAGCGGCAACTTCGACTGGATGGCACATGCCGGGAAGTTCCCGGGACTCTGCACGCCCGACGAGAGCTACCACGGACTCACCTATGTCAAGGCCTTCGGCAAGATGGGCTATACCACCAAACTTGTGGCCCAGCTCATGCGTGACCTGGGCAGCATACCGGCACCGATGAACTCCTTCATCCTCAACCTTGGCCTGCAGACACTCCACCTGCGTATGGCTCAGCACTGCAAAAACGCGCAGGCCGTGGCTGAGTTCCTGCATGACGACCCGCGTGTGGCCTGGGTGCACTACTCCGGACTGAAAGACGACCGCTATCACGAGCGTGCCATGAAATACATGCCCAACGGCAGTTGCGGCGTGATCGCCTTCGGCTTGAAGGGTGACCGCGATACCGCCGTGAAGTTCATGGACTCTTTGCAGATGATCAACATCGTCACCCATGTGGCCGACGCCCGCAGTTGCGTGCTCCACCCGGCCAGTCACACTCATCGCCAGCTGACCGACGAGCAGCTCAAGGCCGCCGGCATCGCGCCGGATCTCATCCGTCTGTCTGTGGGAATCGAGGATGTGGACGATATTCTCGACGACATCAAGCAGGCACTGGATCAGATTTAGTTCACGATATAACGCCCTCTCCCGGCCATGATCGTTGATGGCCGGGAGAACTTAAAAAGAAATAATAAGTGATGAAAGAAGAAATAAGAGCACTCTTGGAGGATATCCTGCCGCTGGTGAACTTCGATTCCGACTTCCTGTTCTCGGAACTCGACTCGCTCGGCATCACTGCCATCCTCATGACGCTGTCGCAGAAATACAATATTGTGCTGGAGGTGGAAGACGCCACCCCCAAGAACTTGAGAAACCTCGACAGCATCGTGGCGATGGTGGAAAGGAAGGTAGAGCAAAAGAATCAAGGGAAGTAACGCACACGTGACAAGTTTTGTCATCCTCTCATTCTTGATAATCATAAGAAACGGAGCTCTGAATCATAAGGTATACAGTAGAAATTGACGATGAACAATTTGCAGGACTATATCCGTCAACACGCATTGACGACCCCCGACAAGCCCGCTTTTGTCGGGGGGGAGCAGCGAATGAGCTACAAGCAACTTGCGCAAGCTCTCTCTGCTGACCGGGACGATGAGCAGGAAAGTGTGCTGCCGGAATTGCCCGGTACGCTTCCCATCCATCGGTTGTTAGGGGACATCACCCTTTCCACGACCGGTACGACCGGCAAGCCGAAGCAGGTGGTCTATACGCCACAGATGGTCTTGGCCAATGCCGAGAACCTCGTCGAGGCACATGGCTACACGCCCGACACCACCTTCGTCATCTGTGGACCGCTCAACCACCTGGGCAGTCTGTCGAAGGTGTGGCCCGTGATGCTGGTGGGCGGTACCGTTGTGCTGCTCGACGGACTGAAGGACATGAATGCCTTCTTCCGCGCCATGCACACCGCACCGCACGGGATGGCGACCTTTCTCGTGCCCACAGCCATCCATCAGCTTCTGCAGTGGGGTAGCGACAAGCTGGCTGCGCTTGCGTCGGCCATCGCCTTCATTGAGACGGGTGCCGCGCCGATGCCGCATGACGACATGCTGCGGCTCTGCCAACTGCTGCCCCACACGCGGCTCTACAACACCTACGCCTCCACAGAAACCGGCGTGGTCTGTACCTATAACTACAACGACGGGCTGTGTCTGGCCGGTTGTGTGGGCCGGCCGACACGTCATGCCCAGGTGAAGATCACCGGCGACGGACATATCGCCTGCCGTGGGCCGATGGCGATGAGCGGCTATCGCGATGATGAGGCGGCCACGGCACGGACGATGCAGGACGGTTGGGTCGTGACGGCGGACCTCGGAACACTAGACGACGAAGGACGCTTGCACTTCAAGGCACGCGAGGGAGACATCATAAACATAGGAGGCTTCAAGATCGACCCGCTGAAGGTCGAGGAGGCGGCACGGCAGATCAGCGGTGTCGACGACTGTGTCTGTGTAGAGGCCGACAGCCCGCTCTTCGGCCCCTGCCTGGAGTTGCAGTACGTCTCCACGTCGGGACAGCCGCTTGCCAAACCGCTGCTCGCCCGCTCGTTGGCTGCGCGGCTGGAGCCTTACGAGGTGCCGCGGCTCTATGAGCATGTCGAGCAGCTGGCCACGACTTTCAACGGAAAGAAGCTGAGAACCAGAAGCACAAGTAAATAATCATCGGTCCGGGCCTTTGCTATAGGGCGGATCGCGAAACAATAAAAAGCTATTTTGCTATGTTGATCATCATCAGAAACAACCACGAATACGGACCCTACGAGGAGTCTGATATTGCAAGATACGTAGAAGAGGGCCGGCTGCTGCTCAACGACAGATCGCGTGATGCCGCGTCCGGAGTGGAGGGAACCGTAGAGGAACTGCTTGCCGTGCACGGCATCCATCCTACTGTGCGCAACCGTGGCTCGCTCATGCAGCAGCTCAGATATATCGGTCATGCGTTTATCTTCCCCAAGGACGACATGGAGCGTCACCATATCATGGAGGACAAGCGACTGCTCATCCTCGCCATCGTAGGCCTTTCGCTGTCCATCATCATGCTGTTGCCGATCGGCGGCTATCTCGTCTTCTATGCCGTGAGTCTTTATTTCGCCACCATCTGGGGACTGTTCTTCGCCTATTTCTTCCGCACGCGGCAGATCAGCAAGAGCAAGGCCGTCTCCACGTTCTTCCTCACCCAGCTCGGCGTGTTCATCATCTTCTCGGGGCTCAACGAATTGAACTTCTTCTACGGTTTCACCTCGGCACCTTTCCCGCTGAGCATTCTCGGCTATATCCTTGGCATCGGACTGACCGAGGAGTTTGCCAAGATGATCCCGCTGCTCGTCCTGGAGCGTAGGGCTCGCGAGCCGCAGCTGCCACAGACGATGGTGTTCTATGGTCTCATGGCGGGCATTGCCTTCGGCGTCTTCGAAGGTGTGCAGTATCAGACATCGATCAACATCCGGGCCGACTACACCACCGCGTTTGTGCTGAACATCGCGCGACTGACCTCCCTGCCGTTCCTTCATGCTGTGTGGGCGGGCATCTGCGGCTATTTCGTAGGCATGGCCGGACTCTATCCTCAGTATCGCAAGTCGCTCTATGTGCTGGCACTGGCCATCCCCGCCACGCTCCACGGCCTCTATGACCTGTTTGCCGGCAGCTTCTATCTCGTCTCTTTGCTCATCGCCTTCCTGAGCGTTTTCCTCCTGATGGCCTATCTCAGAAGGAGCAATGCGCTGAGAGAGAAGTTGAGGAAGTAGCCCTCGCACACAATCTTTATCTTTTGAGAAAGTTTTGCAACTTCCTTCACTTCTATTACAAGTCCATCATCCTGTCGATGTCATTGTTATACAAGGCACGGTCTATGTTGACGATGGTGCTGTTTGTAGTGAGTGTATCTGGCGTAATATAGTATGGTATCAGCGACCGCATCAGTCCGAGTCCTACCTCGTGGTTAGGGATGTCCAGTTGATAGCTGTCAAACATCTCGTCATAACCTTTAATGGTGATATAGCCGCTCTGATAGAGCAGCGGCGTGAACGAGGTCATCTTTTCCGTTGGTGTGTCAAAGTCCTGGCTTTGAGCTTCCATGGGACCTAACCTTCTGTGTACACTACAATAAGTCCTTCTCTAAAGCAGGCCAAGCCTGACACCTTATATGAAGTTGACGCAGTAGAGCGGATAGTTGGTCATCCAATCTTGGTCGTGGTAAGGCAACATGGAGAGGCGCACTCCTTTCAGTTGAGGGTATTTCTCGATGTAAGTTCTAAGTCATGTCATCAAAGAGTTACAGTTGATACATAAGCAAAGTTACACTTTTTCAACCATATCTTCAAGTGATTCTTACACTTTTTCGACCATATATTCTGGCTCTCGCTACACTTTTTCAACCATAGCAGCACTATAAACGTAGAAAGCCTGCTCCGGAGGGAGCAGGCTTCTATGTTTGTTTGGAATAAGTCTTTTGTTAATGTTTATGCTTCAGCCTTTTTTGTTTTAGCTGCGTAAGCTTCGGGTGAGAGCACAGACACGGTGCTCTTGTCGCGGGCACCCTTGTGGAAATACACCACACCGTCTGTCAATGCATAGAGTGTGTCGTCCTTACCCTGAGCTACATTCTCACCTGGGAAGTGCTTGTTGCCACGCTGGCGAACGATGATGTTGCCGGCAACGATGCTCTGTCCACCCCAAATCTTAACACCTAAACGCTTTGAAGCTGATTCACGTCCGTTCTTGGAACTACCTACACCTTTCTTGTGTGCCATAATGAATACCTCCTGCTTGTTAAGCGATTACTTGTTTAATTGATACCTCGGTGAACTGAGCGCGATGGCCGTTCTTGCGACGGCAGTCCTTGCGGCGCTTCATCTTGAACACGATGACCTTGTCACCCTTGACAAGCGGGTTCACCACTTCTACTACTACTTTTGCGCCCTCAACGGTGGGGGCACCGACAGTCACTGCGCCGTCCTTGTCGACGAGCAGCACCTTGTCAAACTCAACAGTCTTGCCTTCCTCGGCGTCCTTGATGTGATGGACGAAGAGCTTCTTGCCCTCTTCGGCTTTGAACTGCTGACCGTTAATGTCTACGATTGCGTACATTGAATTGATTAATTAAACGGGTTTTTCCGCAAGGCGGGCGCAGCATCAGCACCACTTGAACTGAGCCTCCACGGACTAAATAACCTTGCAAAGTTACGAAAAAACTCGCACACAACGCTTATCGTAGATAAGTGGCGTTTATCTTTTATAGCTATTTAACGTTTGTACGACCTCGCAGTGAAAATAAAGCGGTGATTTCTTGCCAGTTACGCAAAAAAGTTGTTACTTTGCACTCCGTTAGAAAAACAGGCAATGAAAGTATTCAAAAAGATTGTAGATCTTCAGAACGAGCTCTTCCTTGTGCGCAAGGAAGGAAAGGAAATCGGTCTCGTTCCTACCATGGGTGCATTACACGAGGGGCATGCCTCTCTCATCAAGCGTAGCGTGAAGGAAAACGGCGCTACCGTGGTGTCTATCTTCCTCAATCCCACACAGTTCAACGACAAGGGTGACCTCGACCGCTATCCCCGTACACTCGATGCCGACTGCAAGCTCTGCGAGGCCTGCGGGGCGCAGTATGTCTTTGCTCCTTCGGTGGAGGAGATGTATCCCACACCTGATACCCGCCACTTTGAATTCCCGCCGCAGTCAACGGTCATGGAGGGCGCCAAGCGTCCGGGCCATTTCAATGGTGTCTGCCAGGTGGTGAGCCGCCTCTTCTATATCGTCAAGCCCAATCGTGCCTACTTCGGTGAGAAGGACTGGCAGCAGATCGCTGTGGTGAAGCGACTGGTGAAGTATATCGGCTATGACAAGCTGGTGCACATCGTCGAGTGCCCGATCGTGCGCGACGAGGACGGACTGGCAAAGAGTTCCCGCAATACGCTGCTCACGCCAGAGGAGCGCGCCATCGCACCGAACATCTACAAGGCACTGAAAGCCAGTGTCGACTATGTCAAGGATCACACTGTCAAGGAGACACACGACAAGGTGGTGGCTGACATCAATGCCATCGACGGCCTCGACGTGGAGTATTTCGAGATTGTGGACGGCAATACGCTGCTCGACGTCAACAACTGGGACGACAGCGACTACGTGGTGGGCTGCATCACCGTCTACTGCGGACACACGCCGATCCGTCTGATCGACCACATCAAATACAAGGATCCCGAGACGAAATAATAGCCGAATCATAGCATATCATCAGCAAACAGCTCAATATCATACCCCATGCAGATAGAAGTATTAAAAAGCAAGTTGCACTGTGTGACCGTCACGGATGCAAACCTCCAGTATATGGGCAGCATCACCATTGACGAGGATCTCATGGACGCCGCCAATCTCATTGCCGGTGAGAAGGTGCAGATCGTGGACAACAACAATGGCGAGCGCTTCGAGACCTATATTATAAAAGGAGAGCGCGGCTCGGGTTGCATCTGCCTCAATGGCGCTGCGGCGCGCAAGGTGCAGGTGGGCGACACAGTGATCATCATCGCCTATGCCATCATGGACTTCGAGGAGGCCAAGCACTATCAGCCCGTCGTGGTGTTCCCGAAGGAAGGGAATAAACTGTAAAAAGAAAGCCTCACCCCCAAGCCCCACAGCCTCACCCCCAAGCCCCTCTCCGTAGAAGAAGCCTCACCCCCTTAACCCCTCTCCGAGGGAGAGGGGAGTAGAATGTTCTGCGGGTGGTTTGGCGGTGCGGCATCAGAATTACTACAAAGTTAGGTCGTTTCCGGGCTGTCCGTTTCCGGGAGGTCCGCTGCCGGGTTGTCCGTTTTTTGGAGGTCCGTTTTTTGGAGGTCCGTTTCCGGGAGGTCCGCTGCCCTCAGCGGACAATCGACCTACTATTCGAGCGACTATACATTATATAGGGTGTGGCCGCTGAGGGCAGCGGCCCTCCCGGAAAAGTCACTTTACCAGGACCTTGAGGCTCGTCGTACCCACCTTGCAGATCACGACGGACTCGGAGGTCGAGAGGGAGGCGGTGCCGTTGACAGCCTTCTGACTGCCGAGCATCTTACCGTCCGTGGCGTAGAACAGCACCTGCTCACCGTCGTTCAGACCGCTGACGCTGACGAAGCCGTTGTCTGCCGTCACCACCACGCCCCGCATCTTCCTTAAAACGCATAGGCTCCTTGTGCTGTAGGTTGTACAGCACAAGGAGCGACCATTTGTCGCCTACACGCGCAAGGACATTGCGGATAGGGCAGTCGATGAACAATGCGTCTCTTATGTCTCTTTTGGTCTGTTCTTTTTTTCGTTCATTATTTGTCTAAGGGGATGATGTTGGCATCTTCCATAAAGTCTGTGATAGGCTTCGACTCGTACTGAATGCACATCATCACCATGTCTTTGTTTGAGGTGTTGCGCAATGCACGTACGCCTGCTGGAGATACACGGATGATGGTGCCTTCGCTTACGGCTGTCTTCTCGCCGTCCACTTCATACTCGCCTTTGCCCGAGATGATCACATAAAGCTCTTCGTGGGTCTTGTGCGAATGAAGGAAGGGGGCGTCTTCGCCAGCAGCAATACGCTGTAACGATGCTTCTGCACCGGTCATTCCGAGTTCCTTACCAAGGAATATCTTGCCTTCTACGTTCTGCCAACCATTTAGGTTCTTGATTGCATAATTCTTCATAATTTACTGTTGTCTTTATTGTTTTGTTTTTGCAAATTTGCTCTGCAAAGTTAATGACATTCAGCGGATTATACAAGAAGGCACTTATTGTTGCCTCAGTTACCTAAAGGTTAGTATTGGCTATGTCAGATGCTTACGGATTTTGCTTTAATGTATTTTAACTATGTTCTGTTTTTATTTTTCAGACTCTTTGAAGCTATCTGTCCATCGTGGAACTACAGTTCTATAATCTCTCCATCTTCGGGAGTATGAATGCTGTCTTTCCTGCCGCACTTCAAGACTTCTTCTCTAATGGCAGCACGGCTGACTTGATTGTGGTTGACACCTTCAAGATGGGTTGCCACGAAGGTTGCCCAAGGGGCATAGTCCATGGCCTTCATAACATCAGGAATGTGCATGATGACATGTCCGCCTATATAGAATTTGTTTCCGCCTGCGTTCACAATAATAACCTGCGGATGCCAGCGGTCTATATTTCTGCGTACGCCGCTGTACCAGATGGTGTCACCTGCCAGATAGCAGACTGGTTCTGCCTCATGGCGCAGCACATAGCCGCAGGTGTGACCTGCTAATGGGAGCATCCACCAGTGGCCGTGATGGCTTTCTGTCTTTGTTAGGTGGATGTCGCCGAAACGTGAGTCTTCGCCAATGATTTCCACGTTGGTAAAGCCATGACTCATTACAGTCTTCCTGTCTTGCTCGTCTTGCACAAAGATGTGAATCTTCTTGTTCAGTAGCTCGTAGGCGGTATTGTCTATGTGGTCAAGGTGCAGATGGGTAAGTAATACGCAGTCTATGTTGTTGACAATTTCTTCTGCCTTCATAGGTAGGTCGTGGAGCGGGTTGCGCAACTCCTGATGGTGAGAGAACGGAAAAGGAGCAAACGACCCTTTCTCGCCGAGCATTGGGTCAACAAGGAATCGCTTTCCCGCATACTCGATAATGATGGTGGCATTTCTAATCTGTTGAATTTTCATAATCTTAATGTTTTTATTTCGAACTATGGTGCAAAGTTAGCCTTAGATGTTAAATTTATCTATACCATTTCATTCTCCGGTTGTGCCATTTTGATAAATCATCTAAAAGATGCACCTTTGCATAAAAAAGCATATTAAGACTATGGCAAAGCAAAGACAACGTCTGGTAGAAGTGCCGTTCAGCAAGACGGATTGCGGCGTAGATTTCTACATCAACACAGCTTATGGAGGCGAGTGTCCTTGGGTGCTCATCGTGAAGCCTCACCAGCAGCAGGAGTGGCACATCGATGAGCCGGCTCTCGACTACGAATTTCTGATATTCCGTGAGGATTTTATGCGAACTTCTATTCACCAGTAAGTCTATAAGTGAGATAGCCTATGCTTTCAGTTTCGCCGAACCATCCCACCTGATGCGTTTTTTCAAGCAGCAGACGGGCAAGACATGCAGAGAATTCCAAGAGGACTATAAGAATGGTGTGTATGAATGAGAATGACTTATATTCATAAAATAATAAATCCCGGCAGGAGATAGCATTCAGCTATTCTCTTGCTGGGATTTTTAGCAATATAGCTTAGTCCCTACCTGTTGGCGGAATTAATTTAATGATGATGCTCTTCTCCGTAGCCACCGGTGTCGATGTGGTTGTGGCGATTATGCTCACGACTGTCGGATTTGCCGAAGGTATAGGTGATGGCCAGACGTAATGTGCGACCTCCCGCCCATTTGCGGATAGACTGCGTATAGCCGTTCCCATAAAGGACATTGTTCGTCTCTTTTGAGTTGAAAATATCCTTGCAAAGAAGCGATATGCCCCAAGAACCGATATTTTTGCGTACCCCGGCTTCTACATCCCAATCGGGTTCCAGCGTGCCCTGCGCGGTGATACTGCGCGAGTTATACCGGCCTGTGGCTTGGAAAGTCATATCCCACGGCAGACGTACTGATGCCATACAGCGCACATCCCACACAAAACGGTTCTGTTTGTCACCATGTACGGCATAGAAGCTGTCGTGCAGCGGATAGTCTGCACTCCAAGCCTTGAGGTGACTATTGTAAAGGTTCAATGTGGTGGTGAGTGTCAGCCGTCTGAACAGCAGGTTGCGGGATATAATCTCCACCCCAGTGTTTACCATGTTGCCCACGTTGGCGTGACCGTAATACATCGTGTTTACATTGGGGTCTGAAGCCATAGGCGCGAGAAAGCTGACATGGCTTATCATATCGTTGTTGGTACGTAGATAGCCTGACACGGAAAGCATGTGTCCGGTCCAATTCTTGATGTACGACAATTCCACGGCATTGCTGTACTCGGGCAGTATAATCGGGTTTCCAAGATGTACTTCCGAAGGGTCAGAAATATTCTCAAAAGTATTGAGCTGGGGACCGAAAGGACGGCGTATGCGGCGAGAATAGTTCAGCTTCAGCTCATTGTTGCCAAGAAAAGACCAGCCTATTGAAGCCGATGGGAATAGCGCGAAATCATTTTTCTTGAAGAGTGCAACGTCCGCATCTGTCTGGCCGTAGCCCAATGAACGTGTCCGTATCTGCCACATTTCTCCACGAAGTCCGGCAGAGAAGGTCAGGTGTTCATAGCTACCGGAAAAGTTTACATACAGGGCGGAAATGTCCGTGTCGTATTTGAAACGATTATAGAGCTCGTCAAGAGGTAAAAGGCCGTTCTCGGCAGGACCTCCTGCATACGATGCCGGACTGTTCTCGTGGTTGTAATTGCCTTTATATCCAGTTTCGAAGCGCAGCCACGGCAATGCCTGTAATGAATAATCAAGCGCAGCTTCCCAGTTGCTGATTTTTACATCCTGATGCTGGCTTTGCCAGATGGATTCCTCCGTGCCGTCGGCCCAAGTCTCATTTTCATGAAACCGGTTGTCGTTGGGACCCCTCCATATATTATAGCTCACGTTCATGTCGATAAAATGGTCGGGATTGAACGTGTGCTTGTAACCAAGCATGACGTTTGCGCCACGGGTATCGCCACTTTCACGCATATTATTGACATTGCCGATCCATTGCCCCGGCACATTGCTAAGGTGAGTGGTTGTCGTACGTCCCCATTTGTGTCCGAGCGTTCCGATTGCGCTCAGGTAAACATCATTCCTGTCATCAGGTCTGAAATTTGTACCCAGACGAAGGAATATGCTGTTTTCATGCTTCTTGCTATCGCCGTCAGAGTTGAGATATGTTCCATTGTCATAACTGCGGCGCGATGCCGAGCCTCCGGGTACATGTTGGGTTTTAAGTCCGATTCCGGCGAATGATTCAAACTTGCCTTCGTTGTAATTGAAATTAAGATTCACGTTTGCCGTCCCGCGTGTATCCACATTAGTCTCGGCGTTGCCAAAGTAACCGTGACGGTGATCTTCCTTCAACCGTATATTGATGATTCCGGCAGTTCCCTCCGTGCTATGCTTGGAAGACGGATTCGTCATGACCTCAATGCTCTCAATGGCTTCAGCAGGAAGCTGACGAAGTATCTGGGCACGGTTGTCATCGTTCATCCCCATCTTTTTGCCATTTATCCACACAAGGACATCGGCATTGCCACGCAATGATATTTCTCCCTCGCTGTTTACACCAACCGACGGGACAGCGGCAAGAAGTTCATCGGCAGATGCACCGGTGGCGGCTATGTTTGAGCTTACATTGAAAATCCTGTGCTCCGCATTGACCGACAACTGGCTTTTCTGTCCGGTGACGACCACTTCCTGAAGCAACTTGGAATCCTCTGCAAGTTCTATTTTCCCAAGATTTATCTCCGAATCCCTTATTGTGATTTCACGTTCCTGTGTGACACTACCAATCATGCTGACACGGACAATATATTTTCCCGAAGGTGCATTGGGGATAATAAATTCTCCGTTCTCATCGGTTGTGGTGCCAATAGGCTGCGGCGCACCCTTTTCCGGGTTCACAAGAACGACCGTAGCGAAGTCAAGAGGTTCGGATGTCGTCTTATTAAAGACTGTACCTGTGATGTTGCCATCGGCATACGCACTTCCTGAAATCATCAGGAAGGCTGTCGCTAAGGAGGTCGATAATTTTTTTCTCATATTCTTTTTCTTTTATGATTTTGTTTTCTGCGTGCAAAATTACGCAATCTCCAATGCAACCAATTTACAAAGATGAAGCAGAGACTTCATCCTTAAAAAAAGAATACTTCTGCAAATATCGCCTTGACAACACCCATGCAGGTTATCTTGAACATTTCGGGCACAGAAGGATTACTTCATCCTTACCAGCAATGGCGACTTGCATCTGGAGAAATCGGGGTTTGACGAAAAACGCATCTTCGAGATAGAAGGTGTCATGACCGACCTTTTTGCAGAGCCAGACCCCAAGAAGGAAGCACTCTTTCGTCGCTTTCTTGCAAAATATTCAGGCAAAAAACTCGTTATCTTAGAGTTGGGTATCGGTTCGCGCAACCGACTCATCAAGCTACCCATCATGCAGCTGGCTTATCGTGAGCCGAATGCTAAATATATCACGCTCAACATGCCTCAGGAGCTTTATATTCCTGAGGAGATAGCAGAAAAGAGCGTGGGTATTGCTGGCGATATAGCCCAGTCGCTCAAAGAATTGAATACAAATGGATAGACAAGGACATTACAGAACAATAGGAAGGGGCGAGAGAGCATACCGCTCTTTCGTCCCAACCCCTTTGCAGGACATTCATCTGGAAATGGATGAAGAGATGCAAAAACTGCTTGCTCAAGCACATGAAAGATTGAAGAATCGAAACATCTCTGATATTGATGCTTTGCAGAAGGAAGAAGTTGAGAATTCCGTGAATCTGGTATATGGCGAAAAGAAGCCTATAGCCTTAGCTTTCTTTGAAACAGATGATAAGGATGACAAGGAAGACAAGAAACGCAAATTAGACGAACAAAACCTTCTTCAAGCAACAAGATTTGCCGTAGAACGTATGCAGAAACTGCCTATTAGCAGCCGATTGCTAAAGGATGTACATTGGGTAATGATGCAAGGTGAGCATAATGAAAGAAAATACCCTGGCGAGATGCGCACCTCACCCATCTGGCTTGGAACAAAAGATGACACGCTGGCCACAGCTCCCTTCATTCCGCCTGTCTATGAGGATATGGAAAAGTCCATTGCCGACTTAGAGAACTATATACATTACGAGGAGCAGACTGACGCCATCATCATGGCGGCGCTCATTCATTATCAATTTGAAATGATCCATCCATTCATCGATGGAAATGGAAGAATAGGCCGATTGCTTACCCTGCTCTTTTTGATGGACCAGGGTGTCATCCAGCAGCCTGTGCTCTCGCTTTCAAAAAACCTGATGAGCAGTTCTTTCAAATACTTCACCGGCATTGCTTCTGTTGAAGTATATGGAGCGTACGAAAAATGGGTGAAGTATTTTCTACAGCAATTGCATTAAATGTTTTCACCCTATGCAGGGGGAATCTGTACTGCACGACTTTCGCATCACTTGAAATGTCGGATGAGTCACAATTAATTCTTTTATCAAAATGATAGAGAATAAATTGTATATGGTTTATAATGTGTATTTGTATTATGCACTACCTTTGCACCATAATCAAAACAAATAGAAATATGACAAAAACACTCATTAAAACAAAAGAGGTTAGTGGCATTATGACCAAATCTAACCTCCCTGTTGGTGGCTATTCGGTGAATCCATACGTGGGTTGCACACATGCTTGCAAGTATTGTTACGCCTCATTCATGAAGCGTTTCACAGGACATAAAGAAGAATGGGGCACTTTCTTGGACGTGAAGCATTGGCCTGCAATCAAGAATCCGAAGAAATATGCCGGACAACGGGTGGTTATCGGTTCTGTGACCGATGGGTATAATCCCGAAGAAGCAACGTTCCGCAGGACACGTAAACTGCTTGAAGAACTCAAAGACAGCGATGCAGAAATACTCATTTGTACTAAAAGCGACCTCGTGTTGCGCGATCTTGACCTGCTCCGGCAAATGAAGAAAGTCACCGTATCGTGGTCTGTCAATACGCTTGATGAGACTTTTCGTGCCGACATGGACAAGGCGGTGAGCATAGAGCGGCGCATCGCAGCCATGCGAAAGTTCTACGAGGCGGGCATCAGAACCATTTGTTTTGTGTCGCCCATCTTCCCTGGCATTACCGATTTCAAGGCTATTTTTCATGAAGTGAAAGACATTTGCGACCTCTTTTGGCTTGAGAACCTCAATCTGCGGGGTGGTTTTAAGGCCAACATTATGGATTATATCAAATCGCACTATCCTCATTTGTTCCCACTTTATGAAGAAATATATTTGCATAAAGACCGAACATATTGGAAGCAATTGGAGCAAGAGGCCGCGAAAATGGCGCAGGAGGCTCAATGCAAGTATGTGGATAATGAATTGCCTTACGAACGAAGTCCAAAAGGACATCCCTCAATAGTGAATTATCTTTATCACGAAGAAATCAGAGGGTCGGGAAATACGGGTAAAAGGAATGTTATACAATAAAACAGATGCGTATCTCTACTATTGAAAGATTACTTGGAGAATAACTTTTATAAGGCTTTCGGTATACTTGAAGGAGTAAAAAAAACGTATGAAAGTACCACAAATATTGCTAAGTGTGGTACTTTCCTTATTATTATTTAATCTTGTTGTACTCCTCATCGCTCACAGCCTCCAGCCACTCGTCAAGTTCATCTTGATAAAGGCAGTAACGCTTGCCCGGCTTGGTGGCAGGAATGCTGCCGTTTCCAAGTTTCATGTAGAGAGTTGCCATCGGCATTTTCAGGTATGCCGATGCTTCCTCCACACTCATAGGTATGTGCGTATTAGCCTTGTGTGGCTTGTTCTGTGATTGTAGACTGATGATCATCTGCTTCATGCCCACCACTTCATCCCGAAGCTGGGCAACGACCATTGGAAGGTCGTTGAAAGTTAATTCCTTTGTCATATACAAGTTGTTCTAAAAAACTGGGACAAAGGAACAGAATGATGCTTCCGTTACTGAGGTTCGTGACAGTCATTTGTCATTCACGAAGGAATAACTCTAACAATGGGGATTATTCGGGATTTTCCTCCGTCACATCATGGAAATCATATCTACTATACCAAGTTCTTTATAGTTAGTTATAGATTGTTGAGCAACTAACAAGCATTTTATTATAGTGTCATGCTAAAGATTGCGATGAAACCGTCACATATGCTTCGCCTGTCTGTGTATGCTCTTTGACAGCAGTTCATAGAGTTGTTGGAGTTCTGGGTCATCAGCCATCAGGGCGGACTGGGCGGCAATGACATTTTCGTCGTAGCGCACGGCTGGGCCCGTCTGGGCATCGTGTGGCGACAAAGTGTGGACTTTGCGCGCCGTCTCGTCAATGAGCGGGAGCATCACGTCGAAAGGCAGATGGTGGGCGGCAAGGATTCCGGCGGCAATGTCGTAGCAGTGGTTGACGAAGTTGCACGCCCACACCGCCGACAGATGCAAGTATTTGCGGTCAGCGGTCGACAAGGGATAGACGCGGCGGGAGATGGATTGCGCCAATGCGGCGAGCCGGGTGTGGGCGGTCTCGTCGTTCCATTCGATGAAGGTGGGGATCATGCTGAAGTCTGTCTCACGCGCTTTCGAGAAGGTCTGCATGGGATAGAAGACGCCATAGTGCGGAGCTTTGTCCTTGAAGACATCCATAGGCATGGAGCCGGCGGTGTGGAGGAAGACTTTCTCCGAGAGGGCAGCCCCCGAAGAGTTCAGCGCGCGGGTCAGCTCGCCGATGACATCGCGCAGTGCCTTGTCCTTGATGGAAAGGATGTACACGTCGGCGCGGTTGTCGATGGTCGGCAAGTCGGTTGTCGCGGGACAGCCAAGGATGGCGGCTAAAGCTTCTGCTGAGGTTGCCGTGCGGCTGTATACCTGCAGGATGTCGTGACCGGCTTTTTTCAGTGCCTTGCCTAAGTTGGTGGCAAGGTTGCCGGCTCCTATCAATACGATTTTCATAATAATGAGCCCCCTCTAACTCCCCCCGAGGGGGGAGAACAGCAATTCCATTAAATACCTTGCTTAGCAGGAATGAACGAGTATGGGGTGGGCTCTCCTCCCCCCTCGGGGGGAGTTAGAGGGGGGGGCGGGGAGCTAGAGGGGGGCTTGAGGGTTATTCTTTTTTGTTATTTACATAGCTCAGTGCGGCACCGATAGCCGTGCAGAACTCGCTGCTCTTGGGGATGATGAAGCGCACGTCGTAGAGTTCTTCGAGTTTGGGGAAGAGCTCGTTGCACTGTGGCAGTCGTGAGAGGTTGCCGATGAGCACAAAGTCGCGGATGCCGCTGTTGAGTGAGCTGAGGATGGAAGCCGAGCCGATGGCTTGCAGCACCATACAGATCAGACCCTTGGCGATGTCCTCGCGGCTGGCGTTGCCCTGGGCGTTGGCAAAGAGGCTGGCGGTGGCGTCCATAGGTAAACCCGGTAGCGGATGAGCCGAGATGTCGCCGATGCTTAGGTTGATGTGCGTGATGTCGCCGTCAAGGGCCATCTGCGAGATCTGTTTGATGTCGTCGGTTTGAAGAAGCAGACGGCTGAGGCCGTTGAGCGTACCGCCGCCGATGCCGATGCCGCCGAGGTGGCGGATGGCGCCGTCCTGGTAAGAGACGAGCGACGTACCCGTGCCCATTGACACCACAATCATGCGGCTGAGTTTCGACTCAAAGGCCGCACCGAGTCCGTCGGCGATGAACTCCTCGACTTTCTGCGTGGTGAGGCCGTAGATGGGGCTGTTGATATAAGCTGCGCCGACACCAGTGAGCATCACGCGCTCCACGTCGTCGAGGGCGATGGCGTTGTCGTGAAGGAACTTGCCGAAGGCGCCGTAGAGCGAGGTTACGGGGTCGGTGGCTTTGATCCACAAGGGCGAGATGACCTCGCTGTCGCGGATTCCTACTATCTTTGTCGTGGAGATGCCCACGTCGATACCGATTGCTATCTTGTTCATGATCTGTTGAGAGGGGATATAGAGATTATAGAAGCTATAGAGGGGATAGAAGTTATAGAGACTATAGAAGCCATAGAGACTATAGAAATCATAGAAGCCATCGAAACGAGAGAGACGATCGCGAGGCCTTAGAGGCAGTCGACGATGTCCTTGGCCACCTCACGCTTGCTCTTCTTCGGGAAGTCGTGGCGGTGGCCGTCGCGCGAGATGATGGCGATCTGGTTGTTGTCGCTGCCGAAGGTGGTGTCGGGGATGCGCGTGGAGTTGAGCACGATGAGGTCGGCGTTTTTCTTCCGTAGCTTCTCCTCGGCGTTGTGCACCTCGTTGTTGGTCTCCAAGGCGAAGGCCACGAGCTTCTGTCGGCTTGTCTTCATCTTGCCGAGTGCGGCGGCGATGTCCTGCGTGGGGAGCAGGTCGATGTGGAGTCCGTCCTTGCCCCGCTTGATCTTTTGGTCAGCGACTGTCGCCGGTTTGAAGTCAGCGACAGCGGCGCAGAGGATCGCTATGTCGCAATGCGGAAAGGCCTCGGTGGCGGCGTGATACATCTCTTCGCAGCTCTCCACGTCGATGCGGTGGATCGCCGGTGAGCACTGCAAGGCCACAGGGCCGGCGACAAGCGTGACGTCAGCTCCGCGTTGCAGACATTCCTCGGCGAGGGCAAAGCCCATCTTGCCGGTGGAGTAGTTGCCGATGAAGCGCACGGGATCGAGTTTCTCGTAGGTAGGTCCGGCAGTGATGAGCACGTGCTTGCCGGCGAGGGAGTGCGTCACGGGAGCCTGACGGTTGTCGGTTGCAGCTTCGTCCTGGGCAGTCGCCCCGGTGTTTCCTGCTTCGTCCTCAAAGTATTTGTCGAGCGCGGCGATGATGTTCTCCGGTTCCTCCATGCGTCCCTTGCCCTCCAGCCCGGAAGCGAGGAAGCCAGAGCCCGGTTCTATGATATGGTTGCCATAGCTGCGCAGTGTCTCAAGATTGCGTTGTGTGGCGGGATGACGGTACATGTCCAGGTCCATGGCGGGGGCAATGAAGACGGGCGCTTTCATGGAGAGATAAGTGGTGATAAGCATGTTGTCGGCGACACCGTTGGCCATTTTGCCGAGACTGCTTGCCGTGCAGGGTGCGATGAGCATGGCGTCGGCCCACAGTCCGAGATCCACGTGGGAGTGCCACGTGCCGTCGCGCTGAGCGAAGAAGTCGCTGATGACGGGCTTATGGGTCAGTGCGCTGAGGGTGACAGGGGTGATGAATTCCTTGCCCGCGGGCGTGATGACGACCTGCACCTCGGCCCCGCGCTTGACGAGTCCGCGGATGATCAGACAGGACTTATACGCCGCGATGGAGCCTGTGATGCCCAATACGATTTTCTTTCCTTTTAGCATTTCGCTGCGAGTTGAAATGAATAAATGAGCATAGTCTTATGGACTAATTGCTTTCTTGGCTACAAAGTTACAAAATAATTATATAACTTTGCACTTGTAAAAGAACTAATCAACATGGGTTATTTAACAACAGACAAGAAAAAGATCACTACAAAGACTATTTTAGAGATGAAAGCCGCGGGCGAGAAGATTGCCCAGATGACGGCTTACGACTTTACGACGGCTGGCATTCTCGACCGCGCGGGCATTGACAGCATCCTTGTCGGGGACTCTGCCTCGAATGTCATGGCTGGCAATGCCGACACGCTGCCGATCACCGTGGATCAGATGATCTATCATGCGAGCTCGGTGGCGCGTGCGTGCCAGCACTGCCTGGTGGTGTGCGACATGCCGTTCGGCTCTTATCAGGTGAGCCGTGAGGAAGGTGTGCGCAATGCCATCCGCATTATGAAGGAGACGGGTGTCGACGCCGTGAAGATGGAAGGCGGCGAGGCTATTGCCGACACGGTGCGCGCCATCGTGGAGGCCGGTGTGCCTGTCGTGGGACATTTAGGACTCACTCCGCAGAGCATCCACAAGTTCGGTGGCTATGGTCTTCGTGCCAAGGAAGAGGCTGAGGCACGCCAGCTGTTGGCCGACGCTCATGCGCTCGATGAGGCTGGTGTCTTCGCCATCACGCTGGAAAAGGTGCCTGCCAAGCTTGCCGCTCAAGTCACTCGCGAGGTCAAAGCCGCTACGATTGGCATTGGCGCCGGTCCCGACACCGACGGTCAAGTGCTCGTCTATGCCGATGCGCTGGGTATGACGCAGGGCTTCAAGCCGAAGTTCCTCCGCCACTTTGCCGATGTCTGCAAGTGCATGACAGATGGCGTGCAGGCGTATGTGCAGGCGGTGAAAGGCGCAGAGTTCCCCAACGAGGAGGAGAGCTACTAAAAAGCCTCACCTCCGAAACACCTGTCTTCGTCACTTTTGGGAGATAGGCTTGTAACGCATTGGCAATCAATATTAGTGTACTTTGATATGGGTGTCCAAAAATTTGTGTGAGCATTGCTTCAAGGATATTGGTTAATATTATTATTACCATCAAGAGATGAGCGTGTAGGAGGTGACGCGTCCCCGCGTCACAAAACCATATAACATCGCAAGAGATCATCGCGCCGCGAGACGCGTCGCCTCCTACATGGCATTGTAAGACGGGAATCTCTATGACGAATACAGGAACCACGCTGTCCTTTGACTTGGGTGTCCCAATGACGAAAACAGGGTAAACCTCATCCCCGAAACACAACTCGCTCCCACCCCCCTCAGCCTCACCCCGGGGTGAGGCTGAAGGGAGTAGCATAAGTGTGGTATATTGTATAGCAAAGAGGAAAGAAAAAGAATAAAAAAGCACAATTTCCTTTGCCGTTACATCCATTTCGCTTAACTTTGCAAGGGATAAGTGACGTTTTTATTGAGTTATTTGTTAAGATTTAGGTTATGGAAGAAGAGAAGTTTGCGTTTACACCGGATGAACTGAGGGAAACTAAGGAACTCCATGACGACCTCAAAGAGAAGCTCGCCGACAGCTTGAAGCCCGGCGACGATGAGCACCTGACGGCTTTCATAGAGCGCACGATGCGGCAGGGTGGCGTCTGCCGTGATGTCTTTGGGCTGAACCCTATCCTCACCTCCTTGCAGACTGCACGCATCACCGTCGACGAGATCGGACTGCGACGCGACGGCGTCATCGCCACCATGCTCTATGGCTGTCTCGGCGATAACCTCGAGGCCGTGGAAGAGATACGCAAGGACTTCGGCGACGACGTGGCACGCATCGTTCACGGACTTATCCGTATCCAGAAACTATACGAGAAAAATCCCGTCATCGAGAGCGAGAACTTCCGCAACCTGCTCCTGAGCTTCGCCGAAGACATGCGCGTGATCCTCATCATGATCGCCGACCGCGTCAACATCATGCGGCAGATACGCGACACACCCAACAAGGAGGCTCAGCACGAGGTCTCGGAAGAGGCCAGCTATCTCTATGCGCCACTGGCCCATAAACTCGGACTCTACACGCTGAAGAGTGAGCTGGAGGATCTCTCGCTCAAATACCTTGAGCATGACGCCTACTATATGATTAAGGAGAAGCTCAACGCTACCAAGCAGGCGCGCGATGCTTATATCGACCGCTTCATCGGACCTGTCAAGGCACGACTCGAAGAGGCCGGACTGAAGTTCCACATCAAAGGTCGTACCAAGAGCATCCACTCCATCTGGCAGAAGATGAAGAAGCAGCAGTGCGGCTTCGAGGGTATCTACGACCTCTTCGCCATCCGCATCATCCTCGACTCCCCGCTGGAAAAGGAGAAGCAGCAGTGCTGGCAGGTATACTCGATCATCACCGATATGTATCAGCCTAACCCGAAACGACTGCGCGACTGGCTCAGCGTGCCGAAGTCCAATGGCTATGAGAGCCTTCACATCACGGTGCTCGGACCGGAGAACAAATGGGTGGAGGTGCAGATACGTACCGAGCGCATGGACGACATCGCTGAGCACGGTCTCGCCGCGCACTGGCGCTACAAGGGTATCAAGAGCGGCGGACAGATGGACGAGTGGCTCGCCAACATCCGTTCGGCTCTCGAAGCCGGCGACGGACTGCAGGTCATGGATCAGTTCCGCATGGACCTGACACCCGACGAGATCTATGCCTTCACGCCGAAGGGCGACCTCTTTAAGTTCCCCGCCGGCGCTACGGTGCTCGACTTCGCCTACCGCATCCACTCCAAGATTGGAAACAGCTGCGTGGGCGGACGCGTCAACGGCAAGGTGGTGTCTATGCGCCAGGAACTTCACTCGGGCGACAGTGTGGAGATCATCACGCAGAACAACCAGAGCCCGAAACGCGACTGGCTGAACATCGTGAAGACCTCAAAGGCGAAGTCGAAGATTCGACTGGCACTGAAAGAGACACAAGCCAAAGACGGACTCTATGCCAAGGAGTTGCTCGAGCGCCGATTTAAGAACAAGAAGGTGGAGATGGAAGAGAGCGTCATGGGGCATCTCATCAAGAAGATGGGCTTCAAGGAGACGTCGGACTTCTATCGCCAGATTGCCGACGGCAAACTCGACCCCAACGAGGTCATCGACAGATATGTGGCGGTGCGCGACCATCTGCAAAACGCTACCAAGGAGCACGAGACGGTATCGGCAGAGAACTTCGCCTATGAGAGTCCTAATGAGGAGCTCACCCGCAGCGACGACGACGTGCTCACCATCGACCAGAACCTCAAAGGCATCGACTATCAACTTGCGCCCTGCTGCCATCCTATCTATGGCGATCCTATCTTCGGCTTCGTCACGGCAGGCGGCGGCATCAAGATCCATCGCACCGACTGCCCCAACGCGGCAGAGATGCGACGCCGCTTCGGCTACCGCATCGTCAAGGCACGGTGGAGTGGCAAAGGCCAGTCGAAATACGCCATCACCCTCCGCGTCATCGGCAACGACGACATCGGCGTGGTCAGCAACCTGACTAACGTCATCTCGAAGGACGAGAAGATCGTCATGCGGTCGATCAACATCGACAGCCACGACGGCCTGTTCTCCGGCAACCTCGTCGTACAGCTTGAGGACACCACGCGCCTGCAAAGTCTGATCAAGAAGCTAAAGGCTGTGAAGGGCGTGAGGGATGTGAGCAGAATATAAAAGCCTCACCCCTGCAGCCTCACCCCCTATCCCCTCTCCAAGGGGAGAGGGGAGTAAAATGCTGGATAAACAATTTCCAGCAGTCGTATCATAGTAAGGCAGCTTCCGTGAAGTCCGTTTCCGTGAGGTCTGCTTCCATGAGGTCCGTTTCCGTGAGGTCCGCTTCCGTGAGGTCCGCTTCCATGAGGTTCGCTTCCGGGAGGTCCGTTTCCGTGAGGTCCGCTTTCGGGAGGGCCGTTTCCGGGAGGTCCGCTGCCCTCAGCGGACACCATAGCAACTTCCAATACCCAAATGCTGCGTACGTTTTGCAGGGTGCGGCCCTTGTGGCCGTCCGCCGATAAAACAATAATAACAACAAAGGGTGCGGACGGGCACAAGGGCCGCGCCCTGAAACAAATTGGCTATGACGGACAATCCATACCCTTCCCGCAAGAAGATGCGGTTCATGGGATTTGATTACAAGGCCCAAGCATGTTACTTCATAACGGTTGTGACATTCAATCGCATCTGTCTATTTGGACATATCGTAAATGATGAAATGATTCTGAATGATTCGGGAAAGATGATCGACGACATTTATCACAAAATAGAAGATAGGTTTCCACAAGTTGGATGTATGGATTCCGTCGTGATGCCCAACCATTTCCATTGTATTCTCTATCTTGATAGGGAAAATGGCGATAGCATCTCAAAGGTGATGGATTATTTCAAGTCAATGACAACCAACGAATACATCAAGGGCGTGAAGGAAAAAGGATGGAGACGCTTTGACCGTCATTTATGGCAACGGAATTATTGGGACGACATCATTTGGAACGGCCGGCAGTTTGAGTATGTCCAAAATTACATTGCATTCAACCCAAGCAGATGGAACATGGATCATATCAATCTGCAACATGATGAAGATGTTGACCATATTTTGAGCCAGTTCAAGCAATTAAAATAATCTCAAATGCGGCGTACGCACCCTGCAACAAATCGGCAATGACTATGATACGGCTGCTGGAAATTGTTTATCACTCATTTTACTCCACTCTCCCCTTGGAGAGGGGCAGGGGGTGAGGCTGCAGGGCACGGGGGTGAGGCTTCTTAAAAAAATGATGGCGACAGGGCATTGCGCCCTGCCGCCATCGACGGATAGGAAGGTGATATTTGTTTATCGAGAAGTTATGATTTTAGCATATTACTTGACGACCTTACGTCCGTTCAGGATGTAGATGCCTTTGGCCAGGCCGTTAAGCGATGTGCCCATGTAACGGCCGTTGAGGTCGTACACCTTGCCGTCGGCAATGCCCTTCGTGCCCACAGACTGGATGGCGGTCGTCTCGCCGTCACCAAAGTTCATTGCGAAGAAAGGCTTGGCTTGGCTAGTGCCGTTTTGTGTATTGAACACGAAGTAAACCTTGTTATGTGCGATGGCGAACTCGTTCTTACTGTTCTTGCCGAGCCGGTACAGAGCTACATAGCCGTTCACCTTGCCTAACAGATAGTAGACTGATGAGCCTGTGCCGCCCTCAACGCTCTTGTATACCGTGTCGTCGAATACGCGACGCCCAAGTGTGCCGTTGAGATGCGTGGTCGGATTCGATGTCTCGCCATCGCCTCTGTAGTCTGTATCGAACGGCTGGCTGGGTGCTATCGTAAAGTTTTTGATGACTGAGGTTTTGCCGTTGCCCCTTGCCCCATCACACCGCATGATGACCGGAGTCTCGCGCGGAATGATCTTTTTGCCGTCGGCATCAGCGGGAAGGTCATTATATATCTCCATACCCAGAGTGTGGTCTTTCTGGTTTACGCTGTTCAGTTTATACACCGTCACGCCTTCGGGCACATACACGGCGAAGGGCGCACGCAGAGAGGCGTAATAGTTGAAATCGAAGTTCTTATATGTTCCTTTCTTCACAGCCTCCTTGTAGGCATCACAGTCATCGTTGCTCCGTGCGAAGGTGATGGGATAGCCATCTCCGTTGTAAGTAGGTGCGTTGAACGAGCCGAAGGGTTTAGCGTCTGTCACCTCTTTGTCGGAGGGCACTACCTTCACGAAGATGAGGTCGGTGGTCCAAGCCTCAGATTTACCCACCCTGTTGCCGGTATTTAGCGTCCAGTTCACCTCTGTGCCGTCTTTTTTCACAGCCAGGAATCGGTCGCCTTTAAAAGAGGTATGATAGAACTGAAGCGAATAACCGTCGACATCCGAGGCAGACACGCCTTTAGCATCGACTATCAGTGTTGCTTTGTGTTGCAGTCCGTCGATGTCGAAAGCGCGATACCAATAGGGAGAGCAGATGGTTGTAGAAGCTTTTGCTCCCGTGCTATAGTCCTGACCGCCTTCGCCCCATCCCATATAGCCGTCAGCGTTAAAGCTGGAGAAATAGGGTGATTTAGTCTCGTCGCCTTCCTTAGGATCTTGTGAGTAAGCCCAGTAGAAGGTGGGGTCGGGCTGCGACGTGGCTAAGAAGTCCTTGGACAGAACCTTGGCAGTGAGGCTTGCGTTGTCGTTGTCAGTGACACCATTTTTTGTGATAGGTGTGAAGTTGCTGTGCAAATAGCCTTCTGAGATGTTGCCTTTACCATCGTAGTAGCGTGCCTTGATGAGGTACACATTGCCCGGCACGGGCTTCACGTTCACGTTCATGTAAGCGGCATTGCCCAAGTCGCCGGCATATGTATAGGCACCGCCGGTAATCGTCTCGAGCGCGAGGTGCTGATAGGCGATGCTGTAGTTGCCTGTAGTAGTGGTATGCTCGAAGAGCAGGTCTACGCCGTCTTTGTCGTTGTCCAGCATTGTGGAGTAGGCCGAGTAGTCGGCGTTCAGCTGATAGTTGTTCCATCCCGTGAGCAGCTTGTGCGAGCCGTTCACAGGAAATGTACCTTTATTATTGGTGACCTGAACATCATTGCCGTCCATGGTGGTGAAGTCGTTGCGGTCCTTGAGCACCTTCCAGTTGATGCCCAAGTCTTTGCGGTCGGTATATGTATTTATGTTCAGTGTCGGATTTTTGCCCCATTCGCCATAGGGAATGGAGTGTAAGGCGATGTACACGTTTGTGCCGTCAGATACCCTGCGCGCCGGGACAATCACCAGACTGGCATTGCACCGGCTGGCCGACATTCTGAAATTGCCATTAGACGACGATGGCGTAGCCTCGCAGTTGGGACTGTTCGGGTCTCCCCATGATCCGCTGGCAAAGGATGCATCCGTTCTTTTAAAGGTGAACACGTTGAAGCCGCGGCTGCGGCCCTCACCATTGTAACGAGAGGAAATCCATACGCTCGTGTCGGGCAGCTCGACGCACTTCGTCTCATCTGAAGTGTAATTGTTGGCCTTATACATCGTTTGTGTCGACGGGGCGCCCAGCACGTGCCATGTCGTGCCCAGGTCGTCGGTATAAATCACTTTGGCACCGATATTGGTTGCCAAAGCCAAGTAGACTCGGTTGTTCGTGCCCGTCTTGATGTACTTGCTGCGGCACATCTCACCGCTTGTAGGGAACAGTCCCGTGAGATCGGTGGAACTGAACAGACCGTAAATCTGGTCTGTGACATCCGTCGGCTCGTCCACTTGCGTTTTGAGGTCGTTGGGGGCTACCAACGTGAGGGAGGCTGGGTCTACCAAGGCCTTATACGTGCGTATCGGTTTGGCTTTTGTAGAACTATTATAAGACATCGTTCCTCCGCAGCACATCAGCAGAATTTTCTTGCTGACCAGGTCATACACCGTAGCAGCGTCGCCATACTTGAAGTTGGGATCGCTTTGTTTTGTAGCGTCGAGGATGGTGACCTGGTCGCCCCACGTCTTTCCGTTGTCGGTAGACTTCTTGGCTACGATGGAGTTATGTCCGTCTGAGGCTCCCACGTCTCTACCTTGGGCGCGCAGGTCGGTGAAGGCGATGAGCGTATTGGCGTCGATGCGTACCAGCGAGGGGATGCGGTACAGTCCTGTTGTCAGACTGGTCTTGTCAAATGGAACGGAGGTGATGGCTGGGAAAGTTCCGTCGGCATACGTCTGAGCTGAGCCCATGAAGCTTACTACGATGCTCAGAAAAAGTGTTTTGATTTTCATTATGTAGTCCTTTCTTAGTCTTTTCATTCTTTCTCGGCATCGCTCCATGGCGAGTTGCTCTTAAAGTAACCTTTCGTGTCTGTGTCTCCCTCGTCAAAGCCATACGAGGGTTTGGCGAGCTGGCTCTCCTCGGGAACGCTCCCGGAGTCGGCTACTCCTAATGCTACCTCACCGTAAGTCGACATCTGTATCTCCAGACATCGGGGGGGGGCAATAGTTTCTTTTCATGTGATTCATATGTCCTGAAACAATTATTTATGATTGGATTTCGATACTTCTTTTGTGCTTGTGAATAACATGCCCGAAGGCTATCTATATTCGAATATCTAATATGCTGTATAGCTCTCTAAAATCAGTCTTTTCAAATCAAACTTATTGAGACCTACGTTTTATTGAGGATGCAAAGTTACGGGTAATTATTGAGACCACCAAGAAAGTACCGCAAAATTTCTCATTTTGTCAGTAGTGGTGGGAGGGGGGGTAGCCTCACCCCCGTACCCCTCTCCAATGGGAGAGGGGAGTAAAATGCTGGATAAACAATTCCTATAGACGTATCATAGTAAGGCCGCTGAGGGCAGCGGCCCTCCCGGGGACGTTTCCGGGAGGTCCGCTGCCCTCAGCGGACAACATTGCAACTTCCAATTCCCAAATGCTGTGTCGGGCGTTTTGCAGGGTGCGGCCCTTGTGGCTGTCCGCAACCAACAGACATTATTAAACATCATTGAGGCGGGCAAACGGTCGCCGATAAAACAATCATCACATA
>CAMCBZ010000031.1 GCA_945873145.1 uncultured Prevotella sp.
TATATTAATGGGAGGCCCTTTCCTAAAGCCCTTCCCTAGCCCTCCCCAAGGGGAGGGAAACAAAGCCCTTCCCTAGCCCTCCCCGAGGGGAGGGAAACAAAGCCCTTCCCTAGCCCTCCCCGAGGGGAGGGAAACAAGAATACCAGAGAATGCGGAGATAGTGGGGAGCGGCAACAAAAGCGTCGCTGCATAGCAGCAACCTACAGAACACAGCACAACACGACAGGAAGCTAAAAGCGTTAAACTACAGAGATACTAACAGTTTCTCGCTTTGAAACTAATAGTTTCTCGCTTTGAAACCAATAGTCTCTCGCTTTGAGACTGTTAGTTTCAAAGCGAGAGACTGACTACAAAGCTTAAATGTTTCGAAGAAAAGCCCGCACGAAGAGCAACAGAAACGCTTGTATTGGCCATCAGAAATTGTTTGTGATGATTTCGAGCACGCAAAATGATGGGGCCAAAATCTATTATTGACAGAATCAGAAACTGTGTTTGAATGGATAAAGCGCAGGAAGTAGAGGCTAGAAAAACGAAAAAGTCTGTTCGCCACTCTGTAGATTGCGAGTTGAAGCGAACAGGCTTTTGTAGGAATATTTCACAGGAGGAGAAAAAGATCACTCGTTGAAATTGAGCTCAGGAGCCTTCTCAGCCCCGGCGGCAGCCTCGAATTTCTCCATACGATTGAAACCGAACATACCGGCAAAGATCACATTGGGGAAGGTGCGCACATCCTGGTTGTATTTCTGCACAGCCTCGTTGTAGTTTTGTCGAGCATAGTTGATGCGGTTCTCCGTACCCTCTAATTGTATTTGCAGACTATGGAAATTCTGATTAGCTTTCAGTTCAGGATAGCGCTCAGCGACCACCATGAGTTTGCCGAGAGCCTGAGACAGTTCACCCTGTGCAGCCTCATACTGCTTGAGTTTCTCAGGAGTGAGGTTGTTGACATCGAGTTTCATCTGTCCCACGGAAGCTCTTGCCTTGGTGACCTCTTCAAAGGTCTCGCGCTCGTGCTTGGCATAAGCCTGCACCGTCTTGGCGAGATTAGGAATGAGGTCGGCACGCCGCTGATAAGTGGCCTGCACGTCTGCCAAAGCTGTCGTAGCCGTTTCCTGCCTCTCGACCATACCATTATAGGCACCACATGCACCTACGCCACACAATACTATCACCGCAACGATGATGAGCATGATCAAAGTACTTTTCTTCATATTGATACGATTAAATTATAATTATCATCATGACATTACCATCCGCCACCGGCTCCACCGCCGCCAAAGCTGCCGCCGCCGAAGCTGCCGCCGCTGAAACCTCCACCGGAGCCGCCGCTGAAGCCACCGCCGCCTCCGAAGATGAAGGGCGGGAACCAGTCGTCGTCATCACGGCGGCGCCGGTGTTTCTTCTTCGGATGATACCAGCCCAGTTTGGCCAGCAACAGCATAACAAGCTGACAGATCGGATAACCAAAGCAGGCCAGCAAGACGATAAGAATCGTCAGCCACGAGTCGTCATCCTCGTCGGCGCCGATCTCATCCCCGTCAACGACGGCCTTACCCGTCTTGAACTTACTGTAGAGCGCCTGCGCCGTAGAGCAGACAGCAGCATCGATGTCATTGACCTTCATATTTCTGACGATGCACTGCTGAGCAATGTCGTCGCACTCCACATCGGTCAGATCACCTTCAAGTCCCTTGCCCGGCGCAATGAAATAGCGACGGTCGCCGACAGCTAAGACGATGACCAGGCCTCGCCGGTCCTTCTTCGTCCCCACTCCATAATGGTTGCCGATGTCTTCCGCCATACGGAAGCAGTCAGCATCCTTGACATGACTCACCACCACGAAGACCGTCTGAATGCCGCATTCCGTCTGTAATCGGCGGAAACAGACATCGGCCGAGTCACGCATGGACGGCGACATAAGCCTCTCCGGATCACAGACGTAGCGGTTGCGATCCTGCAAGTGCACCATCGGCACGTCATCAGCCGTCCACACCTTAGCCCCGACGGGCAGGGCGAAGAGCCACAGCACGATGGCGAGCATCTGCACACAAAAAACTTGACGAAGCTGTTTCATGTCATTTTGAGCCTATTAGCAAATGGTTACTGCAAATATAATGAATTTAGCCGAAGAGAAAGGATCATTGCAACAAATAATAACAACTTTTCATAAGTACTCATATTTTAGATAAAGAGCCACTTACTTGATGACTGATGCTTTGACGATCCTCACGTCTTCCAACGGGCGGTCGTTTTCGTCGGTGGCCACATGATCAATGGCATCCACCACGTCGAGTCCTTGGATGACCTGTCCGAAGACGGTGTACATGCCATCGAGATGCGGCGTGCCGCCGACGGTCTTGTAATACTCCCGGATCTCCGGCGTGAACGTCAGGTTGCTTTTTGTCAGCGAGTCGGTCTTATGCTGTATGCGGTCGAGCGAGGCATCGGAATAGGTTCTTCCCCACACGATATAGAAATGTGCGCCCCCCGAAGCCCGTTGTGGGTTGACGCTGTCGGGCTCTCTCGCGGCAGCTAAAGCGCCCCGCTTATGGAAATACTGAGGAAAGCGGAACTCAGCCGGCACGGTATAGCCCAGGTCGTAATCGCCCAACTGCGCACCCGGCTTGGCGTGACGCGAGGTAGAGTCACCCGCCTGAATCATAAAATCAGCGATGACCCGGTGGAAGAGAATGCCATCGTAATAGCCGGAGCGCACCACCTTGAGGAAATTGTCGCGGTGGCGTGGCGTTTCATTGTACAGTTCCACGACAATGTTTCCCTTTGTCGTCTGCAACATCACCTGATGACGCACGGTATCAGCCTGCGCCTCTCTCTGTGCCCATGTCGCAGAGACCGCGAAGAGCATGAACGTCAATAACAATGCAATTTTTTTCATAGTCACTAATTAGAAATCTGATTACACAGGGGTAAAATTACACAATCCTTGTTTAATTTTGGTCGTTTTTTCCCCAAAAATACTAAATTTTAAGATTTAAAAGGTATAACTGACTGAAAAGACTTTGCCATTTAAGATAAATAGCCTAAATTTGCATGTGATTATATTATCCAGAAGACGTGGAGAAGATCGCAGCATCCACCTCTTTATAACTCATTATTAAAAGGACAACAAAGAACATGAAAAAGATCATCATTCCGCTCGTCATAGTCGTGTTATTGCTCTTAGGAGGCATCGCCTGGCTCTATACCAGTCTGAACAAGCAGAAGGAGGAGAACAAGGAGATGGTGCAGCTTGCCGACCTGGACAAGAAGGAGATGGAAAATGAATACCAGCAATTCGCCAATCAGTACGGCGAGATGAAGACCCAAATCAACAACGACTCCATCATCGCCCAACTGACTCATGAGCAGGAGCGCACCCAAAAATTGTTGCAGGAACTGCGCAACACCAAGAGTACAGATGCCCGCGAGATTGCGCGACTGAAGCGCGAGCTGGCTACGGTGAGAGCCGTGCTGCGCAGCTATGTCATCCAGATCGACTCACTCAACCGCGCTAACCAGCATCTCACAGCGGAGAACACACGCATAAAAGGACAATATGACCAGGCCACTCAGCAGATCGCCGGACTCAACAACGAGAAAGCCGGACTGGCCGAGAAAGTCGCCATCGCCGCACAATTGGACGCCACGGGCATCAACCTCACGGCTATGAACAAGCGCGGCAAGGCCACAAAGAAGGTCAAGAAAGCCAAAGCGCTGCAGGTTTCCTTCTCGATCGCGAAGAACGTCACGGCAGCCAGCGGCATGAAGACCGTCTATGTCTGCATCAACACGCCGACAGGAACACTGCTCTCGGGCGGCGGCTCATTTAACTACGAAAACCGCACACTCCCCTGCACCATGAAGCGCACGGTGGAATATAATGGCAACGAGACACCTGTCACCCTCTTCTACAACATCGGGCAGGCGCTGGAAGGCGGCACCTACCGCGTGAGCATCTTCGCCGACGGCAACATGATCGGCTCGCGCAGCTTCACCCTCGAATAAGGACTTCACGGTCCGAACAAAGACACGGATAAACGTCAGTAAACAAATATGAGAAAGTTCACTTTCGCCATTTTACTTTCAGGATGCGTATTGGCTGTCCACGGACAGACTGTGCTGACACTGGACAGTTGCCGGGCGCTTGCCCTGCGCAACAACAAACAGATCAATGTCTCACGTCTGAGCAAGGAGGTAGCAATGAACACCCGCAAGGCAGCACGCACAAAATACCTGCCAAAGGTGGATGTTCTGGCCGGCTATGAATTCACCAGCCGCGACATCAACCTGCTGAGCAACAAGCAGAAGAACATGCTCAACAACATGGGCACCAACCTCGGCACTCAGGTCAGCGGAGACTTGCAAAAAGGCATCTCAGAGAAGATGACCGAGCTGGTGAAGCAAGGTGCTATCAGTATGGAACAGGCTCAGCAGATTGGTGCGATGATGCAACAGGCCGGTGCTCCCATCGGTCAGTACGCAGCCGGCATCGGCAACACGATAGGCCAGCAGATTGTCGACGCCTTCCGCACAGACACGAAAAACGTTTTCGGCGGTGCCGTCATGCTGCGCCAGCCGATCTTCATGGGCGGTGCCATCAAGGCTGCCAACGCCATTGCCGACATCACGGAAGACATGGCCGACAACGATTTGAGCCTGAAAACGCAGAGCACGATCTATGACATCGACAAAGCCTACTGGACCGTCGTATCTCTCAAACATAAGCAGAAGCTGGCCTACAGCTACCGCGAACTTGTAAAGAAGCTCGATGACGATGTCAACAAGATGATCCGGCAGGGCGTGGCTACCAAGGCCGACGGACTGAAAGTGGATGTGAAGGTCAACGAGGCCGACATGGACATCACCCGTGTCGACGATGGCGTGACACTGGCCAAGATGCTGCTCTGTCAGCTTTGCGGCATACCGATGACTGACCAGATCACCTTGGCCGACGAGGACGGCAACGGACTGGAGAAGAGCAACGTGAAGTTCACCGACTATCAGCCCGACTCCACCTTCTCCAGTCGTCCTGAGGTGCGTCTGCTTCAAAACGCAGTGGATCTGAGCGAGCAAGGTACTAAGGTCATTCAGGCCGAATACCTGCCCCATGTGGCGCTGACAGGAGGATACATGATCACCAACCCCAATGTCTACAACGGATTTCAGAAGCGCTTCTCTGGTGTGTGGAACGTAGGTGTGACCGTGCAGATGCCTGTATGGAACTGGTTTGAGGGCCGCTACAAGGTCCGGGCTTCCCGCGCCGCCACCAGCATGGCACGCATGGAACTGAGTGACGTGCAGGAGAAGATCAACTTACAGGTGACTCAAAGCCGCTTCAAGGTGAAAGAAGCCCGCAAGCGCCTGGTCATGGCCAACAACAATGTCAAGAGCGCTGAGGAGAACCTCCGCTGTGCACAAATAGGATTCCGTGAGGGCGTCATTCCCTCCACCGACGTCATGGCCGCACAAACAGCCTGGCAGAAAGCCCACAGCGACAAGATCGACGCGGAAGTGGACCTGCGCGTCAGCGAGGTGAACTTGGAGAAAGCATTGGGTATCCTCGAATAAACTATCAACGAATCAAAGAAGAAAAAAAAAGAGATGTCAGCAAAATCACAACACAACAACATACTGCTCGCCGTGCTCGGATTCACGGCAGCAGTGGCTATTGTAGGTGTTATCGGTTTCTTCGCCTTCGGCAAGACCGACGAGATCATTCAAGGCGAGGTGGAAGTCGGCGACTATCGTGTCAGTTGCAAGTTGCCGGCCCGTATCGAAGAGCTGCGGGTCAAGGAAGGCGACTATGTGCATGTCGGCGACACGCTTGCCATCCTACAGATTCCAGAGGCCAACGCACAGCAGAAAGTGGCAGAGGCCACAGAGGGAGCCACACAGGCTATCAGCAATCTGACCGATGAGGGCGCACGCAAGGAACAGATACAGAGTGCCTATGACCTGATGCAGCAGGCTATGGCTGCCGAGGACATCGCAAGGAAGACCTACACCCGTATGCAAAACCTCTACAACGAGGGCGTGATGAGCGCACAGAAGCGCGACGAGGCCTTGGCTGCCTACAAAGCGGCCGAAGCACAGGTGAAGGTGACGCAAAGCCAATATGAGTTGGCAAAGAGCGGAGCCCGCAAGCAGGAGAAGATCGCTGCTGCCAAGAACACTCAGGCAGCCAAGAGCGCTGTTGATGTCGTGAAGTCGATCCTCAGAGAGACTGTGCAGATCTCTCCCGTGGAGGGCGAAGTCAGCGATGTCTATCCCAAGGTGGGCGAATTGGTGGGCATGGGCTCGCCAATCATGAACATCAACATCATGTCGGACATGTGGGGAACCTTCAACGTGCGTGAAGACCAGTTGAAGGGCTTGAAGGTCGGCGACGAGTTCACCGCATTCTCTCCGGCTTTCAACAAAAACGTGAGGATGAAAGTCTACGACATCAAGGACGAGGGTTCCTACGCTGTATGGAAAGCTACAAAGAGCAACGGCCAGTACGACCTGAAAACCTTCGAAGTGAAGGCTCACTTCGTCAACAAGTTCGATGGACTACGCCCCGGCATGTCGCTGATCATCAAGGACACAAAGAAATAATACAGAAGATTGAAAGAGAATAGCCTCTACTCCTATCGCCCCAAGAGCATGACGCTCCACGAGGTTCTCTCCCGCATCTATCACATCTCGCTGCGGGAGCTGGGGATCATGCGTCAGAATCCCATCTACGGATTCTGCACGGTGGTCTTTCCTGTTGTCATCATCATCTTCTTCACCTCTCTGATGGCAGGCGGTCAGCCGACCGACATGCCCATCGGCATCGTGGATCAGGACAACACCACCACTACGCGCGCGATGGTACGGCAACTCGATGCTTTCCAGTCGTCGAAGGTCGTCGGCTATTACCCCAACGTCAACGCGGCGCGTGAGGCTATCCAGCGCAACGAGATCTTTGCCTTTCTCTATATCCCGAAGGGCACAACAAGCGGGCTGATGACAAGCACGCAGCCGAAGATCTCTTTTTATTACAGTAATGTGACGCTTGTGGCGGGCAATATGCTCTTCAAGGATCTCAAGACCATCTGTACATTAGGCTCGGCAGCTGTCGGCAAGACAAAACTGCAGGCCATAGGAAAGACCAATGACGAGGTGCGCACGTTCCTGCAGCCCATTGCCATTGACACCCATCTGCTTCAGAACCCATGGGTGAGCTACAATATCTATCTGACCACCAGCATGGCACCGGGCGTGCTCATGGTCTTCATCTTCCTGCTCACCCCTTACGCCATTGGCACTGAATTGAAGTTCAAGCGCTCACGCCAGCTGATGAAGATGGCAGGCAACAACATCTACATCGCCATAGCGGGCAAGATGCTGCCGATGACACTGCTCTTCCTCACGATGATGTATGGCTTCGAGTTCTACATCTTCCACACATTGGACTTCCCTCATCCGGGCGGTGTTGTACCCCTGTTGTTGATGGGACTTCTCAGTGTTCTGGCCTGTCAGGGCTTTGGTATCTTCGCTTTCGGACTGATGCCCTCCCTGCGCATGTCCATCTCGATCAGTGCACTGTGGTCGGTGCTGAGTTTCTCCGTAGCCGGTGCCACCTATCCGTTGTCAGCCATGGATCCTGAGATACAGTCCATCGCACAGATGTTCCCTATGCGCCATTACTTCATGTTGTACCAGATGTGCGAGTTCAACGGCTACCCGCTGTCCTACGCCTGGTTCAACATCATGTTCCTGTTGATGATAGCAGTGCTGCCTATCTTCACGATAAGAAATATCAAGAAGGCAATGCTGGTATACGTATATATCCCCTAAGCCATGCAAAACGAGAGCTTTTTCAGTCAAGTCAAACAAGGACTCCTTGACACCTGCTATATCTGCGTGAAAGAGATGCGCGGCCTTGTCACCGACGAGGGTGTGCTGATCTTCTGCGTCCTCGTACCGTTGTTCTATCCCCTGCTCTATTCGTGGATCTACAACAACGAGGTGGTCAGAGACGTGCCGGTGGCAGTGGTAGACCTCTCGCACTCCGCGGCCTCACGCGAGTTCATCCGTCACTACGACGCAGGCTCTGACGTGAAGGTGGCCTATATGTGCAACTCGCTTGACGATGCCAAAGAGCTCATCGGCAAGCAGCAGGTGCATGGCGCACTCTATTTCCCCGAGGACTTCGAGCGCAGACTGGGGCGCAGCGAGCAGGCCACGGTAAGCCTGTACTGCGACATGAGCCTGATGCTCCACTATAAGGCGATCTATCAGACCGCCATGGCTGTGGCCGGAGAGATGAACAGCCGCATACAACTCAAGCAGAGCAACGGATACACCAACCGCGACGACGAGATCACCACCAAGCCACTGGACTTTGACGAGGTGCCAATCTTCAATGTCACCGACGGCTATGGCAACGCTATCATCCCCGGCGTGCTCATGCTCATCCTGCAACAGACGCTGCTCTTAGGCATAGGACTCGCCGCCGGTACTGCACGCGAGAACAACCGCTATCAGGATCTCGTGCCTATCTCGAAGCACTACAATGGCATCTTCCGTATCGTACTCGGTAAGTCGTGGTGCTACTTTATGGTGTATATGGTCATGGCCGCTTATATCAGCCTGGTCGTCCCACGCCTGTTTCACTACATCTCGCTGGTGACGCCCTGGACGATACTCGGTCTGATGGTACCCTATCTGCTGTCGTGTATCTTCTTCGGGATGACGCTGTCGTGTATGGTGCGCTATCGCGAAAATGTGATGCTGTTGGTGGTCTTCACCTCAGTACCATTCCTGTTTATGACCGGTGTCAGCTGGCCACAGCCCAACATCCCCGGTTTTTGGCAGGGCGTGGCCTGCCTCATTCCCTCAACCTTTGGTGTGAGAGGCTTCCTGCGTATCTCGTCGATGGGAGCCTCGCTGCAGGATATCAGTGTGGAGTATCATGCGCTGTGGATTCAGGCTTTTGTCTATCTCCTCACCACATGCATGGTCTATCGCTACCAGATTGCGGCAACCCGCAAGCGCGCCTTCGATCACATGCAAGTCATGAGAGATAAGATCGAATTGGCGAAACAAAAGAAGTTGAGCAGCCAGACTAAGTAGCGGGAGCCTGGCCTCAACACTCATATCAGATTGCTGTCAGTTGATGTTCAAATTGACATCAACTACTATTTTATGTTGATATCAATACTATTCTTAATTGACATCAACTACTCTTTATATTTAGTATTTACAGCGGCTGTCGAAAGTCACAGCCCTCACGCCATCTTGAGCAACCGAGAGCAGTCTTGCCCTGAATGATATGGCCCTGATGGCACTTGGGGCAAGGGTCACCGACCTTAAGTTTACCCTTGGTGAGCACAGGAGCAGAAGTGGGAGTTGCGGCGGCGGAAGCCGATGCGGCAGTAGCCGGCGCAGTCTTTTTGCGAGAACCAGCCGACCGTTTGGTGCTTTGCTTGGCAGCCCCTGCCCCACCCTTCTTCGGTCCGGACGGTTTAGGAGTGGGCTCTGGCTCTCCACTTTCTATTTGCCTGTTGCTGTTGTCGTGCAAAACGTCCTGCACGATCTTTGTCACCTGCTCCTTCAATCCGTCGATGAAGAGCTGCGGCGAGTATTTATGGTGCTCGATGTCGCGGAGCTTCTTCTCCCAGATACCCGTGAGTTCACAACTGGTGAGCAGCTTCTCATGGATGGTGTCGATGAGCTGTATGCCCGTGGGAGTGGCTACAAGGTTCTTGCGCTCGCGCCGGATATAGTGCCGCTTGAACAGCGTCTCAATGATGCCTGCGCGAGACGAAGGGCGCCCGATGCCGTTTTCCTTCATCGCGGCACGCAGCTCCTCGTCATCGACAAACTTGCCGGCGGTCTCCATGGCACGCAGGAGTGAGGCTTCGGTATAGTGCTTCGGCGGCTGCGTCATCTTTTCCGTCAGCGTAGGCTTATGCGGTCCCGACTCTCCTTTGACAAAGGCGGGCAGCGTCTTTTCCTCGTCTGTCGGCTTACCGTCTTCCACTGTCTGCGTCAATTCATCTTTGGCATACACAGCCCGCCATCCCGGCGAAAGGATCTCCTTGCCGCTGGTCTTGAACTCAACCTTGTCGACCTTACCCTTGACAGTGGTCGTGGAAAACTTACAATCGGGATAGAACACGGCGATGAAGCGGCGGGCGATGAGGTCGTAGACTTTCATCTCGGCATCGCTCAGTCCGCTTGGCAGCTGACCGGTAGGGATGATGGCGTGGTGGTCTGTGACCTTGGAGGTGTCGAAGACGCGCTTCGACTTCGGCAATTTCTTGCTGATGGCTGCCAAGTCCTTAATGATTTGCAGATAAGGTTTCTGTCCAGCTTTAGTCATCTGACTGACACCATTGAGGATACCCGGACACTTGGGATAGATGTCATCTGACAGATATTGCGTATCGACACGCGGATAAGTAGTCAACTTCTTCTCATACAGAGCCTGTATGAGGTTGAGCGTCATCTCAGCGGAGAAACTGAACTTACGGTTGCAGTCGACCTGCAACGAGGTGAGGTCATAGAGCTGTCTCGGCGCCTCCTTGCCCTGCTTCTTCTGCACATCGGTGACTTCAAAAGGCTTATCCTGGATGAGCGAGAAGGCCTGTTCACCTTCTTCCTTACTGGTAAATTTGCCTGCTGTGGCCGTGAAGAGCGTGTCGCGATAGACCGTGGAGAGCACCCAATAGGGCTCCGGCTTGAAATTGTCGATTTCCTTCTGGCGGTTAACTATCAAAGCCAAGGTCGGCGTCTGCACACGACCGATGGATAGTACTTGATGGTTGCGGCCGTACATGCAGGTATAGAGACGCGTGCAGTTCATGCCTAACAGCCAGTCACCAATGGCCCGGCTCAGTCCAGCCATGTAAAGACTTTCGTAGTCCTTCTGCTCTTTCAAGTTTTGGAAGCCCTCGCGGATGGCCTCATCGGTCATTGACGAAATCCACAACCGCTTGACGGGGCACTTCACTCCGGCAAGTTGCATCACCCAACGCTGGATGAGCTCACCTTCCTGCCCGGCATCACCACAGTTGACAATCTCGTCGGCCTTGCTATATAAGGAGGCAATCACGTCGAACTGACGCTTGATCGTTTCCTCCGGAATGAGTTTAATGCCAAAGCGCAACGGAATCATCGGCAGTGCGGCCAGCGTCCAAAAACGCCAGTTCACCTGATAGTCATTGGGTTCCTTCAGCTCGCACAAATGTCCGAAAGTCCAAGTCACCTGGTAGCCGTTGCCTTCCATATAGCCGTTCTTGGGTACGTTGGCACCCAAGATACGTGCAATATCTTTTGCTACGCTCGGTTTCTCCGCTATACAAACGATCATATATTCAGTGTATGTCTCTATTTGAAATACAAAAGTACGAAATTATCTCCTAACTGAGAAAAAAACATAAGGAATTTAGATTCTTCGCATTCTTTCATACTACTCTGTCTGACATTTGACAGCAGCTAATCAGAAAGATCAAAACACAGACAGATAAAGAATGCAAAAATAATATGGTTAAAGTTGTGCAAAGCAATGGTAGGTTAGAAAAAAATAATTAATTTTGTAGGGTTAGAATTAAGTGAGAAATGAAAATAGGATTGTTTATACCCTGCTATGTAGACGCTCTGTACCCTGAGGTCGGAAAGGCTACATATAAACTATTGTGCCATCTTGGATTGGACGTGACCTATCCCGAGCGGCAGACTTGTTGCGGCCAGCCGATGGCTAACGCCGGTTTTGAGCCGATGGCCAAGCACCTTGCCAACAGTTTCGAGGAGATGTTTTCTGGCTTCGACTATGTAGTCGCCCCGTCAGCATCCTGCGCTGCCTTTGTGCGCGTCAACTATCCGCGGCTGTTGCCTCAAGACCACCAATGCGTCACGCCGAAGAATACCGTAGACATTGTGGAGTTTCTGCACGACATCGTGAAGGTGAAGAGCCTGCCCGGCAGCTTCCCGCATGTAGTCAGCGTGCACAACAGTTGTCATGGTGTGCGTGAGCTGGGGCTGTCATCACCGTCGGAACGCAATATCCCAAAATATAATAAGATCATCGATCTGCTGCAACTCAAAGAGGGCATCACCATCAAAGAACCGGAGCGCGTGGACGAGTGCTGCGGCTTCGGCGGCATGTTCTCCGTGGAGGAGCCAGACGTGTCGGTGCGTATGGGTGAGAACAAGATCGAGCGCCACATGGCCACTGGAGCCGAGTATATCACCGGTCCCGACTCATCCTGCCTGATGCACATGGAGGGCATCGCACGGCGGGAGAAGAAACCTATCAAGTTTATCCATGTCGCACAAATATTAGCTAACGGAATCTAAGCATTATGAGCACTATACATTCAGAAAGAGCACACGAAATATTGAAGCAGCGCGACAAGGTCGATCACCACGACGCTACTTTCTGGCAGTTGCGACAAGGCCGTGACAAGATGGCCAAGGGACTGCCGGAATGGGAGAGTCTGCGCGACCACGCCTCGGCCATCAAGCGCCACACACTCACCCATCTGGCCGACTATCTGGAGCAGTTCAGCAGTCAGCTCGAAAGCCGTGGCGTCATCGTACACTGGGCAAAAGACGCCACCGAACTCAACGAGATGGTCTACGGCATCCTCGAATCACATAAGGTGACGAAGATGGTGAAGTCGAAGTCGATGCTCACCGAAGAGTGCGGACTAAACGCCTATCTCGAACAGCGCGGCATCGACGTGGTGGAAACTGACCTCGGCGAGCGCATCTTGCAACTGATGCACCGTGCTCCGGCACATATCGTGGTACCGGCTATGCATATCACCAAGGAAGAGGTGGCACAGACCTTTGAGGCTAAAGGCATTTCCAATGACAAAGGAAATACCGACCCGACCTATCTGACCTACTGCGCCCGCAAGAGTCTGCGCCATGAGTTCATGGAAGCTGGCGCCGGTCTTACCGGCTGCAACTTTGGCGTAGCAAAGACGGGTGACATCGTCGTCTGCACCAATGAGGGCAATGCCGACATGACGACGTCTATGCCAAAACTGCATATCGTGACGATGGGCATCGAAAAGCTCGTTCCCGACTATGAGAGCCTGGCTGTATTCCAGCGTCTGCTCTGCCGCAGTGCCACAGGACAGCCGACCACCGGCTTCACGTCGCACTTCCGCCAGGCACGTCCCGGTGCTGAAATGCACGTGGTACTCCTTGACAACTGGCGCAGCGACGCACTAGCCAACCCCGAACATTGGGAGACGCTAAAATGCATCCGTTGCGGTGCCTGCATGAACACATGTCCTGTCTACCGCCGCTCTACCGGTGCCAGCTACACCTATTTCATACCTGGTCCCATCGGTGTCGACTTGGGTATGCTGGCTAATGCCCGCCAATACAGCGACAATGTATCTGCCTGTTCGCTATGCCTAAGCTGCGATAACGTGTGTCCGGCTGAGGTGAAGCCCGGCTCACAGATCTATCTGTGGCGTCAGAGCCTCGACAGCATCGGCAAGGCAGATCACCTCAAGAAATTCATGTCGGAAGGCATGGAACTGCTCTTCGACCATCCCACTCTCTATACCGACGCGCTGAAACTGTCACCTCTGGCCAACTTCGTACCGGAGATGTTCACCCACTATAGCCATCTGAATCCTTGGGGATTGGGACACGCCAAACCTAAGTTTGCCAGCCAGTCGTTTCACAGCTGGTGGAAAGAGCAACAGAAAAAGAAGAAATAGTCAACGGCACCAGGCGATTAGGAATGATTGCCGACAACGCCAAACGACTCGGAATAACAGTTATCAAAGTAACGACAAGTAATGAGAAAAGAAGAATTGCTCCAGAAACTACGCGCCAACACCAAGGTGCAATACGATATGCCCGCCATGGACGACCTCCATGGCATCACCTATGCTGATCCCTATCAGCAGTTCGCCGAGATGACCAGGACGGTGGGTGGCCGCATTGTGGAGGCACGAAAGACCGACGATCTCAATCAGATCATCCGCAACCTCTACCCCAACGCAAAGGTCTTTGCCAGCAACCTGCCGTATATCTCCATCGCCCAGCGCAATCCTGACACTGTAGCTGAGGCTCAGGAGCTCAACGGCACTGACGTGGGCATCGTGGAGGGACAACTTGGTGTGGCTGAGAACGCGTGCATCTGGGTGCCGCAGACGATGAAGGAAAAAGCGGTCTGCTTCATCTCGGAATACCTCGTTATCATCCTCGACAAACAAAACATCGTCAACAACATGCACGAGGCTTACCGCCGCATCGAGATGGATCCACGCTACAACTTCGGCACATTTATCAGTGGACCGTCGAAGACTGCCGACATCGAGCAAGCGCTCGTCATGGGTGCTCAGGCAGCACGCGGTGTCACCGTGTTGGTGCTGAGCTAATAAGAAAAAAACAGCAGGAAGGAATTGTCCTTCCTGCTTTTTCTCTACAACAAACAAAAAAGATGAACGTTGCTGCCTTTCTCCCGACTTTAGGAATTCTACTGATCTCTCCACTTCAGCCCGCTCACGCAGCAATGGGGAGAAGCCAAATGGTCGTACAGGCCATAAAGGCGGACAGTCTAAATGCTGACACTGCTGTAAGCGCATTCCAATCACAGGAGGAGAAGATTGTCAGTAAGTGGCAACGACAAAGCAAACTTCATCTCACGAATTTTATAGCTTCGGCTGTTGAAGGATCGCTTCGGGGCATGATGGCACAATGGTTGCCAGGCGACAAGACAAAAATAGTTGCACTATATAATAAGGTGTGTGGCGCTCAGCTATCAGCCACAGCCATGAAGGCAATTATCTCCAAAGACGTCAACGCTATGCTCCGCGAGCTCAATGCCCACCGTAAAGCCTTCGCAGCGTCGCATCCGCAACTGGCCACGAAAAAAGGGCTGAACCATCGTGCGGGTGGGTTTACCTATCCTATCGTGCGACAGAAAGTAGACTGTCCGCTCAACGACTTGCAAAAGATACAAGCCTTGCAGGGCGAAATAGACTGGGCAGCTCTGGGACTGACTGCTGAGCAGGTGGTACCCAAAGGTTGCGGCAAGCAACTCTTGAAAGGTGTTGATCTGTTAAAGGACGACCAACATGCTTCACAGGATCTGCACCGAGTTGCTCCATTCATCAACCGCATCGCTAAGCTGATGACTTGGTATATCAGCAAATCGGTTTATGGTACAGTAGACCATAGCTATACGGTCATCAGAAAGAAATTGATGGCCTCCACCACATAGCGGACTTCCTCATCCGTCATTGTCTGATTGCACGGAATGCTAAGCTCTTCGCGATGAATACGTTCTGTAACGGGCAATGAGAGAGAATGCCATTCCGGATAACAGTCCTGCTGATGCGGCGGAATGGGATAATGTATCACCGTGCCAATACCTTTTTGTTTCAAATAATCCTGCAACTCATCACGATGGGCGCTGAGCACGGGGAAGATATGGAAGACATGATCCACGTTTCCACGTAGCCAAGCCTCAGCACCGGGAAGCGTGACCACTGGGTTGGAGATATGCTGAGCATAATAAGTGGCAATCTGCTTACGTCGCTGATTATCAGCATCCAAGTAACGCAACTTCACGGAGAGCACGGCAGCCTGTATCTCATCCATGCGGCTGTTGCGCCCTTTGTAAGGAAAGACATACTTGCGTGAAGAACCGTAATTACCCAAAGCCCGACAAAGCTCAGCTAATGAAGCATCGTCGGTGGTGATTGCTCCTGCGTCTCCTAAAGCACCAAGATTCTTGCCTGGATAGAAGCTATGCGCCGCTGCATCACCCAAAGATCCCGTTCGATGTCCGTCGAACATACAACCATGAGCCTGCGCGTTATCCTCAATGAGTAACAGATGATGACGATGACAGAAGTCGGCAATCTGATGCGTCATGGCACAACGGCCATAAAGATGCACCAGCAATACGGCACGCGTGCGGTTGCTGAGATGCTCCATGAGTTGGCTGTCATCGAGCTCAAGCGTGTCGATTCGTGGCTCCACGAGCACCGGCTTCAATCCGTTCTCAGTGATGGAGAGGATAGAAGCAATATAGGTATTAGCCGGCACGATGACTTCATCACCATCCTGCAACTTCCCTAATTCTTTATAAGCCCTGAAGATAAGCGTCAGCGCATCGAGCCCGTTGCCACATCCCACACAGTAGCGTGTGCCAATATAGTGGGCATAGTCAGCCTCGAAGTGCCGTGTGGCCTCTCCTTGCAGATACCAACCGCTCTCAACGACTTGTTTCACGGCAGCCTCTATCTCGTCCTGGTGCTGCGCTGTGACCTTTTGTAAAGAGAGGTAAGGGATATGCATCTGTTCACCTTGATAAGATTCTGTACCTGATAATTTCATCATTCAACCCTCATCATTCAACATACATCATTCAACACTCAACTTTCCATTCGTACCAGTCGTAGCACACGGCACGACCACCAAAACCTTCCTTTTGGTAGATAAGTCCCTCATTGAGATAGCGACCACTATCTTCGTTGGAAATACCAAAGTCAAAGTACTGACAGCCCTTATAGTCCTCGGTGATAACCTTTCGGAAGATAGCGTCAATGGCATGAAGATGCTTACCTTCAGGTGTCGCTGAGATATATTGTGAATGCACCACCTGGGGCGTGATGAACAGCAACGTGCCGCCGACGACTTTCTCATCAAGGCGTGCCACATAAAGTTTGATGTTATCGGGAAAAGCGTCGTGCAGACGACTTATCTCTGCTAAGGTATGTACAGGACGAGTATGATAGGTATGCTGGAGATTATCTGTCAAGACCTGCCAAAATTCGGCATAGGCACTATCATCCTGCGCTACACTGATACCCTCTTTTTCCGCTTTGTCAGCACCAAACTGCCGTATTCGCCGCCACTTCAACGCCCTGTCTTGCACGATTGTCGATGACACGTTGCGCACCATCAGCCGAGCGTGACAGCGGTTGAAGAGTGCATAGAGATCCTCCTCCGCCGGCAATTGTTGATAGATCCACGGCATAGCCTTGTAGACCACGTGGCGAATGCCGTGGCTATGAAGATAGACGTTGAGTTCCTCGAAGAGTACGCATACCTCGGCTGCCGTGGCGTGCTCGTTGGTAATCAGTCCACCGTAGGTCAGTCCCTGATGCGACCATAGCGTGTCGCCGTCGACATTGGCTGCCAACAAGGCATAGAGCTTGTTCTTTTTATAGAAAAGCAGAGAGTAATCTGCAAAACGGTTGCGGTGGTAGTCCATGTACCGCCTATCAAAGAGGAAAGTGCCCTGCTTCGACTGCGCAACAAAGTCGTTCCACGCCGTAATATCGTTATTGGTGTATCGTTGAATGTCAAACATTTACAATGCTTTAGATATATCGATATTCGGATTAATCGCCTTCAAGTCCTTCACAAAAGCCTTTCTGCTGCGTGGCGAAATGAGGATGCTGTCAGTCGACTTTTCCTTGAAGACGACCTCCAACCGGTCGACCGACAGAGCAGGGGAAGCCAGTAAGTTGTGGCTGCGCCGCATGGAAGTAATCTGCGAGATAGGGATGGAGTGTCGCTGAAAGCCACAACGAATAAGTAGGTTGTCGCCGTCGATGGTGTATTTAGTAGGATAAATGAGAAGAAGCACAACCACGCAAACAGCCACTTCCAACAGGACAATGAGCCACGACGTGAGGTCGCCATCTTCTATGGCGGTTAGGAGCACATCCACAGAAGAGCCAAGCATAATGACAGCGACAATGATGAGAAGGTCGATTTTGGAGGAGTACACTTTATTCATGGGTTGCTTGTTTTATAGGTGAGAAAATCCTGATAGTCATAGATATAATCACTCTCGTCGTAGAGCTCGTCCGCTAAAACCATACAAACAGCACCAGTAGAGAAATCATCCAAAGTTCGCCATATTCCAGGATCTATCAGCAGTCCTTCCCAAGGATGATTAAGTAGATAGCTTGCCTTATGCTCCCCATCATCCAAATTAACAGTGAAGCTACCACTCATAGCTACCAGTAGCTGATGCAAGGCCTTATGAGCGTGACCGCCACGGCTTTCTCCAGCCGGAACATCGTACACCCAATATGCCCTTTTGATTTCAAAGTGCACATCCTTGCACTGTTCCACCACGGTGAGATTGCCGCGCGGGTCGGTGATCTTCTTGAGCGAAATGATCTTTCCTAATGGTTTCATATTTCTTTAACGCTCTTCATCTCGTTTTATTTTATAAGATTGTGCAATGCACCTCTCTTGTGTCTGTTCTGCGTCTTTGCCTCATTGGGAATTCTGTATAGCAAACAACAATAGGAAAGTATGATTTAACTGTAGGAAAGATTGAAAGATTAAGTTCTGAAGTCGAAAAATAAGGAGTAAAAGACAAAAAGGATGCCTCCTTGTTTTGTAACAGATGACCGGTGACTTTGCGCAGAAACTCAAAGTCAACCGGCCCTTGCTATCTTTTAAACTTAATCTTTATTTCTTCATATACGGGTCTGTGCCAAGCACAGTCTTTGCCAGACGCTTGGTCTTGTCGCGCAATGCGTCCATGTCGCAGCCAACCTTGTCATAGCAGACTACGACACCCATGCGGCGGCCAACATGTGCAACGGGCTTACCGAAGATACGCACACGGGCATGGTCTTCACGACAGACATCCTCCAAATTGTAGTCCAACGGCTTGTCGCTGTCTACGGGTGAAAGTACCACTGCCGAAGCACCACTATGCTCAAGATGGATGGCCGGAATGTCCAGTCCCATCACAGCACGGAAGTGCAGTTCAAACTCGCTGAGGTTGGTGCAATGGCTCAGCGTCACCATGCCCGTATCATGCGGACGGGGACTGAGCTCAGAGAAGATCACCTCACCCTGCTTGGTGAGGAAGAACTCCACGCCCCAAATGCCGTAACCCGTGAGAGCCTTCGTCACCTCGGCAGCGATGTGCTGCGCCTGCTTCAAAGCCTCATCACTAATAGCGTAAGGCATCCAGCTCTCGCGATAGTCGCCACCTTTCTGAACGTGCCCGATAGGCGGACAGAAGATCGTAGGTCCATGCTTCTGAGTAACCGTCAGCAAAGTGAACTCGGACTGAAAGTCGATGAACTCTTCAATAATCACCTCCTTCACATCGCCGCGTCCTTCCTCCATGGCATCACGGAAAGCCTCTTTCAGTTCATCGTCGTTGTGGACATAGCTCTGTCCGTGACCTGATGAGGACATCAAAGGCTTGACAACACAGGGGAAGCCAATCTCGTCAGCAGCATGTTTGAACTCATCGAAAGTCTTGGCATAGAAATACTTCGCTGTACGCAGTCCCAACTCCTTTGCTGCCAGATCGCGGATAGCCCGACGATTCATCGTGTAGTTGACAGCGCGAGCCGACGGCACCACCTGTATGCCCTCCTTCTCAAAGTCGAAGAGACGCTCCGTACGGATAGCCTCAATCTCCGGTACGATGAGATCGGGATGATGTTTCTCCACCACTGCCGTGAGTGCGTCGCCGTCGAGCATAGAAAACACCTCACGCTCATCGGCCACCTGCATGGCCGGCGCATTGTCGTACTTGTCGCAAGCGATAACATACTGCCCTGCACGCTTAGCAGCAATGGTGAACTCCTTGCCCAGCTCACCGGAACCCAACAACAATATCTTTTTCATAATTCTGAATGTTGAACGATAACGAATGATGAATGATGAATGATCAATGATGAATGTTGAATGATCAGTGTTGAATGATCAGTGTTGAATGATCAGCAGATCATACTTTCATAGCCTCAGCACGCTTCTTCACTAACTCTGGCAACTTGCGCCACATCATCTGCCACTCCGGCGAGATGGCAATGCGGCGCACGTCCGTGTCAATGATATGCTGCATCTGCTCAACACTGACATGATGCTTAGCAGCCAACTGCTCCACGCTCTGAGGTTCCCGGTTTCCCAGTCCGAAATAGCTCTCGACAATGTCCTTGTCAAGGGCGCCAAGCATCGTGAGCAGCACATCCATATTGGCTCTGTCACCATCTGTGATGAGCAGAGCCGAAGAACGCATCAGCCGCAGAAAGGCTGCCAAGCGTTTAGAGAGTGCGTCCATGACGCTCCTTTCCGTACATGATGTCATAGTACTTCTGGTAGTCGCCCGATGTAACTTCTTCAATCCACTTCTGATTCTCAAGATTCCATTTGATCGTCTTGACAATACCGTCGGCGAACTTCGTCTCGGGATACCAACCAAGCTCAGTCTTGATCTTTGTAGGATCGATGGCATAACGCGCATCATGACCAAGGCGGTCAGCGACATGCTCGATGAGAGAGTCGTTGATCCAGCTGATATCAATGTCACCGTTAGCATCCTTGACCTGCTTCTTCAATACTTGACGGAGGTTCTTGTCGGCAGCCATCATGTCGTGAATCGTCTTGATAGTGAGCTTCACGATGTCGATGTTCTTCATCTCGTTGTGTCCACCAACGTTATATACCTCACCGGCTTTGCCCTCACGCACTACCAGATCAATAGCCTTGCAGTGGTCTTCGACATAGAGCCAGTCACGCACGTTGAGTCCCTCACCATAGACGGGGAGTTTCTTGCCATGCAGGATATTGTTGATGATCAATGGGATCAGCTTCTCCGGGAAATGATAAGGTCCATAGTTGTTGGAGCATCGTGTGATGCTTACCGGCATGTGATAGGTGTCGCGATAAGCCTGTACGAAGAAGTCTGCACTCGCCTTGCTGGCAGAGTAAGGGCTATGCGGACACAGCGGTGTGTTTTCCGTGAAGTAGCCTTCCTGACCCAATGCACCGTAGACCTCATCGGTAGACACCTGATGATAGCGCTTACCGGGCTTCCAAGTAGGATAGCCTTGTGCGTCCTTACCCGTCACCCAAGCACGCCGTGCGGCATCCATCAAGTTCTGCGTACCCAGGATGTTCACACTCAGGAAGAGTTGTGGATCCTCGATCGAGCGGTCTACATGACTCTCGGCAGCGAAGTTCACCACGTAGTCGATATCGTTCTCAGCAAACAGTTTATCAGCCAACTCGCGGTCGCGGATATCTCCCTTGACAAAGAAGCAACGCTTGTTGTCGATGTCGTCCTTGATGGTACCAAGGTTTCCGGCGTAGGTCAGTGCGTCGAGGATGATAACCTTAATGTCATCGTTCACATACTTTTTGTGGAGCAGATACTTGATAAAGTTTGAACCGATGAAACCGGCAGCTCCTGTCACAAGATAAGTCTTCATATGATGCTTGTTTTAAATATTGTCTATTCTTTGAATGCTACACCTTATTATATATAGTTGACTATCGCGAGCCCAACTTCACTACCTCGCAATCACGAAAGTCTTGGCCGTCGATCGTCAGCCTAACAATGGTACGTTCCAATTGCCATCCCGACATTCCCGCAGCGCCGGGATTAATATGCAGAAGATCGAGTTTCTTGTCCGGCATGATTCTCAGTATATGAGAGTGACCGTCAACGAAGAGCTTTGGCGGATTGCGTCGAATCATGTCTCTCACCGATGGGTCGTAATGACCGGGATAACCACCTATATGCTTCATCAGCACATCGACTTCCTCACATTTAAATCGCAGAATTTCAGGATAGCGGGCACGCACATCCACGTCATCAATATTGCCATAAACGGCTCGGAAGCGAGGGCGCATATCCTCAAAGGCATTGGCCAGCGACAAACTACCGATGTCGCCCGCATGCCAGATCTCATCACAGTCTGCCATATAGGTAACATACTTCTCGTCCCAGAAGCCGTGAGTATCACTGATGATCGCTATTCTTTTCATAGATTGTCGACGTTAAGGTTTTATCTCAGAGTGGATCTCGCGTTGCTGCAAATCAAAGCGTTTGCGAATGAACTGGGCAATGAAGTCCAAAGTTCCCTCCAGTCCCAGCACACTGGAGTTGATACACAGGTCGTAGCTCTCCGCTGCTCCCCACGTCTTGCCAGTATAGTAATTGTAATAGGAAGCGCGTTCCTCCTCCTGCTTATGGATATATTTGCGTCCGGTAGCCCTGTCAAAGCCATGTCGCTTACAGACGCGTTGCAATCGCTGATCGATGTTCGCTGAGATAAAGATGCTCACCGTGTTTTTCATATCCCGAAGCACATAGTCAGCAGTACGACCTACGAATACGCAACTGCTCTCCTCGGCAGCTTTGCGGATGGCATCGCTCTGAAACTGGTAGAGACTTTCCTGTGAGAACTCATTCTTATAGTAAGGGCTCTCGCCGAAGAGGGATCCATGGATATGGAAGAGAGAACGCAGGAAGCCCTTGTGCTCATCGTTTTGCTCAAAGAACTTCTCACAGAATCCACTTTCCTTGGCAGCCAAGTTGAGAAGTTCCTTATCATAGAACTTACAGCCGAACTGCTCTGCCAATTGCCGGGCGATGACGCGGCCACCGGAACCTATCTGCCGGCCGATGTTAATGATTATCTTCTTGTCCTCCATGTTGAGTCGGTTGTTTTTGCATATTAGACTTTCTGACAAACCAAACCATCGTCACTCCCGCCATCACAGCCGCAATGGCGTCGGATGAAGGCAAGGCATACCAGACACCATCAATACCGAAGAACAGCGGCAGCACCAGCAGCAAAGGCAAGAGAAAGATCAGTTGTCGGGAAAGAGAAAGGAATATGCTTAGTTGTACTTTTCCAATGCATTGGAAGAATGTAGTGATCACCATCTGCGCTCCCACAAGAGGGAACACCAGCATGTTCAGCCGGATGGCCTTCACTGACATCTTGATCAGCTGAGGATCACTTGTGAACAGGCGTGCCACAGCATGAGGTAAAAACATAGCCACCAGCCAGCCCACTGTCATGATACATACGCCGGCCATGATGGAGATGTCTACCACACGACGCAGACGGTCGAATTGCTGACTGCCATAGTTATAACCTGCTATTGGCTGCATACCCTGATTGAGTCCCATGACAAACATCATAAACACCATCGCCAGCGCATTGGCGATGCCATAGGAGCCGACGGACAAGTCGCCGCCATAGCGCACCAGCTGATTGTTCATGAAGATGACGATGACGCAGGCGGTGGCATTCATCAGGAAAGGCGACACGCCAATGCTCAGGATCAACTTCACCAGATTTCCTTTCAAACGATAGATGCCACGCTTGAGATGGAGCAACTGACGCTTGTCGGCAAAGAACTTCATCTGCCACGACAGCGCGATGCTTTGGGCAACAACAGTACCTAAGGCCGCTCCCCGTATACCCCAACGCCACCAATAGATGAAGACAAAATCAAAAATTATGTTCAGTCCCACGGAAAGTATGGTGGCCATCATCGCCTTGCGTGGCTTACTTGCCGCACGCAACACGGCGTTCATACCATAATACATGTGCGAGACGACATTGCCCAGCAGGATGATCTGCATGAAGGCACGCGCATAAGGGAGTGTATGGTCGCTTGCGCCAAAGAAGCGGAGGATAGGATCGAGGAAGAGAAGGCTGACCACTGAGAAGGCTACGCCTATAATAAGGTTGAGCGTCACCGTGTTGCCGAGAAGCTGTTCTGCCGTCTGATAATCACGCTGTCCCAGTTTCACCGAAATAGACGTAGACGAACCGACACCTACAGCAGCACCGAAGGCGGCACCGAGGTTCATGAAAGGGAAAGTGATGGCAAGACCAGAAATGGCCATGGGACCCACCACCTGGCCGATGAACACACGGTCGATGATGTTGTAGAGCGAAGCTGCCGTCATTGCCACCATTGCCGGCAATGCATACTGCAACAACAGATGCCCTACGGGTTTTGTGCCCAGCGCCAAAGTCTCTTTCTTATTATCTGCTTCCATATAATTGCAAAAGTACGAAAAATATTTGGAGTTTTGCCTTTTTCCACGTACTTTTGCAAATCTAAACAATAGTTTTTTAGTTTTATGCGCAACGTCGTAGCCATCATTGTCTTTTTTTTACTGCAAAGCATCGGTGCTTATGCGGCAAAGGGACGTATTGCCTATCCTGGTGGCAAATTCTATATCTACCGTCTTTCCTTAACCGACAAGAAGGGTTCTCCCGGCACGCTTGCCAATCCTGAGAAGTATCTCTCTGAAAGAGCACTACTCCGTCGCCAGCGCCAGCATATAGCCGTCGACTCGCTCGACCTGCCCTTATCGGCTGTCTATCTCAACGATCTCAGAAGCGAGGGTGCACAGGTCATCGGTGGCAGCAAATGGAACAACACCGTACTCGTCCGCACAAAGGACACCACGATCATGGCCCGTCTGCGCGCCCTACCCTACGTCAAAAGCTCCATTCGCGTATTCAAGGCTCCCGACTCCACGACCGTGATGCTTCCCGACGACATCGACAAAGATGCACTTGGAAAAAAGCCCTCCGGCGATCTCTATGGCCGCGGGGCTATCCAACTCGACATGCTCAACGGCCGTAAAGTTCATCAGGCAGGCTTTCGAGGCAAGGGCATGCTCATCGCGGTCATCGACGGCGGATATATGAATGCCGACAAACTTGCACGTCATTACCACTTCAATATCGTCGGGCAGCACGACTGCGTGTGGCCCTACGACGACAACGTCTACCATCTGCTGAGCCACGGCACGATGGTACTCTCCACCATGGCCTCCAACGTCGACAGCGTGTTTATCGGCACAGCCCCCGACGCGTCCTATCTGCTCCTGCGCAGTGAGGACGGACGCAGCGAGCAAATGGTGGAGGAAGACTACTGGGCACAGGCGGCAGAATACGCCGACTCTGTGGGTGCCGACATCATCAACTCATCGCTCGGCTACACCATCTTTGACGACGAAAACACAAGCATCCAATATCGTGACCAGGACGGCAAGACGCAACTCATCTCCCGCTCCGCCTCCACGCTGGCCAGCCGGGGCATGGTGCTCGTGTGCAGCGCGGGCAACGAGGGCATGAAGTTCTGGAAGCGCATCGGCTGTCCCGCCGACGCTTTCGACATTCTCTCTGTGGCTGCTCTCTCCGACGACAGCGTCAACGCCCTCTTCTCCTCTCTTGGTCCCTCCATCGACGGACGCGTGAAACCCGACGTAGCTGCTCTCGGCGTGGGATCCACGGTCGTCAGCGGAGCCGGAAAGATCATCCACGCCAACGGCACTTCGTTTGCCTCACCCATCCTCTGTGGCATGGTGGCATGTCTGTGGCAGGCCATCCCCGACAAGACTGCTTACGAGATCATCGACATGGTCAAGAAAGCCGGCAACCGCTACCGCCATCCCGACAACATCTTCGGCTACGGCATTCCTGACTTTTACCACATCCTGGAAAACCAACGCACAACCATACCCACGCCCCGACAATGAAAGCATTAACCCTTTACGAACTCAACAACCTCGTCAGAGGCGTCATCGAGGCAACGCTCGACCGACCCTATTGGGTCGAAGCTGAACTGTCAGAAGCGCGTGAGGTACGTGGCCACTGCTACATGGAGTTGGTGCAGAAAGACGAATTCTCCGCTACGCCGGTAGCCCGTGCGTCGGCGAAATGCTGGCACAACGTATGGATGAGACTCAAGCCACGCTTCGAGCAGGTCACAGGACAGACGCTTCATGCAGGCATGAAAGTGCTGTTGCTGGTCACAGCCAATTTCCACGAGGCCTACGGTTTTTCATGGATTGTGCAGGATATCGACCCCACCTACACGATGGGCGACATGGCCCGCAAACGGCAGGAGATCATCCGACAGCTCAAGGAAGAAGGTGTCTTCGACCTGCAACGACAGTTGCAGCTCCCACTCTTCGCCCAGCATATCGCGGTCATCTCCAGTGAACAGGCCGCCGGATTCGGTGACTTCTGCAATCAACTTGACAACAACGACTACGGTTTCTACTTCTCCTACACGCTCTTTCCTGCTGTCATGCAGGGCGAGCAGGTCGAGAACAGCATCATCCGGGCACTGAACGACATCTTTGACCGGGCCGACGACTTCGACGCCGTGGTGATCATCCGTGGCGGTGGTGCCACTGCCGACATGAGCGGCTTCGACACGCTGGCCCTCGCCGAGAACGTAGCCAACTTCCCTCTGCCCATCATCACGGGCATAGGACACGAGCGCGACGAGAGCATCCTCGACATGATCTCGTTCCAACGGGTGAAGACGCCGACGGCAGCGGCTGCCTTTCTCATCGACCATCTCGCGGAAGCTGACAGCCATCTGCAAATGCTCGGGCAGCGCACAGTGACGTATGTCAACACCCGCATGCAACAAGAGCACAGCCGTCTTGACCACCTTGCCCATCGCATCCCGATGCTTTTCTCCCTTGTCAAGACCCGTCAAGGTGCAGTTATCGACCGGCTGGAACAGCAGATGCTCTCGCTCATGCGGCAACAGCTCTCTCAGGCTCGCTACCGTCTGGAGTTGCTACAAGGTCGCACGCTGCCTGCTATTACGCAGAAACTCAACACCGAGAAGCACCGGCTCGAACAGTACAACCTGAGGCTGAAAGCCGTTGATCCGCAGATCATCCTGCAACGCGGCTACAGTCTGACAACACTTCATGGCAAAGCTATCCGCGATGCCTCGATGGTCAAAGACGGCGACACCATTGAGACGCGCTTTGCCAAAGGCTCTGTTACCTCTATCGTTCAATCACAACAGCAAAACCATCACGCATAAACTATGAAAGCAATTAAATATGAGGATGCCATCCGACAACTGGAAGACATTGTAGAGAAACTGGAAAACAATGAGTTGGACATCGACGAGATGCCCGAAGCCTTGAAGCGCGCACAGCAGTTGCTCAAGCTCTGCCGTGACCGGCTCACCAAGACCGACGAAGAGATACAGAAGATACAAGCAGAAGCGAAAGAAGCGCCGAACGCATAAATTTTCGCTATCTGTTCAAAAAACAATGATAAATAGTTGCGAATTACAACTATTATATGTAATTTTGCACTAAATTATAAGAAAGCAATTTAAAACGTATTGTGTATGAAAGATTTAGATTGGGGTAATCTGTCATTCGGCTACATGAAGACAGACTACAATGTTCGTTGTTACTATCGTGATGGTAAGTGGGGCGAGATAGAGGTCTGCTCCGACGAATTTCTGAAGCTTCACATGGCAGCCACCTGCCTTCACTATGGTCAGGAGGCTTTCGAGGGACTGAAAGCTTATCGTTGCCCCGACGGCAAGGTACGCATCTTCCGTGTCAAGGATAACGCTGAGCGCTTGCAGAGCACCTGCGAGGGTATCGTCATGCCAAAGGTGCCGACAGAGCTGTTTGAAGAGATGGTCAAGAAGGTCGTACGCCTCAATCAAGAATATATTCCTACTTATGAGAGCGGTGCGACACTCTATATCCGTCCGTTGCTCATCGGTACGAGCGCACAAGTGGGCGTGCATCCTTCCAAGGAGTATCTGTTCATGATCTTCGTCACCCCCGTAGGTCCTTACTTCAAGGGCGGCTTCGTTTGCAACAAATACGCTATCGTCCGCGACTACGACCGTGCCGCTCCACTGGGTACAGGCCGTTACAAAGTCGGTGGCAACTACGCTGCATCTCTGCGTGCCCACATGTACGCAGCCGGCAAGGGCTATGGCAGTGAGTTCTATCTCGACGCCAAGGAGAAAAAATATGTCGACGAGTGCGGCGCCGCCAACTTCTTTGGCATCAAGAACGGCACCTACATCACACCGAAGAGCACGTCCATCCTGCCATCTATCACCAACAAGAGTCTGATGCAGATCGCTGAGGATCTGGGCCTAAAGGTTGAGCGTCGCCCGGTGCCCGAGGAAGAGTTGCCTACCTTTGAGGAGGCTGGCGCCTGCGGTACTGCTGCCGTGATCTCACCGATCTCTGAGCTCGACGACCTCGACACGGGCAAGAAGTATGTCTTCGGCGACAAGCCGGGACCATGGTCAACCAAGCTCTACAACACATTGCGCGGCATCCAGTACGGCACTGTAGAGGACAAGCACGGCTGGACAACCGTCGTCATCGAGTAAGCATCAAGTAGATTTCATTCCTATATGAACCGGACAAGTTTCTTGCCCGGTTTTTTTGTTTCAACACCTTCTATGCTCTTATCGTAATTATTCCGCGAATGAAGTAGAAGCCTTCCCTCTCGCTATTTTCTTTTTATCAAGAATTTGAGAATTATAGAATATCTAACGCATTATTGTGAATTGACAAGAATTGGAGAATATAAGCAGCATAGCTGCTTGCTTCCTAATAATTCTTTTTAATTCTTTTGAACAGAGGAATTCTCTCATTCTCAAATTCTTGAGATAAAATAGTCATGGAGATCTATCGCTGGATAGTTACCTCTTTTCAAGAATCTAAGGAAAAGAGAATTCTTCATCGACAACAAGACAAAAATTCCACAGCTCTTCTTGCTTATCTCAAGGAAATACCGTATATTTGCAGGTAGTAAGACGACAAGTTATCAAAGACAGAAGAGCGTATGAGCAGATTCCTCAATCCTTTTACCGATGTCGGTTTCAAGCGGATCTTCGGACAGGAGTTCTCAAAGCCCCTGCTTCTCGACTTCCTCAACAACCTGCTCAAAGGTGAGCGGGTGATCACCGACCTGAAGTTTCTCGACAAGGAACAACCGGCGGAGTTTAGGGACGACCGGTCACTCATCTACGACATCTTCTGTGAGACTGACAATGGAGATCGCATCATTGTGGAGATGCAGAACCGCGAGCATCCCAACTTTGCCGACCGCTGCCTGTACTATGCCTCGCAGGCTATCTCACGGCAAGGGGAGCGTGGTACCGAGTGGAACTATCATATCAACGCCGTGTATATGGTGGCCTTCGTCAACTTCCACATGGAGGGCTTAGGTGATCAGTTCCGCTACGACATTGGCCTTGCCGACATGGCTACGGGCAAGCCCTTTAGCGGCAAGGAGCGTTTCATCTTCCTTCAGTTGCCATGCTTCAAGAAGGAGGCTGACGAATGTAAGAATGATTTTGAGCGTTGGATTTATGTATTAAAGAATATGGAAACTTTCAATAGAATGCCATGGGCAGCCAAGAACTCTGTGTTCCGGAAACTTGCCGAAGTTGCCGAAGTGAGTAACCTTAGCAAAGAAGACCGCATCAAATACGATGCGGCCCTCAGACACTATCGCGATACCCTCAACGCTATGCAAGGAGCAGAGGACAAAGGACTTAAAAAAGGGCTCGCAATAGGAGAAGAAAAAGGACTTGCAAAGGGGCTCGCAATAGGAGATGAAAAATTAGAAAAACAGAAAAGAGACTTTGCTAAGGAGTTTTTAACAAGAGGATGTTCCTATCAGATGGTCAAGGAAGTAACAGGCCTGTCTGAAGAGGAATTAAAACGCTTATAAATTTCATAGAGACTTTACCAACGGTTCTTCTTTCTCTATCAAAATTATAGAATGGAAGAAGTTAAGAATGGAAACATCCGACAAAATACAGTGGCCTGAAGGTTCTGTGTTCCGAAAACTTGCTGAGGTTGGCTTAGTAAGTAACCTTAGCAAAGAAGACCGCATCAAATACGATGCGGCCCTCAGACACTATCGCGATACCCTCAACGCTATGCAAGGAGCAGAGGACAAAGGACTTAAAAAAGGGCTCGCAATAGGAGAGGAAAAATTAGAAAGACAGAAAAGAGAATTCGCTAAGAGGCTGATGATAATGGGCTGTTCCTATAAGATGATTATGGAAGTAACAAGTCTGTCCGAAGAAGAAATGACTAAATTATAAAACTTAAATAAATCACAGGAAGAGCCAGACAAGCTCTTCCTTTTATATCAAGAAACAAGAAACTGGAGTATTCCAAAATATGGGAAAAGGTAAATTAGCCAAGTTTGCAGAGATGAAGACGATGAGTAATGTCTTCGAGTATCCGTTCTCCGTCATCGACAATGTGCCCTTCGACATGAAAGGCCATTGGCGTGAGCAGTATTTCCACAACGACAAACCCATCGTGCTGGAGCTGGGCTGCGGAAAAGGAGAGTACACCGTGGGACTGGGAAAGCTCTTCCCCTACATGAACTTCATCGGTGTGGACATCAAAGGCGCACGCATGTGGACAGGAGCCAAGCTGGCGTTGGAAGAAGGAATGACCAATGTGGCTTTCCTGCGTACGAGCATTGAGATCATCGACCGCTTCTTTGCTGAGGATGAAGTACAGGAGATTTGGCTGACATTCTCTGACCCTCAGATGAAAAATCCACGCAAGCGACTCACCTCTACCTATTTCATGGAGCGCTACCGCCACTTCCTCGTCGACGGAGGACTGATGCACCTGAAGACGGACTCCAACTTCCTCTTCACCTACACGCGGCTGATGGTGGAGAAAAATCAGCTGCCCGTAGAGATGTGCACAGAGGATCTATACCACGCTACTCCCTCTGCCCTCGTAGGCACACCACTGCTCACCATCCAGACCTATTATGAGAAGATGTGGATGGAGCGGGGACTGAACATCCGCTACCTGCGTTTCCATCTGCCTAAACAAGGCACTCTCGTGGAGCCCGACGTGGAGATTCCGCTCGACGAATACCGCAGTTACCACAGAAGTAAACGCAGCAGCAAAGAGACTGCACGTTAAGACATCTGACTCAATACGGCTTTAGGCATATAGTTTCAAGGTGAGAAACTAACAGTTTCTCGCTTAGAAACTATCAGTCTCTCGCTGAAAAACTAACAGTCTCTCGCTTAGAAACCAACAGTCTCAAAGCAAGAGACTGACAACAACAGACAAAAGTCTGATACACACGATTGTAGTTTAATACTTTAAGTTAACTGCTTTGAGTCTTATTTTTAATGTTGGTTGACTCGGTTAAACTTACTTTTATATTTGGTTGATACGTCTGCGGCTTCGTCACATTTGTGGTTGGCACAGATGAAATAGTCTGTCCCCTCTCCATTTCTGAATTTTCGATTATTTTGTAGCGATAACGCTGGCCAAAAAGCTAATTATCT
>CAMCBZ010000032.1 GCA_945873145.1 uncultured Prevotella sp.
AGATGCTCAGGAGTCTCGTGGGCTCGGAGATGTGTATAAGAGACAGGTTTACATGCTTCAACCTATACAAGGCTCTCTTGAGGACTTTACTCAAAAGATGATAGGTTTAAATTATACTATAAAATCGGAGCAACCAAAGTCACATCAAAGATTTATGGTACAGCATGATTTTATCTTGGGAGCAACTGTTTTAGCTATAAGCTATACTCCAATAACAAGAACAGTATATTCTGTCACGCAATATAGACGCTATTCTTATAGCCGCTTTCAATATGCAGTAGATGGGGATAAACAGAGTCTGCTGAATCAGTATCCAAGACACATGTTTATATGTAATGATGGCCCCAATGAAATTTATGAAGTTTTTAATGATGATAATACCCAACGTGGAAAATTGATGTTCGGCATTACATCATCAAAGGGAGACTTTTTCACAGAAATAACAATTATTGATGAGGCTGGAGCCGAACTTTTGAGAAAGGAGAAACTGTCAGAAATGGTTGGAGATAGTCGCGACAAGCTTTTTGAAGATGATTCACAAGACGTAAGTTCATTAAATAAAAAATCTGCCAATGGTCCCATCCCAATTTCTGTAGGTGCCATACAATTTGATAAAACGTTTAGTGCTTATGAGCGTCCACATTTCCTATATTTGTCAGATGTCATTAGCTCTGCAGTTAATACCAATAGGACATATTTAGAGCTTGATACAGCAAAGGCTGACTATGTTATTGAACCAGTCTTATCATCTTATAAGACCTCAACATCGATATTGAAAGAGAATACTGGTTATAGATATGTGGAGTCTGCTATAAAATTTACTGCAAAAATCAAAGTAAATCTTATTTTACGAGACAGGCACAGCCATGCTATGGTTAATTCTACAATTCCTAAGAATATAGAGGTGAGTACAGAAGACGATTATTATAAACTTTTCAATGTTATTTATGAAAGAGTAAAGTCTGCTAAACTCGTTAGAGATTTACTAGAATCTGCATTCCCTATACGTGGCATGATTTCTGACATTAATTCTTCTGTTGGCGGCAAGCAACTTGTAATATTAAATATTGGAAGTGCTGATGGAATATGCAAGAATATGTGGCTGAACGTTTATAAGAATGGCTCGCAAAATAAAGAGCCTATAGCTACCATTGTGGCAGATAGTGTACAAGAGCACTCTACCATATGTAAATTACAACAGAGCAAAAAGAATAGCACCATCTTAAAATCAGACATAGCAATTCTTTATGTTGTGTCAAAGCCTAGTCGTGATGTAGAAATAGTAACAGAAGAAGCTCTTAAAAAGGAAGAAAGGAAAGAAAAGACGAAACAGCGTTTAAAAGAATTCTTTGGGTTATAAACAAAATTAAATATTATGAAACAGTTCTTGCTACTTTTGAGTTTTGCCTTTCTTGTGGCTTTGTCATCGAATGCACAAGTTGAAGGCATTAACATTGGGGATTCTTATGAGTCCGTGAAAGTAAAAGCCAATAAACTTTATGGAAGCAGTCAATATGACCAGAATGGCATTCTTCTATATACAGAGGATATATCATTAGGCGACGATGACTGGGATCAAGTCATGTTCAACTTTCAACCTGTTAATGGGAAGAACATCCTCCAAGTGATAATATACCAGATGCTTTTCCAGGAAGGAGGCGGTGGAAATCCCAAAGGATACCTCGAACTTCTTATGAGAGATTCATATCCTAACTATAAATGGCAGCAAATAACAACTCACGATGGAACTTTGCAATATTACACAAAATATTCAGAAAAAGTCGTCATGAAGTTATTGCTGACACATGAGCCTAATATGACAGTCGTCAGTTTAGCCTTCACTCCAATTTGAATGAAATCTATTAGCATAAAAATTGCCTCCGTTACATCAGCTCCCACAGTCTTATATGACATTAGATTATGTGAGCTGATGCTTTTATCTTGACCTCCAAATGGTTTTATCACTATACTCTGGACAATGTTTGAACTTGATGGAAAAGCGTCGTTTGAATTTTCTTCCTGTAAATTCATCGTTTCTATATACCCTCTTGCAGCTTCGATAGCACCATCCTTATCAAAGTATTCGAACTTCATCACGCAATAAGATTTAGCACCTTAGATTTCATAAAGGATAAAAGATGGGTAATTGTCACTATTACTGGTCATTGTCAGGATTATTTTCTGATTTATGTTTTGGGAATGGCGGAATTGGCATCCAGTAGACTACATTAGATAAGGGAAATCAAGTCCGCCATATTCGTTTTTCCACTTTTCACAGTCTCTGTTATTCTCGTCATACGAACTTATAGCCATGTTAACCCAAATTGCGCTATCTCGTCATTCATTGTTAAATGGTGTTTCAGAAATTCGATTATTCTGACAAAATATGGCATGAATCCGCTGTGTTCGGCCTCGATTTTGCTAAAAGACTCTAAACCGCTTCGATACCCCTAATTGTGTGGTACACTGACATTTGCCTATATGCTCGATTTTACATATTTTTGCAGCGATATGTATATCAAGGTTCAGACAAGATTGAAGGCAGATGCCAGTGGAAAGATGCACTATGCTTACTACCCGAGGCTCTACGAATCCTATCGCAATAGTGACGGTAGGGTTCGCCAGCACTATCTGTTGCCTCTAAACCTTGATGACCTTCCCTCGCATAAGGACCGCAATACCATGTGCCGTGTGCTGAACGATATGGTAGGTAGTGGTCTCGCTATACAATTTGAGGACACACCAGTCTACCATAAGGCTTTAGAGGTGTATCATCAACTGGCTGCCAAAGGGCTTCTCGGGCAGGTCAGGATGACAGAGGAGAAACCCCGTACCGTTTCAGGTTCAAAGCCACCGTCACGGTCACGCGGTGTTTCAACCTCTACGGGCCATACTCCGTTTGGAGTTGCTTAGGCTTCTTGCCGTTACGGCATACCGCTTACTGGCTTGGTCGCGTCAAGATGGCTCTGCTTGCGCTATTCTGTATTTATCTCTGTGGCGGTGACCATATAGAAGATATTAACACGATTTTGAACCAGGTACCAAGTTGGGTTAAGCAAAAAAAGACTTCTAATAGTTCCCTCTAAAGTTTTGAACGGATTTAATTAAATTACCAACGCTTTTTTGATAAGAGAAAGGGTATATTAAGGCAAGATAATACACGCACGGGCCAATGGCAGGATCGGAAGGATAGCTCAATAACCGTTTCATGTAATATATTCTATTATCAGATGTATAACCTGTGACAATATTGTCTGTAATCTTTTTTACGCTCTTGGCTTTTACACCTTTGGCAATATAGCTGCCCGTCATAGGAAATGATTCAAGCTCTCTAGCCTGATGTACATATGCGTAATATAAAGCAACTAATCGCCATTCATAAACATCCCACCACATTGTATTTTCAATATCATCGTCTTCATAATGAATGAAAAATGATGGGTAGTACACGGAAGTCGTTTTGTCGTAATGCCAATTCGCTTCCTGCATCTTTCTCGTGAATGATTGAAGTTCAGTCTGTGCATGACCCGTAGAAAAGAATACGACCAAAAGAAGCAATGAAAAGATTTTCGTTTTCATTTCTTTTAATGAAGAAACTGCTATATGTATTACAGTCGCTTTTTTCATAGATAAACGCTTGTTTAAATTTCCTGCTACAAAATTAATCAATATTTTGTTAATCGTTGCAGCTATTTTCCCTAAAATTGGTAGGGAAATCCCTATTCCTATATAAAAGTCACAGCCTCTGTAATCATAAGTGTTCATCTCTCGTTTTCTTATCTTTGTGTTAAGGTTTACATTACCATTACTATTCTCACACACTAATACAATCTATTCTGTTAGAGTGTGAGGATAATGTTTAATCAGGGATGGGGGCTGTTTTAATAGTCGGTGGAGGCCTATGATAAACTATGACAGCTTATCCGTTTTGGAAAGATATTTGAAGATAGAACACTTGTACGAGGGTTAATAAATAACAAAAATGTGTTCAGACGGGAAATAAAAAAGAGAGTTACGAAACCGTAACTCTCTCATTCTTAACGCGCTCCAGGATGGGCTTGAACCAACGACCCCCTGATTAACAGTCAGGTGCTCTAACCAACTGAGCTACTGAAGCAGTGTGCGTGTCATTTCTGATTTGCGGTTGCAAAGGTACGGACATTCCTTGAAACCACCAAATGTTTTTGCAACTTTTTTTTGAGAAAGATGATTTTGTGCCCTCTTTTTCGTAACTTTGCACCCGTGATACATTAATATATACGGAAAACGACATAAAAAAGATATGAGAAAGACTTTCCTGACACTCGCCTGTCTGCTGCTCGCCACCATGTGCTGGGCACAGGCCGACGCTGACCACAACTTCAAGGTGGCGAAGAACCTCGAAGTGTTCAACACCATCTACCGCAACCTCGACATGATGTATGTCGACACACTCGACGCTGACGAGGTGGTGGGCTATGGCATCAACTCCATGCTCCACTCGCTGGATCCCTATACCGAATACTATCCCGAGGACAAGAGCAAGGACGTGAAGATGATGCTCACGGGCAAGTATGCCGGTATCGGCTCGCTGATCCGCTATAACTTCAAACTCGGACGTGTGTGTATCGACGAGCCCTATGAGAATATGCCGGCAGCGGAAGTGGGATTGAAGAAGGGCGACATCATCCTCAGCATTGACGGTGAGGACATGACCAAACGCGACAACAACTATGTCAGCGACCACCTGCGTGGCGATGCCGGAACAACGTTTTTGTTGAAAGTTCTGCGCCCGTCCACCGGCAAGGAGATGAAGTTCAAGGTCACGCGCCGTGCTATCCAGTTGCCCGCTGTCCCTTATTATGGTTTGCAGCAAGACGGTATCGGTTACCTCAACCTCAACCAGTTCACCGAAGGTTGCGGCAAGATTGTGCGCAACGCCATCATCGACATGAAGAAGCAGGGCATGAAAGCACTTGTCTTCGACTTGCGCGGCAACGGAGGCGGATCGGAGCCGGAGGCCGTGAATATCGTCAACTGCTTCGTGCCGAAAGGAAAGCTTGTGGTGAGTAATCGCGGTAAGGTGAAGCGCATGAACAATGACTATTTCACAACTGTGGAGCCGGTAGATACCGTCATGCCCGTGGTGGTGCTCGTCAACGGCAGCAGTGCTTCTGCCTCAGAGATCACCAGTGGCGCCCTGCAGGATATGGACCGTGCCGTCGTTATGGGTACGAAGACCTACGGCAAAGGACTCGTGCAGACCGTGATGGACCTGCCCTACAATGGCAAGATGAAGCTGACGACCAACAAATATTATATCCCCTCGGGTCGCTGTATCCAGAAGATCAACTACAAACACGCCAACGGAGGATCGACCGAAGTCGTTGCTGACTCTCTCAAGCGCACCTTCTACACAGCCCACGGCCGCAAGGTGATGGACGGCGGCGGCATTGTGCCTGACGTGGAGGTGAAGGCCGACTCCATGTCCAACCTCGCTTATTATCTCGCTGCCGTGAAGGACTCTGACGAACTTGTCACCAGCTATGAGGTGGACTATATTGCCAAGCATCCCACTATCGGTCCGGCCGCTACGTTCGATCTCAGTGATGCCGACTACGACGAGTTTAAGCAGCGCGTGCTCAACAGCCATTTCAAATACGACGCCATGAGCGAGAAGACTCTCGACAATCTTGAGAAGGTGGCAAAGTTTGAGGGATATTACGACGACGCCAAGCCCGAATTCGAGGCGCTGAAGAAAAAGCTCAAGCACAACCTCGCCAAGGATCTCGACTACAACAAAGAAGGCATCAAACAGTTGCTCGCCAGCGACATCGTGTCGGCCTACTACTATCAGCGTGGTGCCATCCTCAACACGCTGCGTTACGACAAGCAGGTGCAGGCTGCCTACGCCTTGCTCAAAGATCCCAAGCGCTATGCAGCGATTCTCACGGTTGGCGAAAAGGAGAAAAAATAGCCAAGACCTTGCGCTTCATGCTTTTTTGCATGAAAACACAGTATTTTAGCAGTGTGGAAGCAAAAAAGTAGGACCGATTGAATGGAATATGGAAAAAAAATAGTAACTTTGCAGTGTTCAGTGGAATGAGGGGCTCCCGAGAGCTCCTCATTTTTTTATAAACGCATGTTTTTTAACTGCATGATATGATAGACAAGAACGTCGTAAAACAATTAGTGAATGAGTGGCTGGAGGACAAAGACTACTTCTTGGTGGATGTCAATGTTACGCCCGATGACAAGATTACAGTTGAAATTGACCATGCCGACGGCGTGTGGATCGAAGACTGCGCAAAGCTGAGCCAGTATATCGAGGATCATCTCAGCCGCGATGACGAGGACTATGAACTCGAAGTGGGATCGGCAGGACTCGGACAACCTTTCAAGGTGGAACAGCAGTACCACAATTTTGTGGGCGAGCCCGTGGAAGTGCTCCAGGCTGACGGACAAAAGGTGCGCGGCATCCTCAAGAGTGTCGACGGACGAAACTTTGTGGTCACTGTCAACGAAAAGGTGAAAGTAGAAGGCAAGAAACGTCCCGTGAAGATGGACGTGGACCACAACTTCAACATGGATGAGGTGAAATACACCAAATACCTCATCAACTTCAAATAAGCACCAGGCTTGAGTGAGGCTCAGGCTGTGGTGCAGATTTTTGCAACGAGAAAACAATAAAGAAAAAGATATATGGTAGCAAGAAAGAAAGACGACGAGCAAGTGTCGATGATCGACTCCTTCCGGGAGTTTAAAGAGACCAAGAACATCGACCGCACCACGCTCGTGAGCGTGCTGGAGGAAAGCTTCCGCAACGTGCTGGCAAAGATCTACGGCAGCGACGAGAACTTTGACGTCATCGTCAACCCCGACAAGGGTGACTTTGAGATTTACCGCAACCGTGTGGTTGTCGCCGACGGCGAGGTGGCTGACGAGAACAAAGAGATCAGCCTCACCGACGCACGCAAGATTGAGCCTGACTACGAGGTGGGCGAGGAAGTGTCTGAGTCGGTCGACTTCGCTAAGTTCGGTCGCCGTGCCATCCTCACGCTGCGTCAGACGCTGGCCAGCAAGGTGCTGGAGCTGGAGCACGATCAGCTTTACAACAAATACAAGGACAAGGTCGGTCAGGTCATGGCCGCTGAGGTCTATCAGGTGTGGAAGCGCGAGGTGCTCCTCGTCGACGACGACAACAACGAGCTCATCCTGCCCAAGAGCGAGCAGATCCCCGGCGACATGTATCGTAAGGGCGAGACCGTACGTGCCGTCATCGAGCGCGTCGATAACGAGAACAACAACCCGAAGATCATCCTCTCCCGTACCAGTCCCACCTTCCTGCAGCGTCTGTTGGAGCAGGAAGTTCCCGAGATTGCCGACGGTCTGATTGCTATTAAGAAGATCGCGCGCATGCCCGGAGAGCGTGCCAAGGTGGCTGTTGAGAGCTACGACGATCGTATCGATCCGGTAGGAGCCTGTGTCGGTGTGCGCGGCAGCCGTGTTCACGGTATCGTGCACGAGCTCAACAACGAGAATATCGATGTTATCAACTGGACGGCCAACACCAAGCTGTTTATCCAGCGCGCGTTGAGTCCTGCTACCGTGACGAGCATCACCATCGACGAAGAGAACAAGAAGGCCGATGTCTATCTCCAGCCCGATCAGGTCAGCCTGGCCATTGGCCGTGGCGGTCTGAACATCAAGTTGGCTTCCATGCTGACCGAATACACCATCGATGTGTACCGTGTCGTCAAGGACGGCGAGCAGAACCCGGAGGAGGACGATGTCTATCTCGATCAGTTCAGCGACGAAATCGACCAGTGGATCATCGATGCCATCAAGGGCATAGGACTTGAGACCGCCAAGGCAGTCCTCAATGCTCCCCGCGAGATGCTGGTGGAGAAGGCCGATCTGGAGGAAGAGACCGTCGACCATGTGCTCGAAGTGCTGCGCAAGGAGTTTGAGAACTAACAGACAACTCCGCACGGCGTACACATCACACATATATTAATTTAAACGAAAGTAGAACATATCAGGGTATATGAGCATCAGATTAAACCAAGCATTACGAGAATTAAACATAGGAATGCAAACGGCAGTTGAATTCCTGCAAAAGAAGAGCGAGTTGGGCGAGGTGAAAGCGGACCTTAGCTACAAGCTCAATGAGAAGCAGCATGCTGCGCTTGTTGAGGCTTTCAAGCAAGATGCCGCCTTGCGCACCGACGCCGAGAAGCTCTTTGGTAAGAAGAAGGACAAGAAGCGTCCGCAGACCGCTAAGCCGGCAGAGACACACACTGGCAGCAGTGTGCTGGAGGGCACAGGTCATCAGACCTACAAGCCGCTGGGCAAGATTGACCTCAGCACTGTAGGCAAGAAACCGGTGGTCATCAAGTCTGATGCTTCCCAACCCAAGAAAGCAGAGCCGACGACTGCTGCCGTCAGTCATCCTCAGCCTGCTCCTGCTCAGCAAAAAAACGAGCAGCAACCGGCACGTGTGCAGCCTGCTGACAACGCAGCTGCCAAGCCGCAGTCGCAGAATACAAAGCCCGAGCAGACCAAGGCTGAGCCCGCCAAGCAGGAGCCTAAGGCCGAGAGCCATGTGGAGAAAGCCACCAACGCTCAGCACAAGCAGGAGCCGGTGAAGCCCACTGCACAGAAAAGCGAGCAGAAACCCGCTCAGAAACCTGCCGCACCAAAGATTGCTGCCGTGAAGGTGGCTGAGGTCGTGGAACCCAAGCAGGACAGCAAGGTGTTCCAGCTCTCCAGCGAGAAGAAGATTCTCAGCACGCCGAAGGTCAACGTACTCGGTAAGATCGACCTCGACTCGATCAACCAGAGCACACGTCCGAAGAAGAAATCCAAGGAAGAGCGTCGCCGTGAGCGTGAGGCCAAGCAGAACGGTGGCAACGGTGGCAACAACAACGACCACAAGAAGCGTCAGCGCATCAATAAGGACCGTGTCGACATCAATGCCGCTGCCAACCAGCAAGGCAATGGCAATGGTCAGGGCAAGAAAAAGAAGAACCGCAAGCGTGGCGGACAGAAGCCCGCAGAGGTCACGGAGGAGGATGTAGCACGTCAGGTCAAGGAGACGCTTGCCCGCTTGACGAGTAAGCAGAGCCAGACCAAGAAGGGCGCTAAGTACCGTAAGGAGAAGCGCGAGGCTGTGCAGGAGAAACTCAACCAGGAGGCACGTGCCGAGAAGAAGGAGAGCAAGACGCTGAAGCTCACTGAGTTCGTGACGGTCTCTGAGTTGGCTACGATGATGAACGTCGGTGTCAACCAGGTCATCTCTACGCTGATGAGCATCGGCGTGATGGCTTCTATCAACCAGCGTCTCGATGCTGAGACCATCAACCTGGTGGCTGACGAGTTTGGTTTCAAGACCGAGTATGTCAGCGCTGAGGTGCAGGAGGCTGTCAGCGAGGAGCAGGACGACGAGAGCGAACTCGTGCCGCGTGCGCCGATTGTGACCGTCATGGGACATGTCGACCATGGTAAGACATCGTTGCTCGACCATATTCGCAATACCAACGTCATTGCCGGTGAGGCCGGTGGTATCACCCAGCACATCGGTGCTTACAGTGTCACACTGAAGAACGGCCGCAAGGTGACGTTCCTCGACACCCCGGGTCACGAGGCCTTCACCGCCATGCGTGCCCGTGGTGCGCAGGTGACGGATATTGCCATCATCATCATTGCTGCCGACGACAGCGTGATGCCTACCACTAAGGAGGCCATCGCTCACTGTCAGGCTGCCGGTGTGCCGATGGTGTTTGCCATCAACAAGATTGATAAGCCGGGAGCCAATCCCGACAAGATACGTGAGGACTTGGCCAACATGAACCTCCTCGTCGAAGAGTGGGGCGGTAAGTATCAGTGCCAGGAGATCAGTGCCAAGAAGGGCATCGGCGTCGATGACCTGATGGACAAGGTGCTTCTTGAGGCCGACATGCTCGACCTCAAGGCCAACCCCAACCGCAAGGCTACGGGTACGGTCATCGAGAGCTCGCTCGACAAGGGCCGTGGTTATGTGTCCACGGTATTGGTCAGCAACGGTACGCTCCATGTCGGTGACTATGTCATCGCCGGTACCAGCTGGGGCCGTGTCAAGGCTATGTTCAACGAGCGCAACCAGCGCATCGACGACGTGAAGCCTGCCGAGCCTGCTATCATCCTCGGTCTGAATGGTGCGCCTACTGCCGGTGACCAGTTCCATGTGCTCGACACAGAGCAGGAGGTGCGCGACATCGCCAACAAGCGTGAGCAACTCCAGCGTGAGCAGAGCCTGCGTACACAGACCCGTCTGACGCTGAGCGACATCTCGCATCGTATTGCACGTGGTGAGTTCCACGAGATGAACATCATCGTCAAGGGTGATACCGACGGTTCGGTGGAGGCTTTGAGCGACTCGTTCATCAAGTTGTCTACCGAGAAGGTACAGGTCAAGGTCATCTACAAGGCCGTTGGTCAGATCTCGGAAAACGATGTCACGCTGGCCGATGCTTCCGATGCCATCATCGTAGGCTTCCAGGTACGTCCTTCGGCTGCTGCCCGCAAGCTTGCCGACAGCGACGGCGTGGAGATCAACACCTACTCAGTCATCTACGACGCCATCGACGACGTGAAAGCTGCTATGGTCGGTATGCTCGACAAGGTGAAGAAAGAGATCGTCACCGGTCAGGTGGAGGTCAAGCAGGTCTTCAAGATTTCCAAGGTGGGAACCATTGCCGGTGGTCTTGTCACCGAGGGCAAGGTCCACAACAAGGACAAGGCCCGTGTGGTTCGCGACGGTATTGTCGTGCACACAGCTCCTATCGCTGCTCTGAAACGCTATAAGGATGACGCCAAGGAAGTCGCCGCCGGACTCGAGTGCGGTATCTCGCTTGTCAACTACAACGACATTCAGGTGGGCGACCAGCTTGAGACCTTCACCGAGGTAGAGGTGGAGCAGAAGCTCTAAACATTAGCTTGAGGTGCGCTGCACCTATATATATAATAAGGTGTATCGAACATGATATAGGGTAGGGGCGCAATAGGTCAGATCTGTTGCGCCCCTGCTTTTTCAATATATGCCGACAAGGATAGAAGCGTGACAAACCACCACATTTGTGACCGCTTTAACTTGTCCCAAGCCAAGTGGCACGTTGTTTGTGGCTGTGAGGCCGACGACAATGGTGTCATATTTCCAATCTCTATATATTATCATTTTATGGAAATACAAATCAACGATAAAGAAAAGAATAAGTTCGTCAGGGAAGTGGCGGAGCAGAAGTACGAGTACGGCTTCACCACCGATGTCCATACGGATATCATTCCCAAAGGACTTAACGAGGACGTGGTACGTCTGATCTCGCAGAAGAAGGGCGAGCCTGACTGGCTTCTCGACTTCCGCTTGAAGGCCTACCGCTATTGGCTCACGCTGCCCGTGCCCACTTGGGGCCACGTGCATGTGCCGCACATCGACTTCCAGGCTATCTCGTACTATGCCGACCCGCTGGCTAAGAAGCCGAAGAATAAGGAGATTGATCCTGAGTTGGAGAAGACTTTCGACAAACTCGGCATCCCTTTGGAGGAGCGGCTCGCGCTGAGCGGTACGGCTGTCGACGCTGTCATGGACTCTGTGTCGGTGAAGACGACCTTCAAGAAACAGCTCGCTGAAAAGGGTATCATCTTCTCCAGTATTGGTGAGGCCGTCAAGCAGCATCCCGACCTTGTGCGTCAGTATCTCGGCAGTGTGGTGCCCTATCGTGATAACTTCACGTCGGCGCTCAACTCGGCAGTGTTCTCTGATGGTAGCTTTGTCTATATTCCTAAGGGCGTGCGCTGCCCGATGGAGCTGAGCAGCTATTTCCGCATCAACGCCCGCAACACCGGACAGTTTGAGCGTACGCTGATCATTGCCGACGACGATGCCTATGTGAGCTACCTCGAAGGCTGTACGGCACCGATGCGCGACGAGAACCAGCTCCATGCCGCTGTCGTGGAAATCGTGGTGATGAACAATGCTGAGGTGAAATACTCTACTGTGCAGAACTGGTATCCAGGCGATGAGCATGGTAAGGGTGGCGTCCTCAACCTCGTCACCAAGCGTGGCGATTGCCGTGGTGTCAACTCCAAGCTCAGCTGGACACAGGTAGAGACGGGTTCCGCCGTCACGTGGAAATATCCTTCTTGCGTCTTGCGCGGCGATAACTCTCAGGCTGAGTTCTATAGTGTAGCCGTGACCAACAACTATCAGGAGGCCGACACGGGTACGAAGATGATCCATATTGGCAAGAACACCAAGAGCACGATCATCTCCAAGGGTATCTCTGCCGGACACAGCCAAAACTCCTATCGTGGTCTCGTGCGCGTGGCTCCGGGTGCGGACAATGCCCGTAACTACAGTTCCTGCGACTCTCTGCTGCTGGGCTCTGACTGCGGTGCGCATACCTTCCCCTATATGGACATCCACAACGACACCGCCATTGTGGAACATGAGGCGACGACCTCTAAGATTTCCGAGGACCAGCTCTTCTATTGCAATCAGCGCGGTATCCCCACAGAGGATGCCGTCGGGCTCATCGTCAACGGCTATGCCAAGGAGGTGCTCAACAAGCTGCCTATGGAGTTTGCCGTGGAGGCACAGAAACTGCTGTCCGTCTCTTTGGAGGGAACCGTAGGATAGCTTTCTTTTGATTACAGTTAGATATATGAGTTATAAGTCTATAGATACTTTACAAGAGGCCCTGAGTCAGAGTATGTTTATGCATACAAAAGATGCACGGAAGGCTGCCGGACGTTCTTTGGGGACAATAGTGGAGATTATAACCTTCTATTTCCTTCGTCAATGGGGCGTTTTGGATAATATTTCTATTGAAAGGCCTTTGCCAGAATATGGGAATCCAGAGATTACTCATAACGTAGAATTTACACTGCATCCTGTTTTGTATAAAACAACTTTGAAGGTATCATTACCAATTACGGCCAAGAAGATTGCGAAAAGTCTTGATGACTCTTGGGTCGGAAATGTGGCATTAAAGTCGAATGCTCTTTTAGACAATAGAGGCGTTCTACGTAATGCTTGTCTAATAGCGGAAAGTGACAAAGAGCTCATAGTCGCAAATCTGTTGAGTATTGATTGGAATACCAAAACTGCTATAATAGATGTTTGTAAGCAATCTTCCCGTGCCTATTCGATGTTTGAATGCAAGCGAGTGGGGGTGGAGAAAGGGAACAAGAAAGGTCCTCAAACGATTGAAAAGGCCAAGCAGGGTGCATATGTCGCTTTAACTTCGTCGTCCCTTCAAAAAGTTTGGAATGAGAATGGTGAGAAGTTAGGCCTCATATATATGAAAGGAAAGCCCATTGTGAAACCTTATGAGGAGCTTTTAGACGATTTGATAGATCAGGATGAATTGACAGATAATCTCATTCTATCTGTTGGGGTCGTCAGTAACCATGGCAATTGGTTTACATCAGATAATCAGAATAAGGAACTTAAAGTTCTTTCTGAATCTTATGATTGGTTGCTCTTCTTGACGGATGATGGCTTTTCTAAGTTTATAACGGATTTATTGCTCCAGCCGAAAGCAGAATATATAGCAGTCAAGAAAGCTTTTGAAGCTAGTTATAGTGATGGGAAGAAAATGAATGTCTTTACTAAGACAAGAATAGACTATTCTGCTCATGTAGCATTATGTCGATATTTTAAGGAGAACATAAAAGATATAGAAGGCTGGTTTAATATAATAGCTCCACACGGCTATAACATATCCGGACTTCATAGTATCTTGTCAAAGTTATCGAAGAAATCAGTTATAGGATTATGACAGCAGGTAGACATGTAAACACTCTTAGTCAGAGTTGGTGTACGCCTCCCAAGTATGTGAGAGCCATAAAAAAGTTTTGGGGTGGAAGAATAGGCCTTGATCCGTGTTCAAATGAATATTCAATTGTACACGCTGAAAAGGAATATCAACTTCCTCAAACGGATGGCTTGTCGGCGGACTGGGATGCTGATACTATTTTTGTGAATCCTCCCTACGGAGCTGATCGCGAAAGAGGAACCTCTATAAAAAATTGGTTAGCTAAGTGTGTGCTTGCTTACGAGCAAGGCTCGGAGGTGATAGCTCTCGTCCCTGTGGCGACCAATACAGGGCATTGGAAGAAGTTCGTCTTTGGTAAAGCTACTTCTATTTGCTTCTTATATGACACTCGTCTGAGGTTTTTAGAAAAAGGAATAGATCAGGGAAAGGGTGCTCCTATGGCATGTTGCTTAATTTACTGGGGAGATAGATGTGAGCAATTCTATAATAATTTTCTAGAGTATGGCGCTGTAGTTAATATTAAGAATTTACAAGATCAAAAGATAGGGAAGGATGTGAATAGCCCGGAATTATCTTTTGATCAACAACAAATGAAAGTAAGTAATTATTAAGTATATTATTTATGTTACAAGTCAAGAATTTGCATGCCACGATTGCAGGCAAAGAGATATTAAAAGGTATCAACCTCACTGTCAACGACGGCGAGATACACGCTATCATGGGACCTAACGGTTCGGGTAAGTCAACGCTGTCAGCTGTGCTTACCGGCAATCCGCTTTACACTGTCACGGAGGGCGAGGCGATCTTCAATGGTAAGAATCTGCTGGAGATGAAGCCCGAGGACCGTGCCCGCGAGGGACTCTTCCTTAGCTTCCAGTACCCTGTGGAGATCCCCGGCGTGTCGATGGTCAACTTCATGAAGGCTGCCGTCAACGCCAAGCGCAAGTATCAGGGCCTGGAGCCACTGACCGCCGCTGACTTCATGAAGCTCATGCGTGAGAAGCGTGAGATCGTGGAACTCGATGCCAAACTCTCGCGCCGCTCTGTCAACGAAGGCTTCTCGGGTGGTGAGAAGAAGCGCAACGAGATCTTCCAGATGGCAATGCTCGACCCGCAGCTGAGCATTCTCGACGAGACAGACTCCGGCCTTGACGTCGATGCCATGCGCATTGTGGCCGACGGCGTGAACAAGCTCTTCACACCGAAGAAGTCTATCATCGTCATCACACACTATGAGCGTTTGCTCGACATGATCAAGCCCAACATCGTACACGTGCTCTACAATGGTCGGATCGTCAAGACCGAAGGTCCCGAGCTCGCCAAGGAGATCGAGAAGCGCGGCTATGACTGGATCAAGGAAGAGGCCGACGCTAAATATGGTAAATAAGGAGGCAGGCGTATGACTCAAGCAGAACAACAATATATCGACCTCTACAGCCAGACCCGGCAAATGATTGCTGAGCACAGCGCACCCGTGCTCAATGCGCTGCGCGACAAGGCTTATGAGGACTTCAAGCGGCAGGGCTTCCCTTCGCGCAAGGTCGAGCGCTATAAGTACACCGACATGCAGGAACTCTTTGCGCCCGACTATGGACTGAACATCAACCGCATCGACATCCCTGTCAACCCTTATGATGTCTTCCATTGCGATGTGCCCAACCTCAGTACTTCTCTCTATTTTGTCGTCAACGACCAGTTCTATAAGAAAGCACTGCCGAAGGCGCAGCTGCCGGAGGGCGTCGTCGTGGAGAGTCTTTGCGACGCGGCACACAACCATCCCGACTTGGTGGCGAAATACTATGGTAAGATTGCCAAGACCGAAGAGGACGCGGTGACTGCACTGAACACGATGCTGGCACAGGACGGACTCTTTGTCTATGTGCCGAAGAACGTCAAAGTGGAGCGTGCGATACAGGTGGTGAACATCCTGCGCTCTGATGTGGACCTGATGGTCAACCGCCGTGTGCTCATCGTTATGGACGAAGGCAGTGAGGCTAAGTTCCTTTTCTGCGATGACTCTGCCGACGACCGTCACTTCCTCGGCACGCAGGTCATCGAGGCTTATGTCGGCGACAATGCCGGTCTCGACCTTTATTGCCTGGAAGAGACCCATGAGAAGAACACACGCGTGTCCAATGTCTATGTCGAGCAGCAGGCCAACAGTCGATTCAATCACAATGTCATCACGCTGCGCAATGGCGTGACACGCAACAAGCTCGACCTGGTCTTCAAGGGCGAGGGCGCTGAGTGCTGGTGCAATGGTTGTGTCATTGCTGATCATAGTGAGCATGTCGACAACAACACGCTCATCGACCATCAGGTGGGACACTGCGATTCTCATGAACTCTATAAGTATGTTCTCGACGGTAAGGCCGTCGGTGCCTTTGCAGGCAAAGTGCTTGTGCGGCACGGCAGTCAGAAGACGACATCGCAGGAGACCAACCAAAACCTCGTGATGACAAAGACGGCAAGGATGTACACTCAGCCGATGCTGGAGATCTATGCCGACGATGTGAAGTGTGCCCACGGCTCTACCGTTGGTCAGCTCAACGACGCAGCACTGTTCTACATGCAGCAGCGCGGTATCGACGAGCATGAGGCGAAGCTGCTCTTGGAGTTTGCTTTTGTTGGTGAAGTGATTGACCAGATCAAGCTCGAACCTTTGCGCGACCGTCTCCATCTGCTGGTGGAGAAGCGCTTCCGTGGTGAGCTCGGCAATTGCGAGAACTGCAAGATTAAGAACTAATAGACTGATAACTTATTCCCTGATCCACCTGAAAAAGGAGGGTCAGGGATGTCTTGTTATCATCAAGATTAAGTCTGACGTCGATCTATATTATATAAGGTGTCGGTCAGATGAGGACAAGATTTCTATAAGAAAAGATAAAGATGTACGATATCAATCAAGTGCGGGAAGATTTCCCGATATTGTCGCGCAAGATCTACGACAAGCCGTTGGTCTACTTCGACAATGCGGCTACGACGCAGAAACCGCTCTGTGTCCTGGATGCTATGCGCGAGGAATACCTCAATGTCAATGCCAATGTGCACCGGGGAGTGCACTGGATGAGCCAGCAGGCTACCGAGTTGCATGAGCAGGCGCGCGAGACGGTGCGCCGGTTCCTCAATGCCAAGTCCACTACAGAGATTGTTTTTACACGCGGCACCACCGAGGGACTGAATCTCGTAGCCAGCACTTTCGCCGACGAATGTATGAAGGAAGGCGATGAGGTCATCGTCTCCACCATGGAGCATCACTCCAATATCGTGCCCTGGCAGTTGCAGGCACGCAAGAAAGGCATCGTGCTCAAGGTGATACCAATGAGCGATGATGGCATTCTCGACATGGAGGCTTATAAGAATCTCTTCACCGATAAGACCCGCATCGTATCGGTTTGTCATGTGAGCAATGTCCTCGGTACGGTCAATCCTGTCAAGGACATCGTGCGCATTGCCCACGAGCATGGCGTGCCAGTGATGGTCGACGGTGCTCAGAGTGCGCCCCATTTCAAGGTAGATGTCCAGGACATCGACTGCGATTTCTTTGTTTTCAGCGGTCACAAGGTCTATGGACCTACCGGCATCGGCGTGCTCTATGGCAAAGAGGCTTGGCTGGAGAAGCTGCCACCGTATCAGGGCGGTGGTGAGATGATCGAGCACGTGAGCTTTGAGCATACCACCTTCGAGCGTCCGCCATTGAAGTTCGAAGCCGGCACTCCCGACTATATTGCCTCGCACGGACTTGCTGTCGCACTCGACTATGTGTCTAAACTGGGTATGGGCAACATTGCGGCTCATGAGCAGGAACTCACCCGCTATGCCATCCAGCGGCTTCAGGAGATACCGGAGATGCACATCTATGGTCCTATTTCGCAGGCAGATACCGCAGCTACCCAGTCTTCATTACCATCCTCTCATGCCCACGACGCTGTCGTCAGCTTCAATGTCGGCAATATCCACCACATGGACTTGGGTACACTTCTCGACCGCTTGGGCATTGCCGTCCGTACGGGTCATCACTGTGCACAGCCGTTGATGGACCGTCTGGGCGTGTTGGGAACGGTGCGTGCTTCCTTTGCGCTGTATAACACGAAGGAAGAGATTGATGCTCTCGTCGCCGGTATCGACCGAGTGCGTAAGATGTTCTGATCATTCGTCACCGATCATTCATCATTCAACACTCAACATTCATCACTCATCATTCAACATTCATCATTCCACATTCCCCTTGCTACCACATTATTATACTGATTGCATAGAGGCCGGCTGCGATGAGGCCGGTCGCGGATGTCTGGCAGGCAGTGTCTATGCTGCCGCCGTCATCCTGCCGCGTGACTACGACAATCCGCTACTCAACGACTCGAAACAGCTCACTGCCAAGAAGCGCTATGAGCTCCGCAAGGTCATTGAGCATGATGCGGTGGCGTGGGCTGTCGGCATTGTCACGCCTGAGGAGATCGATGAAATCAATATTCTTCATGCCAGCTTCTTAGCGATGCACCGTGCTCTTGACCAGTTGAAGGTAAGACCGGAGAAGCTCATTATCGACGGCAACCGCTTCGATCCCTATGTTCCCATTGCCGACGAGGCGTGCCAACCGCGACAAAAGCGTGTTTTCCCCAAGCGAGATGGTCGTCAGCCTTTGCCGTATCAGTGTATCGTCAAGGGCGACGGCAAGTACGAGGCCATTGCTGCGGCCAGCATCCTTGCCAAGACCTTCCGCGACGACTATATGGATGAGCTCGATGAGCAGTATCCTGTCTATGGTTGGAAGAAGAATAAAGGTTATCCCACACGGGAGCACCGACTGGCTATTCGCGACAATGGCATTTCACCCTACCATCGCAAGACGTTTAATCTCCTTGGGGACTTACAGCCAACGCTGTTTGAGAATATAGAGTAAACAACCTCTTCTTATTCTAATCTCATCAGCAAGTTACAGTCTATGCTGCTTGAGAATGTTGTGTAACCCTAACCCTCAACAATATGAAACATCCTTTACGCTTCCTTTTCCTTTTGCTGGCTTGTTGCCATTTTGCGCTGATGATGGGTGCTCCTGCCCGTCGTGGTCACTGGATACAAGTGGTTACAACAGGCGGAAAGTCTGTTAATGTGGAACTCTTAGGCGATGAGCGTATCCGTTATGCGCGTGCTGCTGATGGCACTTGTTATGTCTTGGACAAAGCGACGGGACGTTATCAAGAGGTCTCAGGCGACAGCATTGTGGCAAGTGCGGCAAAGAGATATGCGGCGGCATCTCGTCGTTTTGTACCGGCAGTTCGTCGTGCTGAGTCTGCGTCTGCGTCTGCAACATTCTCGGGAAACAAGCGTGGCCTCGTGATCCTTGCAGAGTTTCCTAATAAGCAGTTCAGCATGGCTGATCCTGCTGCTCTCTATCGCAAGATCACCAACGAACCCGACTATCACGACAATGGCTTCCAAGGCTCTGTTCGTGATTATTTCAAGGCTCAGAGTGGCGGAAAGTTCATCTTGGACTTCGATGTAGCGGGGCCCGTGATGATGTCCCACCCTTACTACTATTATGGAAATGACGATGAGAAGAACATCAGTGAGATGGTGATAGAGGCATGCAAAGGTGTACAGGACAGCATCGACTTCTCTCGTTATGACTGGGACGGCGACGGCGAAGCTGAGGAAGTCTTTATTCTCTATGCCGGATATGGGCAGAATGACTACGACTCCTCCAACGACAGTCTGATATGGCCTCTGATGAGTACGCTCGAAGATGACCGGAAATCATTGAAGATCAACGGTACGAAGATCAACACTTATGCTTGTTCCAGTGAGCTGAAATATGATGGAGAGATAGCCGGCATCGGCACTTTCTGCCATGAGTTCTCCCATTGCATGGGCTTCCCCGATGTCTACGATGTTCAGAACAAAGGCAGCTTTGCCATGGACGCCTGGGATCTGATGGACTATGGTAGCTACAATGGTGATGGGTATCTGCCTGCCGGATACACTGCCTATGAGAAGATGACATGTGGTTGGCTAACTCCTGTGGAGTTGGGAAAGGAGTCTTTGGAGGTCACGGACATGAAACCGTTGGCTGACGGCGGTCAAGCCTATCTGATCCGTCATCCGCAATATGAAAACGAATATTTCCTTTTGGAGAATCGTCAGCCCGTTGGCTTTGACAAGCTGTTGCCTGGCAGTGGCGTGCTCATCACCCATGTCGACTATGACAAAGACGCGTGGGAAGCTAATGCTGTCAATACGATAGGACTGTATAATGACTATTACAACGATCATCTTCGTCTCGCTTTAGTTCCAGCCGACGGTATCGCTTCTCCCTCAACGGCTGCCCATGACGCTTATCCTTACGGTTCCCGTAACAATTTCTCGGATAGTTCCTCACCGGCAACGAAGCTCTTTCATGATAATTACGACGGCAATAAGTTGCTGCATTGCAGTGTCTCCAACATTTCAGTTGACGGCAATGGCGTGGCATCCTTTGTTTATGCTCCCGATCCATCTCTTACTAATAGCCAGGAAGTAGGGGAGTATCTGCTCAAGGAAACCTTCTCCAATTGCAAAGGTACCGGAGGCAATGACGGACGTTTCAATCGTTCAATAGCCAATGGCGACTTTCTGCCGGATTTGAAAGGCTGGAATCCTCTGTGTAATGCTTATGGTGCTGATCATTGTGCACGCTTTGGCAGTAGTGGAGGCAGCGGTGATGGCGGATTTCTTGTGACTTCTCCTTACTTCACGCTTCCTGGCGATACGGTGACGCTAACCTTCCGTTTGGCAGGTTGGAATACGAAGAGTGAAGGTACTGAATTGCAGTTGTTTTTGAGTCAAGCCAATGCAAAGTTTACCGAAGAGGAAAGTGGGACAAGCCTGCAAACCATGAAGAAAGGGCAGTGGCAGACCTATACCTATCATATCGTGGGCACCGGTCTTTGCTCGCTGACGTTTGTCGCCACCGGTCGTTTCTTCCTTGATGATGTGTATATCACAAAGCCAGTGACAACAGGCATCCGTGATCTCTCAGTTTCCGACAGCGTTCAGCCAAGTATCTACAGCCTGTCCGGTCAGAATATGGGCACTGATCCCGCTGCTTTGCCAAAAGGCATTTACATTATCAACCACGAAAAGGTGATATTGGGAAAGTAAGCCTGCTTGCCAGGTTGTAGCTTAATAAGTAGTAGCTTTTATAGTCTTTGTGCGATGAAGTGTAAGTACAAAGTCTATAAAAGCTTTATTTTTATACGTAACTATTGATCGTTTGACTAATTTATGTTAATAGAATCATATTTTTAACGTGATTCTTTCTTACTTTCATCTTCATCCATTAATTTTGCAAAATGAATAGAGAGATTGTAGTATGTCAGTGAGAAGACTATTGCAAGAATCGTTTTGTATACGAACAAACTTTTAGGATGACTTTTTGTTGTCTGTGAGCTTTTGTGTCGTAATGGAGAGAATATCGTAAACATATCATACATTTAATTAAAAGAGAGAATTTATGGAAAAAAGACTAATGATGTTTTTAGCCTGCTTCTTCCTCTTCCTGGAGGGGGCATTAGCTCAAACAACGATTAGTGGTACCGTGGTCTCAGCAGAGGATGGCGAACCGATTGTCGGTGCTGCCGTCACGATTGCTGGCACAAAGACAGGTACCGTAACTGATGTGGATGGCAAGTTCACACTCAATGTAGCGCCGGGTTCCAACCTGCGTGTTTCTTATCTTGGTATGAAAGACAAAACGGTGAAGGCAGTAAACAATCTCAAGGTTCAACTATCTTCCAACGACAAGACGCTAGATGAGGTCGTGGTGACTGCTATGGGTATCACTCGTCAGAAAAAGTCCTTGGGCTATGATGCTCAAGAGCTGAAGGCCAGTGACCTGAACGTAGCCGGTACTTCTTCTTTGGCAAGTGCCATGCAGGGAAAGCTGACGGGTGTTGATATCCGCACATCCTCCGGTGCTCCTGGTGCTTCTGCACAAATTGTCATTCGTGGTGCCCGTTCATTCGACGGCAACAACACGCCTTTGTATGTTGTGGATGGTATGCCTATCTCCTCTCAGCCAGACTTCTCTACAGGGCAGTCTGTGACGGGTGCAGACTATGCCAGCCGTACAATTGATATCAATCCGGACGACATTGAGTCGATCAGTGTGTTGAAGGGTCAGGCTGCTTCTGCCCTTTATGGTCTCCGTGCCTCTAATGGTGTTGTGCTCATCACCACGAAGCGTGGCAGCAAAGCTACTTCAAAACCCGTCATCACATTCTCTACAGACTTAAGTGCTTCTACTTTGAGCCGTAAGTTCGAGCATCAGGATGTCTATGCACAAGGTAATAAAGTCGGTGCTTACGATCCGACGACATCCATGAGCTGGGGTCCGAAGATTGCAGATCTGCCTAATGATGCAACATACGGCGGTAACACCAATAACAAATACACCAATGGCGACCTGACTTCCCACAAAGGACAGTTCTATAACCCCAAATATGCGGCTGCGGGTCTTGACGGTTGGGTGACTCCGGAAGTACACGACAATGTGGGTGACTTCTTCCGCACGGGTTTCACACAGAACTCTACGTTTGGCATCAGCCAGAACAAGAATGGCCTTGACTATTCTTTCAGTATCAGTGATACTTATCAGACGGGTATCATTCCTTCTACAGGCATGACACGTACCGGTGCGCGCGGTGCCGTAGACTGGAAGATTGACGATCAGTGGAAGACAGGTTTCTCTGCCAACTACAGTGCCGTGAGAATTAAATCTGCTCCGGGTGCTAACAATGGTATTGTAAACGTGGTCTATTCCGCACCTGTTGAGTTTGATCTCAAAGGAGTGCCCAACCACGCCCCCAATGATCCGACCAGTCAGATCAGCTTCCGTAGCACTTCTTTTGATAATCCTTATTGGTTTGCTGACAATGACGAGTTCTTCCAGCATACCAACCGCGTGTTCGGCAATGCCTATGTAGAGTATCGCCCGAAGATCAATTGGGGTGAGAACTATAACCTCGTTTTCCGTGAGCAGGCCGGTGAAGATGTCTACACCACAAACAATAAAACGATTGCAGAAGTAGGTTCTGCCTACAATTCTAAAGGTGAAGTGGAGAACACTGGTGTTCAGACCAATATCTTCAATAACCTTTTCACTGTCAACTTTACTGCAAAGTGGGGTGCTCAGCAAGAGTGGGACTTTGGCTTTTTGCTTGGTAATGAGTTCAATCACGAGTATCGTCGCTATTGGGACTACGATGGCTCAGGACTTGCCTGGTATGGTCAGCCGACCATCGATAATGCCTCCAGCATCGATGTTCACAGTGAGTATGGACAGCAAGAGCGCACGATCGGTACGTTTGGACAGTTGAGTCTGGCATGGAAAGATCAGTTGTTCTTCACAGCTACAGGCCGTAACGACATTGTTTCCACTATGCCTCGTGGCAATCGCAGTTTCTTCTATCCCTCAGTTTCTTTAGGCTGGATCTTTACAGAGCTTCCCGGTCTGAAAGGCAATCACATCCTCTCCTATGGTAAGTTGCGTACATCTTTGGCTCAGGTGGGTCAGGCCGGTGTGTTCTATAACAACTACATGTACGTTCCTACATACGGCAGTGGTATGTATCTCTACACGCCAATCAGCTATCCTATCGGCGGTCAACAGGCTTATGTGCCATACTACGTGAAATTCGATCCCAATCTGAAGCCTCAGAACACTAACAACTGGGAGATTGGTACAGACCTTAACTTCTTCGACAACCGCATCCGCTTCGCCTATACGCTGAGCTATCAGGATGTCAAAGATCAGATCTTCGACGTGCCTACAGCTGGTTCTACCGGTTATCAGTATCTGCGTACCAATGCCGGTGAGATGACAACTTGGGCACATGAGATCTCTGTCAATGCTAATGTAGTAAAGAGCAAAGACTTCAATGTTGACTTGGGAGTGAACTTCACTAAGGTGAAGAACAAAGTTAAGAAGCTTGCTCCCGGTGTGGAGAGTATCTTCCTTGGTGGCTTCGTCGAGCCGCAGATTCGCGCTCAGGCTGGCTACACCTATCCTAACATCTATGGTGTTGCCTTCAAGCGTGCTGAGAATGGTGAGTTGCTTCTGTCCAACGGTCTCCCCCAAGGAACCGGCACGAGCGTCAACCTCGGTGAGTGCTCTCCTAACTTCAATATGGGCTTCAACCTCAATGTCAGCTACAAGCGTCTGTCTCTCGCTGCTACTCTTGACTGGCAGAACGGCGGCAAACTCTATAATGGTACGCTGCTGACGATGAACTACTTCGGTGCAACCAAGGAGTCACTTCCTTATCACGAGGGTACGATGGTTGCAGAGGGTATCGATGAGGCTACCGGCCAGAAGAATACGGTAGAGGTGAGCAAGCAAGACTATTGGATGGCTTACAACGATGTTACAGAGGCAGGTATCTATGATGCCAGCTACCTGAAGCTTCGTGATGTGACGCTGTCTTACCGCTTGCCGAAGCTCGGAGGTCTTGACATCTCGGTCTATGGTTTTGCCCGCAACATCCTCCTTTGGTCCAAGCTGCCTGACCTCGACCCCGAGAGCTCACAGGGTAACGGTAACATGAGCGGTTACTTTGAGCGCTTCTCTATTCCTGCTACTTCAAGCTTTGGTGGAGGCTTCAAACTCACATTCTAAACATTACATGATTTAAACAGATATCGTATGATAAAGACTAAATATATCATGGGAGCGGCTTTGGTCGCCTTGGCCTTTGCTTCGTGCTCAGAAGACCAAATGGACCACATCAACAAGGATGAACAGCACAGCTCCATATCCCTCGTCGATGGCAATTACTCTATCACCGACGCTGAGGTGAACACCGTTTACAATATTCTTGACGGTAACTATGCCTGGTATGTTTCCAGCTATACCGAGCAGCTCTTCGGTACTGGTAACAACCAGCTGAAGAACGCGGAGCTGCGCAATATCAATGAGGTGGCAGGTAGCACCACGTTCAATAATGAGTGGAACAATACCTATGCCAATCTCTATAACTTGAAAGTTATCAAGGAGAAATGCCATGGTGGTGTAAACAACGGGGCAAGTGATCTGCTTGGTATGGCTCAGGCATTGGAAGCTTTAAACTGGGGCATATTGACCGACTTGCACGGTGACGTTCCCTGCAAGGACGCATTGGGTGATCAGTCGACTCCTACACTGACAAGTCAAAAGGATATCTACGACAACATCTTTGCACTGCTTGACAGCGCACAGACCAATCTCGCCAAGGGCTCTAAGACCGTTGGTGCTCATGACGTCATCTTCAATGGTAATCTTGACAAGTGGGCAGGTTTGGTTCATGCTTTGAAAGCTCGTTACTTGCTGCATACCTATGGCACAGACAAGACTCCCGCACATCTGAACAAAGTACTCACAGAGGCTGAGGCTGCTGTGTCTGCCGGTTTCGATGGTGCCAATCTTGATGTTTTCAATGGTAAAACATCCGACAACTCTTGGTCGGCATATCATTGGAGCCGCTATTATATCGGTTCTTCTAAGACGGTGGAAGACTTGCTGACGGCCCGCAAAGACCCGCGCGAACCGATCTACAACTTTGATGGTTTCGGGACAGAAGCTGGCGTCGGCACACCAGGTAATGCTAAGCAGGCTCAGTCCACAAATACGTTGGCCTATCCTGCATGGTTGGACAACAGCGCTTCCTATCTCCATCTTTTCAGCAAGTCAGAGCTCTACTTTATCATTGCTGAGGTCAAGGCACGTCTTGGTCAGGATGCCAAGGCCGACTTTGAAACGGCTGTAAGAGCTGCTATGGATGACTGGGGCACAGCAGGTGGATCTGAAATCTCTGCTGCTGATGTTGACGCATATCTGAATGGTATCGCTGATCTCTATGCAGCCAATCCGCTCAAAGAGATTCTTACACAGAAGTATCTCGCACAGACACGCGATGAGCAGTTGGAGACTTATAACGATATCCGCCGTTGCGACTATATAGATGGCAGCTATCCTGTGAAGATGCAGAATCCTAACAACACTTCTGGTTCTTCTAACCGCTGGCCGTTGCGCTTGCCTTATGGCGACAGCGATGTCACATCTAACCCAAATGTCGCCAAGGCCTTTGGCTCTGGTAACGATGCTGGTATGTATATCTACACCAACCCAGTGTGGTGGGCAGGTGGCAACAACTAAGCAATAACATAAGAATTTATCAGCCCGTGAGGGTCTGATTTTAATTCTCTCTATTTTTCCGGGAACTGGCTCGTGCGAGTCGGTTCCCGTTTTTCTTTTTGCTATGTGCGAGAATAGTTGTAACTTTGTAGTTCGAAAACAGAGGTAACTTTATAGTACGAAAACAGAGATAACTCTATAGCTCGAAAACAGAGGTAACTCTATAGCTCGAAAACAGAGGTAACTTTGTAGTATTGGTAAGAGGTAAGAACATGATACGCAAGACTTTATTCCTTTTTCTGTTGTTCCTCAGCTTTAGCTTGAATATCGCTGCTGAGGAGAGTGAACGCATCAACCACCAAGCCGTGAGAGTGGTTAAAGAGCTCACGCCCCATTGGACCGGCACATGGGCGACTGCCATGCAGACACCCGTGAAGGCCTTCATGCCCTACAACAATCAGATGAGCAACCGCTCGGTGCGACAAATCGTGAAAGTGTCGGCAGGCGGTGATGTTGTTCGTTTGCAGCTCTCCAATATCTTTTCCACTACGCCCGTCGTGCTGCGCTCGGTGTATATCGCTCCGGCGCTTGGCGGTCATCGTGTCGACTCGGCCAAGGCCGTGTATCTCTCTTTCAATGGTCACCGTGGCGTGACAATACCGGCCGGAAAGAGTCTGTTCTCCGATGCCGTGCGCTTTTCGCTGAAGCCCTTGCAGCTTGTCGCCATCACCGTCAACTATCAGACAGCGCCCAAGGTGCCGACCGTGCACATGGGCTCGCGCACCACCTCGTATATATTAAAAGGAGAGAGCAAGCCGTCGACGGACTTCTCCCATGCCTTCCGCTACGAGAAATGGTTCAACATTGCAGCCCTTGACGTCTACACACGTGACGTGCGCACCATCGCCATCCTTGGCAACAGCATCACCGATGGCAAGGGCTCTACTACCGACCACCAAAACCGCTGGCCCGACGAGATGAGCTTTCAACTCAACGAAGTAGCCGGAGCAAAAGCAGAGAAAGAAGGAAAGAAACGCATGCAGTTTGGCGTGCTGAACCTTGGCATCGGCAATAACCGCGTGCTCACCGTAGGTTTCGGACAGCCTGCCCGTCAGCGTTTCGACCGCGACATTCTTGAGCAGCGTGGGGTGACAGACGTTATTCTTTTCGAGGGTATCAATGACTTAGGCAATAGCAAAGACGGCATTGCCACGGCCCACGAGTTAGTGGAGGCCTATAAACAGATGATAGAGAAATGCCATAAGGCAGGGTTGAAGGTGTGGTTGGGAACCATCACACCGATGAAAGGCGCTCATTATTATTCTGTCAGCCATGAGCTTGGCCGTAAGTTAGTCAACGAATGGATACGCCTGCAACATGAGGCAGACGGTGTGCTCGACTTCGACAAGCTCATGCGAGACCCGGCCGATGAGCACGCTCTGCGTCCGGGGTGGTATCTTCCCGATCATCTCCATCCCAATGCCGAAGGCTATAAGATGATGGGAAAGTATGCTGCTGAGAAGATGCTAACGCAGGAGTGAAGTAGCGGCAAGTAACTCCTTGGCCACGAGACACAGCTCATCGTACCATTCTTTACCGAAGCGGCGGATGAGCGGCTCCTTGAGAAACTCATAGACGCGGATGTTTCCCTCCTGTCCTTTGCGCACAGCGGCCTTGCAGACATCCCACCGGTGATAGTTGATGCCTACGAGTCCGTTGCTGAATGTCTTTTCGCGGATAGGGTAGAGTTCGCATGAGATGGGCTTGCGCCATTTCGTCTTTCCCTCACGATAAGCACAGTCGAAGGCGCAAAGACAGCAATGGGGCACAGCGGGCTTGCCGTCGCCTAAGTCGAGATCACGATAGCAGGTAAATACGCAGTCCTTGCCGCCTACGATACTTGTCACCAGGTCGCCGTCGTTGTCGGTGTAGGCGACGCCTTGTTTGTCAATGACACTCTGTGCCGAGGCGCTCAGGTCACCCCAAACCACGTCGAGCGTGTCTTCCATCTCGCCGACCTCATCGAGGGTTACCGGTGCGCCCGCGTCACCTTCCACACAGCACTGTCCTTTGCAGGCGTGCAGGTCGCAACAAAACTTCTCCGTGAAAATATCGGGGGAAACGAGCACGTTTCCCACTTCTACGATATGCAGTTCCATGTTTTTTTCTTTTTACCAGTCGATGGCTTGCTGTCCATGAGCCGTAAGATACTCGTTGCAACGTGAGAACTGGTGCAGTCCAAACCACCCGCCACGGTTGGCCGAGAGCGGAGAGGGATGCGCTGACTCCAGCACAAGATTCTTTTGTTCATTGATGAGATAGCGCTTGCTGCGGGCATAGCCGCCCCAAAGCATGTACACGATGCCTTCACGGTGGTCGCTGAGTGCTTTGATGGCCGCGTCCGTGAATACCGACCAGCCTAAGCGCTGATGGCTGTTGGCCAGATGCGCCCTGACGGTGAGCGTGGCGTTGAGCAGCAACACACCTTGCCGGGCCCAACGGGTGAGATCTCCGTTCGTTGGCATCGGCTTACCAAGGTCGGCCTGTATCTCCTTGAAGATGTTGACGAGTGATGGTGGCATGACGATACCCTCAGGCACTGAGAAACTCAGTCCCATCGCTTGCCCCTGCTCATGATAAGGATCTTGTCCGATGATCACCACCTTCACCTTGTCGAAGGGACAGAGATTGAAAGCGTTGAAGATCAGATGGCCCGGTGGAAAACACTGTTGCGTTCTGTACTCCTCTTTCACCTGCTGGGTGAGGCTGGCAAAGTAAGGCTTGTCAAACTCTGCGCCTAAATATTGTTTCCAGGAAGGTTCTATCGCTACGTTCATAATAAAAAAGCCCCACCTCCGGCCAGGAGCCGAAGGTGGGGCCATTAGGTATGTTGATTATTTATTGTCGCTGATGAGGTTCTCGCCGGTCATGTCGGCAGGCTGCTCCAGACCCATGATGTGCAGGATGGAAGGAGCCACGTCGGCCAGACGTCCGTCCTTTACAGTGGCGCTGTTGTTGTTCGTCACATAGATAAATGGAACGGGGTTGAGCGAGTGAGCGGTGTTAGGCGTACCGTCGGGATTGATGGCGTTGTCAGCATTGCCGTGGTCAGCGATGATGATAGCCTCGTAGTCGTTGGCCTTGGCAGCCTCGATGACGTCGTGCACGCAGTGGTCAACAGCCCACACAGCCTTGGCGATAGCATTGTAGACACCCGTGTGGCCGACCATATCGCCATTGGCGAAGTTGACCACGATGAAGTCATACTGCTGTGTCTTGATGGCACCGACGAGTTTGTCTTTCACCTCGTATGCGCTCATCTCCGGCTGCAGGTCATAGGTAGCCACCTTAGGAGAGTGTACGAGGATACGGTCCTCACCCTCGTAAGGAGCCTCGCGGCCGCCGTTGAAAAAGAAGGTTACGTGGGCATACTTCTCTGTCTCTGCGGTGTGGAGCTGACGCAGACCTTTCTTAGAGAGATACTCGCCGAGGGTGTCCTGTACGTTCTCTTTGGGGAAGAGGATGTGCACGCCCTTGAAGTTGGCATCGTACGGAGTCATGCAATAGTACTGCAGATCCTTGATGGTGTGCATGCCCTCTGCCGGCATATCCTCCTGAGTGAGCACCTGTGTGAGCTCACGTGCGCGGTCGTTACGGAAGTTGATGAAGATGATCACGTCGCCTTCCTGGATCGTACCGTCGACGGCGGAGTTGTTGATCGGCTTGATGAACTCGTCGGTCACGCCCTCGTCATAGCTCTCCTGCATGGCCTTGACCAGGTCAGTAGCCTGCTTACCCTTGCCCTCGACGAGCAGGTCATAAGCCTCCTTGACGCGGTTCCAGCGCTTGTCGCGGTCCATAGCGTAGAAGCGGCCTACGATGCTGGCGATGTGCGCGCCGTTGTCGTTGCAAACCTTTTCGATGTCAGCGATGAATCCCTTTCCGCTCTTCGGGTCAGTGTCACGACCGTCCATGAAGCAGTGGACATAGACATCTTTGAGGTTATATTCTTTTCCGATCTCAATGAGCTTGAACAGGTGGTTCAGGCTGGAGTGCACGCCGCCGGTAGAAGTCAGACCCATCAGGTGGAGCTTCTTGCCGGTCTTCTGAGCGTAGCTATAGGCGTTGATGATCTCCTTGTTCTTCAGGATGTCGCCAGTCTCGCAGGCCTTGTTGATCTTCACCAGGTCCTGATAGACGATACGTCCTGCGCCGATGTTCAAGTGTCCTACCTCGGAGTTGCCCATCTGTCCTTTCGGCAGACCGACGTCCTCGCCGCAGGCCATGAGCTGAGAGTGAGCGCATGTAGCGTTGAGATAATCGAGATAAGGTGTCGGTGTGTTGTAGATCACGTCACCTTTGCCATGCTGTCCGATTCCCCATCCATCGAGAATCATCAATAAAGCTTTCTTTGCCATAGTGTTAAATGTATGTTATGTTGTTGATATTCTGTATCACTGCAAAGTTACTACCTTTTCAGCGAATGACAAAATCTAAAAGCAGAATATCAGTTTCTATTTTGTGGATTATCATACAAATCATCTTGAATTACCCACTCATAAATTTTATTTCTCACGGATTACACAGATTTCCACGGATGCGTAACCCTAAAGCACCATACATTGCGAGCGCAGGGTTCTGTGAGAATCTGTGATAATCTGTGAGATCTGTGTGACCCTTCTCGCTGAGTTTTTTCTCACAGATTATACAGATTTCCACGGATGCATAGCCCTAATGCACTGGGCATTGTGAGAGTAAGGATCTGTGAAGATCTGTGAGATCAGTGTGACCCTTCTCGCTGAGTTACTTATTTCTCACGGATTACACAGAATTCCACGGATGCGTAACCCTAAAGCACCATA
>CAMCBZ010000033.1 GCA_945873145.1 uncultured Prevotella sp.
GGCGGTGGCTCCATCACGCAGAGCAACGACCCGCTCTTCATCGTCGACGGCTTCCCCGTGGACGACATCAGCAACATCCCTGCCACCGACATCGAGGACATCACCGTGCTAAAGGATGCCTCCTCCACCGCCATCTATGGTAGCCGTGGTGCCAACGGCGTTATCCTCGTCACCACAAAGAAAGGAAAGCAGGGAAAGGTCAGCGTGAGCTACAACGCCTACTACAGCTGGAAGAAAATCGCAAAGAAGGTGGACGTGCTACAGCCCGGCGACTACGCACGCTGGCAATACGAGCTCGCACTGCTGAGAAACAACAACGACCCGTCAAAGATCTCTTCCTTCACCTCACTCTTCGGCAACTATCAGGACCTTGACCTCTACGACAACGTGAAGGGCAACGACTGGCAGGACATCGCCTACGGACGCGTAGGCCACACCTTCAACCAAAGCCTTAACATCACGGGCGGCTCTGAATCCATCAAATATGCTTTCAGCTATGCCCACATGAACGACAAGGCCATCATGGTCGGTTCAAATTTCAAGCGCGACAACTTCTCGCTCAAACTCAACTCCAAACCCACCAAGCGCACCACGCTTGACTTCCAGGCCCGCTTCAGCAACACCGACATTCGTGGTGGTGGTGCCAACGATGCTACCGGTTCTTACGACACCGACAAGCGACTCAAGGACGCCGTCATCTATCCGCCGATTCCCTTGAAGGGCCTCGCCACTGAGAACGCCTCGTTCGACGACGATGACATGAACCTCTACGATCCCGTGACCTCTGCTGCCGACAACGACCGTAAGAAAAACCGCAAGAACCTCAACCTCAGCGGATCGTTTGGTTGGGAGTTTATCAAGAACCTCACGGCAAAGACGGAGTTCGGCTATGACTACTATACACAGTACGACCAGCGCTTCTTCGGTCTTACCTCCTATCCGGTACGCAACTATGCCTCTCAGGAATATACGGGACATCCTATCATCACTCTCGACAACACTGACCGGCACCGTTTCCGCAACACCAACACGCTCAACTTCGATTTCAAGGACCTCATCAACAACAAGAACCATAATCTGACATGGCTCGTCGGTCACGAGTATATCATTACCAAGGAGCATGAAAACCTCAACCAGGTAGTTGGCTTCCCCGTTGACTACGATGCCAACACGGCGTGGAGACTCTCCGGCACTGGCACCGCAGCCGCCACCAGCGACTACTACGATCCCGACGACAAGTTGCTCTCGTTCTTCACTCGCGCCAACTATGGCTTCATGGACAAGTATCTGGTGAGCTTCACCTTCCGTGCTGATGCCTCCTCGAAGTTCAGCAAGGACAACCGTTGGGGCTACTTCCCCTCTGCGGCTTTGGCCTGGCGTATCACTTCCGAGCCGTTTATGAAGGGCACCAAGAAGTGGCTCGACGACTTGAAACTGCGTGTCAGCTACGGTACTGCCGGTAACAACAACATCCCATCAGGACAGCTCATTCAGGAGTATAGTGCCTACGACGCCAACTCGGCACAACGCCACTGGGTCAACGGCTTCACCAATCCGCTGCGCCCGTCGAACTACATGGCCAACCCTGACCTGAAGTGGGAGACGACCATCACCCGCAACGTCGGTCTCGACTGGACGCTCTTCGGCGGCACACTCAACGGTACGTTCGAATTCTACCGTAACACCACCAAGGACCTGCTCATCGCCTTCCCCGTTGCCGGTACAGGCTACGACTACCAGTACCGCAATCTTGGCAAGACGCAGAACCAAGGTTTTGAGGCTACCTTCACCTGGCATGTCATCAACAAGCACAACTACGGTCTGGACATCAACGGCAACATTGGTTTCAACAAGACCAAGATCAAGTCGCTCGGCATGGAGAACTTCTATCAGGAGAGCCGCTGGGCTTCGTCAGAGATTGACAAGGAGTATGTCATCGCCGTCGGAGGACGTGTGGGACAGATCCGCGGCTACCGCAACGCCGGACGCTACGAGGTCAGCGACTTCACTGGCTACGATGCCGCCACAGACACGTGGACGCTCAAAGAGGGCGTTGACGACGCCAGTGCCGTGGTCGGCAAGGTGCGTCCGGGCAGCTTGAAGCTTAAGGATCTCGACGGCGACCACAAGGTCACTGCCAAGGACTATGACATCATCGGTGACGTGGCTCCTGACGCTTACGGTGGCTTCGGCATCAACGCACGCGCCTACGGCTTCGACCTCAGCGCACAGTTCAGCTTCGAAATCGGCAACCAGGAGTACAATGCCAACAAGATTGAGTACACCACTACCGGCAAATATCTCTACCGCAATCTCTGCGACATCATGGAGAGCGGAAAGCGCTGGACTAACCTCGATCCCGAGACCGGTCTGATCACCAACGACCCGGCCCGACTCACCGAGCTCAATCAGAACACCACCATGTGGAGCCCCTACATGAGCAAGATGGTGCTCACCGACTGGGCCATCGAGGATGCGAGCTTCCTGCGTCTCAACACGCTGACGCTGGGCTACACGCTGCCTAAGTTTGTCACCAACAAGTTAGGCATAGGCAGTCTGCGCTTCTACGCTACAGCCTACAACGTGTTCTGCATCACCGGCTACAGCGGCTTCGACCCCGAGAACGACACGATGAAGAAGACCACGCTGACGCCCAACGTCGACTATTCCGCTTATCCTAAGAGCCGCAGCTTCGTCTTCGGCCTGAACCTTAACTTCTAATTATCCGCAATCATGAGACAAATACATCATACCATAGCATCCCTCCTGTTGGCTTCCGTCACGCTTGTGTCCTGCGACATGGATGCTCCCACACAATCTTCGCTCAACGAGCAGTCCACCTTCTCGGTCTACGGCTTGGCCGAGCGCGAGGTGATGTCGGTCTGCGTCTCTTTCGGTGAGACCAACTCCTACCGTGGACGCTTCCTGCCCTACTATGGCATCAGCACCGACATAGAGACTTCGTCCGGTTCTACGCCGTCGGCCAAGGACGCCAGCAACGAAAAGCAGTCGCTCTACAACTACGACACGCCGGCCAACAATCCGCAGATGAACACCGACAACAATGCCTACGCCAAGTTCTACGAGGGCATTGAGCGTGCCAACCTCGCCATCCAGGGCATCCGCAAATATGGCGACATCGAGCACAACGCCGACATGCGACAGCTCCTCGGCGAGGCCCTGACACTGCGCGCCGTACTCTATCTCGACCTGACCAAGGCCTGGGGCGACGTTCCTGCACGCTTCGAGCCCAACAACGCCAATAATGTCTATCTGCCCCGTACCAACCGCGACAGCATCTATATTCAGTTGCTCAACGACCTCAAAGAGGCTGAGGACTACTGCTATTGGCCCAACCAAAACGCCATCACCAAGACGACAGAGCGCGTGAGCAAGAGCTTTGTCAAGGGCCTGCGTGCACGCATCGCCCTCGTCGCTGGCGGTTATGGCCTGCGTGGCGATGGCTTCCGCCGCAGCAAGAGCCCCGAACTCGCACCCGAGAAGATGTATGCCATCGCCAAAGAAGAGTGCGAGGACGTCATCAACTCTGGCCGCAACAAACTCGGAACATTCAAGGAGAACTTCGTCAAACTCTGTGAGGACAATGTCACAGCCGGTGGCGAGAGCCTTTGGGAGATTCCCTTCAGCGACGGCCGTGGCCGTGTGCTCTACACCTTCGGCATCAAGCACAACGCCAAAGACCAGTATACCCAGCAGGCCCAGGGCGGCGTAGTCGGACCTACCCCGACACTCTACTACGACTATAACGCGAAGGACGTCCGCCGCGACATCACCTGCGTACCTTACGACTGGAGCAAGAAGCTCGTGGACGGCAAGTCCAACGTGCAGCTTCGTGGTCTCACCAAGTGGTGCTTCGGCAAACTGCGCTATGAGTGGATGAAGCGCACCGTCACCTCTACCAACGACGATGGTGTCAACTGGCAGTATATGCGTCTGGCCGATGTCTACTTGATGGCTGCTGAGAGCGAGAACCAGCTCAACGGGCCTGCCAAGGGATGGGAATACATGAAACCTATCCTCTACCGTGCCCTGCCCACTGACACCGTGGCTAAGCTCAAGAATATCTACTGCGCCAGCAAGGAAGCCTTCCAGAAAGGTATTGAGGAGCAGCGTGCACTGGAGTTCGCCGGTGAGTCGCTGCGCAAGATGGATCTCGTACGCTGGGGTAACATCGACGAGGCTATGAACCTGGAGAAGACAAAACTCCAGCAGCTCGCCAACCGAGAGGGACGCTATGCCGGACTGCCAGACAAAGTCTATATCAACAACACGACCGACGCCAACAGCATCGAGTACTACGGACTGAACAAGGGCGAGGACGATCCCGACAAGATTGCAGAGCTGAAAGATGCCGGATGGTCGTCGAAGAACTGGTTTGTTGACTCTTCGACAGGTGCCAACATCCTCAACGATGACTATATCAATGGTCTCTTCGTCGTCACACCGTCGACCCACTGTCTGTGGCCGATCTGGCAGACCTTCATCGACGGCAGCAACGGTATGCTCAACAACGACGGCAATCTCGGACAGCTCAACAACTAAATCTTCTCTAACTCAATATCGCATTTGAACAATGAAAACATATCATCATATCATCGCCTTAACGCTCGTCAGCGCCTCTCTGGGCCTGACGGCATGCTCAGGCCCGATGGACGAGATCACCAGCCTCATCCTTGACCGCAACTTCTCCCCCATCGGACTGGAGGCAAAGAATGTTTCGACCAGCACTGCCAACCTCAGCTGGCAACCGGTGAACGGTGCTACCTCGTATGAGGTAGAAGTCTATCCCGACGACAGTCTGGCCTTCGCCACCACTCCACTGACCTTCACCACAGAGGGCGTCTCGCTCTACCTGGAGGGCCTGACCTACGACACCAAATACTCAGCACGCGTGCGCGCCGTGGACAATAGTGATGCCTCGCGCGACTCAAAATGGACTTCCGTCTACTTCCGTTCCGACGCTCAGCAGATCATGCAGAGCATGGCACTGGAAGACGTAGGCGACAAGGATGTCATCATCAAATGGCCAAAGGACTCACTCATCAACAGTGCCAGCATCCTCGATGCTGACGGAAACGTCGTGCTGACACAAGCGGTGACCGCTGAGGAGCAGACCGCGGGACGCAAGAAAATCAGCGGACTGACACCTGAAACCAACTATGTGGCCAAGATCTTCTACAATGGTAAGGAGCGCGGTAGCAGGAAGTTCACAACCATCGTTAACCTCAGTGGTGCCACCATCGTGCGCTCTACCGACGACTTCAGCAGTATGCTGGAGAACGCTACCGAGGGTCAGGTCTTCGCACTCTACAATGGCACCTACATGATCAGCTCAGGGGCTGAAACGCCCGACAAGGCTGGTGCTGCTGTCATCGAGCACTCTATCACCATCAAGGGCATCTACCCCACTGCCAAACCGACGATTCAGGGTACGTTTAAGGTGCAGGATGGTGCTTCGCTCACGCTGAGCAACGTCGTGTTGGACGGTACGAACAATGCTGCTACCGACCAGTTCTTCGACTACAAGTCGGCAGGTAACTACAAACTGCTCGATGTAGAAGACTGCGAGATCGTCGGCGCCAGCGACCAGAAGGGCTTGCTCTATGGTAACACCGACCAGGCCATCATCGACGACGTGGTCTTCCGCAACAACAAGATCCACGGCATCGGATGCGACGGTGGTGACTTCTTCGATGTACGCAAGAGCTACATCAAGACGATTACCTTCGAGAACAACTATGTCTACAACTGTGCCAACGAGCGTGATCTCTTCCGCTACGACGATAAGTCCGGCAACTACGGCAACCCAGTACCTGTCATCACAGTGAAGAACAACACGTTCTACAACGTCATGAACGGCACCTCGGGCAAGCGCTTCCTCTACATCCGCTTCAACGGCAAGAAGGATGGACAGAAGATCACATGGGCTAACAACCTCATTGTCAACACGCAGGCTGTCTACACCAACCAGAGTACGACGACGAAACCGATTTACCAGAACAACTATTACTTTGGCTGTACCAACGCCAATCTGTTTGCTGCCAGCGATCCAGACAATAAGGTCTACTGGAATGGCGACACCAGCGGCAAGAACGGCGTTGATCCGAAGTTCAAGGATGCTGCCAAGGGTGACTTCACTGTCACCAACGAAGATGTGAGCAAGCTCGGAGTGGGCGTGCAGAAATAGGAAAGTAAGTGATCATTAGCGGCCGTGTGCATTCGGGCTCCCGGACTTCCGAGAGCAGAATGCCACGGCCGCTTTGTCGTTGGCGGGTATGGTACTCTTCAATTAAGCTCGCTGAACACCTACCAAGTGTGGTTACTATTCATCGAATAAAATTGAAGCCTTACTATTCACTTTTTCCTTTTATATCAAGAATTTGAGAATTATAGAATTTCCCGCACAATATTGTGAATCGATTAGAATTGGAGAATATACAAGCAGCAACGCTGCTTTCGCCTGATAATTCTTTTTAATCCTAATCGAGAGAAGAATTCTCTCATTCTCAAATTCTTGAGAAAAATAGTCATAGAAATCTTTCGTTGAACTGTTACCAATTGTGATACAACAATTAGAGAAAGTTTATATGATACCCGAAACATATTGACAAAAGTCTGTCATCCCGGGCGAGCATCCTAGAGAGAACGGCAATGCGATTTTCAGAAAAAGCTGGCTTCAAAAGATGAAAAAAGCATGGTTTTGAGATCAGAAAGGTGAGATGAGTGCATCGAAAAGCCGTAATGACAACATCAGAAAGCCGAGATGACAGCATCAGAAAGGCACTTTGACGAGAAATTCTCTAGAGAATTTTTGGTCAAAGTGCCTTTTTCATATTAGTCTCAAAACGACATTTTTCATATCTAGCTACTAATCAATAAGTTAAGAAAATCGCTCTATTTTCGCAAAAATCCGAGCAAAGGACAGTTTGTTTCAAAAGAACGCATTCTCAGGGCCGCTTTTTTGTCAGTTTTATCAACAACACACACTTGATGATAATTTAGGCGCAGCAGAAGGGAGCAAAAGAGAAGTCAGCACAAGTTGCCTATGTTTTAGAAAGAAACCAGGCCGTTCTTGCCTATGTTTTAGAAAGAAATCAAGCCGTTCTTGCCTATGTTTTAGAAAGAAATCAAACCTTTCTTGCCTATGTTTTTACTTTCCTCTCCATTGGAGAGGGGTATGGGGGTGAGGCTTGTCCTTTTACGCTTCCTCCTGCTTCTGCTTCATCCTCCGGTATTCCGATGGCGTCATTCCCGTGGCCTTGCGGAAGCATTTCGAGAAGTACTTAGGATCAGCGAAGCCGACGGCATAAGCGATTTGCGAGAAGCTGTCCTTGCTCTTGGCCACCAAAAGCTCGGCACGCTGCAAACGAATGTGACGGACGAACTCCACAGGCGGCATGCCTACGATTGACCGCATCTTACTGTAGAAGGCAGTACGGCTAAGGTTGACCTCGTCGGCCATATCCTCCATGCGCAGGGCCGGGTCACTGATATGCTCCTCAAGGAAGGCCATGAGCTTGTCCATCATCACCTTGTCGGCATCGATAATCTCGGGAGCACTCAGTCGGTAGGTCGTGGGGGCGTTCTCCTCACTTTTCTCCTGGGATGTCTGCTCCTGCGCCTCGGCGGCACGGTCGGTGAGCTGGGCCAAAGCCTCCTTCTGCAGACTATGACGACGGGCGATGATGTTGGCCACGCGCTCACGGAGATAGGTGGCCGAGAAAGGCTTGGGGATGTAGTCGTCAATGCCCTCACGCAGTCCCTGCAAGCGGTCCTGCATGGAAGCCTTGGCACTGAGGATGATGATGGGGATATGGCTGGTCGTGGCGTCCTGCTTGAGCTCATGCACCATTGCCAGTCCGTCCATGACAGGCATCATCACGTCGGAGATGATAAAGTCGGGCAGTTGCTTGCGTGCCGTCTCCAGTCCCTGCAAACCATTGTCGGCAGTGAGCACGGTGTAGTCAGGGCTGAGGATGGTAGAGAGGAAGAGCCGCAGGTCGGCATTGTCCTCAACGACGAGCAGCGTGGTGCGCTGTCCCTGGTCAGGCCCGACGTTGTCGGTCATAGCATTCTGCTCAGCATTGGAGAGCGCGAATGGCGCATTGGTGTCGTCGACGAGGTAGTTGTCGGAGTCGTGATCGTAGTGCAGCATGTTGTCGACAAGGGCGAGCATGCTTTGGCTGTTGCGCCGTACCATATCGAGCAGGCCGTGGCCCCGCTCAGAGAGCGACTCACTCTTGAGCACCTCTGTGACGGGTCCACCGATAAGCGTCAGCGGGGTACGCAGCTGATGACCGATGCGGGTGAAGAACTCAGCCCGCATACGTCCCATCTCGGTCTGCATCTTCATGCGCTGCCGTTGGTTGATCAGATAGATAGCCAGGAAGACGAGTGCACCGCCCACGATGATATAGAAGCACCATCCCATCCACGACTCCCAGAAGGTGGGATGAGCATAGATGACGAGCGCCCGCATATTGTTCTGCCACACGCCGTTGGCATTGGTGGAGCGGACGAGGAGACGCAGATGGCCATGGGGAATGCGGTTGAAAGAAGCACTGTGCATGTCGTCGACATAGTTCCATTTGTCGCCGTCGCCCTCAAGCTGATAGGCATAGCGCACCCGGCTCGCGCCAGCATAGTCAAGGGCTGAGAAATAGATCGTGAGGCTGCGCTTGTCGCTCGGCACTTCCAGCACGGGCGAGTTGAGGATAGCTTGCGGCTGGTCGTCACCCTGGTAGCGCACACTGGTAAAGGCTATGCGCGGCACGACGGAAGAGTTGTGCAAGTCGCCCGGCGCGAAGGCGACGATACAGCCATTGCAGGCCATGAACAGGTTGCCGTCACCGGGACGGCATAGCGGTTTGGCCTCGGAGAACTCCACAGGATAGCCGATGTCCTGCGCACTGAAAGTGGAGAGAATTCTGTGCTTACGGTCATATTTGTCAATGGTCGTCTCCCTGACGAGCCAGATGCTTCCCTGACGATCCTCCACCATAGCCTGCACGAGGCCTTCATCAGCGGTCACTGAGGTGATTGTCTTCAGACGGAGATCGTTGTGGAGCAGCTCGTCGTCGGTGACTTCCTGCACGCCACCTCCCATGATATTGACAAAGACATGACCGTCGTGCGTGGGCAGAGCCTGCAAGACAGTGCTGCTGGAGAGCGAGTGGTCGTCGCCACTACGGGGCGAAGTGGTGAAGAAGCGGAGACGTTGCAGCGGCATGGACTTACCCGAAAACGTAATCAGTCCCCCATTGGTAGCCACCACCATCTCGCCATGCCGTGTCTCAGCAATACGCCGCACCATGAGGAAAGCAAGACGCGGATAGCTTCTGAAAAGATTGTTGACGTTGACGAAACGCACAGAGCCATCTGACCGCTGCTCCACACAGTTCACGCCTCCGCCGTAGGTGGCGATCCACAGACGGTGACTGCCGTCCTCAAAGATGTCGTAGATGTCATCATTGCTCAGACTCCAGCGGTCATGATGATCATGGACAAAGTGATTCATCGCCTTGCCGTCCCAGCAATAAAGGCCCTCGCCTTTCGTTCCAATCCACATCCGGCTCTTGCTGTCTTGCTTGATCGAATAGACACTGTGGGCGAAACGTGCCGGAATGCTTTGCAGCGCACCCGACGGAGTGAGGTAGCCCTTCTGCCTGCCTTCACGGTCATAGACGGTCAGGTAGCCCTCGCGGTCACCTGCCCAAAGGTTGCCGTCACGGTCAAGACACAACGCACGCACCTCCTGGTTGACAACCATCGGCAGCCGGCGCACACGATGGCGACGGAAATGCAACATCGAGAGGTTGCGCTCGCCCGAAAACCAGAGGTTGTGCTGATTGTCGACAAACGATTTCTTGATCAGTGGTATACAGGCATCTGCGGTCTCACCACTATATAAAGGATAGGCCACAAGACTGTGAAGACTCTCATCGTAGTAGCTGAAGGTACCGCCACGGGGCACGACCCAAATGGTACCGTACTCGTCTTCGTGGAAGAAAGGCGTACTGCTGGTGGTGCGCAGATAGGGCTGTTGTGGTTCGGCCTGCAGCCATTCACAATGGTCACCGTCAAGCATGGCTACACCGTCATTGGACGAGAAAAGCCAGATACGCCCCCGGCGGTCTACAAAGATCTTGGTGATATCGGCGGAAGAGAGGGCTGGATGGCGCAACGGGAGTTCACGCAGACGTTGACGGTCGAGCACAAACAAGCCACGGGAAGTGCCCAACAGCAGACGGCCGCGCCAGGCGCAGACATCGTTGACATGGAGATCCCGCATATCTGCGCAATGCTTTTGGAAGGTCTTGCCATCCCTGCCGACAGAGACGACACCGCCATGAGCACTGATGAAATAGGTGCGGCTTCCGATTCGCTCAGTGAGGACGGCAGGGAAAGCGCAGGCTTTTCGGGCATTGCCATCAAGGATGGCTTTGCCCGAAAGCAACCATTCATGGCCATAGCCGTCGACGAGAGCCTGACGGATGTCCAGACCGCGGTAGACAGCAATGCCGTCTTCTGCCTCAACACGATCGTCGTCAATGCGGAGCGTCAGCCTCGGAGAACCCTCTGTTGTGGCCCAAGTATGACCGTCGGACAATGAAATGATACGGTGGAAACGGACAGGCTGTCGAATGGAAGAGGCGATGAGCCGATTGATGTTGACATAAGCACAGCGCTCCGTGTCGAAGAGATAGAGCCGCCGGTCGTAGGTCGTCACCCACACATCGTTGCGGTAATTGGTATGGAGGGTATAGATACGGTTGCTCGTCAGCACGTCGCCCAGTCCGGGCATACTGCGGAATGTGGTGAAGCGGTAACCGTCGTAGTAGCAGAGTCCGCTCCACGTACCAAGCCACATCAGCCCGTCGTCGGTCTGTCCGATACCGGAGATGATGTTGGCAGCCAAGCCATCGCGTAGTGAGAACGTACGCACGTCGCAATAGGGTTGGGCATATATATGACAGATGCAGCCGAACTGCAAGAGTAATGTCAATAAGTACTTCCTAAACATGTTATATAGATAAGGATAGCTTTGATGGCTATGCAAAGATAATAAAATTCCACCTATTGACACAAAGAATACGACAAAAAGTAGATTTCGAACGATTTTATACCATTCTGAACAATATTGCCACCCTCTATTCAGAAACTATTTATTATCTTTGCAGAAACAATCAACCAATCTCAAAAAGCAAATGAAACAATTCATGGATGAGAACTTCCTGTTGCAGACAGAAACTGCACAGAAACTCTATCACGAGCATGCTGCCAAGATGCCCATCATCGATTATCACTGTCACCTCGTTCCTCAGCAAGTCGCCGAGAACAAGCGTTTCCGCTCCATCACGGAGGTATGGCTTGGTGGTGATCACTATAAGTGGCGCGCTATGCGCAGCAATGGCATACCGGAAAAATACTGCACAGGCAAAGACACCAGCGACTGGGAGAAGTTTGAGAAGTGGGCAGAGACTGTACCCTATACGTTCCGCAACCCGCTTTATCACTGGACTCACCTGGAGCTGAAGACGGCTTTCGGCATCACCAAGCGCCTCAACCCCGAGACAGCACGCGAGATCTTTGACGAATGCAACGACAAACTCGCCAACGACCCTTCGCTCACACCGTGGGGACTGCTCAATAAATATAATGTGGAGACGGTGTGCACCACCGACGATCCTATTGATGACCTCCACTATCACACCCTTGTGGCAAAGAGCGAGCTCAAGACACGCATGCTCCCGGCATGGCGACCCGACAAGGCTATGGCCCCGGAGAACGCTAAGGATTTCCGCGCTTATGTCGAGAAGCTCTCGGCTGTTTCGGGTAAAAACATCAGCAACTTCCAAGACTACGTAGATGCACTGCAACAGCGCCACGACTTCTTCAACGCCATGGGATGCCGCCTCTCTGACCACGGCATAGAGGAGTTCTACGCCGAGAAATACACCGACCAGGAGATCAACGACATCTTTGACAAGGTCTACGCCGGCAAGGAACTCACACACGAAGAGGTGCTGAAGTTCAAGAGCGCCATGCTTTATGTCTTCGCCCTGCAGGACTACGAGGCCGGATGGGCACAGCAATACCACTATGGCGCCATCCGCAACAACAACACACGTATGTTCCGCCAGCTCGGACCTGACACGGGCTTCGACTCCATCGGTGAGTTCAACACGGCAAAGAGTTGCTCGGCCTTCCTCAACCGACTCGACTTGGAGGGACATCTGACCAAGACGATACTCTACAACCTCAACCCCTGTGCCAACGAGGTGATGGCTACGATGCTCGGCAACTTCCAGGACGGCTCTATGCCCGGTAAGATCCAATGGGGATCAGGCTGGTGGTTCCTCGATCAGAAGGACGGCATCACCAAACAGCTCAACGCCCTGTCACTGCTCGGACTGCTGAGCCGCTTCGTCGGCATGCTCACCGACTCACGCTCATTCCTCTCCTATCCCCGTCACGAATACTTCCGTCGTATTCTCTGCAACCTGATCGGCAACGACATCGAGAACGGCGAGATCCCCTACGACGGCTTTGAGGAGAAGCGCATCAACCAGATGGTGGAGGACATCAGCTACTACAACGCAAAGAACTACTTCAATTTCTAAGTGCGGACGCCGCTGTCTGCGCTTGCGTAATCACTTCTTTGTGTTCGTAATATTATAATAGCAATTATTAAACTTAAATGAGAATATGGCAAAAATAGTAACATTGGGCGAGCTCATGCTGCGCCTGTCTCCAGAGGGCAATGACCGATTCATACAGAGTGATCACTTCCGTGTGATCCCCGGCGGAGGTGAGGCCAACGTGGCCATCAGCCTCGCCAACTACGGCCACGATGCCGACTTCGTCACCAAACTTCCGAAACACGAGATCGGACAGCTGGCGCTCAACGCCATGCGCCGCTATGGTGTCGGCACAAGCCACATCGTGCGTGGCGGTGAGCGCGTGGGTATCTACTACGCCGAGACGGGTGCTTCCATGCGACCCAGCAAGGTTATCTACGACCGCGCACACTCTGCCATCGCTGAGGCTCGCCCGGAGGAGTTTGACTTCGACGAGATCTTCGAGGGGGCTCAGTGGTTCCACTGGTCGGGCATCACACCGGCAATCAGCGACAACGCCGCCGCTATTGTGAAGGCTGCATGCGAAGCTGCCAAGCGCCACGGCGTGACTGTGTCGGTAGACCTCAACTTCCGCAAGAAGCTGTGGACCTCGGAGAAGGCTATCTCCATCATGCGCCCGCTCATGCAGTACGTCGATGTGTGCATTGGCAACGAGGAAGACGCTCAGCTCTGCCTGGGCTTCAAGCCCGACGCTGACGTGGAAGGCGGAAAGACCGACGCCGCAGGCTATCACAAGATCTTTGAGCAGATGGCTAAGGAGTTTGGTTTCAAATATGTCGTCTCCACACTGCGTGAGTCTTACTCCGCTACGCACAACGGCTGGAAAGCGCTCATCTATAATGGCAAGGAATTCTACGAGAGCCGGCACTACGACATTGAGCCGATCATCGACCGCGTAGGTGGTGGTGACTCCTTCGCCGGTGGACTCATCCACGGACTGCTCACCAAGCCTACTCAGGGCGAGGCCCTGGAGTTTGCTGTCGCAGCCTCAGCACTGAAGCATACCATCAACGGTGACTTCAACCTCGTATCGAAAGAGGAGGTGGAAAGCCTCGCCGCAGGAAACGCCAATGGCAGAGTCCAGAGATAAAAAACAAAAATTAGCCATCGGGCGGACAAAGCACTGTCTGACCGACCGATGGCTTTCTATCATTTCAATCAACCAATAACATTACTACAATCATGGCTAAATTTGACAAAATACAAGTTCTTCAGAAAATCGGGGCCACCGGCATGGTGCCCGTATACTATAACGCTGACGCAGAAGTCGCCAAGAAAGTGATCAAGGCCTGCTACGAAGGTGGCGTGCGCGCCTTTGAGTTCACCAACCGTGGCGACTTTGCCCATGAGGTATTCGGTGAACTGGTGAAATGGGCTGACAAGGAATGCCCAGAGCTGGCACTGGGCGCAGGCACTGTCGTCGACGCTCCTACTGCTGCGCTGTATATTCAGCTTGGTGCCAACTTCATCGTCGGTCCGCTCTTCAACCCCGACGTGGCTCCGATATGTAACCGTCGTCTCGTCCCCTACTGCCCGGGCTGTGGTACGGTCAGCGAGATCGGCAAGGCTCAGGAACTCGGTGCCGACCTGACAAAGGTGTTTCCCGGCGATGTCTACGGTCCTCGCTTCATCAAGGATCTCATGGCTCCCTGTCCCTGGTCGAAGATCATGGTCACCGGTGGCGTGGCGCCTACACAAGAGAACCTCGAAGGATGGATCAAGGCCGGTGCCTACTGTGTGGGCATGGGCTCAAAGCTCTTCCCCAAAGAGGTCGTCGCCAAGGGCGACTGGAACGCCATCACCGAGCTCTGCAAGCAGTGCATCGAGATCATTCAGAATGCTAAGAAACAACGCGCATGAACGGAGGAACGATCAAAAACGATGTAAAGACGAACTGGAGATGGTACCTCTGTGCGCTCCTCTTCGTCGCCACCACGGTCAACTATCTCGACCGTCAGGTGCTCTCGCTGACATGGAAGGACTTCATCGCCCCGGAGTTTCACTGGACCGATACCGACTATGGTATGATCACGGGATGGTTCTCGCTGTTCTACGCAGCGGTGAGCCTCTTCGCGGGTACGGCCATTGACCGCTTGGGAACAAAGAAAGGTTATCTTCTGGCCATCCTCATCTGGTCGACAGGTGCCTGCCTTCATGCAGGATGCGGATGGCTGACCATGGAGATCGAGGGACTGGACAGTGTGGAGGCCCTGCACGCCGTGAAGCAAGGTTCCGCTCTCGCGCTTTCAATCTCTACTATTTCTGTATATCTCTTCTTGGGTTGCCGTATGATCCTGGCCATTGGTGAGTCGGGCAACTTCCCCTCTGCCATCAAGGTGACAGCGGAATATTTCCCGAAGAAGGACCGTGCGCTCTCCACGGCAATCTTCAACAGTGGTGCCTCGGTAGGCGCTCTGGCGGCTCCGGCCACCATCCCGTTCATCGCCAAAGCATGGGGATGGGAGAGTGCCTTCATCATCATCGGTGCACTCGGTTTCGTCTGGGTGTTCTTCTGGTTGGAGTGGTACGACAAGCCTGAAAAGTCGAAGCATATCAATGCAGCTGAGCTTGCCTATATCCATCAGGACGATGAGAAGGAGACGGAAGATGCCAAGACTGACGAGAAAGAAGAGAAGACAATTCCTCTGCTCAAATGTCTCACCTACAAGCAGACATGGGAGTTTATCACCGGTAAATTCTTCACTGACGGCGTATGGTGGTTCTATCTCTTCTGGGCTCCTGCTTATTTCAGTGATGTCTATCACTATCCTTCGGCTTCGAAAGAGGGTGCCACGCTGATTTTCATCCTCTACTTCATCGTCACGGTGGTCTCTATCTTCGGTGGCTATCTGCCTAAGCTGTTTGTGGAGAAGCGTGGCATGGATCCCTACGGCGGACGTATGCTGGCCATGCTCATCTTTGCCTTCATGCCCCTCACTGCTCTTCTGGCTCAGCCTCTCGGACAGTATGGCGCTATCTTCCCGGCTGTCATCATCGGCATCGCCGGTGCCGGACACCAGGCGTGGTCGGCCAACCTCTACTCCACCATCGGCGACATGTTCCCCAAGTCGACAGTCGCTACGATCACAGGCGTGGGTACAATGGCCGGTGGCATTGGCTCGTATATGATCAACCAGGGCTCTGGCATTCTCTTCGACTATGCCGAGAAAGCAGGTAGCTCGTTCTCCTTCTTGGGCTTTGAGGGTAAGCCTGCCGGATACATGATCGTGTTCTGCATCTGCGCAGTAGCCTATCTCATCGCTTGGTCGATCATGAAGACACTCGTGCCGAAATATAAGAAGATCGTACCATAACGACTCCTTTTTTTATTATATATAGTACACTTAGGACCACCTTACATAGTAGGTGGTCCCATTTTTACTACACCTTATTATATATACTGAATCTATGACTAACAACATTCTCAACAGACACACGGCACCGAAAGCCGAGGCGCCGGAGCGTGTGATACAGTTTGGTGAAGGCAACTTCCTCAGAGCGTTCGTGGACTGGATGATCCAGGAGATGAACGACAAGACGGCTTTCAATGGCTCTGTCGTCATCGTACAGCCACGCGAGCGGAACCACATCGAGACGCTGCGTGCACAGGACTGCCTCTACCATGTCAATCTGCTCGGACTGAAAGGCAACGAACAAGTAAACACCTGCCAGCGTATCAGCAGCGTCAGCCGCGCGCTGAATCCCTATACGCAGTACGACGCATTCATGGCACTGGCCGAGCAACCAGAGATGCGCTTTGTCATCTCCAACACCACTGAGGCCGGTATTGCCTTCGACAACACATGCAAGCTGAGCGACACGCCGCCAGCCTCCTACCCTGCCAAACTCACGCAACTGCTCTATCGCCGCTACACGTGTTTCAACGGCGATGCCAAGAAGGGACTCATCATCCTGCCTTGTGAGCTGATCTTTGGCAACGGACACCATCTCAAAGAGTGCATCAACCAATATATCGACTTGTGGCACGACGACCTCGACGACGCTGAGGGATTCCGCAAGTGGGTAGCAAGTTGCTGCCCGATCTGCACCACACTCGTGGACCGCATTGTCAACGGTTATCCCCGCAACGACGAACAGCAACTGTGGCAGCGTATCGGCTACAAGGATGCTGCTATGGTGCAAGGCGAGATCTTCCATCTCTGGGTCATCGAACACGACAAGAACATCTCCATCGAACAGCTCGACGAGGAATGGCCGGCACGCAAAGCAGGACTCAACGTGGTGCTCACCGACAACGAAGCACCCTATCACCTGCGCAAGACGACACTGCTCAACGGTCCGCATACCGTGCTCTCGCCCGTAGCATTCCTCTCCGGTATCAACATCGTCAGAGATGCCTGCAACGATGAACTGGTCGGGAAATATATCCATCAAGTCATGTTCAACGAGCTTCTGCCGACACTCGAACTGCCAAAAGACGAGCTCACACGCTTTGCCGAAGACGTGCTGCAGCGGTTCAAAAATCCATATATCGACCATCAGGTGACGAGTATCATGCTCAACAGCTTCCCGAAGTTCAAGACGCGTGACCTGCCTGCGCTGAAGCGCTACACCGAGTTGAAAGGTGAACTGCCCAAAGCTATCGTGCTCGGACTCGCTGCCATCACCACTTATTATAAAGGTGGCACCCGGGAGGACGGCACGGCAATCACTCCCAACGACGATCCGGCAATCCTTGAACTGCTCCAGCATCTCTGGACTTCGGCCGATTGCCATACCATCGCCGAAGGTGTGCTCGGCGCTCAGGACCTGATTTGGAAAGAACAAGGTAATCTCAATGACATCCCCGGACTGACGGACTTGCTGGCCTCCTATCTCCAGCAGATACAAGTGTCGGGCATGAGAAAAGCTATTGAGACGGTTCTCAGCAAGTGAAAAGATGAAACAAGCAATTAGAATCAACCCTACTGATAATGTCGCCGTAGCCATCAAAGCACTGAAGGCCGGCGACATCGTCGACATCGACGGTGCACCTCTCAAACTGGTTACGGATGCGGTACCCGGACATAAGATCGCTCTCAACAACATCAAGACGGGAGAGATGATCGTGAAATACGGCTTTCCAATCGGTCATGCTATCCACGACATTGCAAAAGGAGCACTGCTCGATGACCACGATATCAAGACGAATCTGAGTGGAGAGCTGAACTACGACAATATCCACATCCAGCCGCAGAAAAAGACGACACCGCATCCCGATGCTACCTTTCAAGGTTATCGCCGCTCCAACGGACTCGTCGGAGTGAGGAACGAGCTTTGGGTGATCCCTACGGTGGGCTGTGTCAATGGCATTGCTCAGAATATCGTGGAGGAGGTAAAAGCACAGACCAATAATGGTGAAGGAGTAGACGCCATCGTGGCTTTTCCGCATAACTATGGTTGTTCGCAGCTCGGTGAAGACAATGAGAACACACGCCATATTCTTCGCGACCTGGTGCTTCACCCCAATGCAGGTGGTGTGCTCATCGTAGGATTGGGATGTGAGAACAACCAACCGCACGAGTTCGTGAAGTTGCTCGGTGACTACGATCACGACCGCATCAAGTTGCTCGTCTGCCAAGAGGTAGAAGACAACGAGGTGGAGGCTGGCACAGAGATGCTGATAAACCTCTACAACAAAGCGCGCAACGATCAGCGTACGGCCATTCCGGCTTCTGAACTGCGCATCGGACTGAAATGCGGTGGCAGCGACGGCTTCTCCGGTATCACGGCCAACCCGCTCGTAGGTGCTTTCAGCGACTGGCTCTGCAATGAACAAGGCGGTACTACGGTGCTCACTGAGGTTCCGGAGATGTTCGGTGCTGAGACGCTTCTCATGCAACGATGCATTAACGAACAAGTGCTCGACGACACCAAGCATCTTATCAACGACTTCAAGTACTACTTCCTCAGCCACGGTCAACCCGTGGGCGAGAATCCTTCGCCGGGTAACAAAGCCGGTGGCATCTCTACACTGGAAGATAAAGCGCTGGGATGCACGCAGAAGTCGGGATCATCTCCCGTTTACGGTGTCCTCGGCTATGGTGAGCGACTGCAAGGTCACGGCCTTCATCTGCTCTCTGCTCCGGGCAACGACCTTGTAGCTGCGACAGCCTTGGCTGCTGCCGGATGCCACATCGTGCTGTTCACAACGGGTCGTGGTACGCCCTTCGCTACCGCTGTGCCGACCTTGAAAGTCTCTACCAACACTTCTCTCTTTGAGCGCAAAGGCAACTGGATTGACTTCAACGCTGGCACTATCGTGGAAGACAAAAGCATAGCAGACCTTTTGCCGGACTTCATACGCACCGTACTCGATGTGGCAAGCGGCAAAAAGGTAAAAGCAGAGCGCAACGGCATTCATGGATTTGCCATCTTCAAGAATGGTGTGACGCTCTAAATATAATAATGACTGATATGAGATTATTCTTCTCTAACGCTTTCATGGGCGGCATGGTGCTCGCCGGTTCTTTTCTGTTCTCGCTACAAGCAGTCGGACAGGACAGAACGATGACTGTGACACTGCAAAATCCTGGCAACACGATTTTGCAGCAGTCGCCCGTGGAGATAGCTGGTATAGAAGGCTATCGCTCTGCCCGCGTTACTGTAGACGGGAAAGAGGTACCTTCACAGTTGGACGATTTGGATGGTGACGGAGGAGCTGATCATCTGTTCTTCCTCGCCGACATGAAGGCAAAGGGACAAAACAAGGCCACCATTGCGCTGTGGCGTAAGGCCATGCCTGACACCAGAAAGGCCATGTCTGACACTAACGTCAAGCGTACCTTTGCCGACATTCTTCTGCGCAACAGCAAAGTGAAGGCAAAGAACAAGCACGACATCTACCTGAGTGAGTTCGCTTCACTGCGAGGAACCAATCCTTTCCCCGTCATCCATCAGCATGGTGCCGTACTGGAAAGCGAGATCACTGCTTATCGTTTCTATTGCAGTCCACGACAATCAGTCGACATCTATGGTAAGCGCAAAAGGCAGTTGGAACTCCACGACACGGAGTTCTATCCCGACTCAGTCCAGCTGGCTGCTGGCTACGGTGACGATGTCCTTGCAGTAAGAGACGGTGTAGGTGTTGGAGCCCTTAACGGATGGGATGGCAAACAGCCCGTAGGTTTCACTGACTGCGACAGCCGCCGTCAGCGCATTGTAGCAAACGGTCCACTCCGCAGCATCGTTGAGATCACGGATTTAAACTGGAAGCCGACACCCGATGCCGAGCCGCGCACACTCACCACCCGCTACACGATGATCGCGGGACACCGCGACTGTGAAGTGGACGTGAACGTGTCTGTGCCAAAAGGTTTCAAGCTCAGCGAACAGATATGCGCCACTCCTTATTTTATAGGTATCACGCATATCAAGGGGCAACAAAGTTGGACCGACGGTCATGGCTTGCTTGCCAACTGGGGCACCGACTATCCTGTCACGGGTAAGGATACGCTTTCACATAAAAAGGAAACCGTAGGATTAGCAGTCTCCATCCCCCCTGCCAATATTCTCAAAGAGGTGCACACTCAGTACGACGACGGCTATCTCGTCTCTATCCCCGATGGCCATCTCGTCTACCACATCTCTTTCTGTAGCGACAAAGAGGAGCAGGGCTATCATAGCGCCGGCCAATGGTTCAGTGCCTTGAAAGCCTGGAAAGCGAAGGAAGCCTCTTTGCGCCCCCTAAAAGCCCGAAAAGGCAAGGAGGAATCCCGCCTCTAAAGGTTGTCTTTATGACTGCTGCGTTCCGTACGCCTCTGCTTTGCAGAGGCTCCTCTCAAAAGCCAAGAAGGGCTAAGCAACGAGTGTTGCTTAGCCCTTCATGTGATTCAGCCGGGGTTCGAACCCGGGACCCGCAGCTTAGAAGGCTGCTGCTCTAATCCAACTGAGCTACTGAACCAGTCGCTTTATATTAAAAGCAGATGCAAAGTTACTATTTATTATTAAGAAAACGACACTTTGCCCGCAGAAACTTAAAACAATTATTAATATTTAACTAAACCATCTTTCTATTCTCTCGAAGCCAAATATCTAAAAGAAAAAAAGCTATTTGGCAAGCCAAAAAAACGAAGCCATTCATTCCGCATGACATATTTTTTTTATATCTTTGTAGCATAATCGTAACAGACATTACAGATATTTATGAACACAAGCGACTATGTGATTATCTTCATGAAGATATTAGGCTCCTTAGCCTTGCTGATCTACGGCATGAAGGTAATGAGTGAAGCCCTGCAGAAAATGGCAGGCTCGCAACTGCGTCATATCCTTGGCGCAATGACCACCAACCGGTTCACTGGAATGCTCACAGGTGTTTTCATCACCTGCGCCGTGCAATCCTCTTCCGCCACCACGGTAATGACAGTCAGTTTTGTCAATGCAGGCCTGCTCACCTTGGCACAAGCGATCTCGGTGATCATGGGTGCCAACATCGGAACGACGCTCACCGCATGGATCATGTCACTGGGATTCAACGTAGATCTGACGATGGTCGTCTTCCCTGCTTTCTTCCTGGGCATCATGCTCATCTATTCCAAGCGACGCCGCTACATCGGTGACTTCCTCTTCGGTATTGCTTTTCTTTTCTTTGCACTTGTTTTACTTAGCAATGCCGGCAAGGAGCTCGACCTGGAGCACAACCCTGATGCCATCCAGTTCTTCTCTTCCTTCGATGTGCACAGTCACGCAAATATCATTGTGTTTGTGCTAATCGGTACATTGATTACCTGCATCGTACAGAGCTCTGCAGCCGTGATGGCCATCACCATCCTGCTATGTTCCTCTGGCGTGCTGCCTATTTATTTTGGCATTGCCTTGGTCTTAGGAGAGAACATCGGTACGACGGCAACTGCCAATCTCGCCGCCCTTGGTGCTAACACACAAGCACGGCGAGCCGCCATGGCGCATTTGGTTTTCAATGTCTTCGGCGTCATCTGGGTGCTCTGCCTGTTCTATCCCTTTGTTGACGGCGTATGCCACCTGGTAGGCTACGATCCTACTGGTACCGGCTTTACCCAGGCACAGCGGGCAGCTATCCTTCCTATTGTGCTTGCAGCCTTCCACACTTGCTTCAATGTGACCAATACCGCCTTGCTCATCGGCTTCATCCCACAGATCGAGAAAGTGGTATGCTGGATCATCAAGCCCAAAAAGAACAAGGACGAAGAAGATTTCCGCCTGCGCTTTATACAAGCAGGTATCATGAAGACCCCTGAGCTCTCCGTACTGGAAGCATCTAAGGAAATTCACTCTTTTGCCGAGCGCATGAGAAGGATGCTACGCATGGTGAGAGAGCTGCTCGGAACAAAGGATGCCAACGACTTCGTCAAACTCTTCTCCCGCATTGAGAAATACGAGAGCATCGCTGACAACATGGAAATTGAAATTGCCAAATATCTCGACCAAGTCAGTGACGCCCACCTCAGCGACGAGACAAAGGACAAGGTTCGAGCCATGCTACGCGAGATCTCTGAACTTGAAAGTATCGGTGACTCGTGCTATCATATCGCAAGAACCATCAATCGTAAATATACCGAGAAAGAGGAGTTCACCACTGATCAGTACGAGCATCTCCATCAGATGTTCGCGCTTACAGACCAGTCGATGGAAGAAATGGAGCATGCTCTTGTGGAGCATAAGACTGACATCGACATCAACCGCTCCTTCAACATTGAGAACGAGATCAACAACTATCGCAACCAGCTCCGCAGCAGAAACACCATTGACGTCAATGATCATAAATACACCTACGCCGTAGGTACGATGTATATGGACATCATCAACGAATGCGAGCGCGTCGGCGACTATGTCGTCAATGTCGTAGAGGCACGAACAGGTAAGAAGAAAAACGAGGCGTAATGCCTCTCCCACTCCCCATCCATGACGAGGCAAAAACGTTTCTGTCTACGATGGATAATTAATACAAAGGTCTTATTGCTCATACATTTATGGCAATAAGACCTTTTTCTATGCTAAAAACCTTTAATACGAAAGCAAATTCATTTATTTTTCGTACATTTGTAAAATCGAATATTTAACAACAACTTATCTAAGAAGAAGATGGTATTACCGGAAACTAAAGAGAACCAAAGGATTACAGTCAACGTCGTCAGGACGGATCCAGACTCACATCAGTTTATTGTCACCTATGGAGACGATGGCAAGCTCTATCGTCTGCCCATGCTCTTGTATCAGAAAAGAAGCACCGTACCCAACACGCTTCCCTGCATCGTGGAAGAATCCTTCAACGGTGGTATACACCTCAGGCAAGACTATGAAACGCTGATCAGGCAATTCTATCATGAAGGCGACAAGGTAGAGTTCAGCATCAAACGCTCACACGACAATTTTTACATTCTTCAAGAATCACACGGTTTCACCACGCGCCTTGACAAAAGTTGCATTCCTAATCCTGCCCTCACGCCGAGAATCATCTGCCAAGTGGAAAAGATTAAAGGCAGATATATGCAAGTACAACCTGTGGAAAACCTGCAGGCACTGAAATACGACTTCCCTATCAAAGATAATCAGCTGGCCACTCTTTTAGGCAACAGAAAATGGAACAACGATTCATTGCGGGACCTTCTACTTGGAAGCACCAATCCTGACCTCTTCGACAATGCTTGCTATCACTGGATTGCCAACATGGCGGCAGACTATCACGACAAAGACTTACTCCGACAGGACCTCATTGATTTCAAGGACAGTATGCTCCATGTACTCGAACAGACGGATCTGCTCAACATGTGTGACGCTGTCTCCAGAGGCATCTTGGAAAATCGCTTCACAGACTTCATCGAGCAGACTTCTTTCTTCATCAATGCACTGGATCTCGTAAAGAACAACTTAGGAGAAGAATACATCGAGCAAGCACTCAACAAACTGGAATGCTGCAACTATGTCTTCCACCCGCGTGAGTGCTTCTTCACGATGCTCTGCATCTTTCTGCAGGACGACAGTCTGATGCAGAAGTGTATGCCAAGGATGATCAGCATCATCCGTAAGCATGACCTCGCCCTGTCCAAGCGTGCTCCCTTCGGCAAGCTATGGATCACCCTGCTGGAATACTACATCCGCAAGAGCTATGAGACGCCGGACAGGCTCAACAGTCAAGGTACGATTGAGACGATGATCCAAGCCCTGGCCCTCCAGCTCAATTTGGCTGAAGACGATGACAGCGACCTCTTCGACGTGGTGCTCAACCGCAGTCTTCTCTATCGCCTTTGCAGCAAGATGGGAGTGGCTGACCCCAAGAGTCTGTTGGAGGAATCGCTCTACAACCTTGTCTCAGACTCCGGCGACCAGGCTGCTTATGTAGTCAACACCGACGATGCCACGCTCACCGCCAACATCATTGCCAACCAGGTGTCCGATACGATCGACTCGTCGCTCGCTCCTGTGGAATACGTTACGGACAATGCAAAGCTACTGATCAAAGACGGCAAGATCTCTATCTCGGCCTCTGATGTGAACTCAGAGAATGTCTATACACCTCTGCCAACTCGTTTGAACCTTTGGCATGCCTTTACCATCAGACTCAGCGAAAAGCCTTCTGCTGACCTCAGAGGGAATAAAAGCAACACTCTACCCCACTTTAAGCAACTGTGGGATTTCATCTATAAGTCACTCTTCATCGGTGGACACCGTAATAAGAAAAAGGAAAGACGCAGACTACTGCCCGGTGAGGAAGTCTCGATCATCATCAAGAAGAAGATACCTACCGACGATGAGACAAAACTTCTCTTTCAATGTGAAGTCATCGACGAAGAGCTACAAGGTATCACAGGATATATCGATGCCGCCAGAGACATCGTGCCCTATTATCCCGGCAAGAAGCTATCGTTAGAAGATTTCTACCACAATGGTTACCCGCTCATCCTGCCTGCTGACGTAGATGGCATCGAGGACGGGGAGTACCATTTCGTGATGAATGAGATCTGTGTAGACTTCATGGAGGATTACCGTATCGAGCATCTCAACTTCAACAGTCGTCTCAGATGCGTTCTCAACAATTCTCAACCCGGCATAGGCCGCGTGCCGGCTATCTCTACCAATGGTCTGTCGCTCTCCGTGGATGTTGAGCCAGGCACACCACTTAGCGTTTTGTCAAAGGGTAAAGTCGTCGAAGTATATAAGCCTACGCAGGGCAGACCGCCTTATATTAATGTCACCTACCGTGCAGATGTTCCCGACATGATCTTCAGCGTGGGGGCTGCCTTCCATCAATTCATGGTCAACCTTGCCCATGGCGAGGTATTCGTCAGTGACGAAGAGCAGGAACCTTCCGAGGACTTCACCTCGACGATGGATGCCGAGCACCTCACGGAACTGATGTATATCTTCGAGTCCTACGCCAGCTTTGAGGATGATTACATCAAAGCCTACAACTATATCTCCACTTGCCGGGTGCTTGCCCGCATGCTCAACTCCGAACGGGAACAGTATTATTGCAAGCGACTCTCGCTGCTGGAATTGCTCAACGACTTCGCACTGAACAACAGTTTCTCCAACGAGAGCATGGCGATCCTCAACAATGCCGACAGCTTAGGCTTTGAGCAAGACTCGCATCTCTACAACGACTTCCAGCAGATGACTATCGTCTCCTGGCTTGACAACGACGAGCACTACGACGACCTCTACCAGATGAGCTGCAAGCGGGAGAACCCGACACTACAGATGTTGGCGGCCCTCGTCATGTCGCACAACACGGTAAAGAAAGCCGGACTCATCTCTCAGGCCGACGAGATCCGGGAAAAGATACGCTCTATTCTCAAGCTCAGACGCAACCAGAGCGACAAGAAAGACTATGGACGCGAAGACTACCACACCGAGTTCAAGACCTCTATCGTCTATCCCGAAAGCTCTATGCAGTCGAACTTAGCCGAACAAACGGCTAAGATCCTTCAGGAGATCTGCGCTTTCCTCAATGCTGACGGTGGTACGCTCTACCTCGGAGTCAACGACCAAGGGACAGAGAGCGGTGTGGAGGAAGACTTGAAACATCCAAAGTTTAATGGTAACCTCGACCACTACGAAGACTATATCCACAACCAAGTAGCCATCTATCTCGGGCAAGAGGCGGCTCACAATATCAAGACCCATTGGGATGAAGGCACAAAAGCCAACGTGCTGGCGATCTCTATTCTGCCCAGTCCCGACCCGATAGCACTCAAAGGCGATTACTATGAGCGTATGGGCAAATCGGCAAGAAAGGTTAACAGCGACTATTTACCTGCCTTCCTCATCGGACGTAAGAAGTGGGCTGCGGAACATCAGCTGATGACAAAGGACGAGAGTCCTGCCATCATCAGCACACCGGCACCTGTCTCGCAAGAGGCCAATGCCAGCACAACAACGACACCCGCGCCTTTCACCAACGAGATCAAAGACAAGATCCAAACCAGCCGATTCAGAAACAATGTCATCCACGACTACGAGTTGAACTACCTCCCCACGACGGCCTATCTATGCTTCATCGACAATGATGAGTACAAGTTACTGCAACAAGACGACTACCGCACGGAGGACTACCGACTGGAGTTGGCTATCCATGAAGAAGAAGAAAAGTCATGGCTCATCATGGTTTATAGCGACGGGCGTGTGGTAAAAGCAAGTGTGGAGAAGCTCCTGCACAGAGACTGTGACCGCACCTTCAAGCGCTACTCCGGCAAGGAACTCATCTATGCCAGCATAGCTAATGATGACGACGAGATCATCCTTGGCTTCGTCGACGGGAAGGGCAACAAACGACTGCGCTTCGACGACATCTCTAAGATCAAGGAAAACAGCATGCAGGACTACGGCGAGACGCTCTGCGACGTCTCCTTCAGTGCTATCCACTATGTCGAGGTCATCAACCGCGACAAAGTTCCGGAATGGGTACAGCTCAACCCGCCAAGAAAGGAGCTCGGCATCGTGTTGAAGACTGTCAACGGCAAGCGCATTGCCGAGATGCTGCCGGAATGCAGCATCTGACCGTTCATCAACGAAATGGAATCGGTATAAAAAGATTAGCAACTATGACACTGGAATTTATAGTACGTTTAGCTATAGCAGCCGTCTTAGGTGGAGTGATAGGATTGGAGCGGGAGTACCGGGCCAAGGAGGCCGGCTTCCGCACCCACTTCCTTGTTGCTCTCGGAAGTGCCTTGTTTATGATTCTCTCCATGTACGGCTTTGACAGCATGATCAACGGCACAGCCCAAAAGCTGTCCTACGACCCGTCTCGTATTGCCTCACAGGTAGTACCCGGCATCGGCTTCATCGGTGCCGGCATCATCATCTTCCAAAAGCATGTGGTCAAAGGACTAACGACAGCAGCCGGACTGTGGGTGACATCAGCCATCGGCCTCACCTGCGGTGCAGGCATGTTTATCCTTGCCGCGGCAACCACCGTCATGGTACTCATGTGTCTGGAAGCGCTCCACTTCGTCTCCAGCCGCTTTGCCACACGCAGCATACTGCTTACATTCAGCTCAGACAAACAAGAGAACATTCAGATTGTATTGCATAAGATGAGAGATGCCGGTATTGACATCGACTCTTATGAGATGCAGAAGAATACTAATCCTAAAGGCATTGCTTATCAAGTGTCCATGGAGATCAAAGTCAAGCGCGATCAATATCAGACACGTATCATGCAATTTATGGAGAAGATGGACGGCGTCAGCATACAGAATATTGAATAATGCACATACACCTTATATATATATTACACCTTAATATATATAGAAGCTCAACATACTAAGCCAGCATGCCTTCCAATTGCTCGATAGCATCCTTGATGTCCTGAGCAAAAGAAGCGTGTGAAAGCAGATAATCCTTTCGTCCTCCCGACAGATAGTCATAGAGCGAAGGGTTCATCTGCTCCACATAACTCGATATAGCGTATTCTATATCATCTTTCTGTCCATCACTATGGGAATACTCATAGACGCGATACTTCTGATGAAAGAAGCTATAAGCCGACTCTATACTACCCTGATCGAATGAATCTCTACTCAACTGATCATTAATATGTATCATATCCTATTAAGAAAAACTATACTATGAATAACAATATTGGTACAAAAGTACTCAAAAAAGTTGAGACAATAAAAGAGAGTTAAAAGAAAAGCAACAAAACAATAATAAAAAGACACTATCGTTACACTATATATGGAAGAAAAAAAGATCATAAAAAGACTACTATTCACAGCAATACTCAGTACCACAGTCAGCATGGCATGGTCGCAAAGTCCGATCATGCCCGACGCTATGCCAGGCTTAGCTAAAAACGATCAGAAATCAGACACGTTAACAGAAATGTATCTGCCATCCAGCATGACAGATGAAGACTTTCATGGCTTTGCAGAGCTCAACATCGACAATTTATTATCGGTATTAGAGAAATACAACGTGAAAGAAAAGAAGATAGTTTTAGCGCAAGCCTTATTAGAGACAGGCTATTTCTCCAGTACCCTCTGTATGGAAAGCCACAACCTCTTCGGCCTTCGTCATCCCAGTGATGGCAGCTACTATACTTTCAACAACTGGGAAGAGTCCGTAAAGGCCTACCTCGACGACGTACAATATAAATACAATGGTGGTGACTACTACGCATTCCTAAAACGCATAGGATACGCGGAAGATCGTAACTACACATCGAAAGTAAGAAAGATAGCAGACAAGCTCAACATCTAATAATAAGCACGGCAAAAAGCCGTGCTTTATTTGTTTATTAACCTCTTAAAAAAATAATAGAAGCTATAGAGGCTATAGAAACTATAGAAACTATAGAGGCTATAGAAAACAAAATGATAGAGAAGCTTATCGGGTATAGCATTTCCCTCCCCTTGGGGAGGGTTAGGGAAGGGCTTTGGGGAAGGGCTCAAAAAAAGCCCTTGAAAACATTGCTGTCTTCAAGGGCTCTTGTTGAAAGAGGGCGGC
>CAMCBZ010000034.1 GCA_945873145.1 uncultured Prevotella sp.
ATAGAATGTTTGTTTAAACGTCTTAAGCAGAACTTTCCCTTGAAGTATTTCCTGGGAGACAGCGTTAATGCCATAGAAATACAGATCTGGTCGGTTATGATAGCCTATCTCTTGACAAGGGTTATCTCCAGAGAGGCAAAAGATAAGATGTCGTTTTCCAATCTCGTATGCGCTATCCGGCTTACAATGTTCTCCTATATTGATATTGTAGCCATGGTCGTAGACCCCTTACGTGCTTGGCGTGATCTCAAGGAGGCACAGCGAAAGCAGGCTTTGGCTTACAATCCGAAATATATACAATTAAGCCTCTTTGATGACCTATAGGGGTTACTTTTCAGAAATAAGAATCATGTCCCGTATTTACTGGGGTTCCGAGAGCTAAAATCACGGAATCTGGGTTTTACCGGACAGCAATAAATTAGAATGAATGTTAAGCGATTTTAGTGGACACTAGTGAAATCATACATAGCATTACTTAGTTCTGCTGTTGATGTCTCTGCAAAGGTAATCAATTTTTTGCTAATCACAACCGGAGGGGATGCAGGGAGTTATGTAACAAGTAAAAGTAAAAGAAAAGCCCCGGTACGGTCCAGTGTCGGGGCTTGGTGTGATTTAAAAAAGGCTAAAGTGAAACGCCCAATGAGCCTAATTTCTGCGACATGTCAGCAAGGGCATGCTTGAACGTGCCACGCTCTTCATCAGTGAATGTGGCTATCTTGCCATTCACTATAATATGGGGCGGATATTTTCAACAAGAGTTTATTATATATCTTTATTAGCAAGAAAAATCCCCGGCACGGCTCAGTGTCGGGGATTTCCTTTTTATGCGACTAAAAGCATGTATGTCCTTTATCAGCGGCAGATGACTTTCTTTCCGTTGTGGATGTATATACCACGTGAAGGCTTAGCCACCCGCTGTCCTTGCAGGTTGAACCAGACATCCTGCTTTTCTCCACTCTCAACAGCGTTATTGATAGCTGTCGTCGTGCCGTTGTTGATGCCGATGGCCATGCTCTTGGCACTGGCAGAGCCCTGCTGTATCTTGATATGTCCAAAGACAACCTCCAGCCAAGTACCACTGTTTCCATAAACATCTGCTACGGGGGTCCAGCGGAAATGGTAATAACCGGTGTGGTTGGCATAGAAATTCACAACACCATAACTGGCACCATAGGTATTTACACTCAGACTCTTGCCGACATTGTTGTTGCATCGTATGATTTGCGAACCCAGGCAATTATTGTTCTCGTCAAACACCTCGCACTTCACATAGGGATTTCCTGCCCATCCGATGGCGTAATAGCTGAGGTTGTAGCTTCCCTTTTTGAGTGAAAGTCCGTAGCCGTTGACTGTGCCCACCTCGGCATAAGCGGTCTTCGAGGCGTCGCTCTGACGGATGTAGAGGCCGGTGGGCAGATAACCACCTTGGCTGAACTGGAAGATGCGCGGCCCTGACGCAGCAGAACCTGCAGCAACCTTTTGCCCGGCATCGAGGATACTCCAGCCCTCCGGTACAGTGTTGGCATTTTGGAAGGCCAGTAGATTTCCCTTAAAATAGAGTCCTACATTGCCGACGAGCGCTTCTTCCCAATTACCGCCATTGCCTTTTGCATCGGCAACCGGCGTGAAGCGCAGTTTGTAGTTGCCTCTGATCATGGAATAGAACGAAAGGTTGACTCGGGTGCTGCCCTTGATGGCTGTACTCTTGGTGCCATTGACGCAGCCGTTGGCTTTGACGATAGTTGAGGCCACCACAGTGTTGGTAGGATCAAACACCTCCACCTTTACATACGGACTGCCTTTCCATGCTGCTATGTTGCAACTGAGCTGATACTCGCCATAGGCCAGTGGAAGCGTGTATCCGCTCTGCCCACCATATTCTATGTATCCGGCTTTGTCCGGGCTGATCTCACGCACATAGAAGGCTGTGGTCATGTCACCACCCTGATAGAACTGCATCACTCTCGGACCACTGCTCTGACTACCCGTTTGCCGTTGGCTTCCGTTGTCCACGGCCGTCCATCCAACGGGGATGACATCATTGACGTTGCCCCAGCCCTTGACGAGATTGTCACCGGTTGTAGTAGAGGAAGAACTTGAGGTGTTGCCCGTCGATGACGACGAAGAGGAAGACTCGCTCTTGTGGGCATAGTTCTTTTTTGAATACTCATAATACCAATAGAAGCATGCCTTGGCGCAGCACTCTACGTTTTCGTTGAAGTTGGCCTTGATGGTACCATCCTTCAAGAAAGCGTCGATGTCGACATAGTCCTCATTGGAACTCAGCGTCATGCTGATATTGCCAAAGTGATCCATCACAGCCTTCCAAGCATTTCCCCATTTGCTGGTCGACGCGGTGCCCCAGGTGCCATAGTTGCTGGCCACCCACTGTCCGAACTCATTGTATTTTCCTGCTCCGGGTCTCTCCGGACTCCAGTCTATCTCCGAGACAAGGATAGGCTTGGAAGTGACCACCGGCACCTGTTTTTGGAAGTTGTTGATAAAGGTGTTGTGGTCGTAGCTCTTGTCACTGGCCCCATACCATCCCGGGTAGACATGGACAGCGTAACCAAAGTTGCTGTCGGTGATGGGATGTGAAGCATAGTCTTGATACTGGCTTTGATAGCCGGTACCGGGAATCCATATCACGCCTTTGAATCCGTTCTGACGGATGATGTTGACAATCGGCTGAAAATAGTCGTGCAGAGCAGATGATGAAGTTTGACCATATTGGTTATAGACATGCACAGGCTCGTTGGCCAGTTCCAGCGACACCGTTCCCGAGTTGTTTTTGAAGTTGGCATTGCTTGACACGATACTCCATACCGTCTTGAGGTATTGCTGATAGGCGTCTCCCACTTTCAGATCCTTCGGGCATACCCCCGGCGGACGCACGACGACGTAAAGTCCGTGGTTCAAAGCTTTCTGAGCAATAGGCCAGTAGAGCGTCTGCAGATACTTGCGCAAGCGGTCGGCACTGAACTTCGAGATGTCGGCTTCACCACTGGCGTGTCCATTGTTGGTCCAACAGGGATCGAGATGCAGTCGGAAAATGTTGCAATACGTACCCTTCGCCGGGTTTTGAAGAGCTCCGAAAACCTTGTCGAAGTAGTTGATGCACGAAGCCACGGTGCCATCGTTGCAGGCTGATCCCCATCGATAACGATTGAAATAGGGATTAGGGGTGTCCATCACGCCATGGAGCACAACGGCATGTCCTCCTTGGTCGACCAGTTGCTTGCCGCTGACGTGGAGTGGTGCTACCACGCCAAACTGGGCAAACGCTCCCATCGGCATCACTGCCATGGTCAGGGATAATAGAAAGTGTTTCATACAAAAGATTGAATAAAACGGTTGAATAAAAATGAGATTGAGGATTTGATTTGCTCGCTTGCAAAATTATGCATTTGGGTAATTGCTTACTTTTCAACACGTATCAAAAACTTTATTGTCAGTATATCAACTTAAAAATCTTCCATTAGTACGACAAACGTCTCGTAAGCCTTGCTATTTGAGACATTTTTCTGCTAATATCTCATTTATCGTGATGCCTTTATTGTCTTTTTGCCAGAATAGCAATACAGAAAGAATATGTCCTTCATGTCTTTCTGTCTAAATAACAACATGAAAGGAACATGTCCTTTATGTCTTTCAGTCTTCAACATTCGCCCCCGGGTCTGTACCATCTGTCTACTTTGTCTTATAAACTGACATTTTTCCTGCCACGAGAATCGATTCTTTTCGACGAAGACCTGTCTCGCTCTGATTTTCGCGAAAATTCGTGTGTTTTTGTAAGCAACTAATAATCAGCATGTTACAAACACATCTCTTTGCTTCAGCTATCAAAGAGCCTTTCTGACCGAAAATTCTCTAGAGAATTTCTGGTCAGAAAGGCTTTTTGATACGATGAAACTACCGAGATGACCTTGTCAAAAAGCCGAGATGACCATGTCAAAAAGCCGAGATGATAACAAGAAAAAGCCTTTTTGATCGTGAGACAAGGCAAAAATGAGTCTGAGAAATCAAAATTCCCTTTTTCGCATCTCTAGATTGCAAGTTCAGACGAACATACTTTTGTCAATATAAATCACCATCGCATAGATAACAAAGTCTGTCTTTTCTGTTACAAATACAGGTAGAAAGAACCCACACAACCAGCGAGAAGGTATCAGAATTATAGGAACATCACAGTAGATTTAACCCATGAATCCTTGCGTAACTCAAATTAAAAGGCTATATTTGCAAAAAAGAAGGAGATAAACGATGACTATAATCACAGGAAGACAATTCAGAGCTAATCAAAGTAAGTACATTGATATGGCTCATAAAGGTGAGAGAGTGATTCTTTCATCTAAGAAAGGATATACAGAACTAAAACCTATCGCAGAAACCGACAAAGAGGTTGAAGACTACAAGCAAGCTGCATCTCTTACAGCGCTTGCCGCCAAAGCTGAGCAAGACCACAAAAATGGCAATACGATAAAATGTAATACAATTGAAGGACTCCATTCTTTTCTAGATTCCTTATGAGCTATAACATAGAATTTACAAAGGAAGTAGCAAAAGTACTCAAGAAGTGAAAGAAGTCCAGACCACAGCTTTTCAAAAAGTATTCTGAGCTCTTAGAAGAATTAATGTTGCATCCTAAGATAGGGAAGGGGCATCCTGAGCCACTCATTGGCGGCAACAGCGTCAGATGGTCAAGACATATCTCTGCTCATGACAGAATCATTTACGACATAAGGGAGGAAGAAGTAACAGTTCTTGTTATCCAAGTAGAAGAACATTATAACGACAAATAAGGTTGCGTCGGCACGAAAAGACTGACAACATTACCTTATAATAAACTATAATAAAAATCACGCTTAACAAAAAAGAGAAGCTCTCAGAGAGCCTCTCTTTTCATGCTTGGCGGAAGATGAGGGATTCAAACCCCCGATACCCGAAAGGGGTATACCGGATTTCGAGTCCAGCGCATTCGGTCACTCTGCCAATCTTCCCTATTGCGACTACAAAGGTAATAAAAAGATGGTAAAGGATGATTATCCTTCTTTGACAATTTTAATAAATTAACACTACAACTTTGTCTCCATCCACTTTTTCAAGACCACAGCCTGGTTGTGCGTTTCATCTTTTGCCCCGAAGAGCAGCGTCACATTGCCTTGCGACAAGAGTGTCTTGCACTTATCCACAAAGCCCTGGGCCTCATCGTTATGCTCAAGTTCCCCAATATACTTTTCCGTGAAGGCAGGAAAAAGTTCGGGTTGGTGTCCAAACCATTTTCTCAGTTCAGTAGACGGCGCAAGCAGTTTGTCCCACTCGTCGATGTCGGCTTTATCCTTAGAGAGGCCACGCGGCCACAACCTGTCGATCAGCACCCGGTAGCCATCCTGCTCATCGGCAGGCAGATAGACTCTTTTGACTTTTAATTCACCCATGATCAATCTTATTTTACGCCACAAAGATAGCACAATCTCTCAAGTATAGAAGGTAACAATTGTGCCCTTTCGTGGACAAATAACGTTAAAAGCAATCACTTCAGCTTGTTGCTGTCCAGGATCTTGATGCTCCGTCCATCGATCTCGATGGCACCCTCTTTTTCGAAATCGGCCAGCACACGCTGCAAAGAGAACTTTTGGATGCCAAAACTGTCAGCGATCTGCTGGCGGCTGCGATAGAGATGTATGACGCGTGAGTTCTGCTCTTTCGCTCTCTTGATCAGCAGATACCCCACTTTCTCCCTGACCGTCATCAACGAGAGAACATTGATCTTATGCGTCAGAAACACGTTGATGTCGGACAGCGTGCGGATGAAGTTCATACACAGCCGGCTGTTTCCATCGATTGCCCTTGCAAAGTCCACCTTGTCAATGCGAAGTATCGAGCAGGACTCCACGGTCTCCACGCTCACAGGCATCAGATTGTTGGAAGAGAAGATGAAGGCAGGTGCGATGAGATGACCGGCCCGAAGGCGACTTACCTCTATCTGCTTTCCGCCTACAGAAGACATTCGACATACCATCGTACCGGCCAATACGATGTCCACATGCCGGTAAGGCATGCCGGCAAGCGAATAGATCTCGTTTTTACTGAAAGCTATGAGCTTGTAGCTGACGCCGGCGAAGAGCTCCATGATCTCGGTCTCGGAAAAGCCAGCGAACAACTTACACTGCTGAAGGGTTTTGATCTGTTTACTGTCTAACATGTCTGAATTGATTAATGATCACTGCGCCTCCATTTCTGTGACGCCAATATGAATTGATAACGAGCGAACAGACACCTTATTATATATAAGGGATACATTATCTCGCCAGCATAAAGCTAAGAACAATTCAGGGCACCCCCTATTGAGGTGCCCTGATTGAGAATATATGTCAAACGAAAATGCTTCGTCAGAATATGCCGGCCTTACCCACAACGACCAGGAGGGCGAAGCCAATGATCAGGGTCAGGAAGCCAACGACAATACCGGCCTTGGCCATATCCTTCTGATCGATCAAGCCCGTAGAGTAAGCGATCGCATTTGGAGGTGTGGAGATGGGCAAGGTCATTGCGGCAGATGCTGCCACTGCAATACCGATCAGCATCGTGGACGTACCGCCGATGACACTCAGCTTATCACCCATACCCTCGCAGACAACCGTAAGGATAGGGATCATCAGAGCGGCCGTCGCCGTATTGGAGATGAAGTTGGAAAGGAAGTAGCAAACCAAACCGGCGATGATCAGGATCACAATAGGGCTCCATTCACCGAATGGTATTGCCTGGATGGCTACCTTGGCCAATCCCGTGCCATTGAGTGCCAGTCCAAGGGCGAATCCGCCAGCCACCATCCAAATGACGCCCCAGTCGATCTTCTGCAAGTCCTTGGCTGTGATTACGCCCGTGATGGCAAAGACGGCGATTGGCAGCATAGCCACCGTGTTGGAGTTCACACCGACATACTTGCCCATGATCCACAACAAGATGGTCACGGCAAACGTGATACCGACAACAGCGGTACGCCAGTTGTGGCTCATATCGCCTTGAATATTCAGCTCAATGGTCTTCTGTGTGAAGGGGAAGAACTTCTTCAATACGACCCACGCGATCAAAAGAAGTACAATAACAAGTGGTGCCATGATCATCATCCATTGTCCGAAACCGATTTGCATGTTCAGTCCCGCAGGATCATTCAGAACTTTATATGCAAAGGCGTTGGGCGGTGTGCCGATCGGTGTGCCCATACCACCGAGGTTGGCACCGATAGGAATAGACATCGTCAAGGCGATGCGTCCCTTACCGTTGGCGGGCAGCGCCTTGAAGACAGGAGTAAGGAACGTCAGCATCATAGCGGCCGTAGCCGTATTGGAGATGAACATGGAAAAGACGCCGGTGATGAGCAGGAAGCCCAACAGCACGTTCTCACTCTTCTTGCCAAACGGCTTGATGAGCGTCTTTGCCATCCATACGTCGAGCCCCGACTTCGTGGCAGCGATGGCAAGGATGAAACCACCGAGGAAGAGGATGATCGTAGGGTCGGCAAAGCAGGCCATGATACCCACCGAGTCCAACAGCTGACCATACTGTCCTTCGTTGCCTTGCAAGAAATTGAACGAAGAATTGCTCACACAGAACAATAGTACAAAGATGATTGCGATGGACGTCGCCCACGCGGGTATCGCCTCCGTAATCCACAACATCACGGCCATCACAAAGATGGCAATCACTCTCTGCTGTACCACAGTAAGCCCAGCAATACCAAAGCAGGCGCTTGGCAGATTCCAAATAATCAGCGTTACCAGTGCAGTGATCAAGAACCAAATCAGCTTCTTCTTGTCTAAGTGACCAGTAACGACATTCTGTTCCGTTTCCTTCGTCATAACTAAATGCTTTTAGATGAATACTTATAGGTTTGAGGTATAATTGCTGCAAATATACGTGGATTTATTGAGATAAACAACTATTTTTGTCCTAACTTAGTTTTAATAATCGCTTAATTCTGTTAAATGTATAATAAAAAGAAGCATCTGTCAGAAACATTTTCTATTTTTGTAAGTCTTAAATAATGTAGGTGGGATGTGATGCCCGCTGATCAACAAACCAATAATAAGGAAACGCACTCCTTTATATATTAGGAGTACATCAGATAGAAAACAAAAAAAGAGTATCATAAGATGAAAAAGAAAGTTTTATTGTTCGCCATGCTCCTGTTCTGTTGCATAGGACAAGCCTTCGCGCAGGCTCAGATCAAGTTCGACAAGGTTACTTATAACTTTGGAACCTTCTCCGAGAGTCAACCCGTGCAGAAATGCACCTTCACCTTCACCAACGTCGGTGACAAGCCTCTGGTCATCAACCAAGCGCTGGCCAGCTGCGGTTGCACGGTTCCTTCCTACACCAAGGCACCAATCAAACCAGGCGAGAAGGGTATGATCACAGTGACCTATAACGGCAAGGGCAAGTTTCCCGGCCATTTCAAGAAGGCTATCACCATCCGCACCAATGGTGTACCGGAGATGACAAGACTCTACATCGAAGGTGAGATGAAAGAGGCAAACGACAAGTAAACAAATAGCAAAGCAGCGCTCCCTGACGACAGAGAGCGCTGCTTTTTCTTTTCCAAAGATCCAAAACCACATTGTTGTTTGGATCTGTTGTATATCACAATTGATTTTATTCCAATGACAAGATGATGGAAGTGGCACCAAGTGTGAACAATGTACCATCTTCTATCACCCTACGCTCATGATCGCCCAGCAACTCGTTGCCAACGAAGGTTCCGGTATTGCTCGGGCCGTCACGAAGCACATACTTAAGTCGGCCTTTGCGGTCACGCGACACATTCACCACACAATGCGTCATATCCATGCTCGGGTCGTCCGTAGCGATCGCGCAGTCGACATGAGAACTCCGTGAAGCCCTACCGATGACGTTGTCGCCAAGATGCAAAGGAAACTCCTGCTTATAATGGAAACGATTCTCTATCACGACCAACTTTCCAAAGTTTTCAGATGGTGTGGCTTCTGTAGACGCTGTTGCAGTATCAGATGTCGTGCTATCCTCCTCTTTTGACTGTGATGCCTGAGCAGCGGCTTTCTTAGCAGTCTTCAGTCTGACTCCGATTTTCTTTCCGCATTCTGGACATGATGTCACAAACGTTCCGTTCTCATCCACCTCACTCTCATCAAAGAAGATGGTATTTCCACATTTCGGGCAACGAATCTTTTTCATGGTTCAATGGATCATTCTTACTTAACTTCCATCACCCAACCTTGAGCAAACTCCTCATGGCTGGCAAGCTGGTTACGAACCTTCTGAGCCTCGTGAGCCGAAGGATAGCAGCCATAGACAACCTTTCTGCTGCCTCTAAGCATCAGCACCTTCGCACTGTCCAGGCCTCTTTGGTGAAGTTTCTGTACATAAGCTTCAGCATTCACTCTGCTGACGTGGCTGGCCAAAACGATGGTGTAGCCTGTCTCTACAGCCTGCGCAGTACGGGTGGCTTTCACTGCACTATCTTGCTTAGATCTCTGTATCAAAGCCTTCACGTTGGCGTTCTTGACCGTCTCCCCTACCGACTTCTCGCCGAATGTCTTCTGCTGTGGCAAAATGGGTTGGAGCAGATCGGTGTTGACGCGGCTCTCGATGACTCCCTGACCATTGCTCAAGCGTGTCGGCAAGAACAAGAATACGATCATGGCAATGCATGCCACGGCCAAGTTGCGCCACAAGGCGATCAGCCGTGCGTCGCGCTTGTCACGCTTGGTCATAGCTTCTTCCTCGCTGCCGCTACTTTGGGTAACAGGCAATACAGCAACAGAGGGAGCCGCAGCCTTCTCCCCTTCTTGTGTCTCTTTGACGGCAGGGGCAAGCGCCTTCATCTCAAAAGCGCCCAAACCATAAAGCGAGGGAGTAAGTATTCCGGCCTCACAAGGCGAGAACTCGTAATGGCCCTCACTGTTGACCCGGAGCACTCCGATGTCGGTCAACTCATAAAAGCCTTCGTTCTCAAGATGTCCCTTCAGCTCACGCACTTCCTCCTCTATACGCTTACAAGCATCGGGATAGCTGATATCATAAGCTTCGACATACGACTGAGTCAGCAACGAGTCATTGATGGTGAGCTTTGGATTGAAGCCCACCGTCCGTTTCGGCGGCAGGAAAGTGCCGTCGGTCTGATCGTATATTGCGCTGACATAGTGTGCCATAAACCCACCGAAGCCGGGAACTATGACACAATCATTGTCCAAAAGCAATATTTCTATATGTCTACTTAATTCTATCACGTTTGCAAAATTAAGAAAAAAGGTCATAAACACCAAAAAATAGCATAGTAAAAATCAGCACTAACATTTTTTTTAGACGACAGTGCAAATTATTCAAATGAATTTGTTATCTTTGTGGCAAAATATTACGAAAGGCAATATGGAATACGAAGAGACAAGTATCAAAGGGGTTTGGATATTGACTCCAAAAGTATTTAACGATAACCGCGGATATTTCTTCGAGGCTTGGAAAAAGAGTGACTTTGAGGCTCATGTGGGTAAGGTAGACTTCATCCAGGACAACGAGTCGAAATCGTCTTACGGCGTCTTGCGTGGACTGCATTACCAGAAGGGCGAATACTCTCAGGCAAAGCTGGTCAGAGTTATCAAAGGCAAGGTACTCGATGTGGCCGTGGATCTTCGCAAGTCCTCTCCCACTTTTGGCAAGCATGTGATGGTCGAACTATCTGAGGACAACAAGCGTCAGCTTTTCATTCCCCGCGGCTTTGCCCATGGTTTCCTGGTGCTGAGCCCGGAAGCCATCTTCACTTATAAAGTTGACAACATCTACGCTCCTGCCCACGAGGCAAGCATCCGCTGGAACGATCCGCAGATCGGCATCAACTGGCCCATTGACCAGAAAGACGTTGTCACCAGCCCCAAGGACTTGGAAGGCAAAGACTTCAAAGACGCCGACTTCTTTGAATAGTTCACCTTTAAGCACAGACTTAGCTTAAACGTATAGAAATGAATATAGCAATTGTAGGTACTGGATACGTCGGACTTGTCAGCGGCACGTGCTTTGCAGACACAGGCGCCTTCGTCACTTGTGTCGACACCAATGCTGAAAAGATCCAGCGTCTCCAGAACAACGATATTCCCATCTACGAGCCCGGTCTCGTGGAGCTGGTCCAGAAGAATGTCAAGGCAGGCCGACTGAAATTTACGACAGATCTGGCTTCCATCGTCAACGACCAGGAGATTATCTTCACGGCCGTCGGCACGCCACCCGACGAGGACGGATCGGCCGACTTGACCTATGTGTTGCAGGTTGCCAAGACCATTGGACAGAGTCTCAACAAATATGTCGTCGTGGTCACCAAGAGCACAGTGCCCGTCGGTACGGCCAAGAAGGTCAAAGCCACTATCCAGGAAGAGCTGGACAAGCGGGGCGCAAAGGTGGACTTCGACGTGGCCAGCAACCCGGAGTTCCTCAAAGAGGGCAACGCCATCAAGGACTTCATGAGCCCTGACCGCGTGGTCATCGGCGTAGAGTCTGAGCGGGCCAAAGAGATTCTCACCCGACTCTACAAGCCTTTCCTGATCAACAACTTCCGGGTGATCTTCATGGACATTCCCAGCGCCGAGATGACCAAATACGCCGCCAACTCGATGCTCGCCACCCGTATCTCGTTTATGAACGACATGGCCAACCTCTGTGAACTGGTTCATGCCGACATCAATATGGTCAGACAGGGCATCGGCAGCGACACCCGTATTGGCCGCAAATTTCTCTATGCCGGTTGTGGCTACGGCGGTTCGTGCTTTCCCAAAGACGTGAAGGCACTCATCAAGACCGCCGACGACAACGGATACTCTATGGAAGTGCTCAAAGCTGTGGAGCGTGTCAATGCGCACCAAAAGGCGGTGCTCTTCGAGAAACTCCAGAAGGCTTATGGCACGGAGGACCTCAAAGGCAAGACCATTGCCCTTTGGGGACTGGCCTTCAAGCCGGAAACCGACGACATGCGCGAGTCCACAGCACTGGTCATCATCAAACTGCTGAAGGAAGTCGGTTGCACGATCCGTGCTTACGACCCCGTAGCGATGGACGAGTGCAAACGTCGTGTCGGCGATGCTGTCGTTTATTGCCACGACATGTACGACGCCATCGACCAGGCCGACGCATTGCTTCTGCTCACCGAGTGGAAAGAGTTCCGTCTGCCCAACTGGAATGTCATCGCCCATGCCATGCGACGGCCACTGGTCATCGACGGTAGAAATATCTTCGATGCCAAGGAACTCGGGCAGGCCGGAATCGAATATCACTGTATTGGACAATAGTCCATCAACATTTGTCAACAAGGTATCGTGACACACCTATATATAAATAGTAGTCTATGAAAAAGCATTTCTTTCTGCTGATATGTTTGCTCACTGCTTTAGCGATGAGTATTGGCGGATGCCGTAACCGGGCTAAACAAGTTTCAGCTCCGCAAGAAGACCTCGCAGCCAAGAAGATGCTACAAGGTATATGGGTGAACGAAGATGAGGAGAGCGTCGCCTTCGAAGCCCAAGGCGACTCGATCTTCTATCCCGACACGACCAGCCAGCCCGTGAGGTTCCAGATATTTGGTGACACGCTCGTCCTGCATGGCGCTGAGGACATCAAATATCCCATCATCAAGCAGACCGCCCACCTGTTTATCTTCAAAAACCAAAACGGTGACGAAGTAAAACTTGAAAAAAGTGATGATCCGGATGACGCCGCACAGTTTACGCACCAAAAGCCTAAGGCTGTCAACCAAAACCAGCTCATCAAGCGCGACACCATCGTCAGCTACAATGGTGTGGGCTATCACTGCTATGTCACGGTCAACCCTACCACTTACAAGGTTGTCAAAGCCTCATACAACGATGAAGGCGTGGAGGTAGACAATGTCTATTACGACAATATCGTCAACCTCAATGTCTATCATGGCGCCACAAAGCTCTTCTCCGGCGACTTCCGCAAGCAGCAATTCAAGCATATCGTACCCGAGGACTTCCTGAGCCAGGCAATCCTCAGCGACCTGATCTTCGATTCAATCGATCAGAATGGCGTTCACTACATTGCTGTTTTGGTCATTCCCGACAGTATGAGCAGCTATGAAGTGCAACTGACCGTCAGTTATACCGGACGCTTGCAAATGCGACTGAGATAGGCCTCTTTTGCCAGCTCAGAAGCACAAAAACAAAGGAAATCGATAGTTGGCGTTCTGTTTTTCTTGCATTCTTGCACGATTGTAGCCAAAAAAACGTAAATTTGCAGCAATTATGGAAATAGCGATCGTAAAATACAATGCGGGCAACATGTTTTCAGTGGTAAACGCCCTCAAACGGTTGGGGATCACCCCACAGATCACCGATGAGGCTGAGCAGCTACAGAAAGCTGACCGTGTCCTTTTCCCGGGACAAGGCAATGCCAAGACTGCCATGGACTATCTGCGCCAACACGGACTGGACAAGATCATCACTGGACTCAGCCAACCTGTGTTGGGCATTTGTGTGGGACAACAGCTGTTGTGCCGCCACTCCGAAGAGGGTGACACGCCTTGCTTGGGCATCTTCGACGTGGATGTGAAGAAGTTCGTTCCCAACCACCACGACGAGAAGGTGCCCGCAATGGGATGGAATGAGCTCACACATCTGAAATCGCCTCTTTTCAAAGGTCTCCACGACGGCGACTACACTTATTTCGTTCATAGCTATTACGTCCCCTTATGCGAAGACACAATCGCTCAGGCCAACTATATTCTCCCCTACTCCGCCGCGATCCATAAGGATAACTTCTGGGCTACGCAATTCCATCCGGAGAAGAGTGGTCAGGTGGGAGAGACCATTCTGCGCAACTTCTTAGAGATGAAAGATTAATCAGGATTAGCCATGCACAACATAGAACTCATACCAGCCATAGACATCATCGGCGGTAAATGCGTGCGCCTTACGCGAGGCGACTACCAGCAGGTGGCCACCTACAACGACGATCCCGTGGATCAAGCCAAGCAGTTTGAGGCGCTTGGCTTCCGACGCTTGCATGTCGTGGATCTCGATGGTGCCAAATCGAAACATATCGTCAACGTAGACGTACTCTCCGCCATCACCCACTCCACCAACCTCATCGTAGACTTTGGAGGTGGCGTGAAGAGCAATGACGATCTCGACCGTGCCTTTCAGGCAGGAGCCTCTATGGTCACCGCAGGCAGCATCGCCGTCACCAATCCTGAAGAAGTAGGAAAATGGATCAACCACTTTGGTGCCGACCGCATCATCCTCGGTGCTGACGCTCACGACGGACGCATAAGTATCAATGGCTGGAAAGAAGACTCCTCCGTCAGTCTGACAGATTTCCTGCGTGAATGGGTGGAGGCCGGCATCACCAAAGTGCTCTGCACCGACATCTCGCGCGACGGCACACTTCAAGGCCCTTCCACAGCACTCTATCGCGACATCATGGCACGCTATCCCCATCTGCAGCTCATTGCCAGCGGTGGCGTGGGCAGCATAGCAGACATCGCTGCACTCGATCAGGCCAAGGTACCCGCCGTGGTATTCGGTAAAGCCTGGTACGAAGGAAAGATCACGGCCGCAGACATACAACCATACATCAACGTCAAAGAAAGATAAAGATGTTAGCAAAACGTATCATACCCTGCCTTGATGTCAAAGACGGCGAGACCGTCAAAGGCACTCACTTCGTCAACCTTCGACAAGCCGGCGACCCCGTGGAGCTGGGAAAAGAATACAGCCGGCAAGGTGCTGACGAACTGGTGTATCTCGACATCACAGCAACATCCGACGGGCGCAAGACCTTCACGGATCTCGTCACGAGAGTGGCCCGGGAGATCAATATCCCCTTCACTGTCGGTGGTGGCATCGAGAGCATCGCCGACGTGGAGCGCCTGCTCTATGCCGGTGCCGACAAGATCAGCATCAACTCGGCAGCTATCCGCCACCCCGAGCTCATTGACGAGATCGCCAAGCGCTTCGGCTCACAGGTATGTGTTTGCGCCATTGACGCACGCAACGATGCCGACGGGTGGCACTGCTACATCAAAGGAGGAAGGGAGCGCACGCCGCTCAAGCTCATGGACTGGGCACGCGAGGTCGCTGACCGGGGAGCCGGAGAGATTCTCTTCACCAGCATGGATCACGACGGTGTCAAGCAGGGCTTTGCCAATGAGGCTCTGGCTCAACTGTCGTCGGAAGTGTCGATACCGGTAATCGCCAGCGGCGGTGCAGGCAAGAAAGAGCATTTCCGCGACGCCTTCACGTTGGGCAAGGCCGATGCCGCACTGGCAGCATCTGTCTTCCATTTCGGCGAGATCACCATCCCCGACCTGAAGCAGTACCTCAGGAGCGAGGGTATCAATGTGAGAATATAAACAGATTTAGACACGCAACATATCATTCGTAAATAGAGGACAACATGGAAATAGACTTTGAGAAAATGGGAGGACTGGTTCCTGCCATCATACAGGATGCTACCACCAAAAACGTGCTCATGCTGGGCTTCATGAATCAGGAAGCCTATCAGAAAACCATGGACACGAAGCTGGTCACGTTTTGGAGCCGTTCACGCAACTGCCTTTGGACAAAGGGCGAGACATCAGGCAACTACCTGCATCTGGTTTCTATCCAAAACGACTGCGACAATGACACATTGCTGATCAAAGTCAATCCCGACGGCCCTGTCTGCCACAAAGGCACCGACACGTGCTGGGGCGATACCAACGACTGCAATCCCGTAGAATTCCTCAGCGAGCTGCAAGATTTCATCAACAAGCGAAAAGAGGAGATGCCGGAGAACAGCTACACAACGAGTCTCTTCCGCAAAGGCATCAACAAGATTGCCCAAAAGGTCGGTGAAGAAGCTGTTGAGACCGTGATAGAGGCTGTCGGTGGCACAGAAGAGCAACTGGTCTATGAGGGTGCTGATCTTCTCTACCATCTCATCGTGTTGCTTAGCGCCAAAGGCCTGCGCATCGAGACGCTCGCCAACGAGCTCGCCAAGCGCCATAACCCTAACTGGGACAAGGCCCGTCGCATCAAGAAGTCACACGAGTAGAAAGCGCATTGCTACCGTTCTGCTCAGATATGCCTCTTTGAATAATATATCAGTTGATCATGCTTATCGATTATCATAAAGTAAACATTTACCAACAAGACAAACTTATCCTCCACGACGTGGACTTCCATGCCGAGGAAGGTGAATTTATCTACTTGATAGGAAAGGTGGGATCCGGCAAGAGCTCACTGCTCAAGACTTTCTATTGTGAGCTTGACCTTCCACAGAAAGAAACAGACACGGCACAAGTCTTGGGACGTGACCTGAAAACACTCCGACGCAAAGAGGTGCCTGCCCTTCGCAAGGAGATGGGTATCATCTTTCAGGATTTCCAGTTGCTCCATGACCAGACCGTTTACCGCAATCTGCGTTTCGTGCTCAAGGCCACGGGCTGGAAAGACAAGAAAAAGATAGACCAGCGCATCGACGAGGTGCTTGAGGCTGTGGGCATGGCCGACCGAAAAGAGAGCATGCCCCACGAACTGTCAGGTGGTGAGCAACAGCGCATCTCCATCGCACGCGCTCTGCTCAACCATCCCAAAATCATCATCGCCGACGAGCCTACCGGCAACCTCGACCCTGAGACGGCTTGCAATATCGTGAAGTTGCTCAAGGACATCACCACCACGGGTACGGCTGTCGTCATGTCGACTCACAATATCCCACTGCTCGACCGCTTCCCGGGCATCGTGTACCGATGCAAGGAAGGACAGCTCAGCGATGTCACCAAAGAATACTCCAACCTCGACCTCACCGAAGACGAGGCAACGATGTAGCCGGCAACCACTCCTATTATAATATACAACACGTCAATCCATAAAGACTAAGCAATATGAAGGTTTTAAAATTTGGAGGTACTTCCGTTGGATCACCAGATCGAATGAAACATGTAGCAGGTCTCGTCACCGCTTCAGGCGAGCCCACCTTTGTCGTCCTCTCGGCCATGAGCGGCACCACAAACTCTCTCGTAGAGATCAGCAACTATCTCTACAAGAAGAATCCCGATGGCGCCAACGAGGTGATCAACAACCTCGAGAAGAAATACATGAAGCATGTAGACGAACTCTACGATACAGACACCTTCAAAAAGAAAACCACAGAATTCCTTACGGGCGAATTCAACTACCTGCGCTCTTTCACCAAAGACCTCTTCACCAGCTTTGAGGAAAAAGCTGTCGTGGCTCAGGGCGAGGTGATGTCGACCAACATGGTTGTCAACTATCTCCAGGAGCAAGGCATCGATGCTGTGTTGCTCAATGCCCTTGACTTCATGCGCACGGATAAGAACAGCGAGCCTGACACCACTTATATTAAGGACAAGCTCCATGAGGTGATGGAGAAGAACCAAGGCCATCAGATCTATATCACTCAGGGCTTTGTATGCCGCAACGCCTACGGCGAGGTAGACAACCTGCAGCGTGGCGGTTCTGACTACACGGCATCCCTCATCGGCTCGGTGCTTCCCGCTGACGAGATTCAGATCTGGACCGACATCGACGGCATGCACAACAACGACCCACGTGTGGTGGATCACACAGAGGCTATCCATCAGCTCAACTTTGAGGAGGCTGCTGAGCTTGCCTACTTCGGTGCAAAGATTCTGCATCCTACTTGTGTGCAGCCTGCTAAGTATGCCGGCATACCCGTAAGACTGAAGAATACTCTCGACCCGGACGCTGAGGGTACCATCATCGACAACGTCCTCGTCAGAGGCAAGATCAAAGCCGTCGCCGCCAAGGACAACATCATTGCCATCAAGATCAAGTCTTCACGGATGTTGCTGGCTACGGGCTTCCTGCGCAAGGTCTTTGAAATCTTCGAGAGCTACCAGACACCTATCGACATGATCGCCACTTCCGAGGTCGGCGTGTCCATGAGCATCGACAACGACGCACATCTGAACGAGATCGTTGACGAGTTGAAGAAATATGGTACCGTCACCGTTGACACCGACATGTGCATCATCTGTGTCGTGGGTGATCTTGACTGGAGCAACCTCGGTTTCGAGACGTTGGCAACAGAAGCCATGAAGAACATTCCTGTGAGAATGATCAGCTATGGTGGCAGCAACTACAACATCTCGTTCCTCATCCGAGAGGCCGACAAGAAGAGAGCGCTGCAAAGCCTCAGCGACACGCTGTTCAACAATAAATAACACACATCGTCAACAGACAACATGAGGGATCCCTCGCGGATCCCTCTCATGAAAGACAAGAATATGGAAAGAGAGCTGACCAAAGGTCGTTTCCCCATTGAGAAGTTCAGTGAGGTGACGACTCCTTTTTATTATTACGATACAACCCTCCTGCGCAATACGCTGCGAGCCATCAACGACGAGTGTAAGTCGTATGACAACTTCAACGTACACTATGCAGTGAAGGCCAATGCCAATCCCAAGGTGCTCAGCATCATCAGTCAGAGTGGCCTAGGCGCTGACTGCGTCAGTGGCGGAGAAATCCGCGCAAGCTTGAAAGCAGGTTTCCCCGCCAACAAGATCGTCTTTGCCGGTGTGGGCAAGAGCGATTGGGAAATCAACCTGGCTTTGGATGCAGGTATCTTCTGTTTCAACGTGGAAAGTGTTCCTGAGCTGGAAGTGATCAATGAGTTGGCATCGGCCAAGAACACCGTGGCACGCGTCTGTCTGCGCATCAACCCGAACGTAGGAGCACACACACACGCCAACATCACTACCGGCTTGGCTGAAAACAAGTTCGGTATTGCCATGGAAGACATGCTCCCGACTATTGAGCGCATCAAGGAGATGGAGCACATCGAGTTTCTCGGTCTTCACTTCCACATCGGCAGTCAGATCCTCGACATGGGTGACTTTGAGGCTCTTTGCAATCGTATCAACGAGCTCCAGGACCTCTTGGAAAAGCATCGCGTCAAAGTCTCAAATATCAATGTAGGCGGAGGACTGGGCGTCAGCTACGATCATCCCAACCGTCAGCCCATTCCCAACTTTCACGACTATTTCAAGACCTACGCCACACACCTGCGTCTGCGTCCGGGACAGAATCTTCATTTCGAACTTGGACGTGCTGTGGTGGCTCAGATGGGAAGTCTCATCACCAAAGTGCTCTACGTCAAGCAGGGCACCTACAAGCAGTTTGTCATCGTAGATGCCGGTATGACGGATCTCATCCGTCCTGCACTCTATCAGGCATACCACAAGATAGAGAATCTGTCAAGCGATGAGCCTGCCGCAACATACGATGTCGTAGGCCCCATCTGCGAATCAAGTGATGTCTTTGCGAAGGCTGTCGACCTCAACACCACACACCGTGGAGATCTCATCGCACTTCGCTCTGCCGGTGCCTACGGTGAGATCATGGCCAGCCAATACAACTGCCGTCCTTTGCCAAAAGGCTACATTACTGAAGACTTTATATAAAAAATGAACATTGCTTTATTTTTTGATACAACAACGATCATCTGCGGAGCAGCCGTCATCATCCTGGCTGTTCTGTCATCTCTTATGAATCCCTTCTTCCGTTTCCTACCCTCACACGATGAGGTGGAGGGACCGGAAGAGGGCAACGACAACACCAACTCAGAGCAAAACACTGCTTCGGGAGACGATAAAGCCCTTGAGGCTTCTGATTCGGAAGGCGAAGAATCTCTTGAGACTTCAGAAAATCAGGAAGAGAAAGCTACAAACGCCAATGACCAGGAAACGTCTTCTCTCCCTAAGCTGACAGTGATTCTCACGCCCCACGAAGAAGCAGAGAAGCTGGAGCAGCACCTTCCTGACATCCTACAGCAGGATTATCCTGCCGGATACCAAGTGATCGTTGTCACCGAATTTGGCGCACACGACACGTTGGATGTCTTGAAACGTTTCAAGCACAGCATGGAAACAGAGCCTGATGCCTATCCAAACGTGTCGCTTTATGTCACTTATATCCCCAACTCCTCACGCTACATGAGCCGGAAACGTTTGGCCATGACCTTAGGCGTGAAGGCTGCTCAGACACAGTGGGTGGTATTTATAGAATCCGACTCTACACCGTCAAGCCGTCAATGGCTGCAACATATCGGCAAGGCTTGCACGATGCCCGACACAAAAATGGTCATCGGCTATGGTCATTTTGAGCCGGAGACTCCGACGACCTGGCGCTTTGACCGTCTACAGGCAGCCTGCTATCTCCTCCGTGAAGACGTCAAAGGCACTGCCTACCGCACGTTGAGCCATACGGTTGCAATACAGAAGGATGAGTTCATGCAGAATGACGGCTTTGAGGGATCACTAAGCCTGGTAAGAGGCGAATATGATTGTCTGGTCAACAAATACGCTGAAAAGGGTATGACACAGGTCGTCACCCATCCAAAGGCCATTATGACCGACGACAATCCCACCAAACGCTCATGGCGCAGCAGCCGTCTTTTCTATGTGGCTACCCGTCGCCATCTTAGCCGTAGTCTGGCCCACCGAATGCTGTTCCTCACAGATCAGGTCCTGCTTCATCTGAATCTCTGGGCCATTCTGAGCCTTGCATTATGGGGAGCGTTGGCTCAGAGATGGGTGATACTGGGCGCTGCTGTCCTGGCTTTTATTCTCACTGTAGTTCTTCGCCTTTGCGGAGCTCACCGAGCCTTTAGCCGTTTGCGCGAGCCCATCTCTCTGTGGGCCGTGCTACCGCTGGAGTTGACAGTAATCTGGAGACGCTTGGGCACTGCCGTGCGCTATCTGTTTGCCAGCCCTTACGACTTCACGACACATAAACAATAAACTTTGGATATTTATCTATGGACAAGCAGCATCTCCTCATCTTCCTTCCTTCCGGATCAGCAAACTATGCTTTGGGACAGGCTTATGTCTCAAAGCTGCAGGCTTTGTTGGCCCAGGACTATGAGGTGACCTGCCTCCATTCACTCGACCGCTCTACCCTGTCCGCTCTGCGAGACTATGATGTCATCCATGTCTTCACCCTTTGGCACCGCTCTGTCCTCCACCTCTTGCACAAGGCCTACAGCCTGCACATTCCTGTGGTCATCACGCCATTGGGCGACCTGCAACCATGGGTCTACGCCCAGCATCAGCATTCCTATGAATGGTTGAAATGGAAAAAGGTCATCACCAAGGCCAGTGCGGTGCAAGTGTGTGGTAAGCTGGAGGAGCACTCTTTCCAACAGCTTCATCTCAATGCTCGCTCTGTATTGATAAAGAATCCCATTCTCACCAGTCTGGTGACTTTTGAGTCTGTGGCACAGGCTACGGGAAAGCTCTATCGCAAAGTCATTGACTCCAACGTACGTTTCTCGATCACGGAAGAAATCTACGCTTTGCTTTGTGGTACCATACAATTGGGTATCGATGACTTCATGCTCCGTGACCATGAGCAATGCAGGAAACTAAGTCAGCAATGGCCCCAACTCACCAATGAGCAGTGGCGCAAGATACTGATCTACGCAACCGATGAGCATGTCGACGACTATCTCAGCCGGGGACTGGAAAGGCTCAGTATCAGCAAGCCGGAACTCAACGTGCACGATATCGACAAGTATCCTCTTCCTTGGAAATACGCAGAGGGAGATCTGCCGTCTGACACGCTGATCCCCCACTCCATCCTTGTCCGTAGCAAACTCAGCGAGAACGTCGACAAAAATGAAGTGGGTGAGCGCCAACTGGCCATAGAAATGATCAACCTACATCATGAGACAGAGAATGGTCATGTACCTCTAAGACATTTGGCCAACGTCTATTCGACTCTCCGTTTCATACCAATGGACGAAGACCGGGTGGTAGACATATTTAAAGCCATGGGACTCGCTGCCTTTACGAAAAAGGTGATAAGGAAACTGCAAAAGACACTCCGACTCCCCGATGGCTATGCTATCAACATGAGACATTAACAACCTATACATTCTATACAACTTTCATTTTAACTCCAATCATTCAATATGAACGACAACAAGAAACTCGACGTACGATACCTACAACTCTTGGCTCAGTCCTTCCCCTCTGTGGCTGATGCCAGCACAGAGATCATCAACCTCCAGGCTATCCTTAACTTGCCAAAGGGCACAGAGCATTTCCTGGCTGACCTGCATGGTGAATACGAGGCTTTCCAACACGTACTGAAGAATGCCTCCGGTAATATCAAGCGTAAAGTAGGCGAACTCTTCGGTACGACACTGCGCGAGACAGAGAAACGTGAACTCTGCACGCTCATCTATTATCCCGAGCAAAAATTGGAGCTCGTCAAGGCCTCGGAAAAAGACCTTGACGACTGGTATCATATCACGATCCATCATCTCGTAGCCGTCTGCCGCGATGTCTCCAGCAAATACACACGCAGTAAGGTGCGCAAGTCACTGCCCAAGGACTTCTCCTATATCATTCAAGAATTGCTCCATGAACGTACGGAGGACTCAGACAAGACAGCATACGTCAACGTCATCATCGACACGATTATCAACACGGGACGGGCTGATGCGTTTATCATCGCTATCGCAAATGTCATCCAGCGTCTCGCCATCGACCAACTTCATATTCTCGGTGACATCTATGACCGCGGTCCCGGTGCGCACAAGATCATGGACATGCTCCAGAACTATCACCACTGGGATATCACATGGGGCAACCACGACATGCTGTGGATGGGAGCTGCCGCCGGCAACGATGCCTGCATCTGTAGCGTCATCCGCATCTCGCTGCGCTACGCCAACCTCACCACACTCGAGGAAGGATATGGAATTAATATGGTGCCATTGGCTACTTTTGCCATGGATGCTTACGCCGATGATCCCTGTACAGAGTTCCGGCCCATTCTCTCGGGTGAGGCTGAGAATCTCAATGAGAAGACTATTAGACTCACAGCTCAGATGCACAAGGCAATCGCTGTGATGCAGTTCAAGCTGGAAGCACAACTCTATGAGAAGCATCCGGAATGGAAGATGCAAGATCGTGAGTTGTTCAACTTCATCGACTATGATCATGGCACGATTATGCTTGAGGGTAAAGTCTACCCACTGCTCAGTTGTCATTTCCCAACCATCGACCCGGCTAATCCCTGCGTGCTTACTGATGAGGAGCATCAACTGCTGCAAAAGCTCCACCATAACTTCCTGGTCAGCGAAAAGCTCCACAAACATATCGATACGCTACTCGATCATGGCTGTATGTATCAGGTGTGCAACAACAACCTGCTTTATCATGCCTCCGTACCTCTCGAAGAAGATGGTAGTCTGAAGAAAGTGGAAGTCTATCCCGGCCACCCCGTGGCAGGCATGGAACTGATGGAGAGCGTCGGACATCTGGTACGCTCAGCCTTCCAAAGCGACACCAACCCGGTGGAGCGAGACTATGCTGTTGATTACTTCTTCTATCTCTGGTGCGGTCCGGACAGCCCGCTCTTCGACAAGTCAAAGATGGCAACGTTCGAGCGCTATTTCATCGAAGATAAAGAAACCCATGCCGAGCATAAGGGCAACTACTTCAAACTGCGCGACGATGAGAAGATTTGCGAGCAAATCATGGATGCCTTTGGTGTCACTGGCCCTAACCGACATATCATCAACGGTCACGTGCCCGTGAAAGTAGGTGCCGGAGAGAATCCTATCAAGGCGGGAGGCAAGCTGATGGTCATCGACGGCGGCTTTGCACAAGCCTATCACAAGCAGACCGGCATTGCCGGTTACACACTTGTCTATCACAGCCGTGGCTTCCAACTCGTGCAACACGAGCCCTTCACAAGCACAGAAGATGCCATCCTGCGTGGTACCGACATCAAGTCCACAACACAGATTGTCGAGATGTCTGCCCACCGGATGCTGGTAGCGGATACGGACAAGGGAGTGGAACTGCGCAAGCAGATCGATGACCTCATGGAGCTCCTCTACGCTTATCGCCATGGCATCATCACGCCAAAACTGTAGCTACTGAGCCCTGCAAGACAGTACCCGGCCACCATATCCAGGCCCCTGTCTTGCAGCCACTCGTCTTGCAGTTCTGTTCGTCACGATATATCGTGACGCCCCCTCTATAGTGAGCCCCCGTCTCCCCGACAAGGTACAAGCGCAAAAAAGCTCCCGCCAACCCGGCGGGAGCTTTTTTTATATTCTTTGACGATAATCGTCTTTGTTTATACCAGATACTGAGATGAGATGCTCTCATTGTTGACCACACGGCGAATGGTCTCGGCAAACATATCAGCCACGCTGAGCTGCTTTACCTTATGGCAACGCTGTGTGTAAGGGATCGAATCTGTGAAAACAATCTCTTCAAGCGCAGAGTTCTCGACACGCTCACTGGCCGGACCACTCATGACGCAATGCGAGGCACAGGCTCTCACACTCAGTGCACCATGCTCCATCATCAAATCGGCAGCCTTAGTAATGGTGCCGGCAGTGTCTACCATATCGTCGACAAGCACCACATTCTTACCCTTCACGTCACCAATGATCTGCATGCTCTCCACCACATTGGCACGTGCTCTTGTCTTATTGCACAGCACCAGCGGGCAGCCCAGATACTTTGCAAACGTGTTGGCACGCTTGGAACCACCGACATCAGGAGATGCGATCACGAGATCCTTCAGATGCAAGCTTTGCAGATAGGGCAGCAACACACCGGAAGCATAGAGGTGATCAACAGGCACATTGAAGAAGCCCTGGATCTGATCGGCATGCAGATCCATCGTGATAAGACGGTCAATGCCAGCCACACTCAGCAAGTCGGCGACAAGTTTGGCACCGATGCTCACACGGGGCTTGTCCTTACGATCCTGACGTGCCCAACCAAAATAAGGAATCACTGCAATAATGTGGCGCGCGGATGCACGCTTGGCAGCGTCGATCATCAACAACAATTCCATAAGGTTGTCAGAATTCGGAAAGGTGCTCTGCACCAAGAAAACGTCACGACCGCGAATCGACTCCTCATAGCTCACGGCAAACTCACCGTCTGAGAAGCGCGTAATGACTAAATTGCCCAATGGGCAACCCAAGCTGGCACAAATCTTTTCTGCAAGGTATCTCGTCTTTGTTCCCGAGAAAACCAAAAAAGAGTTTTTTTCACTCATCTTGTTTAGCGTTTATATAACAAAAGTGTAATGGTCTTTGCCTTTGATGATGCAAATGTAGGAATTTTCTCTCACACTCACAATAATATTGGAAAATAAAACGTATCTTTGCATTAAAAAATTGATTTATGAAGGTAGATTTGCAGACTTTTAGCCAACTCCATCATCCGGCCTACGTGCTCGAAGAACAACGCTTACGCAAGAATCTCGAACTCATCAGCAATATAGCGCGACGTTCTGACACAACAATTATTCTCGCTTTCAAGGCGTTTGCCCTTTGGAAGACGTTCTCTATTTTCCGGGAGTATATCCCTGCCACGACAGCCAGCTCGCTCTACGAAGCAAGACTCGGCTACGAGAAGTTCGGCTGTCGTGTCCACACATTCTGCCCCGGATATACCGATGACAACATCTCTGAGATCGCACACTACTCCAGCCATCTCATCTTCAACTCACTAAGCCAACATCAAGGCTTTGCTGACAAAGCAAAAGATGCCAATCCTGAGATCAGCCTCGGTCTACGCGTCAATCCGGAATACAGTGAGGTGGAGACCCTGCTCTACAATCCTTGCGCACCGGGATCGCGCTTTGGTGTCACCGCCGACCAATTGCCGGAAGAGTTACCGGAAGATATAGAAGGCTTCCATTGCCACTGCCATTGCGAGAGTGGAGCCGATGTCTTCCAGCGTACGCTCGCTCATATCGAAGAAAAGTTCGGCAAATGGTTTCCACAACTCAAATGGATCAACTTTGGCGGTGGACATCTGATGACCCGCAAAGACTACGATACAGAGTTGCTGGTCAACATTCTGAACGGCTTCCACAAACGTTATCCTCACTTGAAACTGATATTGGAGCCAGGCAGTGCTTTCCTATGGCAGACCGGGCCTTTGGTAAGCCAAGTAGTCGACATTGTCGAGAACCATGGCATTCGCACAGCCATTCTCAACGTCAGCTTCACTTGCCACATGCCCGACTGTCTGGAGATGCCATATCAGCCACAAGTGCGTTTTGCAGAAAGTGTTGGCACCGATGCCGACGGTCTTTACCCGGCAGAAAATGCCCCACACATCTATCGCCTGGGAGGAGACTCGTGTCTTAGCGGTGACTTCATGGGCTACTGGAAGTTTGACCATGAGCTACAGGTTGGCGAGAACATTATCTTTGAGGACATGATTCACTACACCACCGTGAAGACGACAATGTTCAACGGTATCGCCCACCCCTCTCTCATGCTGGCGCGGCCTGATGGAGAACTGGAGATGCTCCGCAAGTTCTCATACGAAGACTATATGAACAGAATGGATTGACACTTTCCACATCACTATCTCACAGTGATGTGGAAGCATCCTTGATTGACCTCATACTTTACATAGCATCGCTTTTCCTCACGCATATCGCGAAGCACTTCGGCCAAAATATATTTCAGCGTATCGTTGCGCACGGCACGTCGTTGCTCACCGGGCGGCTCCACGGTCTTGTAGCGGTTGTAACAGACATCGAAGGTGGTACCATAGAGATGGCAGCTGTTTTGTGTGGCATTACCATTATGTCCACGCAGACGCTGTACATCATCCTTAGAGCGAAGCACGCTGGTGACGATAATCTTATGCAAGGGAATGCCTTTCATCGTCAGGCTGTCGAAATAACTACGGCCAATATCCTGTAAGAGAATAGACGCACGGGGTACCAAATAAGGTATGCTGCTATGTAGCTTATCAATATAGACATAAGGATTGCTCCCAACAAACACCAGTCCAGACTTGCGCTTGGCAGCCTCCTCACGGTTCTGCACAGGGCGGATGCCCCACTTACTGGCTGAAAGAAGTTGCACATCCTGCTGATCCTCAAAGGTACGCTGATAGCCGGGCACACTATAGATAGGTGTGCGGCGCAACGAGCCATCAGACTTAAAAAAGGGAGAGACACCTGCCGGATAGCGCAAAGGAGGCATTGGTGACGGGGTCAACTTACTCAGATAGGTTCCTTCCAACACCACTCTGTCTGTATCTGCGCCTGCATCGGCCTGAGCAACAGTCTGGCCGTCCTGAGCAGCCTCTGATCGCACGTTCACGCTATCCGCAGTCTCTTTCTCCCGCGCGACCGTCTGTGCCGCACGGTCTTTTGCGATAGAAGGAAACAGCAGACGCACGATGGCCAACACCACCGTGACAATCAGAAAACTTTGCAGGTATCTTTTCTTTGTAATTCTCATTTCACATGCAAAAATAACACAAATCAGAAGAATATCAAAACAAACAAGAAGAAATCATGCGACTCGAAAACATATTTTTGCCTTTAATCTGCCTTTTCTCGGTATTTTATTGTAATTTTGCAGTGTAATATATTACGTACTTAAAAGACATACATTGATAGAAAAACATATCGTACTCGAGGATATCGACCCCGTCGTATTTTACGGAGTCAACAACGCACATCTGCAAATGCTGAAGGCTCTCTTCCCCAAGTTGCGTATCGTTGCGCGGGATAATGTCGTGCGCGTGCTTGGAGACGAGGAAGACATGGCCCGTTTCGAAGAAGACATCGAGAAGATGAGAAAACATGTGGTGAAATACAACTCCATCACAGACGAAGACATTCTCGACATCATCAAAGGACGGCAGACCAAAGCAGACGCAGTGAAAGACGTACTTGTTTACAGCATCTCCGGGCGCCCCATCAAGAGCAGATCTGAAAACCAACAGCGACTCATCGATGCTTTCAACAAGAGCGATATGATCTTTGCCGTAGGACCAGCCGGAACCGGCAAGACCTATCTGAGCATTGCACTCGCCGTGAAAGCTCTGAAAGAGAAAGCCATCAAACGCATCATCCTCAGCCGACCGGCTGTGGAAGCCGGAGAAAAGCTGGGATTTCTCCCCGGCGACATGAAAGACAAGATCGATCCTTACCTGCAACCGCTCTATGATGCCTTGCAGGATATGCTTCCCGCAACAAGACTCAGCGATCTGATGGAGAAGCACATCATACAAATCGCGCCTCTCGCCTTCATGCGCGGCCGTACACTGAGCGATGCCGTTGTCATCCTCGACGAGGCACAGAACACTACGACGGCACAGATCAGGATGTTTCTCACCCGCATGGGATGGAATACCA
>CAMCBZ010000035.1 GCA_945873145.1 uncultured Prevotella sp.
AGCCTCACCCCCGTACCCCTCTCCAAAGGGAGAGGGGAGTAATTACCTGCAAGGGATGTTAGAAAGGTATTGCAATTCCCTCCCCTTGGGGAGGGGTAGGGAGGGGCTCTTCCCTCCCCTTGGGGAGGGGTAGGGAGGGGCTCGAGTCCAACCTCTTGTTCAATAAACTGACAAAAAACCGGCCAAATACAGACGATTTTCTGCACCAACACCCCACTCGCCCGTATTTTTGAGAATTTTAGACCGATTTTTATAAGCAGTTGATTAACAATTAGTTACAAACAAAATGGGTTTCTAACACCATAAGACAAGACTTTTTAAGACCATAATTCACCAAGGGATGCACCTCAGAAAGCCTTTTTGATACTATCATCTTCCGTTTCTGACCTCATCAGAAACGGAAGATGACCAGGTCAGCAAAGCGAGATGTTAGCATCAGAAAGGCTTTTTGATAACGTGCCCTCGATTTTTTACTACTTTCATCCCTCCTTTTTCTCATTTCCCCAAAACGTTTTTCTCTAGAAGGGTAGCTCGCGATGAAGTACTTTTGTCGTTTTGTTTCAAAGAAAATGGGCGCACTGGATATTATCCGTGGAACCATGGTGAGCGAAAACATAAATCTTTATACTGTCTTTACCGCTTTGGCATTTACAAAAGGAAAAGGGAAAAGAAAATCATGGCCAGGCTTATGCTCCCCAAGGAGCAATGGGTCTAAAGCTATGGGGTAGTCTTGCGAGCTTGCTCGCAAAGGCTGCCCCATCACTTCCACACCATAGCTCCATCGGGAGCTTAAGCCTGCCTATGACTATTTTCCTTGAGTTTTAGACCTCTCTAACCAATTATAGATCCGTAACCAGAGAAGATTACAAGTTTCGGCCCACGGGAAATATCCAGTGGGTCAGAAAATGCCGACATGCTGGCCCTCTGCTTTCGTCATAGGGACACACAAGTCAAAGTACTCGGCACTGATCATCTATCCGTTACAGATATAGCTCAAAAGAGTTACGGCATCATATAGAGGGAAGGACTATAATAATGCAGATGCGGTGATGCGGTAGAAGGGGCGGCCTGCTGTAAGCCCCCCACAACAACACCCGTTGTCACCCATTGTCACCCGTTGTCACCCGCAAAGCATATCACTCCCCTCTCCTTTGGAGAGTGGTACGGGGGCTTCGTCTTTTTCATCATCTCATCACCATCCACGCCGCCAGCAGATACGCCTCGGCGCTGAGTGAGGCACGCAGCATATCGAGGAGGCGCTTCTTTTTCTTCTTCACGCCACTCTCGCTGATATGCATCTCGCGGGCTATCTCAGCATTCTTCATGCCCTTGACAAATATCGAATGACACAGCTCCTGCATGTCATCCGGCAGGGCGCTGACGGCCGCAAGGAGCTGGTCGAGCGTTTCCTGACGGATGAGTTCCATGGAGAAATCATGCTCGAAGTCGTCAGCGTTTTGCACGACATAGCGGCCGCGACTGTTGTCCTTACGTATATAAGAGATAACCTCATTGTGAATACAAGTATAGAGGAAAGCCTTGGCTTTAGCCACACTATCCATCTCGCCACGATGCTCATAGAGTTGGAAGACAGCATCCTGTACGCAGTCTTCGGCTAAGTAGGCAAGGGGCTCGGTGAGCAACCTGCGTGCAAAGATGACGAGCGAGGGATAGATCCTGTCGTAGAAGTCAGTGATCTCTCCTTCGATAAACTTCCGGTAAGCCTGTTCATGGCTGTCTTGATGAGTGAGCATAGTGCAAATTTAGCAATTTCTTTTCAATCTGAAAGATAATTGCTAATTTTTCTTTCAATCATGGTGTCCTTTTCCGAAAGGTTTGCGTTAAAGTAAGAAACAACAGACAATAAACGACTATGCAACACGAAGAACATATCTCACAGCTGATTGTGCGTTCATTGCTTGGCACCCTCGATGATCAGGGACGTCAGGAGTTAGACGCATGGTTAGCTGCTGACCCACGCCACCGTCAACTGTTGGAGGAGCTGAGCTGTTCCATCACGCTCGACCAGCACATCGCAGAGCTGCAGCGCATAGACTGCCGGAAGGCTCAGGCCATGATGGAGCAGCGCATCAAAGAGGCAGAGGCCCGGCAGCAGGAGAGCGCCCAACCCCTGAGCCGCCGACTGACGCTGATGCACAACTACTGGCTGATCGGTATCGCCGCCATGCTGTTGCTGATCGTCGGCACCTATTATTATATAGACAAAGTAACTATCGGACATAGACCTGTTGCCACGCGCACGGAGAGCCGCCCCGCTGTCATCACTCATGGCACGACGCAAGCCCTTCTGCGCCTCAGCGACGGCAAGGTCATTCGCCTCGGCGCTGACCAGCAGGCCAACCGCCGCGCCATCGCCAAAGCCTGCGGCCGCAACTATCATGGCAACATCGTGGTGACCACGCCACGTGGCGGCGAGTACCGGCTCACGCTCACCGACGGCACGGAGATCAGCCTCAACGCCGGGTCACGACTGGAGTATCCCGCTGTCTTTGACGGCAAGGAGCGACGCGTGAAAGCCGAGGGCGAGGCTTTCTTCAAGGTTGCGCACGACAAGGAGCATCCCTTCTACGTCGAGACCGGCGGGCAGGAGCTGCGCGTAGTGGGCACAGAGTTCAACATCAACAGCTACACACCGGGCATCGTTGTCACCACGCTCATCCACGGCATCGTCACCATCCATCCGCGCGGAGCCAAAGGGGGCGTACTCACCCTCCACCCCGGCGAACAGGCAGAATACAACGACAAGAGCGGCTCTGCACAAATCCGGCAGGCCAACACCGAGGTGGTGGGCAGCTGGACGACGGGCAGCTTCGTCTTTGAAAACCAAACGCTTGAGCAGATCATGGAGGAACTCAGCCGATGGTATGACTTCGACTACACGTTCCGCAACGCAGCCCTGCGGCAAACCGTCTTCATGGGCTCCGTGCCACGCTACGGCGATTTCAAGAACGTGCTGCACATCTTGGAGATGAGCGGCGGCATCCACTTCCAAGTGAAGGGGAAGCGTGTCTACATCTTCTGAACCTTACGTAACATCCATATCAGAGAATAGTTTTATTTATCATGAAAAAAGAGAGATTGAGAGTGAGACAACTGCTGGCTGTGCTTGCCTTGTCCGTGGTCATGCCAATGGAAGCACTGGCCCAGCACTTCACGGTCAACTACCGTCAGCAACCGGTCACTGCCGTCATCAATGACCTCAGGCAGCGCACCGGTTACGACTTTGTCTATCAGAAGCAAGTGCTCGACGGTGTGCCCGCCATCACGTGCCACTGCCAGGGCATGAGCCTCAACGACCTGCTCGACTGTATCTTTCACAGCATAGCAGGACTGGACTATGAAGTCAGCGGCAAGACCATCGTGCTGCGCGCCGGCAAGGGCCGCAGGATCGAACGACCCGTGCAACGCCTCATCAGCGGCACCATCGTCGACACACAGGGCGAGCCGATGCAGTGGGCAACGATCAAGGTGAAAGGCACCAGCACCGGTGCTACCACCAATGAAAACGGACAGTTTCAGTTCTATACCGACCGGCAGCAGGAGACCTTGCAGGTGAGCTATCTCGGCTTCAACAGCGTCACACGCACCGTGCAGGCCGGGCACCCCGTGCGCATCATCATGCACGAAGACAACAAAAGCCTCGCCGAGGTCGTCGTCACCGGCTATCAGGTGCTCGACAAGCGTAGCCTGACATCGGCTGTTACCTCGGCAAAGATGAAAGATTTGGAGCGCACCGACGTCAGCTCGCTCGACCAGATGCTCGAAGGCAAGATTCCCGACCTGATGGTGAGCAACAACTCGTTTGAGGTCGGCGTGGCACCGAAGATCCGTATCCGTGGCACCTCTACGCTCATCGGCAACCGTGAGCCGCTGTGGGTGGTCGACGGCATCGTCGTTCAGGACCCTGTGGAGATCTCGCCCGAGGAACTCAACGACCCCGACTACGTCAACCGCATCGGCAACGCCATCGCCGGCATTAACCCGCAGGACATCGAGCGCATCGACGTGCTCAAAGACGCTGCCGCAACAGCTATCTACGGTACCAAAGCTGCCAACGGAGTCATCGTTATCACCACCAAGCGCGGCTATGAGGGCAAGCCCGTTGTGAGCTATAACTTTTCGATGAACTATAAGCTGCGTCCGCACTATTCCGACCGTTCCGTCGACATGATGAACTCGAAAGAACGCGTGGAGTTCTCTCGCGAACTCGTGCAGGACCACTATGAGTTCCCCTTCAAGATGACAACAGTAGGCTATGAGGACGCACTGATGAAGCTCTACAACGGTGAGTATACCTACCAGCAGTTCACCGATGCCGTCAGTGCTGCCGAGACGCGGAACACCGACTGGTTTGACCTGCTCACCCAAAACGCGCTGAGCACACAGCACACTGCCAGCGTCAGCGGCGGATCGAAGAAGACACGCTACTACGCCTCGCTCGGCTACGACAACGAGCAGGATGTTGTCAAGGCCAACGCCAACGAGCGCTATACCTATTCGCTCAACCTCGACAACACTTTCTCGAAGCTGCTCACCGCCTCGTTCTCCTTCTCTGGCTACCATCAGCGACGCAGCTACTACCAGGACGACATAGCACCGCTCGACTATGCCTACCACACCTCACGCACCATCCCCGTCTACGAGGACGATGGCGAGTATGCCTACTACAAGAAGTACAGTTCCTCTACTTCGTCTCTCTTCAACTATAACATCCTCAACGAGTTGGCCAACAGCTACAACAAGCAGCAGACCAACTCCATGACCTTCACCTCAAACCTGAGGTTCACCTTTACCAACTGGCTCACCGCCAACGCCATCCTCAGCATCACCAACCAAAACACCGAAAGGGAAAACTGGTGGGGAGAGCGTACCTGGCACATTGCCGCACTGCGCGACTCAGAGTATAGACAGACCATCGAGGACCCGGCTTATTCGCTCTGCCCCGTCGGCGGAGAGCTCAACCACACCTCTTACACCAACCGCAGCTACACGGCACGTCTGCAGCTCGATGCCAATAAATACTTTGGAGAGGACGACCGGCACAACATCTACGCGACCTTCGGCGTAGAGGCCAACTCCTCGAAATATCGCTCCTACGCCACCACCAACCGCGGCTACTTCCGCGACCGTGGCGAGACCTTTGTCTCAGACATCGACCCAACGATCTACACGGCTTATGCGGCGTGGATGGCCCACAACGTGCCGACGATCAGCGACGACCTGAGCAACACGCTCTCGACCTATCTGTCTGTGACCTACGCCTATCGTCAGCTGTGGCGCATCAACCTCAACGGACGTGTCGACGGAAGTAACAAATTCGGTGACCGCTCCAACGACCGCTTCCTCCCGATATGGTCGGTATCGGGCAGCTACGACGTGGGCCATTGGATCCAAGCCCACTGGATCGACTATATCACTGCCAAGGCCTCCTATGGTTTCCAAGGCAACATGCTCAACTCGGAAAGTCCGGTGATGACCATCCGCAAGGGCACGCTGAGCACCTACTACAACAGCAACCTGTCTACTGTCGTCAGCCATCCCAACCCCGATCTGAAATGGGAGAAGACCAACTCCGTCAACCTGGGACTGGACATGAGTTTCTTTGACCATCGCCTCGAAATGGAATTGTCGGCCTATTGGAAAAAGACGACTGACGCGTTTATGAACAAGACCGTGAGCACCGTCAATGGCGTGAGCTCGTATGTCATCAATGGCGGCGACGTGACCAATAAGGGCTATAGCGTAGATATCACAGCCACACCGCTGCGCTCGCGCGACTTCCGCTGGTCGGTGAGCACATCGTTCTCCAAGGTCATCAACAGTCTGGACTCCCGTCCTGCCGCACAGACCTACAATCTGAGCAACTTCCTCAATGGCTCCGCACTTGTCAAGGGCAAAGCTGTCAACACGTTCTACAGCTACCGCTTCCTCGGACTGAGTCCCGTCGACGGCGGACCGCTCATCGACGACTACTACAACAATCAGGAAGCCTTGCGCGGACTGAGCAAATACGACACCTACACCACGGTGCTCACGGCCTCCGGCAAACGTGATGCCGACATCCAAGGCTCGCTGACCAACACCTTCCGCTATCGCCAGTGGCACGCCTCGGTGATGCTCGGCTATAGTCTCGGTGCCAAGACTCGACTCTTTGCCATGTACGGCAGCAACGCCTCGGGAGGTTACGGCAGCAGGATCTACTCTGAGTATAACTACAGCCGCGACTACATGAAACGCTGGCAGAAGCCCGGCGACGAGAAGCATACCATCTACCCGGCCATCCTCTCGTCCTCAAACAGTGCCTACTATAAGTATTCGTCCGTATGGACAAGCATGTCAACGCTCAACGATGAAGTGCAGGACATCGGCAGAAACTATTACGACATGTATGACTACAGCGACGCGCGTGTGGTCAGTGCCGACTATCTCAAACTGCAGAGCGTGAGCCTCACCTATGAGTTGCCCGACCGTCTCCTCGACAAGCTCTATCTCTCGCGTCTGGCTCTGACACTGTCGGCCTACAACCTCTTCACCATCTGCGACTCTGGTCTGAAGGGCCAGACGCCGACGCAAGGAGGTTTCTCTACCATTCAGCTCTCCGACCGGCCGAGTTTCTCGTTCGGTCTCAACATCCAATTCTAAACCACGCTAAATCATGAATATCAGATATTCTTTCCATCTTCTCTCCCTTGCGTTGCTGATGCTGCTCTCTTCCTGTCAGAGTGACTTCCTTAAGGAGTACTCTCAGGACATGAGCCGGGCACAGACACCGACGGACCTCAACGAGTTGATGATGGGCGACTGCCTGCTGCCCTTAGGTCTGGCAAGCATCCACGACTCCTACTATTCTATCGAAAATGCCAACTACGCTGTATTGCATTTCATGAGCGATGAGCTGCAGGAGAACATCAGCGCGTCAGGACGACCCGACATTTTGCGCGAGAGCGAGACTTACTTTCCTTACTTCTGTTGGCAGCAGGATGTCTTCCGCAACTATAAAGGCTCCAGCACAATGACTTCCGACGAGGCCAACTATTGGGACCTGGCCTACGAGAAGATTGACCGCTGCAACATGGTGATCAGCGCTGAGAGCGACGTCACCTGCGACAACGATGACGATCGTGTACTGCTGCGCCATGTGATGGGCGAGACGCACTTCCTGCGCGCCACCTATTATTATATGCTTGTCAACCTCTACGGCAAGCCTTATGCGCCGCAGACGGCAGCCTCCACGCCCGGCGTTCCCATCAAGTTGAGCGCAAAGGTCGAAGACAAGGAGTTTCCGCGCGCCAGTGTCGCTAAAGTCTATCAGCAGATCCTCGCTGACCTCGACGAGGCAGAGAAAGACCTCAGCGACGTGACCCAACCGGAAAACATCTATCATGTGGGACTCGACGCCGTCTATATCTTCCGCAGCCGTGTGGCCATGTATATGCAGGACTGGACTCAGGCTGCTGACTATGCCTCTAAAGCCTTGCAGCAGAACAACTACTTGCAGACAGTGGCTGGATGGACGTCGAACACCGAGTATCCGATCAGCTCATCCAACAAAGAGGTGGTCTTCTCCAATGGTGCCAGTTGCTTTGGCAACCTCGTCTTTGCCTATCCCCAGCGCAAGACCAACGCATGGTCCGACCCCTACTCGCCAGCCTTTGAGGTCTCTGACCATCTCGTGAGCCTTTTCTCCGCCAACGACGGACGCCGCAAAGCCTACATCACCAATGAGGACGATATGAACTATCACCGCTGGTCGTACCATAAGATCAACAACAGTTATAAGCACTTGGGCGTGTACAACACCGTCAGCGATGTCTTCTCCCTGCGCACGGCCGAGGCCTATCTCAATCTCGCAGAGGCTGACGCTGAGCTCGGAAAGGACGCCGAAGCATGTCAGTATCTCAACAAGCTGCGCAACAGCCGCATACAAGACAACACCTCCGTCAGCCTTTCCGGCAAAGAGTTGATTACCTTCATCCGCGAGGAGCGCGAGCGTGAGCTTTGTTTCGAGGGCCACCGATGGTTTGACCTGCGCCGCTACAGCGTCGACACGAAGTATCCGCAAACGACAACCATCGAGCACACGTTCTCGACTTACACCTATGCCGACTATGAGGACAAGCGGCAAGAGACTCGATATTACCGTCTCCTGCCCAACGACGATGCCTACACGCTCGACATCCCGTACAGTGTGCGGAACTTCCAGAAATCCATCGGAAGCAACAGCCGGCCCACACGTCAGCCGTTCAAGACGGTGGCGGCCAGCGAAGACGAGGACTCGGGCGATGAGGACTCGGGGAGCAATCAGTAATGAGAATGATCAGATAACGTAAACATAGCAATAGACAATGAGTATCTATAAATATATCATCCTGGTGTTTATCGCCCTGCCGCTATTAGGTTCATGCAGCAAGGAGGATGACCTCACGCCCAGCAATGCCGACATCAACGGCTTTGCACCGGAGCCCACGGACAACAGTCTGACGGCACAGATCCGCAACGATTTCTATAAGGCTACCGGCGCTTACCTGCTCTTTAACGACACGCTCGTGAGCAAGTCCACCAACGGACAGCCGGAGCTCTTCGACATCACTTATGCGATGGTGGGATCCGGCTCGGTCAGTTCGCATAACTATCAGTATACCTACATCACCGACGCAGCCGAACAGCAACAGGCGGCCAATGCCCTGCAGAAATATCTGACCCGCCGCCTCGGCAAGCAGGTGCCCTTCTCCTTCCTGCTCGTTGATGACATCTACTACATCAAATCCAATCGCAAGAAAAAACACGTGGACTATCTGCTCGGCACGCGCGGCTACGTCATCAGCACAAGAAACGGAGAGATGTACGACGATCCGCAGAACTACTTCAACGATATGCTTCTCAACATCGTCATCGACCGTTTCAACCGCCAGTCCAGCAAGGTCACTGACCCCTTCTATGCTTACAGCAAAGACCACTACGGCGAGGATCTGACCGACGACGAAATGGCTATAGAGAATGTGGAGCACACCTATGGCTTCATGGAGAAATTGGACACGTGGGGGGATGGCAGCTATTCGCTTCCCTACGAAGTCCGCGATGTCAAGGACTATATCTCTGCCGTGGTGACAATGACGCGCGACGAGTTTGAAGCCAAGTATGGCGACTATTCGGTGATGGTAGAGAAATACGACATGATGAGGTCTATCATCACGAACATGGGGTTTAACCTCAATGCCGGGGACTAAGCGACAGATTAAGACTGAGTTAATAGAAAACAAAGAAAGATGAAAAGCAAAAAGAGATATACCATATTACGATTGGCAGCACTGCTCTGTTTCTTCACCTTGTTAGGAGCATGCAGTAGCGACGACGACAGCATGCCTGCTGTCACACCAACGGAGACAGGAATCTTCACCGACGCTGACGGCACCGTCTATCACTGGGTACGCATCGACACACTCGAATGGATGGTGGAGAACTATCGTGGCGGCACGCCGTGGTATGAGCAGAGCTATGTATCCAATGGCTTCGAAGAGAGTTTTAATGTCAGTGACACCGAAGCTGAGGATTCGCTCATTGCCCACAATGGCAACTATCTGACTTGGGAAGACGCCAAAGCGTCGGCTCCCAAAGGGTGGAGACTGCCGACAGATGCCGACTATCAAAACTTGGAGCGAGCCTTGGGCATGAGTGCTGCCGACGCCAAGAAAGAAGGATGGCGCAACGGGGCCGCTAACCTGATGATGCAGAGCGGCACTGGCACGATGTTAAACTTTGTCCTCAACGGTCAGCTGTCAGCATGGTCGACGAGCTATGTGGATGAATACCATGTCGGCGACTACGGCTGCTACTGGACAGCAACACGCGACACGACAAAGGGCACCAACGAGTGTGCCTTCATCCGCGTGCTCTGCGCCGGCCGCAATCAGGTACAGCGCGTGGCCTGCCCTGTCAAGCTAAGGTGGATGAGTGTCAAGTATGTAAGATAACAAAAAAGCCTCACCCCCAGCCCCTCCCCAAGGGGGGAGGGGAGTAAAATGCTGCAAGGATCGTTTTGAATGTGAGTGTCGCCGGGTTCGGTAAGACGGTGCTGTGCACCGTCCAACTGCTTGCTCACCCTTTGTGCCCATCGCTTGTCCTTGCCGCTCAATATCGTTTTTTCCCTTTAAGCATAATCGCTAAATCATAAAAGCAATGAAAACTTATCTCTTATCTGCGCTGACATTTTTCGCTGCCACAACCGCGCTTGCGCAGTCCCCAGCAACTCTGCGTGGACATATTAGCGGCTTGAACCATAATCATAAGGTGTATCTCGTAGACATCGATGCGCCCAGTCATTTCATAGCATTAGACAGCACGGTGATCGCCGATGACGGCAGCTTCTCGCTCCACATGGGGTTGAAGAGTCCCAACATGTGCAGCCTTGCCTTCTATCAACGCCTTGCCCAGCCACTAAGCAACGGCAACACCATGCTGCAGCTTTTCCGTCTGCCTCTCTTCCTCGATGGCCGCGACAACATCTCCCTCGCATCCGACACAACTCGTCTCCTGGACGACAGCCACAGCGAGGGTGACCGTTTGCTTGCCACAGACATCCAAGGTGGAGGCAAGACGCTGGCGGACTACATGGCCTACCGACGCTTCATCACAGTGCCCGAGGACAGCGCACTGCTGGCCAGCTATGCTGAGACCGACGCATACTTCAAACATCATGGTGACAAGACTAAGTATAGCGACATCATCCTCCGCAAGGAACAGACGGCCGCTCGGCTCGATTCGCTGAAGACAGTATGGTTGGAACAGCACGCCACAACAGCCGTCGCTGCCTTCCTGCTCAGCCGTCGCTATTATCAGGACTACACCTATCCCGTGGCACTGATGAACAAATGGATCGCTGCCTGTACGGCAGACGGAGCGGAAGACACCGCCCGCGTGTCATGGCTGAACCGCAACGCCGACATCGTGCGCAGGCTATCTCTCGGCATTCCCTTCCACGACTTCGAGGCACTGAAAGCTGACGGCTCTGTAGTCGCCCTCTCTGCCCTGCGGCAGCCGGGCAAGTTTACGCTCATCGACTTCTGGGCATCGTGGTGCGGTCCCTGCCGCGCTGCCATCCCCAAGATCAAGAAGTTCTACGCTGCCCACCGCGACCGTCTGACCATCGTCAGCGCCTCTGTCGACGAGAAGAAAGACAATTGGACTAAGGCTGTCAAGCAGGAAGCCATGCCCTGGGCACAACTGTGGCTCACAGGCAAGAACATGAAGAAAGCCGGTAGCGCCTACGTCATCAACTCCATTCCACGCCTGGTGCTTATCGCACCCGACGGGAAGATCGTAAAGGTAACCTTTGACCCGGAAGAGATCTTCAAGGCGATATTGGCCAAGTAAACCACAAGTCTAAACAAGAAACAATTAAGAAAAGAAATTAACAACAGATGAAATCCTTTGTTAAGAACATCGCAATACTGGCATGCGGCCTGCTTGCCACAGCAAGCATCCATGCCCAGCAACAAACCGCTCAGTTTACTATCAAGTCAGAAATCAATGGTCTGACCGAAGGTGCCTTAGCTTATGTGTTGCCCGCTCACACAAGCGACACGCTCGCTGTGGGCAAAGTATCGCAAGGCACCTTTGTCCTGCGGGGCCATGTTGCCGCTCCGGTGTTAGCAGAACTGCACATCAACGCAATGACCTATCCGTTGCCAAAAGATGAGATAATGAAAGACCGCATCGTCATGCTCTATCTCGACAACGACTCTTACCAGGTTTCGGCAGCGCAATTCGACAGCATTCCACTGTCCTATGAGTTGGGGTCGTCTCCCATAATCCGTGAGAACAACTATCAGGTAAAAGGTGGAGTGGCACAACAACAGTATCAGCGGTGGCACGACGCGCTGTGGCCAATGCGACAAAAAGCGGCATTGACGACTTTGGACGCATGGCGATATAAATTTGGTGGCCCTGATTATGGCGGTCCGCAAAAGCCCGATCCGCAAAAAGCGCTGCGCTTGGAAGCCATCGCAGACTCCACAATGAAAGTTTATGAGCAGCAAAGCGACAGCTACGCCTGGGCTCATCCCGACGAGCCTTACTCTCTCTACCTCTGGTCACAGCACCTCAATGACAAGTTCCGCTACACAGCCGCAGAGCTTGACACGATGACTTTGCACTTCCGAGACAACAAAGATGCGAAGGGCTACGAGGCTTTTCTGAAGGGCATCGCAACCGCACGCCGATATGCCAAAGGCTTACATTATCAAGACATCACCTTGAATACGGCCGACGGCAAAAGCGTGAGCTTGTCTAAACTGGTAAATTCTGGTGGCTACACATTGTTGGACTTCTGGGCATCGTGGTGCGGTCCCTGCAGGGCTTCCATCCCAAAGCTAAAGAAGCTGCACGCTGAGCGGCCCGCACTGAAAATCATCAGCGTGTCATGCGACAAGAACCTTGCCGACTGGAAGGAGGCCATGCAGGAAGAAAAGATGCCTTGGACACAGGTGATTCTGTCACAGAATGCGAAGCTCAAGGAACAGGCTGTCAACGCCTACCACATCCAGTTCATCCCCTCGCTCGTGCTCATTGCGCCCGACGGCACCATTGCCTATGCCGCAAGCAGCACCCAAGAGATCATCTCACAAATAAAAAATAAATAGCAGACAACGATACAACTTTTCTCTCTCTCAATCCTACTGGTACATGCCCGTGACGGGTGTGTACCAGTTTTCTTATGCGTTTCTCCCTGCTCGTCTTTCCGCCGTCAGCCATAAACCCACGAAGGTCAGGGCACCATTGAGCATGAGCAGCTCGTAGCCGAATTGATAATCGAGGTAGCGGCGGGCAAGAAGGTCTGCGGCAAGGCACAGGAGCGGGGAAGCCACACAGACGTATGGTACCCAACGGTCGCGCACACCGCGGCGCGTGAAGAGGCCGTAGGCAAACAAGCCGAGCAGCGGACCATAGGTATAACCGACCAACATCAGCACGGCCTGCAACAGACTGGTGGAGTTGAGACGCGCGAAGACAAGGATAAACGCGATGAAGACCAAGGCGATGATGACGTGCGTGCGCTTGCGCAATGCCTCGTCGTCGGGACTACGGAACAGGTCGACGCACACGCTCGTCGTCAATGCGGTCAGCGCTGAGTCGGCAGAAGAAAAGCAGGCGGCCACGATGCCGATGGAGAAGAGGACGGTCACCACCGGTCCCAAGCGCCCTCCGGCAGTGAAGTCGAGCATCAGCTCATCGGTGTTTTCAGGCAAGGCGATGCCCCACCTTTGGGCGAGCAAAGCCAACAAGACGCCGAGTGCCAAGAGCAGGAGGTTGGCCGGTAGAAAGGCGAAGCCATAGGAGCACAAGTCTTTTTGCGCTTCGCGCAAGGTGCGGCACGTGAGATTTTTCTGCATCATGTCCTGGTCGAGGCCTGTCATCACCACCACGATGAACACACCGGAGAGGAACTGCTTCCAGAAGTTCTGCGTTGACCGCCAATCGTCGAAGACGAAGATGCGCGAGCGTGCGTCGTGAGCCACGGCCGAGACAGCCTCGGAGAGCGACATGCCGAGAGCCTGCGTAGCACTGAGAATGATCAGCACCAGTGTGGCCAGGATGCAAAGCGTTTGGAACGAGTCAGTCCACACGAGCGTGCGGATGCCGCCCCGTCGGGTGTAGAGCCAGATGAGAAGGACGAGCAACGAAACGGTAACAGCAAACGGCACATGATAGGCGTCGAGGACAAAACGTTGGAGGATCATGCAGACGACATAGAACTTCACGGCCGAGCCCGTCATCTTGCCGATGAGAAAAAACGACGCGCCGGTGGTGTAGCTCCTTGCGCCCAGCCGCCCTTGCAGATAGGTGTAGATGCTCGTCAGCCTGAGACGGTAGTAGACGGGCAGCAAGACGAAGGCCACAGCAAAGTAACCGAGGATGTAGCCCATGCACATCTGCAGGTAGGTCATCTGCACGCTGAGCACCATGCCGGGCACAGAGACAAACGTCACGCCCGATATGCTGGCTCCAATCATACCGAAGGCCACCATCGCCCACGGCGAGCTATGGCGCGCACTGAAGAAATCTCTGTTGTCGGCCTTGCGGCTCGTCAGCCACGACAGTCCCAGCAACAGCAGAAAATATACGAGTATGGAAAGGATGATGATCATGGGTGCAAAAGACGGAAGAAAAATAGGAGCAGCCAAAAATAGCCAGTATATTTAGTGTTTATTAACCTAAACGAACTTCCAAGTAACTTTTCAGCAGAATACCTCTGTGGCTTACTTTGTTTATCTCAAGAATTAGAGAATGAGAGAATTCTTCTATCGACATGAATTAAAAAGAATTATGAGTAAGAAAGCAGCGAAGCCGCTTATATTCTCCAATTCTTATCAATTCAGAATGACTCATCCCGCTTTTATCTCATTTTCAGTCTTTCCCGCTCTCTAGATTGGAACTCCGCAGTGAAGTGTTTTTATAAAGGATTATCCGACCAAAAGAAATAGACATCGCTCTTGATGGTCAACGGAAGCAAAATAAAAGTGCAGCCGGTAATCCGTTGAATTCCTAATTTTTTGTTATCTTTGCAAAGGTAACCAACAACAATAAGAAATGAAGGCTTTCTCACTCCATAAATGCCTGATGGCATTACTCCTCCTCGCATCCCCAATATGCAACCACGCCCAGGTGCGCATCAATGGTCACCTGCCGTTTGTCGACAAGGCGCAAGGGCGATTGCTCTACGTGACGCCACGCACAAGCCTAAGCCAACTGACGGCTGAGGTGGAACCTGCCGACGGGTGGACGGCACTGACGGTGAATGACCAGCCGATCGCCTCAGCGACATCTGTTGACTTCGGCAATGCCACCGGCGGACGCACGTTTGCGCTGCATGGCAGATACGCGGGCAAGGACAGCACGCTGACGATAGCCTTCACCTGTCTGCCCGTTGTGGAGATGAGAAAGGCGACGGCATTCACCGATGACTATGAGCCGTGCGAGATCGTCGTCGACGAGCCCGACTCAACCCATGCTGCTCCCGTCTACGCCGGTAAAGTGAAGCACCGGGGCGGTACTACCAACTTTCCAGACCGGCATAAGCGTAACTATCATTTCAAACTGCTGGACGACAAAGGGTCCTCGCTCGACCGCCCGGTGCTGGGCATGCGTGAGGACAACAGCTGGCTGCTTGATGCGGGACAAATCGACCTCTTCCGCATGCGCAACCACATCTGCCATGAACTCTGGCTTGACTTTTCCACGAAGCCTTACTACCACGACCAGGAGCCAGAGAGCGTCAATGGCTGCCACGTGCGCCTCGTAGAGCTATTTGTCAACGATGAGTACCGGGGCGTGTATACACTCATGGAACCCGTAGACCGCAAGCAACTGAAACTCAAGAAATATAAGAAAGGCGTGAAGGGATGTCTATGGAAGGCTATCGGATGGCAGGGAACAACGTTCTATGACGCTATCACTTCATACGACAACCACAGCGTTACGCTGCTGAACTACGAAGCCAAATATCCGGAGCCAGGCGACGACGCCGACACCACCGACTATGCGCCGTTGGCCGCGGCGGTAAACTTTGTTTTGAACGCTACCGACGAGGACTTCAAGCAACATGTTGCCGAGTACTTCGATGTGCCTGTAGTGATGGACCTCTCGCTTTACATAGAGATGATCAACGGCATAGACAATGGTGGCAAGAACTGTTACTGGAGTGTCTATGACAAAAACAAAAGTGGACGGATGAGCATCACACCGTGGGACATGGACGCTACGTTCGGACAATACTATGCAAACGACATAGATCCGGCGGGCCTTACAAATCCCGACAACCCAACACCCTACTTCACCAACCTTGAGGCGCGGCTGAGTGCCACAATGGGCAAAGACTACGACGACAAGAAGCAACAGCGCTATGCCGCACTGCGGCAGACAGCCTTCGACGAGCAGCAACTATGCGCCCGCTTCGAGGCGCACTACGACACACTCGCCTACTGTGGAGCCTCAGCACGCGAGACCGAAAAATGGAGCGGCGACAGCGACCTGGGCGGCAAGTCTTTGAACTTCCAGCAAGAGCTGACGAACATCAAGAACTGGATACATCATCGGCTCGTCTTCCTCGACAGCAAATACGGTTATAGCCCGACGGGCATCACGTCGGTCCGCCCCCAGCCTTCCGACAACGCCTGGTACACACTCAGCGGGCAGCGTGTTGCCCACCCGACAAAAGGCATCTATATCCACAGGGGCAAGAAGGTGGTCTATACAGACACCTGATTATACCCAAGCGAATAGAGCTCACGGACCCAACTGCGACTTTAAGTTGCGATCCAAGCTGCTGCTCCGGCCGACTAACTCAGCCGGCTATCCCCGGTATTTGCTTGGCACCGTGCCAAAGGCGGCCTTGAAGCATTTGTTGAAGTACGACGAGTCGGGGATGCCCACGCGATAGCTGACCTCCGAGACCGTGTACTTGCCTTCGAGCAGCAGGGTGGCGGCCTTGTCCATGCGGCGCTTCATCAGATATTTATTGGGCGACATGCCGTAGAGCTCCTTCATCTTGCCGTAGAACTTCGTACGTCCCATGGACATCATGGCGGCTAGCTGGTCAATAGAGAACTGCTGGTCGGCAAGATGCTGACCGACGAGTGCCTCCACCTGCTCGCGGAACCGTTTGTCGGCCGGACTGGTGAGGAGCACCTCATCGTCAGGCGATGGGTTGGCAGTGGGCGCCGCCGCGGTCTTGCCTTCCTTAGCGGGCTGCTGCTTCTTTCTCTGTTGCCGCCATTTGATGAGCTGCATGGCGCGGGCGATGAGCAGGCGGTAGTTGCAGGGCTTGACCATATAGTCGTCGGCACCAGCCTGGTAGCCTTTGATCTGATGCTCCTCGTCGTCGAGAGCGGTGAGCATGATCACGGGGAGGTCGGCCATGCCCTCCAGTTTGCGTATGCCGCTGATGGTGTCGTAGCCGTTGATGCCCGGCAACATGATGTCGCAGAGAAGCAGGTCGGGCTTTTGTGCGGCGATGTCGCGCAACGCATCTTCCCCGCTGCTATAGGTCACGGTACGGAAATATTTGCCCACCTCGGTCTTGATCTGTTCCTGCATGTCGGGTGCGTCCTCTACGATGGCCACAAGCTGATGGTTGAGCGCGTTAGGTGCCATGTCTTGTATGATCTGCAGGCTCTGGCTGTGGTCCTCGCCGTCGTCGTGTCGTTGCGGTTCCTGTTGATACTCTTCGAGGCTGTAGCCCTCATTGTTGTCGGGGATGGAGAGGATGAAGCGTGAGCCTCCCTCAGCGGCAACACGCTGGTAGACGAGCGTGCCGTGGTGAACCTTGGCCATGTTGTAGGCGGTGTAGAGTCCGATGCCCATGCCGTTGTGCGATACATAGCCGCTCATATAAGGATGGAAGACGCGCTCTTGCTGGTCGACGCTGAGCCCCGGTCCGTTGTCCTCCACGATGATGATGAGCTGTCGCGCAGTAGTGTTCTGGCGGACGGTGAGCGTCACGTCACCTTTCTCGGGTGTGTATTTCACAGCGTTGGAGAGTAGGTTGTAGACGATTGTCTCTACCGCCTGCGGATCGAAGGCCACGGCAAACGACTTGGTGAAGGTCACGAAGTTATAGTTCAGATGCTTTTGTGTAGCCATTCCCCATAGATCCTGATAGATGTCGCGGAGGAAGGCGATGATGTCACCGTTCTCGACTTGCAGCCTGATGTTGCCCGTGTTGAGCCGTCGGAACTCCAAGAACTGATTGACGAGGCGCATGAGTCGGTGTATGCCGCGTTGCGCCGTCTGTATGTCTTTGCGCGAGGGCTTCTCGGGCTTGGCGATGTTCTCTACCGCATAGGACAGCACGGCGAGGGGCGTGCGGAACTCGTGGGTGACGTGGGTGAAGAACGAAGTGCGCATCTCGGTGAGCTGTTTCTCCATCTTCATCTGCTGGTGGAGCTGCAGCCGCTCGCGAGCACTGCGGTAAAAGTAGAGGATGATGGCGACAATGAGCGCAAGGTAGACAGCCCATGCCCACCAGGTGTTGTACCACGGCTCGCTGATGTGGATGGTGAGCACACGCTCAGGTCCTACGGCTTTCTCCGTCACGGCACGCACATGGAAGACGTAGGTGCCTGGCGCGAGATTGGAGTATTCGGCTTGTGGCGTGGCTGTCACCGGTCGCCACTGATGGTCGACGCCCTCCATATAATATTGGTATAGCTGCGCCTGCATGTTACTGTAGGCGAAGGACGAGAAGTGGAGGGTAAGCGAGTTTTGCGTGTGGCTGAGCGTGAGTCTGGCAGTGCTCTGCAGCGGGCGGCTGAGCACAGTGGTGTCGAGACCCTCGTAGATAGAGATGCCGTTGACGAGCAAGTCAGTGACGAGCACATGCGGTGCAGTGAGACGGCGAAGGAGTTGCTCGCGTGCCGGGTTGATGGTGACCATACCGTTGCCCGTGCCGAAGATGATGCGGCCATCGGACAGACGCAACGCACAGTTTTCGGCGAAAGTGTTGCCCAGCACGTCGTTGGTGAGCAGATAGCGCCGGATGTAGTTGTCACGCGGGTCCACACGCGAGAGTCCGTTGTCGGTGCCCGCCCACAGATAGCCGTAGCGGTCGGTGATGAGCGATTTGATATTGTTGTTCGACAAGCCGTTGCGCTCAGAGAGCACATGACAGGTCATACGGTCCAGTCCTTTGGAGAAGTCGCAACGGATGAGACCGCCCACCGTTCCCGCCCAAACTGTGGTGGGTGTGGTGGCGCACACGCAGGTGACCTCGTCGGCCGGGAAGCGTCCGTTCAGCATGCTGTACCAGTGGAAGTCCTGCGGCCGTATGTTGCGGTGGTTGATGTTGGCAGCGTAGATACCGCAGAAGGTTGCCACCACCATCAGTCCGGTTGGCGTGATGGTGATGTCGTGGATGCGGCTCTCGTTGTATTGGTTGGTGATGATATTGTCCACATCGAGACGGTTGCCGCGTATGCCTTTCACGAGGAAGAGACCTTGTCCCCAACAGCCAATCCAAATGCGACCTAAGCGATCCTCAGCGAGCGAGTAGAAGTCGTTGATCTCCACGCGCTTGCCCTTGGCATAGAGCGTCATCTGCCGACCGTCGAGCCAAATGCCGTTGCCGCGCGTAGCCAGCCAGGTATGATGACGGCTGTCGGTGAGACAACTGAGGATCGTCGCCGTGACAGCACCCTTATAAGCAAAGGTGTGCTGCGCCATGTCGTAGGAATAGAGCTGATTGTCCTTTGCCATCACCATCAGTTGTCCTTGAGGATTAAGATAGAGATAGCGGACGAAGTTAGTCCAGTCGCCTTGCTGCTGCGCGTCGATGAGATCAAAGACAGCATTGTTGTCAGAGGGCGTGAGGCAGACCACACCGGCATTTTCCATACTCACCCAGATGGATCCTGTGCGGTCGGTGGCCACGTTGAGGATATAGTTTGAGGGGATGATGGCATCGCGGTCGCTGGCTGTGTAGTGGTCGATGTGTCCCGTGGTGTAATCATAGACGAAGAGTCCGCCACCGTAGGAGCCGATATAGTATTTTCCGTCGTGTCCCTTGGCGACAGCAAAGATGGTGTTGCGCTCTTTATTAGCCTTGAGTCCGGGTATGAGGTCGAGCTTTCTTACCGGCCCTTTCGGGGAAAATATCCACAGGTTACCGCTTTGGTTGGCAACGAATTGCAGGCCGTCGACCCTGCTTTGTACGGCTCCCTTTGGAATCTGCAGCGATTCCGGACGGCTCCATACCCATACGGTACGGCTGCCCTGCCGCTTCGGTTGCAACAGCAGTGAGGCCTCGCCGGCACAGAAGAGCCACTGCCCCTGCCACCGCACGCAGCCCTTGATGGCTCCGATGTGTCCGATGCTTTGTGGCAGTGTGGTGCGGTAGAGCAGACGGCCGCTGAGGTCGAAGATGTAAGCTGTCTGATTGATCTTGCAGAAGGCGAGCACGCGGTTGCCGTAGACGTAGCAGCCTTGGAAACTAACTTTAGGCAGGAGAATGCGGGAGCGTCCGCGGCTGTCGATGCGTGCGATACCCTTGTCCGTGGCCGCCCAGATGTTGTGCTGCTCATCCTCTTCGATGGTGAGCACGCGGTCGCTCTTGAGGCGGTGATTTTTGGTGGTGTAGTCAACGATGTGGAAACGGTTGCCCTGTTGGATGACATGGCGCAGTCCCAGCGTGTTGCTGCTCATCCACATGCCGTCGGCCACGGCGAGGGCCTTGCGGTAAGGGCGTTCGGTGTCGTGACGTCCGGTGAAGTCGACGAAGCGTCCGCTGCTCAGATCGAGGCAGGCATGGGTATAGGTCGATGTGCTCAGCCACAGAGTGTGGTGTCGGCGGTCGAGATAGAGCTTGCCGATATGCTGCGGCAATGAGTTTTGTCCCCGTGGTCCGAAATTGTTGAAAGGCACAAAGCGGTAGCCGTCGTAGCGGGCCAGTCCGTTCGTGCCCGCCATCCAGAGGAAGCCGTCGTCGTCCTGGACTATATCCCGGATGGTGTTGCCCGGCAGTCCCTGTGCCGAGGAGATATGTGTCATTTTCAACCGGCCGGGTACGCGCTCACCAAAGAGGCAGGCCGGAAGACATAGGATAGCGACGAGCAACAGTGCTCTTATAGATACATTATAGGTGTGCAAGATGGTAGTAATGTTTTGGTTCTGTACGGCAAAGTTACAAAAGATTTCTGAAACGAACGTACAATATTACTAATGAATGTACGCTAATACCATAAACGGACGGTAGAATCTGCGTATTTTTGCAATATCGTTTGAGAAGAACAATATCTAATAACATAAGAATCTAAATTCGTTATCCTATGAGAAAGAAATACATTCTGGTAGGGCTGCTGGCCATGTTTCTGACCACAGGTGCCCAAGCACAGCGTGTGACCGATAAGCTCGACCGCGGTCTTGTCGCCGTGAAGACGTCGGGTGGCGTGTTTTGTTCCTGGCGTGTCAATGCCGAGGAGTACTACGATGTCACGTATAACCTTTACCGCGATGGCGTAAAGGTCAACGACAAACCCCTCACCGTATCGAATTTCACAGACCCGGCCGGTAGCACCAGCAGCACCTATACCATACGTCCTATAATAAAAGGAGTGGAGCAGTCCACCAGTTCCAAGGCCGCCTCAGTGCTGGCTCATGACTACCTGGAGATTGCCAAGCCTAAGCGCCTCTCCAACGACGGCAAGACTGACGTCACCGATGTCTATGAGCCCAACGACGCCACCATCGCCGATGTAGACGGCGACGGCGAGATGGAGCTCATCGTCAAGGAGATCTGCACCACTGATGATCCCAAAAACAAACCCGACGGTCCCGACTTCGACCGTATCGAGGTGTTTAAACTCAACGGACAGTTGCTTTGGTGGATCGACTGCGGCCCCAACCTCTGTGACTTCCAGCACAACGAGACCAATATTGCCGCCTATGACTGGGACGGCGACGGCAAGGCTGAGTGCATCATGCGTGCCGCCGACGGCACCATTCTCCACACTGCAACGGGTAAGACCATTGTCATCGGTGACAAGTCGAAAAACTATCGCGCTGACTGTCAGAACGGTTCCATGTCTGAGTTCTTTGTGCACTCCGGTGCCGAGTATCTGCTCTACCTCAACGGACAGACCGGTGAGCCCTATCAGATAGGCCCCACCGCGCATCCTGATTATATGGACTATCCGCTGAAACGACTCGAGGACGGCGAGACCGACCTGAAGAAGGCCTGGGGCGACGGCTACGGCCACCGCAGCTCGAAGAACTTCTTCGGCGCGCCTTATCTCGACGGTCACAAGCCCAGCATCTTCCTCGCCCGCGGTATCTACACCCGCCACAAGATGATTGCCCTCGACGTGGATCCGGCGACACACCAGCTCTCCACACGCTGGCGCTGGAACTGCAACACGCCGGGCAGTCCCTGGTACGGGCAGGGCTACCACAACTATACGATTGCTGATGTCGACTGGGACGGCCGCGACGAGATATGCTTCGGCTCGATGGTCATCGACGACAACGGCAAGGGACTCAGTACTACCGGACTCGGACATGGCGACGCCCAACACGTGGGCAACTTCGATCCCTATCGCCACGGACAGGAAATCTTCGCCTGCAACGAGGATGCGCCCGCCAATAACTATCGCGACGCTACCACCAGCAAGATCTATTATAGGCTCGCAGGCGGCGGCGACGACGGACGCTCGATGATGGGCAACTTCACCGACAAGGTGCCCGGTGCCATCGGAGCGTCAGGGCACGATACTCCTATCAGTGCTGTCACCGGCAAGCACATCGACAACACGAAGATCGACTTCGACCTGAACTTCCGCATCTATTGGGACGGCGACCTTCTGGAAGAAACGCTCAACGGCACTCAGGTGCGCAACTCCACCTTCCGCATCCATAAATACGGTGCAGGCGACATCAAGACACTTGACGGCTCACTGAGCAACAACGACACCAAGGCTACTCCCTGCTTCCAGGGTGACATCTTCGGCGACTGGCGAGAGGAAGTCGTGGCACGTACGCCCGACAACAAGATACGTATCTACACCACCACAGACCCCACCGAATACCGCAACTGCACACTGCTCTCTGACAAGCAGTACCGCAACGCCATGGTATGGCAGATGAACGGCTATAACCAGCCGCCACACGTGAGCTACTTCCTCGGTAAGATGGAGGGCATCACCGTCGCTCCGCCACCAGAGACCACCAACGGACGCACTGTCGTGGACAACGGCGGCTCCATCGGCGCAGGACTCAACGACAAACAGGTGATGCTCGACGAGACCAACGACATGACCGTCAGCGTCAGCGACGGAGCGGCTCCCTATATCTTCTTCGACAACGCACCGACATGGGTACAGGGGCACGACGACAACAACAATATCACCACCACGGTCTATACCCATACACTCACCGGTGGCGCCTTCTCCGGAGCCATGAGACTCATCAAGCAGGGCGACGGCACTCTCGTGCTGCCCAAGGTCGACGAGCGCTATACGGGCAACACTGACGTGTGGGCCGGTACGCTCGCCTTCGACGGAACGCTGAAGAGCAGCCGGCTCTGGCTCAACCGCTTTGCCAACCTCCACAGCGATGGTGGTACGTTTGCCTCTATCAAGGCTGACTATGGCGCTGCCATCCGTCCCGGCGGACAGGATAAGGTGGGCACCATCACCACCGACTCGCTCGCACTTGGCTTTGGCAGTATTGTCGACTTCGACATTGACGCCAACGGAAACGCTGACCAAATCGTCGTGAACAAGGTGATGAGCATCGAGACAAAGGACTGGACGCAAGGACCGGAGTACCTTGCTCCGCGCTTCAACTTCCACTTCATTGACGGAAAAGTGAAGGCAGGAAGCTATACGCTTGGAAAGGTTCAGAAGGTCGACGGCGACATCGCCAAAGTGGTTGTCACCGGACTCAAAGGCCACAAGGCAACGATCGCTGTCAACGACGGCAACCTCGTGCTCACCATCGCAGACTCCCGTCAGGCAGCTGACGTAGAGTGGAACGGCGCACAAGGCACTACATGGAATATCGCAGACACAGAGAACTTCACCAACACCAAAGAGAAGACCAGCGATGTCTTCGTCTCGGGTGATAACGTGACTTTCAACGACAATGCCGCTTCCGGTACGGTGGTCATCAAAGGCGAGGTGAGCCCAGCTTCCGTCACTTTCAACAACAGTAAACTTGAATACGACCTCTCGGGTGATGCCATCACGGGCAACACTAAGATCATCAAGAAGGGTACGGCACTGGCTAAGCTCCACAATGTCAGCGACTTCACGGGATCGGTAAGCATTGAGAACGGTACGCTTGCTGTCGATAACCTCGGACAGAAGTCGGGTGTCAACAACGGTGCGTTCGGCATCTATACCAATCAGGTGACGCTCAACGGTGGTACGCTGGAGGCTCTCGCTACGCTCATCACCGCCCATCCCGTTTTGCTCGGTTCCAAGGGTGGCACTATCCTCGTGGACGAAGGTAAGACCCTCACGCTGAACACCAGCATCACCGGCAGCGGAAACACGCTCACGAAAACAGGCAAGGGTACGCTCACACTCGCTCCGTCGGCCAACTACGGTACACTCAACGTCATGGAGGGATGGGTCAACAGCCAGGAACAAGACAACGTGCATGGATACCCCAAGAATATCGTGCTCAACAACGGTACGACACTCTCCGATGCTGATAATATGTACTCCTATTCCTCAAACGGCGTGAACGTGAAAGTGCCGGAAGGTGCCACCGCATCGTGGTATCTCGACTCGCGCTGCAACTACACGGGACAGCTCACCGGTGCCGGTACACTCAACCTCTACTCACGTAACACGCGTGCTTACCTCAAAGGCTATTGGGGCGACTTCACGGGACGGCTGAACATTGCCGGGAAGAAGACCGGTTCTTACACTCCGATGCTCTATGTGCAGGGAAGCCTGAAGAATGCGGAGGTCAACGCCACGATAACTTTGGACAACAATGGCAGCAATGTTGCTGTCGGCAGCATGAGCGGTTCGGCTCAACTCGACGGAAAGGGTATCTGGTCGATTGGCGGCAACGACAAGGACTTCACCTTCCAGGGATACATCAATGGAGGCGGTCTCGTCAAGATCGGCAACGGCATGATGACCATCGGCAAGAAGCAGGACAAGCTCAGCAAGCAGGTCGACGTGCAGGGCGGTACGCTCAACATCAACAGCAGTGCTACGGCTATCACCGCTGACAACAGATGGTTTGGCCAACAGACCGTCAGCGTCACCAATGGCGGATGCTTTGCCGGACGTGGCGTTGTGGAGAAGATCCTCGTCAACGATGGCGGAACACTGCAACCGGGCAACGCTGCCAATTCCATTCAGTATGGAGCACTGAAGACTGCCAGCGGATGCTATCTCTATAAGGGAGCCAAGGTACTGTTCAATATCTACTCTACCAAGCTCTATCCTTCACTGGGCACCGATGGCACACTCTCGCTGGCTGACGGTACTACAGTGGCCGTTGCGCTCAACAGCAAGTATGCGCCCAAGGCCGGAGATACCTTCACGCTTTGGGACGTCAACACACTCAGTGCCTCGGCCGACGGCGTGACACTGCAGTTGCCCGCACTGCCCAATGGCCTTGCCTGGGACACTACCGAGCTCTTCCAACAGAAGGGCCTGCTGAAGGTCGTCACCGCAACAGGCATCAACCAGCTCACTGCTGATGCTGTCTTCCACTGCGAGGTCTTCAAGATCAATGGCGCAAGAGTCGGGGTGCTCACCACGACCAAGGCAAGACTCAATGAAGATATTCGTGGCCTCCACGTCGAACCGGGACTCTATCTCGTGAAGGCAGGCGCCACAACAATGAAAGTTCTTGTGAAATGATCCATTCCCTCTCATTACTTCTCTTTCCAGCCCTCCTAGGACTGGGAGGGGAAGCTGACCGTCACACTTGCACTTCCTTGCCGCAAGACAGGCAGGGACTTGAGCATCTCGACCGCGGACTCGTCGTAGCCCGTGGCGAGAAGCCCGGGACCTACTTTGCTTCCTGGCGCTCGCTGGCCAGTGACGAGACTGATCTGCGCTTTACGCTGCTGCGCGACGGCAAGCCTTATGCCCGTCAACCGCAACGGGCCACGTCGATGCAGGTCAACGGCATACCGCAAAGCCGATGGCAGGTAGTGGCCACACATGCCGACGGCCACCGCGACTCCTCGGCCGTTGTGATGCCGTGGACACAGCCGATGCTCAGGCTTCAACTCGACAAGCCGGCTGCAGGAGAGGGCTATGACTATACGCCCAACGATTGTTCGGTAGGTGATGTCGACGGCGACGGACAGTATGAGCTCTTTGTGAAATGGGAGCCCACCAATGCACGCGACAATTCAACAGACGGCATGACCGGACCGGTGATCATTGACTGTTACAAGTTGAACTTGCAGGGCGACGGGCTGGCCACCAGACTTTGGCGCATCAACCTCGGCGAGAACATCCGGGCAGGAGCCCACTACACGCAGTTCATGGTCTTTGACTTCGACGGCGACGGACGGGCTGAGATGATGTGCAAGACCGCACCGGGATCGGTCGACGGTACCGGGCGCTATGTCAGCCAGGCTGCTACGGACAGCACGATTCTTGCCGTGGACAACCACCGCGACTGGCGCAACCGCCGTGGCCGTGTGGCTGGAGGTCAGGAATATCTCACCGTCTTCGACGGACTGTCAGGACGCGCTCTCCACACCGTGTTCTATGAACCTAACCGTGATACGACCATTGGCGGTGAGGCACCCGGCACCTTTGACTGGGACACCGACCATCGCATTGAGGACAATGCCAGCTATGGCAATCGCGGTGAGCGCTATCTTGCTGCCGTGGCCTTCCTGCAAGGTCGCGATCACAATCCTTCCGCCATCTTCACACGCGGCTACTACTCCTATGCCTTTGCCTGGGCCGTGGACTTCGACGGCCGCCGTCTCAAGACACGCTGGCTCCACGCTTCGCGCGACAGCAAGCAATATTCGGTTACTGATTCCCTGAGACATACTACTTGTTACGATGCGGCACCACCCACCAGCGGGTCGGGGAGTGCCACACTTTTTGCCAACGGCAACCACAACCTCAGCGTAGCGGATGTCGACGGCGACGGCCGTGATGAGCTCCTATGGGGCTCGGCGGCACTCGACGACGACGGCCGGGTGCTCTATGCCACCGGCTTCGGTCATGGCGACGCCCTGCACGTCTTTGCCATGAATCCCCGGCGCAAGGGCTTGCAAGTCTTCGACGTGCATGAGAACAAAGGTCCTTATGCCTGGGACGTCCACGATGCCGCCACAGGAGAGATACTCTTCAAGGGAGGGCCCAAAGGTGTTGACAACGGACGCGGACTGGCAGCCAACCTCTCGGACAAAGCCGCGGGGGCTCTGTTCACCAGTGCCGGTGACAGCAGCCTGCGCTCGGCAGTGACGGGAAAGGTGTTCTCTACGACCCACTCTTCCATCAACTTCCGCATCTACTGGGATGGCGACGAGCAGGACGAGCTCCTTGATGGGGTCAACATCCAAAAGTGGAGCCCCTCTGGGAGAACCACGCTCGGAATCTTCGGCCCGGTCAACGATCCGAACGGCAACGCCGATGAGCCGAAGGAAGGACGACGCCGCCGTGGCTCCGGCCGCACTTACTCTTTCCAACGGCCTTCGGTGTCGTTTCAAGGCTATGGCAATCCAGCGTCGAACAACTGGACGAAGAACAATCCCTGCCTGCAGGCCGACCTCTTCGGTGACTGGCGTGAGGAGGTCGTCTACCGCGACAGCGACGACAACAGCGTCATCTACATCTATATGTCGCAGATACCTACCGACAAACGTCACATCACGCTCATGCACGATCCGCTCTATCGCTTGGACATCGCCTGGCAGAATGTGGGCTATAACCAACCGCCACATGCGGTAGAATGAGTACGGAACGTATCGCCCTTTCCCCCAACAGCCTCACCCCCAACCCCTCCCCGAGAGGGAGGGGAGTAGAATGCTGCAAGGTACGACATAGGATGATACACGAAGTCAACACTCATCATTCAACATTCATCATTGAATCACCTCAATACTTAACATTCAACAATTAACATTCAACAGTTCATATTCATTATTTAACATGAAATATTTCCTTATCCTACCTCTTCTATCAGCCCTGCCCCTCATGGCACAAAACCATGTGGCGGCTCCCTTGGAGGATGTCAACCATGTCGTCGACCTTACCCTTGACAGTCTCGACAAGGCGCAGACGGCACGCATTCCCGCCGGCAGTTCGCGCCGCGGCAACAATCCCGTGCTCTTTCTCATCGGCAACTCCACCATGCGCAACGGTACACTTGGCAACGGCAACAACGGGCAGTGGGGATGGGGATTCTATGAGCACGCCTTCTGGGACGAGAACAAAATCACCGTGGAAAACCAGGCTCTCGGTGGCATGAGCAGCCGTACCTATTATAATAAGCTATGGCCCGACGTGCGCAAAGCACTGCGCCCCGGCGACTGGGTCATCATCTCCATTGGGCACAACGACAACGGACCTTATGACAGCGGACGTGCGCGGGCTTCCATCCCCGGCGTGGGACACGACTCTCTCAACGTCACCATCAAGGAGACGGGCGTCAAGGAGACGGTCTATACCTATGGCGA
>CAMCBZ010000036.1 GCA_945873145.1 uncultured Prevotella sp.
CGACCTTGCCAAGGTCGAGGTCGCGGGTCCGAGTCCCGTTTGCCGCTCTTTTTCTGAAAAACAACATCCATTCAATGAATTTATATCTTAGATATTTCAATAGTGAGACATTAGTAACCAATGTTGATGATGCTATCTCCTTTTTGCGTAGTATAGAAGATATTGACGTTACTCCTGAAATGGAAGCTGACATTCGCGAATATGCGGCAAGTGACGTGTTTTTCCCCAAGCGTTACAAGATCCGTGCTCATGTATATTTCATTATAATCAAGACCACAGCAGCCACAATGCTTGATTTCAAGCAGAAGAAAGCCGTGCGTCCAGCCAACGGCCAGGCTTCAGAACGTCGTGAAATGGCAGAGAACGCTATCAGCAGACTGCTCAATGAGCGTGAGGGCTGGTATGAAGGCGAGTTGAACTTCAAGCGAGTGGTGATGATTCCCTCGACTGGTAAGCATGAATATCGTGATACACGTTTTGTGGCTCGTTGTAAGGCCTTATCTGGTCAGGATTGCTACAATCGCATTGTAGATCATTTGCGTGATCGTGTTGACCCGCGTAGCCAGTTCCCCTCTGCAAAGGGAAAGAGCTTTAATTTTAAATATCTTGGTCGCTGGAAGTAAATAGTTGCTTGTCCTCGACGGTGTCTGATATAGTTTGTATATAAGTTCTATTTTTGCCATATTATGAACAAGGTAATGTTAATTGGTAACGTTGGCAAAGAGCCTGACGTTAGGTATTATGATGCCGACCAATGTGTTGCTAAGGTGACTTTGGCAACAACAGAGCGTGGCTACGTACTTAAGAATGGAACAAAGGTTCCAGACCGTACAGACTGGCATAGTTTGGTATTCTATCGTCAGTTGGCAAAAATCGTGGAGCAATATGTCCATAAGGGTGATAAACTCTATGTTGAGGGACGTTTGCGCTATAATACTTACGATGATCAGCAGGGACGCCGACATTATGTCACGGAGATCCAGGTTGAGAATTTGGAACTTCTCACTCCGAAGCCCAAACCAGCCACAGAAGACTCCACAGCAACAAAGAAGCCTGCCGCTAAGCAGGGAACTGATGACGAACTTCCTTTCTAATATTTGTTTGATAGTTGGATTGGTCAGAATTACAGAATATTCATAGCCTTATCGAGCCTCAGCCGATTACGATAGGCGTTTGCGTAGCAGCTGTCTTGGCTGCTATTCTTTTAGTGTTGTCTGCTTTTGCCAGTGGCTCTGAAATTGCTTTTTTTAGTCTTACCCCGCAGGATGTGGATGAACTGAATCCTGAGAAGAGTGCTAAAGATGCCAATATAGAGTTGCTGCGTGAAGACTCAGAGCGTACGTTGGCTACGATACTTATCACCAACAACTTCGTCAATGTGACGATCATCATGCTCTGCAACTATATCTTTGGGCATCTAGTCGTGTTTCACGCTCAATGGTTGCAGTTCCTTTGCATTACTGTTCTGTTGACTTTCCTCTTGCTCCTTTTTGGCGAGATCATGCCGAAAGTCTACAGTCGTCAGAATCCATTGGCTTTTTGCCGTCGTGTAGTCGGTGGCATCTTCATGCTTAGAAAATTGTTTTGGCCTTTGGAGACCTTGCTTATCAAGAGCGGAGGGCTTGCTGAGAAAGCTGTGCCCAAAGAGCAGCGCCAGCTGAGCAAAGATGATTTGGAGCAGGCCTTGGAGCTCACCGATAAGAATGAGATCAAGGACGAGCAAAGCATGTTGCAGAGCATCATCCGCTTTGGCGATGAGACTGCTAAAGAGATCATGACGAGCCGTCAGGATATTGTCGACATTGACATCCGTAGTTCATTTGCTGATGTTCTCAAGTGCATTGTCGACAACAACTACAGTCGTATACCCGTTTATCAAGGCAATGACGACAATATTCGTGGTGTCTTGTACATCAAGGATCTGTTGCCTCATCTGTCCAAGCCGGCCTCGTTCCGTTGGCAGAGCCTGATACGGCCTCCTTATTTTGTTCCAGAAACCAAGAAGATCGATGATCTGTTGCGCGAGTTCCAGGCCAACAAGGTTCATATAGCCATTGTTGTGGATGAGTTTGGAGGTACGAGCGGTTTGGTGACTCTTGAAGATATTCTTGAGGAAATCGTCGGTGAAATCAATGACGAGTATGATGAAGAAGAGAAGACCTACTCGAAGTTGAGCTACAATACCTATTTGTTTGAGGGCAAGACACTGCTGAGTGATTTTTGCAAGATACTTAAGATCGACGACGATGAGTTTGAGGATGTTGCCGGTGATGCTGATACATTGGCAGGTCTTCTTTTGGAGTTAAAAGGCGATTTCTTAAGTCTGCATGAAAAGATAGACTACGACAATTATACGTTCGAGGTGATGGGCGTCGAGCGTCGCCGCATCAGCCGTGTAAAGGTAACCGTTCACGAGAAGAAGCAAGATGCCTCTGAGTAAGATCTTTGAGCCATGCCATGGAGTCCAAGTAGGATTATGGCAAATGACAGAACGTATAGACCAACTGCCCAAGCCTAAGGGCGTTGATTTGTGTTTCCGGTCAGACAAGAGGTTGAAAGAAGAACTTTGTGTCTATGCGCTTTTGACTGCGATGACAGGAAATGATCACTTGGTGATCGGTCACGAGCCCTCCGGCAAGCCTCAACTCGAAGGTTGGTCTATCAGCATCAGCCATACACGTGGGTGGGTGGCTATCATTCTATCCACAGATTTCCAAGTAGGTATAGATATTGAATACACATCTGACAGGGTAAGCAAGGTTGTGGATCGCTTTATCCGTGAAGATGAGCAGCGTGAAACGCTGTCGCAGCAGTTGATCAACTGGAGCGCTAAGGAAACAGTCTATAAGCTGTTTTCTGAGCAGATACTTGATTATTTCGACATGCGGCTGCATGCCCTGCCTTCGGAAATAGATACGGTCTTAGATAGTGCTTTCCATGTTGTCTCGGGCGGGATAGAGGGCTGCGTCCAGGTGGATGTGCTTAAGACTAACGGTGTCGCCACAGTTCATTACGACCTTACTCCGGATTATGTCCTTACTTATTCTTTTTATAGTAATTAGGTAATTGTAGATGTATAATCAATCTTTCTTTTTCCAAAAAGAAGATTTATTTGTTTTTTTTAGCTTTATATTTGGATAAAAAAATATTTTTTAGTACTTTTGCAATTGTAAGAGTGTGCGGTAATGCCACTGCTTGAAAAGTAGATATCGTTAACAACAAAAGACTATATTCTTTGATACGGAAGATATATTTTGCATTGTTTATTGCAATGCTGCTATGTGTTGGATGTGAGTTCAAGCTCAAGCCCAACGATGATGACAACGATGCCAGCCATGTGCGTATCGAGCGCTATGACCGGTTGGAGAGCCGTTATCTGATTACAGGAGACTTCTCTGCCCTTCAGCAGATGAATACAGAGTTTCCTATTGAGACGCGTACCCTTGTTGAGAAGATGCTGCAAATCGGTGAAGTGAGCGATCATGACATCAATGAGCGCTTCCTGCGTTTCTATCAGGATTCCACATTGCAGACTATCATCACAGATGCAGAGTCGGAGTATGCCAACATGGATGACTTAAACAAAGAGTTGTCGCAATCTTTGCAGCAACTCAAAGACTGGCTTCCTGACATGCCTATTCCACGGGTCTATGCTCAGATCGGTGCTTTGGATCAAAGTATTGTAGTGGGAGACAAGATGATCGGGATCTCTCTTGATAAATACATGGGCGCAAAGTATCCGGTCTATAAGGAGTTTGGCTTTTCCCGGGAACAGCTTTCTTCTATGGGGCGAAGCAATATTGTGCCGGACTGCCTGAGCTTCTATCTGCTGAGCCTTTATCCGATGGCAAACTACGACCAGCGTACGCAGTTGGAGAAGGATCTGCACATGGGCAAAGTCATGTGGGTTGTCAACAAAGCATTGGGGAAGAATTTCTTCCGTACAACTTATGTGTCTATTGTTGACCGCTATATGCACAAACATCCATCTGTGACTTACCAGCAGTTGTTGGCTAGTGATGATTACAGTGCTATGAAGTAGGCTTGTTGATCTCAGCGCAACATGCAAATATCAGATTACGGATTTCCGCAATCTTCGCTTTTTCCTGTGGCCGGTATTGTTGATAGTAGACGAGTGCACTCTGAAGCGCGTCTAGAGCTTTGTACCATTGTTGAAGGAAGGAGTAGCAAAGTCCTAAACGATAATAGATCTTCGCTTTCTCGTCTTCGTGGCAACGTGCTTGCGATTGGTCATAGAGTGGGGCTGCTTGCTCGTATTTGCCAAGGGTGAAATAGCTCTCTCCGTCGGCATAGTAGTAAAACGACAGCTCTTGTGGATCGAAGGCTTGTAACTGCGGAATGACAGAGTCCAAGCAGTTTGTCGCTTGCTCGTATTCCTGGTCATAGTAGTAGCATACGCCCAAGTAAGCCCTGAATCTTGGATTGAGTTGATACTTCTTGTCCAGTCTTTGCAGGATGAGTTTAGCCTCATGGTATTTGCCACCCTGGAAGTAAGTAATGGCGAAGCCCAACTGCTGGCTGTCTGTTTTCTTTTGAATAGCATTTTGTCCTTCGGCAGGTAACATCGCAATGATCATCAGCATCATCGCGATGAACAACCGGCCGAAGGACAGATTTTTTTTATCCCTAAACATATTGTGATACGTTATTAGGGGTATTTATTTGAAGATGAGTTTGGCGTCTCTCTCTCCGGCTTCTTTTGCCCATGCTTCCGGAATGAATTTCCAGTTATGATTGGGTTGCGGATCTACCGTCCCCATCTCCTCGATGGCTTTCATGAAATAATAGCGTTGGTCACGGTCAGAACGCGATACGATTCTTGCTTTCAGACTGTCGTGTGGAATGCCGGCACCCAGTGTGAGCAGTTGTCCGCCGCCATTGCCGCGGTAGCTGTTGATAGCCACGTTGTACCATCTGTTTTCTTCAAAAGGCTTGCCGTTGCTCATTCTTATGATGTTGACCTTTTGTCCATTAGGCTTTCTGACGTCTACTTCATAGTCGATGCCGGCAGCTGCGTCAAAGTTGAAGATGAAGTTCTTGAAACGTCCACGCTCGTTCGATCCCGTGTTAACAGACTCCAGCAGGAAGAGATGGTCATTTGGCGATGTCATCGTGTTGACCCATTGGTCATAGCTCATCTCCAGATAGCCTTTGATCTCCTTGCCGGTGAGTCTCATCACATAGAGATGATTCTCATATTTATAAAGCTTAAACATGTCCCGAACCGAAATAGGACCTTGTTTGATGCTGTCGTTCAATGTCAGCGGTGCATTGAAAGAGACGTCAGCGCCTGTTAATTTCATCTGTAGGTTCAAGATGAAATCGTTGAAGGCACTGTTTCCGAAGAAGCTGTCACGTGTATAGATCGTATGTGCAAAATTGCCAATCTGTTTATTGGCAAAGTTGCTCACCTTGTTGAGATACGGTTCGAAATGCTTCACATAGTCCTGGTCGATATCGTAATTTCTGATATCCACTAGTTCTCCTTGTTTTTCTTTTACCGTCCATTTTCCCTTTTCTTTTTCCAAATTCAGTGTTGCGACAGCAACAGTCTGTGCATTGTTTGCCGGGTCAAGGCAAACCACATCTTTTCCCATGTTGTTTTTGACCATCAGCTGATGGCGTGTATGATCGTGTCCAAAGAGGATCAGATCAAACCCCGGCACTTCTTTGGCAACTGCCAAAGATGCGTTTTCAGCATAGCTGGGAGTGCTGATACCGCCCTCAGCTCCGGAATGGAAGAGTCCGATGATCACGTCCGGGTGCTCCTGCTGGCGGATGATGTTCATCCAATACTTTGCAGTGGCTACCATCTCATCGAAGCGCATTCCCTTCCATGACGTTTGTTCCACCCAGTTGGGGATGGCTGGCGTGAGAAGTCCCACGACGGCGATGCGTACGCCTTGGCGCGTGATGATGGTGTAGGGTTTGAAATATGGTTTGCCCGTTCCCGTGTTGATCACGTTGGCACCGAGCAGAGGACAGCGCAGTTCACCGGCCCATTTGTCAAAGCAGGCATGCGCTGTCTCAACGTCATGGTTGCCGACCGTCTCTGCATCATAGCCGAGGTAGTTGACAACATCTGCTGCAATGTTGTGCTGCAGCGTATCGACGAAATTAGAAAAGTAGTTGATCGGTTGTCCTTGGAGGATGTCACCATTGTCAAGCAGCAGCGTACTCTCCGGATACTGGCTTTTCAACTGCTTATAGAAAGTGCTCACCCGTGCGAGTGAACCTGTCATATTGGTGTCGTTGATGAAGTCATGTGGAAAGAAGCAGCCATGTACGTCGCTTGTTTCCACGATCTTCAAAGTGACAGCTTTCTTTTTAGCAAAGACGGGTGTGTTCATTTGTAAGCAGACTAATAAAATGGATAGCATGCCCATCAGCCGCTGGAGACGGTGATGGCTTGTGAGTCGTTGTTTTTTCATTGTCGAAGTTATTTTTATTGCAAACTTACACAAAATCTCTGAAACAATGCCATCATCAGATGTGAAATGTTCTTTAATGAATCAAGAAATGTGCACATACTGTTTTTACATGATTATAAATTTGTGCAATTAGAATATTATGCGTACTTTTGTAGAGTTGGAATATATTCTTTTTCAAGCATCGTTTTGTTTTAGATAAGTATGGAAGATCAGTATATAGAAGTCAAAGGAGCACGGGTAAACAATTTGAAGAACATCAATTTGCGTATACCCCGTAACGCTTTCATCGTGATGGCCGGTGTGTCAGGCTCCGGAAAATCGAGCCTGGCTTTTGACACGCTCTATGCGGAAGGGCAACGCCGCTATGTAGAGAGCTTGTCGAGCTATGCCCGACAGTTTTTGGGGCGTATGAGCAAACCTGAGTGTGATTTCATCAAGGGCTTGCCCCCTGCTATCGCCATTGAGCAAAAGGTGACGGCCCGGAATCCTCGTTCCACAGTGGGCACTTCTACTGAGATTTATGAGTATCTGCGCTTGCTCTATGCCCGCATTGGAAAGACCTTCTCTCCCATCTCAGGCCAGGAAGTCAAGAAGCATACCACGGAGGACGTGGTGCAAAAGGCGTGGGAGTTTGCCGACGGCACGAAGTTGATGATCCTCTCGCCGTTGCTGATCCCTCAAGGCCGCACGGGTCGTGAGCAGTTGGAGATGTACCTAAAAGAAGGTTTCACCCGACTGATGAAGGGCACCGATGTGTTGCGCATCGAAGATCTGCTTCAGGAAGATGACGATGCACTGTCCTCCTCTTTGAAAAAGATGTTCTTGGTCATCGACCGCACGAGTGTGTCACATGAGAAAGACATGATTGCCCGTCTCGTCGACTCCACGGAAACTGCCATGTATGAGGGCAATGGCGCCTGTCGCGTGGTCTTCCTTCCCTCTGGCCTTAGCTACGACTTCTCGTCACGTTTCGAGGCAGACGGTATGACCTTTGAAGAGCCCGACGACAATATGTTCTCTTTCAACTCGCCGCTTGGGGCTTGTCCCACGTGCGAGGGCTTCGGCTCTGTCATTGGCATTAGCGAGGGATTGGTCATTCCTAACTCGTCGTTGTCGGTCTATGAAGGTTGTGTGCAATGCTGGCATGGCGAGAAGATGAAGTGGTGGCAGGATGAGTTCTGCCGTCGTGCGGCTCAATACGATTTCCCCATCTTCAAACCTTATTTTGAATTGTCGCATCGTGAAAAGGATATGCTGTGGCACGGACTGCCATGCGACAGAAAGAAGAACGGTGAGCGAAGGGCTGATGCTGTCTGCATCGACGGTTTCTTCGACATGGTGAAAGAAAACCAGTACAAGATCCAGTACCGTGTGATGATGAGCCGTTATCGTGGCAAGACCGTCTGTCCTACGTGTCATGGTACCCGCCTGCGTAAGGAAGCCACATGGGTAAAGATAGGCGGTTGCAGCATTGTCGACTTGGTGGAAATGCCGGTGAAGAATCTCAAGGACTGGTTCGACCATCTTGAGCTCACCGATCACGAGCGGCAGGTCAGCAAACGCTTGCTCACAGAGATACAGTCGCGACTGAACTTCCTTTGCGACGTAGGGCTTGGCTATCTCACGCTCAACCGACAGAGCAATACGCTCTCCGGTGGTGAGAGTCAGCGCATCAACCTCTCCACGTCCTTGGGGTCGTCGCTGGTGGGAAGTCTTTATATCCTTGATGAGCCGAGTATCGGACTGCACAGTCGCGACACAGCCCGTCTTGTCCACGTTTTGCGCGAGTTGCAGAAGTTGGGCAACACGGTCATCGTCGTGGAGCACGACGAGGACATCATCCGTGAAGCCGACTGGCTGATCGATGTCGGTCCTGATGCCGGACGCCATGGTGGCGAGATCGTTTATGAGGGCCGTGTGCCGCATGACATAGACTCCGCCTCGGCCAAAGCCTTGTTGGAGAAATATCCTCGTAGTCATACCCTTCAATATCTCTTAGGAACAGAGACCATTGATGTGCCCACCTCGCGTCGCTCCTGGACCAAGTCCATTGTGCTGAAAGGTTGCCGGGCTAACAATCTCTGTGGTGTGGATGTCCGCTTTCCGCTAAACGTGATGACAGTGGTGACCGGTGTCTCCGGTTCCGGTAAGTCCTCCTTGGTGCGTGATACCCTCTATCCTGCTTTGAAGCGCAAGCTCGGTGAGGTGACCGATGCTCCTGGAGAGTTCCAGACGATGGAAGGCGACTGGCAGGATATCCGCCACGTAGAGTTTGTCGACCAGAATCCTATCGGCAAGAGCACACGGTCCAACCCTGCTACTTATCTGAAGATCTACGATGCCATCCGTCAGCTCTTCGCCGAGCAGCCTTTGGCAAAGCAGCAGGGCTTCACGGCACAGTATTTTTCATTCAATACCGAGGGCGGACGTTGCGAGGAATGCAAGGGTGCCGGCTATATCACCGTGGAGATGCAGTTCATGGCCGATCTTACGCTGGAGTGCGAAGCCTGTCATGGTCAGCGCTTTAAGAAAGATGTGCTGGAGGTCCGCTTTAAGGGTAAGAACATCAACGACGTGCTCAATATGACCGTCGATGAGGCTATCGACTTCTTTGGAGCGAATGGTCAGAAGAATATCGTCAAGCGGCTTCAGCCTCTGTCTGATGTTGGCTTGGGATATATCCAGTTGGGTCAGAGCTCCTCGACACTGTCCGGTGGTGAGAACCAACGCGTGAAGCTGGCTTATTTCATCGGGCAGGAGAAGCAGGACCCCACCTTGTTCATTTTCGATGAGCCAACCACGGGTCTTCATTTCCACGATATCAGTAAGCTGTTGGCAGCTTTCAACGCTTTGATAGAGCGTGGTCATTCTGTTTTGATCATCGAGCACAACATGGACATTATCAAATGCGCCGACTGGGTGATCGATATGGGTCCTGATGGCGGCAACCAGGGAGGACGACTTGTCTGTGAAGGCACTCCCGAGACGATTGTGGCCTGCAAGCAGAGTGTTACGGGGCAGTATCTCAAGGAGAAACTCTCATGATTCTCAAAAAGTATTGGCTATGATCTCTATTCTCATTCCTACTTTCAACGATGACTGTGTGGCGTTGGCTCATGCTGTGGCCACGCTGTGCCGTGACATACAAGGCCTGGAGTGGGAGTTGATTGTCGGGGATGATGGCTCCACAAACCAACAGAAGATAGATGCCAACCGGCAGATCGACACATGGCCCCATTGTCGCTATTGGCTTACCGGAGTCAATCGTGGACGGGCTGCCATCCGCAATGCATTGGTGAGAGAAGCCCATGGACAATGGCTGTTGATGATCGATGCTGACTTGAAGGTAATGAAAAAGGACTATATCCGTCAATATGTTTCTTTCATGTCCGATCATCCTCAGCCCTGCGCCTGCTGTGGAGGATATAGAGTAGGGGAAGGTCCGGCGTCCAATCTGCGCTACCTTTATGAGAAGGCATCTGAGCATTGCCAATATGCAAAGTTCAGAGAGAAAGCCCCATATCATAGTTTTAAGTTGTCCAACACCTTGGTTTCCCGAGACATCTTATTGCGTCATCCGCTTGATGAGCGAATCCGGCAATATGGCTACGAGGACGTGATGCATGGCAAAAAACTTAAGCAGGAAGGGCTGCCCGTAGTGCACATAGACAACCCTGTGCTATTTGATCGTTTTGAAAGTAACGCATCGTATATCAAGAAGATAGAGGATTCCGTTGATGTGTTAGTTACGTTTCGTAAAGAACTTAAGGGCTATTCTACGCTCTTGTCTTTAGCCTGTAGCCATGTTGGTGGGGCCTTGTTGCGTATGGCTTTTCCCGTACTTTCCTTTGTTCAACACCGTTTGAGAACAAATCTTCAGTCTTCTCATCCTTCTTTGTTGGTGCTTCGCTTCTACAAGTTGTATTTGTTGCTTAGTCAAATGCGCCAATCTCAAAGGTTGTGAATACCTTAACAACTTATAAATCTTTGTACGTTTCCTTTTGAGTCTCATTTTTTTATATTATCTTCGCAAGATAGAAGATGTAAAAAGATCAGGCACATGAGACTCGTTGCTTTTTTATTCTTACAACTGGCAAGCATTGCCGTGGCTTATTGCTCCACATCTCAGGACAATCAAGTTTCGGCCGATCAGTTATATACTCAGATTACCCGTCTGATACCACAGATGGAGCAAACACGTGATTCTGTCACTTACTATCAGTTGCTCTACCAGACTCTTTCTAAGGCATTGGTTTGCGACTCCATTGATGCACTCCCTAACAAAAAAGGAAAATCCGATCCCCGGTATCGCAAGCAACTGTCCCGGCAGTTGAGAACGCTGAGGCCTCATCTTATCGACGGAGGAATGATGTTTTATGCGCGTCACGACAATCCTACGGCGCTTCGCTTTTTCCATCTCTATCTGCAATCCCATTCGTCGCCTTTATTCCATTTTTCCGCTAAGCAACAAGACGCCTATCTCGGTGCCGTCTCCTATTATGCCTCGTTGCTGGCCTATGGTGAGAAACACTTCCGCGAGGCCGACCACTATGCCGACATCGCGTTGAACGACTCCAATGTCGCTGAGGACGCGGCAGAGATTAAGGTTAACTGTATGCGTGAACTCATGCGCACGCCACTTGATTCCTCACGCTACGAGTTGGCTCTGTTGGCTTTGCACGACAATGCACCGGACAACGCAGCTTATTTCCATCTCTTGACCGACTTCCTCTCCCGGCCAGGACATGAAGGCGAACTGGAGAATTTCGCGAAAGACGAACTGGCCAAAGACAGCCTCAATGCCAATATCTGGTCGCTGTGGGGCGAGATCTACATGCGGAAACGAGATTGGGACAGAGCCGTCAAAGCTTTGGAAAAGGCTGATACAATCGACAGTACGCAGGTGCAGGTCGTTTACAACATCGGTATCTGCTGGGGAGAGAAAGCCCAGGAAAAGTGGGGGAAGGATATGGAAGACAATGGCGATAATCGTCCGGCTACCTCCGAAGAGGTACTGAAAGGCAAGGAAAGTTACGTCTGCCTGGAGAATGCCGGCAACGCTTTCCGCCGTGTCGCTCTCCTGGATCCTCAGCAGACCCAGGTGAAATGGAAAGAAGCGGCTGAGCATGTCGATGCCGCCATACAGAAAATGAAAGACAGCGTGAGCGCGCCAACCGCTAAAAAGACTTCCCATAGAAGAGGTAGAAGAAGATGATCAAGGATATGAAAACAAAGATATTTCTATTGATATTTCTTTTCATCTCCATGGCAGGCGTTGCACAGAAGAAGGAGATAGCAACGGCCAAGGATTATGTGAAAAAGAATACCAACCTGGATAAGGCCGAGCAGATGATGAGAACGCTGCTTGCCGACTCAGCCAATCGCACGAACACAAAGATTTGGAATGTGCTCTTTGACGCTCAGCGCCGACAGTACGAGAATGGTAATGAGAAACTCTATCTCAAACAGAAATACGACACTGCGGCGATCTTCAATATCACCAGCAGAATGTTTCGGGACAGGGAGGCTTACGATTCACTCTTCAACCTTCCACATCCCAAAGAATCTGATGCCAAAGAGTGGCGAAAATCCCATGGTCAGCTGCTGAATATGATCCGGCCCAATCTTCTCAATGGTGGCCGCTTCTTTATCAGAAAACAGAAATATGACATGGCCTATCTCCTGCTCAACCAATACATTGAGACGGCCAACCAACCGCTTTTCTCGGCATATCATTATGGTGAGAAAGATCAGCATCTCCCCGAAGCCGCTTACTGGGCAGTCTATGCGTCGTACAAGATGGGGAACCGCAAGCAAACCCTTCACCACACTTATCTGGCACTGAAGGATACCACTCACTATAATCAGATGTTGCAGTTGCTCGCCCAAACCTACTTGGGCGAGGGCGACACCGTCAGATATGTCAAGACGCTCAGGGAAGGTTTCGACCGTAATCATCTCGACGACTTCTTCTTCTCTCATCTGATTGATTATTACTCAGCCCGGAATGACTGGCAACAGGCCCTGACAATGACCAACCAGGCGCTCGGCACCGACAGCCACAACCTGCTCTTCCGCATCACGAAGAGCATCATCTTGCTGAATACGGGCAAGTATCAGGAGTGCTTCGCCCTCTGTGACTCGCTCATCCATGAGAATGACTCGGTTGCTGAGGCTTGGCTCAATGCAGGATTGGCTCTGTTTAATCAAGGAGTGGCTTTGGACAAGAATCCGGTTCTCTCCGCAAAGAAACATGGGCAGATCATCAGCTTCTATAAGCAGGCACTGCCTTACTTGGAAAAGTACCGGCAGCTACAGCCCGACCGCAAAGACCGGTGGGCACTGCCGCTCTACACCGTTTACCTCAATCTCAACAGAGGAAAGGAATTTGATGAAATCGATAAATTGTTGAAATGATGGATTTATACCAGTTAATAGCAAAAGCCGGCATCACGCCCAACGAGATGCAAGCGGACACGATGGATGTAGTGCAGAATGGCAACGACGATGTGGTGGTTCTGAGTCCTACCGGTACGGGTAAGACGTTGGCTTATCTTCTGCCCATCGCCGCTCAGACCGATGCGGCAAGTACGACGCTTCAGACGCTTGTTGTCGTGCCGGGTCGTGAGTTGGCTCTACAGTCCGACACCGTGTTGAAGAACATCGGCTCGGGCCTCCGCTCGATGGCTGTCTACGGAGGTCGCCCCACCATGGACGAGCATCGCATACTTCGCCAGCAGTGCCCGCAGATCATCTTCGGCACGCCCGGACGTATCAACGACCATATCGCCAAAGGCAACATAGATGTTCAGCAGTTGGCCTTTCTGGTCATCGATGAGTTTGACAAGTGCTTGGATATGGGATTCCAGCAGGAGATCGAGACGCTCCTGCATAGCATCCCCTTGAAGGCGCGTCGCATATTGCTGTCCGCCACTCTGCCTGAGAAGATGGAGGCCACGATGAACAGCTTTCGCTCCGGCCATGAGATCACGACACTGGACTTCAGCCCTGAGGACGACGCTACGGCAGAGCGCATCAAGGTGCTGACGGTTCACAGTGAGAACAAGGACAAGTTGCCAGCTCTGGCTCAGTTGCTGGGTCAGATCGGGCAGGAGAGCAGCGTGGTGTTTCTCAACTACCGCGATGCCGTGGAACGGGTGACCAACTATCTGCTGGACCAGGGCTTCTCAGCCATTTCCTATCATGGTGCCTTGGAGCAGAAAGAGCGCGAGGAACATCTCTATCTCTTTGCCAACCATTCCGTCAATACGCTCGTAAGCACCAATTTGGGTAGCCGTGGCATTGATATACCGGACATCAACAACATCATCCACTATCATCTGCCTGAAAGCGAGCAAGATTATATCCACAGAATCGGACGTACGGCGCGATGGGATAAGACCGGAAGAACTTTTTTCCTCTTAGGTCCCGAAGAAACTCTGCCGGAATATGTCGATGCGGATGTCGAGGACTACAGCCTCTCTGACCATGCTGATGAGGCTCCGACGCTGGCTCCGATGGTCACGGTCTATATCGGCAAGGGTAAGAAAGACAAGATCTCCAAGGGCGACATCGTCGGCTTCCTCTGCAAATGTGGCGGTCTGAAGGCTAAAGACATTGGGCGCATCGATGTCTACGACAACTATGCTTATGTGGCTGTTGCCCGTCTTTTGGCTCCCAAGATGCTCAAGATGGTGAAGGGCCAGAAAATCAAGGGACAAAAAACGATCGTCGAAGTACATAGAGCCTTGGATAAGTAACGTACTTGACATGGGCTTCTAAGTAGTCACTTAGCTTATTTCAAAGTCGTCTACCGTATCAACAAAAATAAAAGTAATGTTTAGCTGGGTCAACCAACTTTAAAAATAAGACTCAAAGTAGTCAACCCAAACCATTGGAATACAAGTTTCAAAGCAGTCTCATTGTTTGAAACTGGTAGTTTCTCGATGAGAAACTACCAGTTTCAGGCTGAGAGACTACGAGTTTTTCACCAAGAGACTACCAGTTTCTCACCGAGAAACTACTTGCTGCTTGCCGTGATGTCTTTTGCTCCTTGGTGAAAGAAGGCTGTCATTTTATAAGGGCATTTCTTATAGACTCCCAAAGTCTCTATATAATAAGGTGTAATTTTAGCGTACAAGGAAAGCGGCTCAACCATTGAAAAAGCCCTCATAAATATACCATCTATATGCTAAATAAGTGTCAGATTGACAGTTTACATCGAGTAAAAGATAAATAGTTGCCAAAAAATTTGCTGATTTAAAAAATAATTCGTAAGTTTGCATGAGAGTACAATAACCTCTAAGTATTAACTAAAAACAAGTGGAAATGAAGAAGTACAACTTTAATGCGGGTCCCTCGATGTTGCCCCGTGAGGTCATAGAAAACACTGCCAAGCAGATTCTGGACTTCAATGGGTCCGGACTCTCTTTGATGGAAATCAGCCATCGTGCTAAGGACTTCCAACCAGTGGTCGATGAGACAGTAGCTCTGATCAAGGAGTTGCTCGAAATCCCCGAAGGTTATTCAGTGATCTTCCTTGGTGGTGGTGCCTCGCTTCAGTTTATGCAGATCCCGGCAAATTTCCTCATCAAGAAGGCTGGATATGTCAATACAGGTACATGGGCTAAGAAAGCTATGAAAGAGGCTAAGCACTTCGGCGAGACTGTAGAAGTGGCTTCTTCTGCTGACGATAACTATTGCCATCTGCCCAAGAACTTTACGATTCCTGCAGATCTCGACTATCTGCACATCACGACAAACAACACCATCTTCGGTACAGAGCTGCGTGAGGACATTGATTCTCCGGTGCCTCTGATCGCTGATATGAGTTCTGATATTCTCAGCCGTCCTGTCGATGTGTCGAAATATGACGCTATCTATGCCGGTTGCCAGAAGAATATGGGTATGGCTGGTGTCACCTGTATCATTCTGAAGAACGACAAGCTCGGTCGTGCTCCGCGTGAGTTGCCGACGATGATCGACTACAATACCCATGTGAGCAAGGGTTCCATGTTCAATACTCCGCCGGTGGTGCCTATCTACTCTGTGCTTGAGACCATGCGTTGGGTAAAAGCTCATGGTGGCGTCAAGGAGATGGACAAGCGTGCTCAGGAGCGTGCCCGCATCGTCTACGACGAGATCGACCGCAACAAACTCTTCAAGGGTACTGTTGCCGTAGAGGACCGTTCGGTGATGAACCTCTGCTTCGTGATGAACGAGGAGTATAAGGATCTGGAGAAGCCGTTCCTCGATTTCGCAACAGAGCGTGGTATGGTTGGCATCAAGGGTCACCGCTCTGTGGGTGGCTTCCGTGCAAGCTGCTACAATGCTCAGACACTTGAGGGTGTCAACGCGCTTGTACAGTGCATGAAGGACTTCGAAGCACAGCATTAAATCTTAAAACTATCGACATGAAAATATTAGTTGCAACAGAGAAACCTTTTGCTGCTGCTGCAGTGGAAGGCATTAAGAAAGTGGCTCAAGAAGAGGGACATGAGATCGTGCTCCTTGAGAAATATCAGGAGAAGCACCAACTGCTCGATGCAGTAGCAGATGTTGACGCCATGATCGTACGTTCCGACAAAGTCGATAAAGAGGTGCTCGACGCTGCCAAGAACTTGAAGATCGTTGTCAGAGCCGGTGCCGGTTATGACTCTATCGACACGGCTTATGCCAAGGAAAAAGGTGTGGTCGTAGAGAATACTCCTGGCCAGAATTCCAACGCCGTGGCCGAATTGGTCTTTGGTCTGCTTGTTTTCACCGTCCGTAACTTCTTCAATGGCAAGTCCGGCTCTGAGCTGAAAGGCAAGAAACTCGGTATTCTGGCCTTCGGAAACGTCGGTCGTAATGTAGCCCGCATCGCTAAAGGTTTCGATATGGACATCTATGCTTACGACGAGTATTGCCCGAAAGAAGTCATCGAGCAGAGTGGGGTGCATGCTGTGGACAGCCGCGACGATCTCTTCAAGACCTGCGATGTGGTCAGTCTGCATATCCCTGCTACGCCGGAGACAAAGAACAGCATCAACTACGATGTCGTGAATCTGATGAAGAAAGGTGGCATCCTCTTGAACACAGCCCGCAAGGAGGTGATCGACGAGGAAGGACTTTTGAAGTTGCTGGCAGAGCGTGAGGACTTGAAGTACATCACTGACATCAAGCCGGACGCTGATGAGGCATTCAAGAAGTTTGAGGGCAGATACTTCTCTACACCTAAGAAGATGGGCGCACAGACTGCTGAGGCCAACATCAACGCTGGTATTGCTGCCGCTAAGCAGATCGGTGCCTTCTTCAAAGACGGTTGCACGAAATTCCAAGTAAATAAATAATACCTTGTGGACAGTGCTTCCTGCTTCGCCGTGTCCGGCGAGGTAGGAAGCGTTGTCTTTCTATACACCTTATATTATATAGCTAACATTTAAAGTCTATTACTATGGCATTAGTTAAACCTTTTCGTGGCATACGCCCACCGCAGGACTTAGTAGAGAAAGTGGCATCACGGCCCTATGATGTGCTCTCCTCTGAGGAGGCAAGAAAAGAGGCCGGTGACAACGAGATGTCACTCTATCACATCATCACGCCCGAGATCAATTTCGAACCGGGTACGTCGGAATATGATCCTCGCGTCTACACCAGTGCTGCCGAACATTTCAAGGAGTTCCAGGATAAGCACTGGCTGGTGCAGGATCAGGATGAGCATTATTACATCTATGCCCAAACGATGAACGGCAAGACACAGTATGGTCTGGTTGTCGCTGCTTCCGTCAATGATTACCTCACCGGTGTCATTAAGAAGCATGAGCTCACCCGTCGCGACAAGGAAGAGGACCGCATGAAGCATGTCAGAGTATGCAATGCCAACATGGAGCCCGTATTCTTCGCTTACCCCGACGATGACATCCTGACATCTCTCCTTCAGCGCTATGCGGCAACGAAGCCCGTTTATGACTTTGTGGCACCGGACGATGGCTTCCGTCATCAGTTCTGGATCATCAGCGATCAGAACGACATCGTTACGATTACAGCGGAATTCGCCAAGATGCCCCATCTCTATATCGCTGACGGACATCACCGCTCTGCGGCTGCCGCACTGGTGGGTGCCGAGAAGGCAAAACAAAATCCCAACCATACGGGAAAAGAGGAATACAACTATTTCATGGCTGTCTGCTTCCCGGCAAGTCAGCTGACAATACTCGACTACAACCGTGTGGTCAAGGATCTTAACGGTTTGACGTCGGAAGAGTTTCTCAAGAAACTCAGCGAGGACTTTGAGGTCGAGGACAAGGGAGAGGCAATCTATAAGCCACAGCATATCCATGAGTTCTCACTCTATCTCGACAAGCATTGGTATAGTCTTGTTGCCCGGCCTCAGGCTTATGACGACAATGACCCGATCAAGTCGCTGGATGTTGACATCTCCAGCCGCCTGATTCTCGACAAACTTATGGGCATCAAAGATCTGCGGAGCGACAAACGCATCGACTTCGTGGGTGGACTGCGAGGTTTGGAAGAGCTGAAGCGGCGTGTAGACAGTGGTGAAATGCGTTGGGCGTTAGCACTTTATCCGGTTTCTATGAAGCAAATCATGAACATTGCTGATACCGGAAACATCATGCCACCAAAGGCCACATGGTTCGAACCCAAACTGCGTTCCGGACTGGTGATCCACCGTTTGGACTAATACGGTTTCAAGAATTCATTTGAATGAACGACGAATATAAAACGATAGAAAACACGGGCGAGGGCTACTATACCGAGAAGCGTAGTAAGTTCCTCGCCTTTGCACATCATGTAGAATCGGTCGATGAGGCCAAGCAGATCATCGACAGTTATAGCAAGAAATACTATGATGCCCGTCATTGCTGCTATGCTTATCAGATAGGGGTAGGCGATCAGGTGCAGGTGCGCGCCAATGATGACGGAGAGCCTTCTTCTACAGCCGGTAAGCCGATCATGGGACAGATTGTCTCAAACGAGCTTACGGATATCCTCATCTGTGTAGTCAGATATTATGGCGGCGTGAATTTGGGAACAGGAGGATTGATCGTAGCTTACCGCACGGCTGCCGCCGATGCCATTGCGCACTGCTCTGTCGTCACCCGGCTGGTGAAGGAGAAGGTGGAGTTTCACTTCACTTATCCTATGATGAATGGCGTGATGAAGGTTGTGAAGGATATGAAGGCGGACATCGTCGCGCAGGATTTCAACATCGACTGCACCATCGTTTTGGCCATCAGAAAATCAGAAGCAGAACTGCTCAAACAGCGGTTGGAGCATCTGAATTTTGAATAGAACAGTCTCTACTTCAAAAGATTTATTTCCACACGTTTGGTGAAGTCAAAAATTAGTTATATCTTTGTAGCCAAATGTTTCGGATTATGTCTCCGAAACGAATAGTGATATGGCACCAGAAACGACCAGTGTACAGACAGATAACGTGGAAACACGGCGCAAGACAACGCGTAACCGTGATTTCGGAAAGGGTAAGAAGCGTGATATCAAGCGCAACATACCCTCTGATCTCATACCCATAGAGGAAGAGACCTGGCTTCTCCAGCCTATCGCCGTGACGATGATGCGTCACGATTATTCCCTCATACAGATACGTATCCTCGTCACGATTGTTGAGTATATGCAGTCGAAGTTGCATAAGATGCTCAACAAAGAGCGTCTGCAACCGGAAATATTCTCTGACGCTGAGCTTGACAACGACGGACGCCTGGAGATCAAGACGCTCTTCAAGACGCTGGGCGTGGACCCCAATCACTATCCTCAGTTGCGACAGAGCTTGAAGATGCTGGCTGCCATCCCTGTGGAGATTCCCTATAAGACAGCCGACGGTCGCCATTATCAAAAGGTCACCAACCTCTGCGATGTCTACATTCCGGAGGATGAAGGTATCTACGAGAAATACGCTGTGTTGAAGATCGACCGTACCGTTGCTAAGCGATTGGTATCTCTTGACTTGGGCTATCATCGTTTGGGCAAGCAGATTGTGTTTGCCTGCAAGAACCGGTACACCCAGCGCATTTACATGTTTATCGAGAGTTGGCTTGACAAAGGTGGTACCATTATCAAGACCATCGACTTCCGCAAGATGCTTCGTCTGGAGAGCAACTACAAGAAATTCAGTGATTTCACCCGGCGTGTCCTTGAGCCTGCCAAGGCTGAACTGGAATCTTTGGCAGAGAACGGCTTCTGTGATTGCTACTTCGATTATAGCAAACGTTACAACCATGGACAGCGTGGCGGAGAGCCTGACGAATTGGTCTTTAAGATTTACAGACCGAAGAACCGGTTGAATCAGCAACTCAAGGATGTCACCGACATGCAGAAGAAGCAGTTTGCCAATATGCTCGTGAGATATTTTGGCTTTGACAACACGCTGGCCAACAAGATGTGCGACAGGATAACGCCGGAGAACTATCAGGATGCTGTCTCCAAGCTCGTCGATCTGCGGTCGAGGCTCAACAATAACCTCACGATCAATGACCGTGCTGCTTATACCTACCGCGCACTGGATAATCTCTTCAAGGGAAACACAGAGAGAATGTTAGAAAACAAAAAGTAAACGAAAGAATATATGAAATCAAGAACTTCTGATTGGTTTGAGACAAAAATACGCTACGACAAGACACAAGAGGATGGTGGACAGAAACCCGTCACCGAACAGTATGTCGTGGACGCACTGAGCTTTACTGAGGCTGAGAAAGCCCTGATCGAGGAAATGCAGACTTTCATCAGTGGCGATTACAAGATCACCGGCATCAAGCCTGCGCCTTATCATGAGATCTTTTTCAGCGATCTCAATGCCGACGACAAGTGGTATAAGGCTAAACTGCAATTCATCACCATCGACGAGAAAACACAGAAGGAGAAACGCTCCAATGTCAACTATCTCGTTCAGGCAGGCTCACTGCCGACAGCCGTCAAGTATGTGGAAGAGGTCATGGGCGGTACGATGATTGACTATGTCATCAGTGCTATTAATGAGACTCCTACAATGGACGTTTTCGTCCACGATTTGGATCCGAACAAGAAAAAGAACTCAGAAGAGGACAAGCCCGAATACGAACGGGAAAACGCATCGGCAAACGACAACAAGGCAAAGGAGGGTGAGTAATGGACGTTGATGTTGCATCGAATTTGAAAAAAGTCCTGGCTGAATTGCCAAAGGGCACCAGACTGGTAGCTGTGAGCAAGTTTCATCCTGATGAGTACATCGAAGCGGCTTATCAGGCTGGACAGCGTATCTTTGGAGAAAGTCATGAGCAGGAACTGGTCAAGAAGTATGCACAACTGCCTAAAGACATCAAATGGCATTTCATCGGCCATCTCCAGACCAACAAAGTCAAGTATATTGCACCGTTCATCAGCATGATAGAGTCGGTCGACTCGTTGAAGCTGATGAAAGAGATTAATAAGCAGGCTGCTAAAAACGATCGCGTCATCAATGTGCTTCTTGAATTGCATATCGCAGAGGAAGAGGCAAAGACCGGACTGACACTCGATGCCTGCCGTGAACTGCTGAGTAGTGGTGAGTGGAAGACACTGACCCATGTGCATATCAGTGGCTTGATGATGATGGCCAGCAATGTGGATGACCAGGAACAGATCGCTCGCGAGATGAGCACAGCGGCTGATTTCTTTGATGAAGTGAAGAAACAGTATTTCAGCGATGATGACGCTTTCTGTGAGCGGTCATGGGGAATGAGCCATGACTATAAGATTGCGATTCAATGCCGCTCTACGCTCGTACGCGTCGGAACTGCAATCTTTGGTCCGAGAGTCTACTGATGATGTCATGCAACATACGGTTCACATTATTATATAGAGACATTTAAAAGAGAAAACTATAAATCTAGGCATATGAATACAGGTAAAGTAGATGTTCTGCTGGGTCTTCAGTGGGGCGACGAAGGTAAAGGAAAGGTTGTCGACGTTCTGACGCCGCGGTATGATGTGGTAGCCCGTTTTCAGGGTGGCCCTAATGCCGGTCATACCTTGGAGTTTGAGGGACAGAAATATGTGCTTCGCAGCATTCCGTCCGGTATTTTCCAAGGCGATAAGGTCAACATCATTGGCAATGGCGTAGTTCTGGCTCCCGATTTGTTTATGGACGAGGCTAAAGACCTTGAGAAGAGTGGACATGAGTTGACATCCAGACTCCATATCTCCAAGAAAGCACATCTGATTATGCCTACGCATAGAATCCTTGACCGTGCTCTTGAGGCTGCCAAAGGCAAGAATAAGGTAGGTACGACCGGCAAGGGCATTGGCCCGACATATACCGACAAGGTTAGCCGTAATGGTCTGCGTGTAGGTGATATTCTTGAAAACTTTGACCAGAAATATGCTGCTCACAAAGAGCGCCACATGAAGATGCTGAAAGCCTTAGGCTGGACAGACTTTGAAGGTTTCGACGAAGTTGAGAAGAAGTGGATGGAAGGTGTGGAATATCTTCGCCAGTTCCATATCGTCGACAGTGAGCATGAGGTGAATAAGTTGCTGAGAGACGGCAAGAGCATCCTTTGCGAAGGTGCGCAGGGCACCATGCTCGATGTGGACTTTGGCAGTTATCCCTTTGTCACATCAAGCAACACAATCTGCGCTGGAGCCTGCACAGGACTGGGCATCGGTCCCAACAAGATTGGCAATGTCTATGGTATCATGAAAGCCTATTGCACACGCGTAGGTGCAGGTCCTTTCCCAACCGAGCTCTTCGACGAGACGGGTAAGAAGATCAGAGATCTGGGACATGAGTATGGTGCCGTGACAGGACGTGAGCGCCGTTGCGGATGGATCGATCTCGTACAGCTCCGCTATAGCATCATGGTTGACGGTGTGACGGAATTGATCATGATGAAGAGCGATGTCTTGGACGGCTTCGACACGATCAAGGCTTGTATTGCTTATAAACTGCCCGACGGAACAGTGACACGTGACTTCCCCTATGAGATCGATAACGTGGAGCCTGTCTATAAGGAACTGCCGGGATGGAAGACTGATATGACGAAGTTCACTTCTGAGGATCAGTTCCCGAAGGCATTCGCAGACTACATTAAGTTCCTGGAGGATGAGCTGGAGACACGTATCGGCATCATCTCCATCGGTCCGGATCGTGATCAGACCATTGTAAGAAAATAAATATCATTGATAACAAAGTAGTATGGCAAATACGAAACCATCCATCCCAAAGGGTACCAGAGACTTTGGTCCCGAGGAGATGGCAAAGAGAAACTATATATTCAATACCATTAAGGAAGTCTACGCTTTGTATGGCTTCCAGCAGATCGAAACCCCGGCTATGGAGACCCTCCATACGCTGATGGGCAAATACGGCGACGAAGGCGACAAGCTCTTGTTCAAAGTATTGAACTCGGGCGATTATCTCAAAGACGTCTCTGACGAGGAGTTGCGTGAGCGCAACGTCCTCCACTTGCAGTCAAAATTGTGCGAGAAGGGCTTGCGCTATGATCTTACCGTGCCTTTCGCACGCTATGTGGTGATGCATCGCAACGAGTTGCAGTTGCCATTTAAGCGTTATCAGATTCAGCCGGTGTGGCGTGCTGACCGTCCTCAGAAGGGTAGATACCGCGAGTTCTATCAGTGTGATGCTGATATTGTCGGCTCAGACTCTTTGCTCAACGAGGTGGAACTCATGCAGATCGTCGACACGGTGTTCCAGCGCTTTGGCATCAGAGTGCAGATCAAGATCAATAATCGTAAGATTCTCTCTGGCTTGGCTGAGGTCATCGGTGAGGCTGACAAGATTGTGGACATCACTGTGGCTATCGATAAGTTGGATAAGATTGGACTTGAAAAAGTCAACGACGAGCTCCGTGAGGATGGTATCTCGGAAGAGGCTATTCAGAAGTTGCAGCCGGTGATCGCTCTGACAGGCTCAAACGATGAGAAGCTGAAGGTGATCGCTGACGTTCTGAAAGACTCTGAGACGGGATTGAAAGGTGTGGAAGAAACGTCCTTCATCCTTAACGCACTCAAGAAAGTGGGATTGAAGAATGAAATGCAGCTCGATCTGACACTTGCACGTGGCCTCAATTACTATACCGGTGCTATCTTTGAAGTGAAAGCCTTGGATACGCCGATGGGCTCGATCACCGGTGGTGGCCGCTATGACAACCTTACGGGAATCTTCGGTATGCCCGGACTCTCCGGTGTGGGCATTTCGTTCGGTGCCGACCGTATCTATGATGTCTTGAATGCGCTTGATCTGTATCCAAAGGATGCAGTCCGTTCCACACAATTGCTTTTCATCAACTTTGGTGAGAAAGAAACAGAGTATTGCCTGCCGATCATTTCCAAGGCTCGCGGTGCCGGCATTCGCACAGAGATCTATCCTGATGCCGTCAAGATGAAAAAACAGATGTCTTATGCCAATGCAAAGCATATTGATTTCGTGGCTTTGGCCGGCGATAACGAAATTGAGGCTGGTAAAGTCACGCTGAAGAATATGGTTACGGGCGAGCAGAATCTGGTCGATGTCGATGAGATGATCAAACAAGTGCTGGGATAACAGAATCGTTACGAAACTCTATATAATGAAGGTAGCCTAAACGGGCTACCTTTTTTCTTCTTATTTTTAGAAAGTTATGGGTAAAAGTCCTATGAAAAAAGAAGGGATGCGTTTTGTAGTTATAGAATAAATTACTAACTTTGCATTCATATAATATTCAATCTATAATAGCAATGTATAGAACAAATACATGTGGTGAGTTGCGCATCTCTGATGTCGGCAAGAAGGTTACGCTTGCCGGATGGGTGCAACGCACTCGTAAAATGGGAGGTATGACTTTTGTCGACTTGCGTGACCGTTACGGCATCACCCAGCTGGTTTTTAACGAGGCTGCGGATAAAGAGCTGTGCGAGCAGGCAAACAAGCTTGGACGTGAGTATTGTATTCAGGCTAAGGGCTTGGTACAAGAGCGTCAGAGCAAGAACGACAAGATGGAAACAGGTGATATAGAGATCATTGTTGATGAGCTCAACATTCTCAGCCCTTCTCTTACTCCGCCTTTCACTATTGAGGACAATACAGATGGTGGCGATGATCTGAGAATGAAGTACCGCTATTTGGATCTCCGTCGCTCTGTTGTCAGACGCAATCTGGAGTTGCGTCACCGTATGACCATTCTGATCCGCAATTTCCTCGACAATCAGAAGTTTATCGAGGTGGAGACACCTGTGCTTATCGGTTCTACTCCTGAGGGAGCGCGTGACTTCGTTGTTCCTTCCCGTATGAATCCAGGTCAGTTCTACGCATTGCCTCAGAGTCCTCAGACCTTGAAGCAGTTGCTCATGGTGGCTGGCTTTGACAGATATTTCCAGATTGCCAAGTGCTTCCGTGACGAGGATCTACGTGCTGACCGCCAGCCCGAGTTCACGCAGGTTGACTGCGAGATGAGTTTTGTCGACCAGGACGATGTCATCAATCTGTTTGAGGAGATGTGTCGTATGCTCTTCAAGGAGATTCGTGGTGTGGATCTTCCTAAGCCTTTACAGCAGATGACATGGCAGGAGGCTATGCGCCGTTTCGGTTCTGATAAGCCGGATCTGCGCTTCGGTATGGAGTTTGTGGAGCTGATGGATGAGTTCAAAGGAAAGGGCGAATTCTCAGTCTTTAACGAGGCTAACTATATCGGTGGTATCTGTGTGCCCGGCTGCGCAGACTATAGCAGAAAGCAACTCAATGAGTTGACCGACTTTGTTAAGCGTCCTCAGGTGGGTGCTAAGGGTCTGGTGTATATCAAATACAATGCCGACGGAACCATCAAGAGTTCTGTCGATAAGTTCTATTCTCAGGAGGTGCTTCAGGGCGTCTTGAAGAAGATGGAGGCTAAGCCGGGTGACTTGGCACTGATTCTTTCCGGCAGCAATGCCAATAAGACACGTGTTCAGCTCTGTAGCTTGCGTCTGCTGATGGGTGACCGTCTTGGCCTTCGTGATAAGAACGTATTCAAATGCCTTTGGATCATCGACTTCCCACTCTTTGAGTGGAGCGATGAGGAGCAGCGCTTGATGGCAACCCACCATCCTTTCACGATGCCTAATCCTGATGACATTCCATTGCTCGATGCTCATCCTGAGCAGGTGCGTGCCAAGGCTTATGACTTCGTCTGCAATGGCATTGAAGTAGGCGGTGGTAGTCTGCGTATCCATGATACAAAGCTCCAGGAGAAGATGTTCGAGGTGTTGGGCTTTACTCCTGAGCGTGCAGAGGCTCAGTTCGGCTTCCTGATGAATGCCTTCAAGTACGGTGCACCACCTCACGCAGGTCTTGCTTTTGGCTTGGATCGTTTTGTAAGCATTCTTGCAGGTTTGGACAGCATTCGTGACTGCATCGCTTTCCCGAAGAATAACAGTGGACGCGACGTGATGCTGGATGCACCTTCAGCCCTTGAGCCTAAGCAACTTGAAGAGTTGAAGATCAAGATTGACAAAGAATAATCGTCATTTTGAGTTGATATACATCAAGCGGTTTTGAAACCTACTTGATGTATATCAATAAATAATACAACGGTAATCACTTTGGTAAGTAATGAGACAACGTGTTACTAAAAAATATCTTATATTTGCAATAAGAAAGTAATAAATTAGTTGTATATTAACTATAAAATTTATTTTTTACTAAATTATGGCAGAAAAGAAAGCAACAACGAGAAGAGCAGCTTGCAAGACTGCTACTGTAAAGAAAGCTCAAGCCCCCAAGAAGGTGGCCGAGATTTTAGTAGACGCTGAGAATGCTGGATTCCGTGCAGGTGATGTGTATCAGGCATTGTCTGCAGCTGGTACTGCTCAGTCTGTCTCAGAGCTTTGCAAAGCAACCGGTAAGTCCGAAACAGAGATCCTGCTGGGCATTGGTTGGTTGCTCAAAGAGGGCAAGATCAAGGGTGAAGAAGGTAAGGTCGTGCTCGCTTAATACGTGAATACTTGTGCCGCAGCTTAGTATCAGACATACTAAGGTGCGGTTTGTTTTTTCTATGAAAGAGGCTGTCATTCGCATTATGTTGGAAGCTGGTAATAAAGGTATCAGCTTAAGATATTTAGTGCTCCATGTTTATAATGCCTACAACAGCTTGTTTCATCCGGTCAGCAAGGAAGAGGTTCGTGACTATGTCTATCATTTAGTGCGGAACCACAGTACATTGCCGACAGATCCTTTTGAGAAAATAGGGTGGGGGAAATACAGACTGAATCGCCGCTCGCAAAAGGTTGTTCAAGCTTATATTGATTTTAGCGGTGAGCAAAAGGGATGTAAGGTTGAGGAAGAAAGATGTAAACCAACAGATGTAGATAGTCCTACTCTTTTCTAAAAGCTGTTATTTTTTAGGGAAATATATAAAAAAGTGACTGATCGAATGGATCTTCGTCATTGTACAGGCATAGGAATTCAATGCTTTATGCTGAATAGTATTGGTCGATAAAGTGCCAATCGATCGTCAGATGATAGTACAAACGCATGTTTGGCTATAGTTTGACGTGCGTTTGTCCCACAAAAAACAAGCGTTTTTCATCAATACGTAACAATGTCTGTGCAAATTAGTATTGTCGATGATGGTTCATCAAACTTAGGATGATTGCAGACAATAGCAAAGCCATTGTCTTTCAGTGCTTTCACCACGGTCTCCAAGCTGAAGTCTCTCATGGTAGCTCCATGACTGATCGTCATCAGCTTACCCATAGATAAGCCGGATGGCTTTCTTGGTGATCTCACTGAACCCGAGAGATGTCATTATGTTTATGAGTTCCGGATGCCCTGGGTAAGCTGATAAACGGTTTGTGTAAGGTCTATCTCCTTTCCATATTTTTCTACAGTTCGCTCTTGATGCTTTCTGTCCAGCTCTCGATGCGGTTGTCAATGGCGTCCTCGTCCTCTGAGCTGTCGATGGCTAAACCTACAAATTTGCCGTCGACAACCGACTCAGAGTCGTCATAGGTATAGCTGTCGGCTGCTACCTGTCCGATGAGCTTTGCGCCGCTGTCCTTCACGGCATCGTAGAGAGCAGACATACCACCGCAGAACGTGTCGCTGTATCCACTGGCATCACCGCAGCCGAAGAGGGCGATGGTCTTGCCCTTGAGGTCGGCACTCTTCAGCATCTCCACGCCGTCGTACCAGTCATCCTGCAATTCACCGGCACCCCAAGTCGAGGTTCCAAGCAGCAGATTGTCGTATGTAGACAGCGTGTCGGCATCGATGTCGGCTACATTCTTCACATCGCTCACGCCTAACTTCTGAGCTATCTTCTCAGCATACTCCTGGCAATTGCCGGTGGTGGATCCGTAAACTATGATTGTCTTCTTCATATTTCTGATTTCTTTCTTATTAATTGTTATTATGAACTCCTCCTTTCAATGAGTCCATGGACTTGAACTTATGGGCTGACCGTGGCCCGTCTTTTCTATATTTTTTGCTTACTCTACCTGATGCTCCATTTGCAGGAATCCCGGGAAGATGAGGTTGTTCTCCAAAGAGATGTGCTCCTTGAGATCGAGGAAGAACTTACGGAGCTGCTGGTTCATGAGATGATAGGATGCGCAGCCGTCGGACGGTGTCTCGA
>CAMCBZ010000037.1 GCA_945873145.1 uncultured Prevotella sp.
TAGAAAATAAAGCGCGGGCTTTATTTTCGTATTCCGCTCGTTTTCACTATCTTTGCAAGTAGAAACAAAAGACTGTCACTATGAGCGCAGATTACAAGCATGTACCTTACGGCATCGCTGACTTCGAGCAGGTGCGAAAGGAGAATCTTTACTTGGTTGACAAGACCATGTTTTTCGAGAAGATGGAAAGGGCGGGACACTTCCTTTTTCTGGTGCGTCCGCGCCGCTTCGGCAAGAGTCTCTTCCTCGATATGCTGGAGTCGTATTACGACATCAACCAGAAGGACAACTTCCAAGAGTTGTTCAAGGGGCTGTATGTCGCTGACCATCCGACAAAGGAGCAAGGGCAGTTCCAAGTGCTGCATCTTGACTTCTCTGCAGTAGGCAGTGATTTGGACAATCTCTACGAGAACTTCAACCGGTATCTGACTCAGCGCTGTATATTGTTTGCCCAGAGATACGCTGCATACTATCCTGATGGCTTTGTAGAGGAGTTACAAAGCCAGGGAAACGGGATGGCAATGCTCAACTGGATCCATGGCGTCTCTCATGAACTAAGACTTAATCTCTATCTCATCGTCGACGAGTACGACAATTTCACCAACAACGTGCTCAACGTGAAGGGACAGCGGGCTTATCACGAGCTCACCCACGGCACCGGCTTCTACCGCGACATCTTCAAGCTCTTCAAGCCGATGTTCCACCGCATCATCATGCTTGGCGTCTCGCCTATTACGCTCGACGACCTCACGAGTGGCTACAACATTGCGCTGAACATGAGTCTCGACGCGCGCTTCAATCAGATGCTCGGCTTCTCGGAGGAAGAGGTGCGCCAGATGATACGTTACTATAAGGAGGTGGGAGCCATCGGTGAGGACAAGACCGAGGACGACATCATCGCCGATATGAAGCCGTGGTACGACAACTACTGCTTCGCAAGAAAGAGTTTCGCTACTGATCCTAAGATGTTTAATTGCGACATGGTGTGCTATTATATGAGTACGCTCGTTGATACCGGTGATCGTCCAGAAGACCTTGTGGATCCCAACACGATGACGGACTATGGCAAGCTGAAGCGGCTCATCGAGATAGACAGAATGGAAGAGAGCCGCCTCAGCACCATTCATGAGATTGCAGAGAAGGGATATATCTTAGGCACTGTCGTCAGCCATTTCCCTGCTGAGCGGATCATGGACTATGACAATTTCGTCAGCCTGCTCTACTACTACGGCATGCTGACTATAGGTGGCGTGCGTGGCGAGACGCTGAAACTGATCATCCCCAACAACAATGTGCGCATCCAGTACTATCAATACATGTTTGATGAATATCAGAATATCAACGCACTCCCCACTGCCGCATTACGAAGTGTCTATGACAGCGCAGCTCTTGACGGCGACTGGCACCCGTTGATAGAGTTCATCTGCAAGGCTTATCACGACACCACAGCCATCCGCCAGCTCATCGAGGGCGAGCGCAACCTGCAAGGCTTCATGAATGCCTATCTCACGCTGACCAACTACTATCAGGTAGCGCCGGAGATGGAGTTTTCACACGGCTATTGCGATTTCTTTCTGCTGCCCAACTATCTCACCTATCCGATGGTAGCGCACAGTTACATCCTGGAACTGAAATACTTGAAGTCCGATGCTACCAAGGCGGAGGCCGAGAAGCAATGGTTCGAGGCTGTGGAGCAGATCAAGACCTACGCAGCCGACAAGAAGTTGCAGAGCATGCTCCACGGCTCTACGCTCCACCCAATCGTGATTCAGATCAAAGGCTACGACCTTGTGAAGTACGAGGAAATAAGATAGATGTAGCTCAAGTTTCCGCGTTCTCTAGATTGCGACTCCGCGGCGATGCTATTTTATAAAGTTTCTTCCATTCAAATTTATATGCTGCAAGGACGCAAAGTACTGGCGCGCATCAATTGCGTATGCAATTTTAGTCTTCGAAAGTGCGGTTGGAATTATTCTTTGCGGATGTAGTTTGAATATGCATGCGCTTGAACGAATTTTTGCGAATGTGATTGGAATTTAGGGAATGGGGTAATCCCCGTCCTAACGGCATTAGAGGTAATAATGTTCTTCGAGGTTAGGACGGGGATACCCCCGTCGCTTCATTCCCATCGCTTTCACTCCTTGGAAGTAATTACTCCCCTCTCCCTTTGGAGAGGGGTTGGGGGTGAGGCTCCTTCCCTCTCCCTTTGGAGAGGGGTTGGGGGTGAGGCTCCTCCCCTCTCCCTTTGGAGAGGGGTTGGGGGTGAGGCTCCTCTTTACATCTTCGACCTCTGATAATCCCTCGGTGACATGCCGTACATATTCTTGAACATCGTGGAGAAGCTGGCTGAGTTGGAGAAGCCGCAGGCGTACATCACCTCGGTGATGCTCTGCTTCGGATCCTCGAGCAGGCGGGCAGCCTGCTTCAGTCGCAGGTTCTTGATGAAGTTGTGCGGTGTCTGGTTGGTGAGCTCCTTCATCTTTCGATAGAGGTGCACACGGCTGATGCCCACACGATCCGCAATGTCGTCGACGCCAAGGTCAGAGTTGTTGAGGTTGTCGTTGATGACATCCATGACGCGCTGCAGGAACTTGTCGTCGGGTGTCTGCACGTCTACCTTGGTGATCTTATCGGCCTGATCCTCCTGACCGGTGAACTTATTCTTCAGCGTACGGCGCACGGCAAGGAGGTTGGCGATGGTGCGGCGAAGGATGTCCATGTTGAACGGCTTCACCACATAAGCGTCGGCGCCGGTCTCCAAGCCCTCCATGCGGTCCTCGTCTCGGCTCTTGGCGGTGAGCAGGATGACGGGCAGGTGGTTGGTGTTGATGTTTGACTTGAGCTTTGTACAGAGCGTGATGCCGTCCATCTCAGGCATCATCACGTCGCTGATGACCAGATTGGGCATGTCCTTAAGGATTTCTGCGAGTGCCACCTTGCCGTTGGGATAGTAGCGGACGTTGTATTCATTGCTCAACTCTGTCTGTAGATAGCTGGCGATCTCGTCGTCGTCCTCCACGATGGCAATTGTCGGCTTGCTGTTGTCGTCGCGTGAGGCTATCAGGTGCACGAGCGGGTCAGCCTCCATGTCCTTGAGCTCCTGAGCCAGTTGCTTGTCGGCCTCACTGTCGTCGTGCTGAGCGGGTGTCATGCTGCCGTCGTCGGCGAGCATCTCCTCGGGTTTGAGATGGCTGTTGCCCAAGGGTAGGGTGACGACGAAGCAAGAGCCCGGTCCCTCACTGTTGTTGTGCGCCGTGATCGTACCGTAGTGGAGTTCTACGAGCGAACGGGTGAGGTCTAGGCCAATGCCTGTACCCGTGTTGCGCTCACCCATGCTGGTAGGACTCTGATAGAAGCGCTGGAAGATCGTCTCGAGCTTATCCTTCGGTATGCCGCAACCTGTGTCGCGCACGGTGATGATGGCATCGGTGTCGGTATGAGCCAGGCTGATGGTCACATCGCCGCCCGTCGGCGTGAACTTAAAGGCATTGGAGAGCAGGTTCATGATCACCTTGTCGAAGTTGTCACGGTCCACCCACACGGGGAGCACATTACTGTCGTGGTGGAAGGCAAAGCGTATCTTCTTGATATTGGCCTGCTGCTGGAAGAGCTGCACCTCGTCGTCGATGAAGCTGACCATATCGGTTTTCTGCATGTGCATGACCATCTTGCCCTTGTCGATCTTGCGGAGGTCCATCATCTGGTTGACGAGGTGGAGGATACGCTCGGCGTTGCGGCGCATGAGCGCATAGGTGTTTTGCCGCTGCGGATCGCGGTCGGTCTTGATGAGCGAGAGCAGTGGTGTGAGGATCAGCGTGAGCGGCGTACGGATGTCGTGGCTGATATTGACGAAGAATCGCAGCTTGGCCTCGCCCATCTCCTCGGCATGGATATGCTCCTGGAGCGTGAGGTGCTCCTGCTCCTTGCGTTTGCGGTAGGCAAGATAAGCGTAGAAAGCCCAGACCAGCAAGACCAGATAGACAAACTTGGCCGGCCAGGAGGCGTACCACGCAGGGCGGATCTCAACCATGAATTCCTCTTCGGCCGACGACAGACCATTGTAGAGTGCCTTGACGCGGAACTTATATTTGCCAGCAGGCAGATGGGCGAAGGACAGCACATTCTGTCCTTGTGCCAGTGTCTTCCATCCCTCGTCGTTGATGCTGTAGGCGTAGGTCACCTGCTCCACATTATTATATGTGAGTGTCGTCAGCTCCAGCGAGAAGCTGTTGTCGTCTTGTGCCAGAGAAAACTGGCGGGACTCGTAGCAAGGCTTCTCGGTGATGGTGAACCATCCCGACTTCATTCCCGGCAGTACCGACTCATTGCCTACGAGGAAGCGCGAGATATGCACCACGCCTTTCCACGATGTGCGGCCGATATGCGAAGGGTTGAAGACGTTGATGCCGCCCGGTCCGCCGACAAGCATGCGGCGGCCATCGGCCGAGAGCGAGACAGCACCGTCGCTGAACTCATTGCTCTGCAAGCCATTGCCGACAAAGAAGCTTTGGGCCTTGCCCGTGCGCATGTCCATGAAGCAAAGTCCGTGGAGCGTACCGAGCCACAGGCGTCCTTGACGGTCCTCCTGCATGAAGGCGACGCTGTTGTCGGGCAGTCCCTGCCGCACCGTGTAGACGAGAGGCTTGCTCCAGTGGGTCTTGTCGTGACAGTAGAGCATATCGTTGCTGCCTACCCACACGCGGTCGCGGCTGTCGACATAGAGGCTGTGGGCAAACGAGCCCTGGTCGACGCAGTTCACGCCGAACGTGCTTACCCAGCTGTTGCGCTTGAGATCGAGGCACGCTACACCCACGGAACTGGCCACGAAAAGGCGGCTGCCGTCGCGCGAGAAGGCCAGTTTGAAGAGAAAGTTATTGGGCAGGCTGTTGACCTTGAGGTTGTTGTCGGCACCTTTTGCCATGACATAGCTACGGCGGGTGCCGTCGGGACGGATCACGACGAGACCGTTGCCGAGCGTGGCCAGCCAGACATTGCCCTTTGCGTCGCATTTGATGTCAAAGACGCTCACACCCTGTCCGAGATCCACGGGATGGTAGCTGCCACCGTCGAGATAGCCGCAGCCGTCGAGATAACTGCCAATCCAGAGTCTGTGATGACTGTCGAAGCACAGCGCTTCAATGGTATTGGGGAAGGTATAGTGCCGCAGCTGCTTGCCCATAGCGTCGAGAAGATAGAGGCCGTCGCGGTCGGTTCCCACCCACATCGTGCCGTCCTCACCAAAGAGCACACGCGTGACGCAGTTGCCGCCGATGGGGTTGTCGTTGCCCGCGCGGTAGCCGATATAGCCGAAGTCAAAGGCAAGTGCGGGCTGCATGTAGAGTCCTTTCTGTAGCATCGTCATCCAGATGTTGCCCTGCCGGTCCTGGATGATGGAGTTGACCTTGCCCGTGGTGAGGTCGATGCGGTTGGAATAGAACGGGTTGTTGACCACAACGCCGGTGGTCGGCTGATAGGCGTACAGGCCGTAGCCGTCGCTGCCGACATAGACTTTACCCGAAGGCGCGACAAAGACACACGACACCGAGAGTTTGCCCAAGGCACTGATCTGCGTGAACGGCGCCACGCCGCCACGCGAGAAATAGACGCCGTCGTCCGTTGTGCCGGCGTAGACGTTGCCCTGAACATCACAGGCAATGGAGCTAACAGACTGATGGGCACCCATCGGAAGCCGTTGTGTCAGTCGGCCTTGAGCGTCCTGGCACAACAGGCGGCCGTCCTCGGTGTTGATCCACAGACGCCCGAGCCGGTCTTCCGCCATCCGGCGGATGTATTTCAACTTGCTGAAAGCACCTTTCGCCGGACGGCAAATGTAGTCACTGGCTTTGCCGGTGGGCTGGAGAATGCCGTAGCCCGATGTACAGACAAGCACCTGACCATTGCGTCGCACGACGATGTCGTTGACGTAGGTCTTGACGATCTTGTGCTGATCGTTGTAGATCTTATAAGCGTGGAACTGTTGTCCGTCAAAGCTGAGGAGTCCTTTGTTGGAACCTAAAAGCACGTTGCCCTGGTGGTCCTGCTCCACCTTATTAATATAGTTGCTGTCAAAGCCGCGTGAGCCGGAGTTGTCGCGGTTGATCACTACAAAGTGATAGCCGTCGAAGACATTCAGTCCATTGCGCGTAGCCACCCAGATGAAGCCACGGCTGTCTTGAAACACCTGATTGGCAAAGCTGCTCGACAACCCGTTCTCGGTGTTGTAGAGTTTGCCGGTCTGAGCCTCCGCGAGGGCAGAAGTCAGGAATAGGATAAGGAAAAGCAAGGTCTGTTTAAGGTTCCGCATGATGATTCTAATCTATAAGTCCTTTTTTCGTTGGTACAAAGATAGTAAAAAAAAGTGTTCCATATTGGTTTTCATCGCAAAAAAGTGGCGAAAAAACGTCTTGCAAAGAAAATGTTACATTGTGATACGTTTTTCAAAACTCTATGAGACTAATAACAAAGTCGGTTTGAGACGAATATCGTAATTTTGCAGCAGAAATCAAATCACCCAAATATGAAAACGACAAAAACTGCTTTAACTACTCTCATGCTCATGGCAGCGCTCGGCGCCAACGCCCAGCAGCTGACTCTGCAACTCGACAAAGCCCAGAAGGCGGTAAGTCCTACACTATATGGTATGATGACCGAGGAGATCAACTACTCCTACGAAGGCGGCCTCTACGCGCAACTCCTACGCGATCCCTCTTTCCGTGAGGACGCCAATGGACAACGTCGCAACCCATGGACGCCCTGGCATTCGGGCGGTCCGAAATACTGGCTGGCAACAGACACGCTGGCCTCACAGCTCACACTCACGCAGGAAGGCGGATACAACCGCGCCAATCCTGCCGTGCTGAAATGGAAGGCCAAAGCCGGGGCAAGCATCGCCAACGGTGGATACTGGGGCGTGCCCATCCGCGCAAAAGAACTCTATAAAGGATATGTCATAGCCAAGGCCGAGAAAGGTAGCGGCGCTTCGCTCACGCTGAGCCTCGTCAGCAACGACGGCAAGACGGTCTTTGCCTCTACAAAGATCGACGGACTCGGCGAGAACTGGCAGAAGAAGAGTTTCGAGCTGACGGTGCCCGAGAAGGTCAAGGCCACGAAGGACGCCCGCTTCGTCATCACTGCCGACAACGAGGGAACGTACGATCTGAGTAAGACGGTGCTCTTCCCCGAGACGTTCAACAACCGTCCCAACGGTCTGCGCAAGGATCTCATGGAGATGATGTGCCAGATGAAGCCAAAGTTCCTGCGCTTCCCCGGCGGCAACTATGTCGAGGGCAATGACTTCCGCAACCGCTTCGACTGGAAGCGTACCATCGGCGATCCCGATGAGCGGCCGGGGCACATGAGTCCTTGGGGCTATCGCTCTACCGACGGTCTCGGCTTGCTGGAGTTTCTGGAGTGGGCTGAGGACTGTGGCGCTGAGCCTATTCTTGCTGTCTTCGCCGGATATACGCTCAGCGGCGACTACCTCACTGCCGACTATATCGACGGCTTCGTTCAGGACGCGCTCGACGAGATCGAGTATGTCACGGGCGGTCCTGAGACCAAGTGGGGCGCGCAGCGTGTGCGCGACGGCCATCCCGAGCCGTTCCCATTGCACTATGTGGAGATCGGCAATGAGGACTTCTTCGACGAGAGCGGCTCCTATGCCGGACGCTATAAAAAGTTCTATGAGGCCATCAAAGCCAAGTATCCTCAGCTGCAGCTTATCTCTACAGCTGATCAGAAGATGGTGGAGCGCTGGGCTCAGGAGACGGGCGTGACGGGACTGAAGTTCGACGTTATCGACGAGCACTACTATCGCAGTACGGGTGGCATGTATGAGGCTGCCAGCCAATACGACAAATACGACCGAAAGGGTCCGAAGATCTTCTGCGGCGAGTGGGCTTCACGCGAGGGTAAGCCGACGACAAACATGAATGCGGCGCTTGGCGACGCTGCCTGGATGACGGGCATGGAGCGCAATGCCGACCTGTTGATCGGTCACTGCTATGCACCGCTCTTCGTCAACGTCAACAAGGGTGGCATGCAATGGGAGAGCGATCTCATCGGCTATGATGCGCTCAACGCTTACGGTTCGCCTTCCTATTACGCTCAGTGCATGTTCGCACAGAATGTCGGCAACCGCATTGTGCCGATGACCGACAAGGACATGCCGACGATGCAGTATGAGGGTAAGAAGCTGCCGCAACTGTACTACTCAGCCACGACCGACACCCACTCGGGACGTACCTACCTGAAGGTTGTCAACGGCGGAAAGACAGCGCAGACGCTCACCGTCACCGTCAGCGGCGGCAAGGTAGCCGGCAAGGGCACCATCACCACGCTGAAAGCCGCAAAGCCCGAGGACACCAACTCCATCGACAACCCGAAGCATGTCGTGCCGGTGACCGCCAAGCAGAAGACCGGTAAGACCTTCAAGGTGGTGCTCGCTCCGCTGTCGGTCAATGTGATCAAGATGTGATTTATTAGTGATATATATGTGATTTAGGCATTACAACGAAATGACTTTGTTATGATTAACATGTGATTAGCATAGCTTCATAATAATGCTATAAGTTTAGGTTTTTAAAGTGTAAAGTTAGGTTACAAGATGTTATGTAGGTTCGCTGTACTTACTCCTTTTCAGTAAGACAGATGATTTTAATGATTCCTGAGGCTCTCCGTAGTGATTACGGGGGGCCTTGATTGTGTTTTAAGAGGGCTTTACTTACATTATCATGGATTTGTTTTTCACATGAATGACCAGGAATTGCCCACGAATTCCTCATAAATAATCGTGGGAGAGTGTCACACAGATCTCACAGATTTTCACAGATATATATCTACATGATTTGGTTGATGCTCCCTTCATGGACATGAAACGTCATATCTACGAGATGTTTTTTTGTTAACGCTCCGCTACGCGGAATAAAGAAAATAAAAAGCCCTTCCCTAACCCTCCCCGAGGGTGAGGGGATTGCAATACCCTCCTAACACCCCTTGAAAGTAATCACTCCCCTCTCCTTGGAGAGGGGGTACTGAGGTGAGGCCATAGTGTGCGCAACTCTTTACTACGTCGTCTTTTAGGTTAACACTCCGCTACGTGGAATAAAGAAAATAAAGAGCCCTTCCCTAGCCCTCCCCGAGGGGAGGGGATTGCAATACCCTCCTAACACCCCTTGGAAGTAATTACTCCCCTCTCCCTTTGGAGAGGGGTACGAGGGTGAGGCTGTGTACGGGTGAGGCTGTGGTGCGCCAGCCCTTTTCGTTCTTTGCTGCTTAGCGAGAGAATTGCTTTCCTCTTCCGCAAAAAGTCCATTTTCATGTTCGTTTTCTCGAATTTTATGCTTACCTTTGTCAGCCTAAAGTGAAAGATGATGCTGAATCATACGACCACATAACAACAATCTAACTTTCTAAGTTTCAAACATTACACCCTCATTGCATACATTTCATGAAGAGAGAGAAGAAGAAAGAACAGACTGCTTCGACGCTTAGCGTGAAGAGAGAAAAGGCTACCTCCATCTTATTTCTGTCTGCCATGCTCTTGTTCCCGGCTCCCACTTGGGCACAGCACAGCATGACCGGCACACAACAAACTGCGGGGAAACCTACTTACCAGGCGCGCGCCATCACCGGCACCGTCACCGACGACAGCGGAGAACCGCTCGTCGGCGCTTCCATCAGAATCAAAGGCACCGGACTCGGTGCTGTCACAGACACTGACGGTCACTACACCATCAGCGTGAGCAACCCCAAAGCCATCCTCGTATTCTCCTACTTAGGACTGGATCCCGTAGAGATCACGGCCAGCCGCACCACCATCAACGCCAAGCTCCACAGCACGGCACACACGCTCAAAGACGTGGAAGTGGTGTCCACCGGTTATCAGAAGATCTCGCGAGAGCGCTCCACAGCGGCCTATGGCTTCGTGGACTCCACACGACTCAACCGACAGATGCATACCGACATCGCAGCCGCACTCGAAGGCCAGGTCGCCGGACTGCGCATGGAACTCAATCCCAACACGGGCGAGATGGCGCCTGTCCTCCGCGGCATCGGCACCTTCTCGTCGGATATCGGCACGCAGCCGCTCATCGTCATCGATGACCTGCCCACTGACATGAGCCTCAAAGACGTCAACCCTTACAACGTAGAAAGCGTCACCGTACTCAAAGACGCCGCTGCGGCCAGCATCTACGGCGCCCGTGCGGCCAACGGCGTCATCGTCATCACCACGAAGTCGGGAAAGAAACTCGGCACCCGCGTCAACGTCAATGCCGACTGGTTCATCACCACCAAGCCCAACTTCAGCAACCTCGACTTGGCCTCAACAAGCGACATCATCGACTATCAGACCGATGTCTACAATGCCCGCGTGGCACAGAGCGGCAGCGTGGCCAACCTCTTCAACAGCTACGCCACGGACTATTACAGCCCGCTCTTCCAACTCTATCGCGACCGCGACGAGGGACACATCACCCCGGAGCAGGTCGAGGCCACGCTCAGCCAATGGCGCAAGAACGACTACTATGAGCAATACCGCGACCTCGCATGGCGCTCGGCACTGACCCAGCGCTACAACATCAGCCTCTCGCAAAAAGCCAACGGCAGCCAGCACTTCGCCTCGTTCAACTTTGAGAATGACCGCAACCGCACCATCAACGACAAGAACAACAGCTTCAGTCTGTATCTGAAGTCCAACTTCCAAATCACCAAATGGCTGGGCGTCAACGTCGGCATAGACACGAGACTGGCGCACGACAACACACCGGGCAACTACAACTATAACTTCCAGGAGCGCTATATGAGCATCGAGGATGCTAACGGCAACCGCGTCGTCTCGCCCTATGTCAATCAGAGCGGCTATGCCGGAAGCAGCGTCAACGGCAGTGTCGTCAACGCTTTCCAGGGCAACAATGCCTACAAGAGCTTTGGCTTCAACGTCCTCGACGCGCTGGGCCAGGGCGTCACACGCTCGCGCCGTGTCAGCCTGAGGCCCTTTGTCAACGTGGAAGCACGCTTCCTGAAGATGCTGCGCTACAATCTGATGTACCAATACGAGTGGGCACAGCAGCGCAACGAGACCTACGACGCTGAGAACGACTATCTCATGCGCATGACTTACAACATGGGCATCGACGAGAATGGCAAAGCACAGATTCCCACCGGCGGACGATACTATCAGGGCTCACAGAACTACAGCCGCTACACGCTGCGCAACCAGATCAGCTTCGACCATCAGTTCTCAGGCAATCACCACGTCACCGCTATCACAGGACTGGAGCTCAGACAGACCCACAACCCGCGCATGGTCGAACAACTGATGTATGGCTACAACCCCGTCACGCTCACCTCGCAGGCGATGGACTGGGAGACAATGCGCACCGACGGCTGGCACAGCGCCGTGCTTGACAAGAACATCACCATGGGCGGACTGACCACCACACAGCACGACACACGCCACCGCTATGCGTCGTTCTACGCCAACGCCGGATATACCTATTCCAACAAATACAACCTCACGGGCAGCATCCGTTGGGACGAGGCCGACCTCTTCGGCGTCAATACCAACGACCAGCACCATCCGCTGTGGTCCGTCGGTGCCGGTTGGAATATCTCGGAAGAAGACTTCATGCGCTCTGTCACATGGCTCGACTATCTGAAGTTGCGCGCGACCTATGGCGTCAACGGCAACGTCGACCAAAGTTCGACAACCTACTTCGTGGCTACCTACAAGACACAGAGCAACCCCGTCAAGACGCAGTATCTCAAATACGATGACGACGACCTGCCAAATCCCGACCTGCGCTGGGAGAAGACGGCAACGACCAACTTCGGTGTCGACTTCGCCTTGCTCGACAACCGGCTTAGCGGTTCCATCGACTACTACAACCGCCACGCCAGCGATCTGCTCGTCAGAAAATACATGGATCCCACCGTCGGCGCCAAGAGCCATGTCATCAACAATGGCGAGATGCGCAACCGAGGCATTGAGCTTACCCTCAACGCCACCATCTATAAAAACCGTGACTGGAACATCGGAGCCACGCTGACCTATGCCCACAACAGCAACAAGATGCTCGCCGTGGACCACAGCGAGAGCGACTACGCCAGCCTGTTCATCCTCAGTCCCACCAACTATCTCTGGCAAGGCACGAGCTACAACACGCTATGGGCCTACACCTACAGCCGCACCGTCAACGGCTATCCCGTCATCAAAGACGAGAACGGCAACGAGATGGCTACGTTCGACGAGCAGGGCAATGTCAAGAGCGTCACGACATCATCCTCGCTCAAAGGCACTGCCGCTCTGCGCAACATGGGCACGCTCACGCCCACCTACAACGGATCGCTGAACCTGCATGTGGGTTGGCGCGGACTGGAGCTCAACGCCTTCTTTGTCTATGCCGGCGGCAACAAGCTGCGTCTGCCCACTGCCGACCTTGCGGCCTGGGATGTTGCTACCAATGACATCACCAACCGGTGGAGCACAACGAACAACGTGCCGCGCCTCTATCTCGACATGGACAAAACAGCGCAGGCCTACGCCGGTACGTTCTCGGAGTGGTGGCGCTACAGCGATGTGCAGGTAGCCGACGCCGACTACATCAAGTTGCGGTCCGTCAGCCTGGCCTACACGCTGCCCACACAGTGGACGAGTGCGATCCATCTGGGACAGACACGCTTCTCGTTTCAGGTCAACAATCTCTTCACCGCCTGCAAGGCCGGACACCATATCGACCCGGAAAGCTACAGCATGAACAGCGGCACGAGAGGCATGGCCATCCCGCACACCTTCGCCATCGGACTCTCCACGAGCTTCTGACGACCCGCGATCATCGTTCGGTCCACACCTACACCTTATTATATATAGATCACACATCATGCACAAAGCAATATACGCATTCCTCGCCGCTGCCACCATCTCGCTGGCCTCGTGCGACAACTACATCGACATCACGCCCACGGGTGCCATCACCGTGGACTCCGCGACGCAGTATCTCGAACTCGTCGCCAACCCGGCCCGCGCCTATTATCCCTCGGCCTTTGCCATGCTCAGCGACAACTGCTGGATCAAAGAATCGAATGTCATCGGAAAGGAAAACAACAGTTGGGACGGCATCAACACCACGTTCAACGAGCAGGCCGACCGCAACGTCCTCGCCGACAACAATCTCTACGAGAACTGTTACAACTATATTCTGCGTGAGAACATCGTGCTCTCGCGCGTCGACGACAGTGCCGGTGCCGACTCGGTCAAGGCCTTGGCCAAGGCCGAGGCCAGAATCATGAGGGCCTGGGACCACTTTGTTCTCGTCAACACCTTTGCCCGCGCCTACAACCCCGCCACCGCCAAGTCCGACGGCGGCGTGGCTATCATGGACAAATACGACCTGGAGGCGAAGCCTGCCAAGGCCAGCGTCGAACAGACTTATCAGTTCATCCTCAAGGACATCGCGGAAGCTCTGCCTCTGCTCAAACAGCACCCCATGGATGTCTACCACCCGAGTGTGGCTTTCGGCTACGCCCTCTCAGCCCTCGTGCATCTCTTCCATCACGACTGGCAGCAGGCACTCGACGATGCCAATCAAAGCCTCGCGCTCAAAAGCGACCTGATCGACTACATCGACTTGCAGAAGAAGGGCGGACCCACTAAGGTGAAGACCTATGCCAAAGGCGGCAATCCCGAGGTGCTCAACTATGCCTATATGGGCAGCTACTCCGACAACCCGGCATACACCTACGGCATGATCAGCCCCGAACTCGTCAAGCTCTATGGCAACAACGACCTGCGGTTGAACTTGTTTTTCAAGACCACGGGTAACTCGGTCTACTATTTCGACAATGGCAGCGGCGCCGCACTGTGGAACACTAGCATCACCTACAGCAAGTTCTTCTATTCGTCGGTAGGTCTGCGCACGGCCGAGGTCTATCTCATCAAAGCCGAAGCCGAGGCTCGTCTGGGCCAGCTCGCTCAGTCCACGCAGACGCTCAACACGCTGCGTGCCAAGCGCATCGTCGGGGAGGACGCTGTGTTGCAGACGCCGGCCAACGTCAAGGAGGCTGTCCAAAACGTCATTGACGAGCGTCGTCGCGAACTGCTCTTCGGCTTCCATCGCTTCTGGGATCTTAAACGGTTCAACACGGAAGACGACTACAAAAAAACGATCACACGCACCTTCCCCCTCGTCGACACCACCACGGAGCACAAGACCTATACGCTCGCGCCGGACTCTAAGCTCTACGTGATCCCCTTCCCTGAAGACGCAAGAAAGAAGAATCCCAATCTGACCAACAACGAATAGCTATACGCTCATTCCAATCAGACAAGAAATATATAGCCATCTCCATCCCAAGAGGATGGGGATGCTCTAATCCTTCAACAATATGAATATCAACTTCAGACAACTGACGCTCAGCGCTGCCCTGGCTCTTGCCTTCGGTTTGCCGGCCAACGGCCATAACAGCATTGGCTGTTTCTCTGCCGACAATGTCAGCGTGACGCGCAAAGACTCTACCGCCCACAACGACTCGATCACAAAGAAGAAGTCTGCGGACAAAGCAAAGAAAGACACCACAGCCACCAAACAGGAAAACGCCTACGACAAGCTTGTGAAGAAAGGCGGATCGGTGCATGGCGGACTCTTCACCGTGCGGCATATCGAGGACAAATGGTATTTCGAGGTACCACAGAGCATCACCGACCGCATGCTCCTGGCGGTGACGCGCTTCACCTCGGTGCCGCAGGCCTTTAAGGAACTGCCCGGCGAGGAGGTCAACCACAGCACCATCTATTTCGAGAAGCGTGACGACAAGACGCTGCTGCTCCGTGCCTATGCCAAGACGCAGGTTGCTGACGACAAAGAACAGATGTCGCAACTCGTCGAGAAGTCGACCGTAGACCCCATCGTGGCGAAGTTCGACATCATCGGCAAGAATCCCAAGACCGGTGACATGCTCGTGGAGGTGGGTAAGTTCTTCGTTCAGGACAACAACATCTTCGGACTCTCATCGTCAGACCGCAAGATCGTCAACGTCACAGCCCTGCAGGCTGACCGCAGCTTTGTCGACACGATGACGGTCTATCCCATCAACGTGGAGGTGAAGACGCTGCGCACCTATAGCTGTCCCGACGGCAAGATGCCGGCATCAAAGACCGGCTTTGTCACCTTCGGCATGAACACAAGCCTCGTGCTCCTGCCCGAGAAGCCGATGCAGCCCCGTATCGCCGACGAGCGTGTCGGCTATTTCGAGACACGTCAGACCCGCTTCTCCGACGGTGCTCCTTCCAAGGGCTACGCCATCATCAGCCGCTATCGCCTGGAGCCGAAGGACCCCAAAGCCTATCAGCAGGGCAAGCTCGTGGAACCGAAAAAGCAGATCGTCTACTACATCGACCCGGCAACGCCAAAGAAGTGGGTGCCCTATCTCATCGCCGGCATCAACGACTGGAACTCTGCGTTTGAGGCTGCCGGTTTCAAAAACGCCATCGTAGCCCGCGAAGTGCCCAAGGACAGCAACATCAGTCCCGACGACGCACAGTACTGCTTCCTGCGCTATCTGCCTTCCGAGACCGAGAACGCCTACGGCCCGCGCATCGTGGATCCACGCAGCGGCGAGATCATCGAGAGCCATATCTGCTGGTACCACAACGTGATGAACCTGGTACGCAAATGGTATATCACCCAGTGCGGACCGCTCGACAAGCGTGCCCAGACCATGCAACTGCCCGACAAGCTCATGGGCGAGCTCATCCGCTTTGTCTCTTCCCATGAGGTTGGCCACACGCTCGGCCTGCGCCACAACATGATCGCCAGCAGTGCCACTCCCGTGGAGAAGCTCCGTGACAAGAAGTGGGTGGAGGCCAACGGCCACACGGTGAGCATCATGGACTATGCCCGCTTCAACTATGTGGCTCAACCCGAGGACGGTGTGTCGGAGCGCGGACTGTTCCCACGCATCAATGTCTACGACAAGTGGGCCATCAAATGGGGCTACCAGTATCGTCCGGAATTCAAGGATCCATGGAAGGAAGCCAAGCAGTTGCGCACGGAAGTCAGCGAGGCGCTCCACCGCGACCATCGTCTGGCCTACTGCGGTGACGAGGGACGCGGTCAGGATCCGCGCAGCCAGACCGAGAGTCTCGGCGACGACAACATGAAAGCCAGCGACTATGGCATCAAGAACCTAAAGCGCGTCGTCGCAAATCTTGAGAAGTGGACGGCACAACCCGACGGTCAGTACGACGATCTCGAAGAGATGCATAAGTCCGTGCGCTCGCAGTTTGCCCGCTATTGTCTCCATGTGCAGCGCAACATCGGCGGCATCTATACCAACACAATCCCCGGCATGCCCGTCACGGAAGTCGTACCGCGCGACGTACAGAAGGAAGCCATCGACTGGTGTGCCCGCAATGTCTTCGAGGCTCCACTGTGGCTCTATCCCACGAGCATCTGTACGAAGCTCAACCTCGACGCCGAGGACGAGATCGTGAACCGCGCACGCACGCTCGTCTCCTACCTGCTCTCGTCGGGTATGGTGGCCAACCAGTACAAGAAGAGCCAGCGTGCCCTCAAGCCCTATTCCGTGCAGGAATATCTCACCGACCTCTTCCACGCTGTGTGGAAGCCGCTGGGCAAAGAAGGCGACAAGCAGGACTATTACCGCCGTCAGCTGGAGCGTGCCTACATCAACACGCTCAACCAGGACATCAATGTGGATCCGTCGAAGGACAAGAGCACGTTCAGCCTCAGTGCCTCCAACTCCGATGCCCGTCTCTTCCTGCTCCAGCATCTCGACACCGTGGAGTCGTTCTGCCGCAAACAGCAGTCTTCTCTGCCATCCACCAGCCTCAACGCCCTCCACTACGCTGAGCTGATCCATGAGATAGAGATGATTCGCAAGAAATACGACAAGGCAGAGTAATGCGATATATGCAGGCACCGCCGCCATGATATGCAAGCACCCAATGCCATTGGGTGCTTTTCTTTTTTAATTCAATATTCTATATTTTCGATAATATTATTGATTCTATCGAACAAGAGACACTTTTCTCCAAAAGGGATGCAATACCCACACATTGTTTAGTCTTGCGTACATTAGAATCTTGGCTAACGCTCCACTACGTGGAATAAAGGATATAACCGAATATAAAGAATATTTTCTTGATATTCGGATATGTTCTCGATTCCATCGAAGATAGAACGTTAAAAGAGAAAAACAGGCGCACTGGATATTTCCCGTGGGGTGATATTTGAAATCTACAGATCTATATTTGGTTAGAGAGAACCATATCTCAAGGAAAATAGTCAAAGAAATCTCTCGCTGAATAGTTGTCTATGCCTCCCAAAACTATAAATACGGTTAAGCGACTTCACTTTTTGGGCGCTGTCGTCCCGATTCTTGCTTTTTTTGTGTAAATTTGCATGTTACAGTAGGAACCAGCGTGGGCGTAACGTCTTTCGGCTGTGTTTCGTGCTGAAAACATCAAAACGTATCATTAATAAAGAATATACACTAAAGAAGATGAAAGCATTTGTTTTTCCCGGACAGGGTTCACAGTTCGTAGGCATGGGCAAAGACCTCTACGACAACAACGCATTGGCTAAGAAACTCTTTGACCAGGCCGATGAGATCCTCGGCTTCAAGATCACCGACGTGATGTTCGCCGGTACCGATGAGCAGCTCAAGGAGACCAAGGTCACTCAGCCCGCCGTCTTCCTTCATAGCGTCATCTCGGCACTGTGCCTCGGCGACGACTTCAAGCCCGCCATGGTGGCCGGTCACTCTCTCGGCGAGTTCTCCGCTCTCGTGGCTGCCGGTGCGCTGAGTTTCGAAGACGGTCTGCGCCTCGTCGCTGCCCGTGCCAACGCCATGCAAAAAGCCTGCGAGGCCAACCCCGGCACGATGGCTGCCATCATCGCGCTCCCCGACGAGAAGGTAGAGGAGATCTGCGCTGAGGTCAGCAAGGAAGGCCATACGGTGGTCCCCGCCAACTACAACTGCCCGGGCCAGCTCGTCATCTCCGGTGATCAGGACGGCATCCTTGAGGCTTGCGACAAGCTGAAGGCTGCCGGTGCCAAGCGTGCCCTGCCGCTGAAGGTCGGTGGAGCTTTCCACTCTCCGCTCATGCAGCCCGCCAAGGAAGAGTTGCAGGCTGCCATCGAGAAGACACAGTTCGCCAAGCCGGTATGCCCCGTCTATCAGAATGTAGACGCTATGCCGCATACCGATCCCGAGGAGATCAAGCAGAACCTCATCGCTCAGCTCACCAGCTCAGTGCGCTGGACCAAGTCTGTGCAGAACATGATCGCCGACGGCGCTGACGAGTTCGTAGAGTGCGGACCGGGCAAGGCACTGCGCGGAATGATTGGCCGCATCGACAAGAATGTCAAGGCCACCGGCCTCGAATAAGCATCTGACAGTGTGAAACACAAATGATGACATGAAGAGAAAAATCATCATTTACCAAGTCTTTACCCGTCTCTTCGGCAACCGCAACACGGCCCGCGTTCCCAATGGCACGCTGCGCGTCAACGGGACGGGAAAGATGAGCGACTTCGACGCGGAACGGCTGCGCCGCATACACGACATGGGCTTCACCCATGTGTGGTACACCGGCGTCATCCGCCATGCCACCGCGACAGACTACAGCAAGCATGGCATACCGCGCCAGCACCCGTCCGTGGTGAAGGGCGTGGCTGGATCGCCCTACGCCATCACTGACTACTACGACATCGATCCGGATCTGGCCGACGACATCGACCAGCGCATGAACGAGTTCCAACAGCTCGTCGACCGCACACACCAGGCCGGTATGAAAGTCATCATCGACTTTGTGCCCAACCATGTGGCACGCGAGTACCACTCGATCATGAAGCCGGAGGGCGTGCGCGACCTCGGTGAGGACGACGACACGGGCAAGCACTTCTCTCCGAGCAACAATTTCTACTACTGTCCCGGACAGCCCTTCGTCTCGCCGGTGCAGCCCAAGGAGGGTGAGGAACCCTATGTCGAGAATCCCGCCAAGTGTACCGGCAACGACCGCTTCGACAACTGTCCGGGACGCAACGACTGGTACGAGACGGTGAAACTCAACTATGGCATCGACTATTGCGATGCCGGAGGACGCAGCTATCACTTCGATCCGGTGCCCAACACGTGGGTGAAGATGACCGACATCCTGCTCTACTGGGCTTCGAAAGACATCGACGGCTTCCGCTGCGACATGGCGGAGATGGTGCCGCCGGCCTTCTGGGCTTACGCCACACATATCGTCAAGGAGCGCTATCCCCGCATCGTCTTCATCGGAGAGGTCTACGACACCAACCAGTATCGCACCTACATACAGTCGGGCTTCGACTATCTCTACGACAAGGTGGGCATGTACGACTGCCTGCGCGACGTGATCTGCGATCGCCGTCCGGCAAGCAGCATCACCTACTACTGGCAGCATGTCGACGACATCCGCCCGCACATGCTCTATTTCCTGGAGAACCACGATGAGCAGCGCATCGCCGGCGACTTCTTCTGCGGCAGTGGTGAGAAGGCAATACCTGCCGTCATCGTCGCCGCGCTGATGGGCAACAATCCGTTTATGGTCTACGCCGGACAGGAATTCGGCGAGCGTGGCATGGATGCCGAAGGCTTCTCCGGACGCGACGGCCGCACGACGATCTTCGACTACTGGTGCGTCGACACCATCCGCCGCGGCTATTTCGACCGCCGTCACCTCTCTCAGGACGAGATGCACCTGCAACTGAAATATCAGCAGGTCCTGCATATCGCCAACCGCGAGGCTGCTGTGCGCGAGGGTGAGTTCTTCGATCTGATGTATGTCAACCCGCAGACCTGGAAGTTCAATCCTCGTCATGAGTACGCCTTCCTGCGCAAGTTCGAGGACGAGGTCCTGCTCGTGGTGGCGAACTTCGGTCCCGACCGTGTCAACACCAGCGTGAACATCCCGGCCCACGCCTTCGACTTCCTCGGACTGCCCGAAAAGGAGGTGCGTGCCATCGACCTGCTCACGGGGCAGGAGATGGACATCGAGTTGAAGAAGGACGGAACCGTAGACATGGATCTCAGACCCTATACAGGACGTATCTATAAATTCAGCATCAAGATGGAAGAGACACCTTATCTGCTCAACGTGCACAACAAGGATGAGTTCCCGCCTGCACACACTGCCGAGCATTTGCTCAACCAGGTGATGATCCGCATGTTCGGTTGCGAGCGCTCACGCAACGCGCATATCGAACGAAAGAAAAGCAAGATCAGCTATCACCTCGACCATAAGCCGTCGCGACAGGAGGAGAAGGCGATCGGCGACAAGATGAACGAACTCATCGAGGAGGACCTGCCGGTGACCTACGAGGACGTGGATCGCAACCATGTGCCTGAGGGCGTGAACCTCGACCGTCTGCCGGAAGACGCCTCACAGACGATACGTCTCGTGCGCATCGGCGACTTCGATGTCTGTCCGTGCATCGGCAAGCATGTGCGCTCGACCTCGCAGATCGGCCGCTTCGAGATCCTCGGCACCAACTGGGACGAGCAGACTCACACCTTCCGCATTCGCTTCAAGGTGATACCGTGAGGAAGGCTCAATAGCCTCACTCAGCCTCACCCTAATCCCTCTCCAATGGGAGAGGGAGTGATATGCTGCAAGGTGCGAAAAATCTTGCAAAGCTTTGGTGAAGTCGCGGAATAGTGCTATATTTACAAATGGTAATGGCCATTACCGTAATGATCATTACTATTTTAGAATAAAACAGAGGCAGACATGAAGTTCTACGATCGTAAAGAAGAGATAGCGTTGCTGGAGCGCATCGTGAAGCAGAGCCGTGAGCAGTCGCGCATGACAGTGCTTGTAGGGCGCCGGCGTATTGGCAAGACCGAACTGGCCAAGCGATGCGGCGATACACTTATTCTTTATTTCTTTGTCGCCAGAAAGGCAGAGAGCCTGTTGTGCGATGACTTTGTGCGGGAAGCAGAGGCGAAGCTCAGCATTCCTTTCGGACATTTCACGTCGGTGGCTGCACTGTTTGGCTATTTGCTGCAGCTGTCGGCGCAGCGTCCTTTTACAATCATCATAGACGAGTTTCAGGATTTCTATCGTGTCAATCCGGCTGTGTTCAGTGAAATACAGAACCAGTGGGATAGGTATAAAGACCAAGGCCATCTCAATCTCATCGTCAGTGGCAGCATCTTCACGATGATGAAGCACATCTTTGAGGATTCCAAGGAACCGCTTTTCTCGCGTGCTCAGAAGAAAATCACTGTTCTGCCTTTCAAGACAATGGTTCTCAAGTCGATTCTCAAAGATTACAATCCTCACTACACGCCCGACGATCTCCTGACGCTCTATGCCATCACCGGAGGAGTGGCATGGTATGTCACGCTGCTTATGGACGATGGCTGTTGCGACCGTGAATCGATGCTCGCTGCACTCACAGCCCGTGACTCGCTGTTTATCAAAGAGGGGCAGAATATGTTGATAGAAGAGTTTGGCAAGGAATATACAACCTATTTCTCTATCCTGAGTTGCATAGCCGATGGACTCTATAGTCGTGGAGAGATAGAGAACCGGCTGAACATGACGAATCTGGGCAGCTATCTGAAACGCTTAGAAGATGATTTCCTGCTGATCAAGCGTCACGTGCCTATTTTCGAAGCTGCCACTTCTAAGAAGACGCGCTATGAGTTGAACGATAATTTCCTGATCCTGTGGTTCCGCTTTTTCTATAAATACCAAGCGATGGTGGAGAACGATGCGCTTGGGCAACTGGCTCGTATCGTCGCTCGTGACTTTGACCAGTTCTCGGGGCTGTGCCTTGAGCGTTATTTCCGTCAGAAGCTGCGTGAGTCAGGGCGCTATACGCGCATTGGCGGCTATTGGAACCGAAGTGGTGAGAACGAGATCGACATTGTCGCCGTCAACGAGATCGACGGTTTCGCCGACATCTTTGAGGTAAAGCGCCATAGGAGTCGCTACGACGAGAAACTGTTGCAAGCAAAGGTCGCCGAGATGCTGAAAACCTATAAGCCGCTGCAAGGAATGAAGATCACACTGGGTTGCCTCTCGCTGGAAGATATGTAGAAGCAAATGGGTATGCCTCTGTTTTTCTTTAACTTAAAAAACGTTGGGGCGAGCGTGCTGTCTGCTCGTGATTGTGTAATTTTGCAGCCGACATAACCATTATTAAATACAAACAAAGATGAAGACAAAGATGATGATTGCCGCCGTGGCTGCCGCCACGCTGGTCAGTGGTGCCGCATTAGCTGCCGGTAAGGGAGACAACGTGATGACAAAGATGAAAGACGGAACGTATGTGGTCAACACCACGACACTCGCCTCAAATGTGCGCGGCTATCTCGGTGCCACACCGTTAGAGGTGTATATCAAGAAAAATAAGGTAGTGAAGGTGGTGGCACTGCCCAACAAGGAGACACCGAAGATCTTCGCCAAGGTGAAGTCTGTCATGCTGCCCAAATATGCAGGCAAGAAGACCTCTGCTGTCAGTGGCGTAGACGGCGTGACGGGAGCCACCTATTCCTCCAAGGCTGTGAAGGCTAATGTCGAGGCTGCCGTGAAATACTATAAGGCTCATAAATAAACAGAGCCGTAATCCCTTTTACATTCAAGCCCTTCCCTGGCTTTCTCCTTAACAGGAGTTGCCGGGGAAGGGCTTTTTTTGTTTCCGTCATAGAGACAATATATTGTCAGAGCGTGAGAGCACTTCAGAACTTCCACATTGAAGTACGCTGTTATCGAATAGCAAGGAGTTATAGAACTTTCTCAAAGTAGTGACGAAACCAGGGAAAGGGAAGCACGTCTTTATTTCAGCTGTTCCAACCGCTGGAGCAGATAGGCGCGCACATCTTTCCAGTGATAGTAAGGTGCCTTGTCGGTGGAAACGGGCAGGGTAGCCTCGTTCTCGTTGAGGAGCACCTTGACGAGGATGTCGGCCTTGGTGAGATCAGTGGCCGTGCTGGGCTTGTAGAAGATGAACTGCACGTTGCAGGCCATGGGATAGATGTCGTAGTTGTTCCATCCGCGGTCATCGAGCTGTTCCAGGTCGTCGATGGTCTCGCCGTAGTGGTTGAGGTTGAGCAGACACACCAGCGGCATGACATCCGACTCGTGGGCAAAGCGCAGCGTAGCACCCGGATGCTGGAGGAGCAGACAGCTGTCGGCCGTCGTGATGATGTTGTTCAGCAGGTTGGCCTGCGTGAGCAGTCCATAGCTGTGAGCCTGGCGCGAAGGACCATAGTACATATACCACATGGCGTTTTTGCGCTGCCAGGAGTCATAGACCTCCTTGTCGGTGAAGATCGGCCAGAGGCTGAACTTATGTCTGAGTTCCGTGCTCTGGATGTTGGCGGCCAGGTCGAAGAGACGTTGTCCGAGTTTGTTGGCGTCAACGGTGTGAGCGTAGGCCGTGTCGTTGAAGAGCAGTCCCATCAGATGACTATAGTTCTCATGGTTCTTGTTGAAGTCGGCGAGTGCCTGGCGGGCCTCCGGCGTGTCGCGCAGCTTGTTGTATTTGCCGTGCTCATCGTTCATGTAGTACATGTCGTGTTGGCTGGCATCGCTGGTGATGACCATGCGCGGGTTGAGTCGGGCCAGTTCCATGAGTTCATTTTCCATGGAGAGGATGCATCGGATGACGATGGTGGAGCGTGCGTCGACATGTACGTTGCCGTTGAAGACCTGCGGGAAGCGCATATACATGCGGTGGGCGATGCCGCGGTGCTGTTCGGCGCCCAGCGGAGTCAGTTCGCCCAAGCGTCCCTGTGCCTCGGCCGAGAGCATTCTGACCTTGTCGAGCACGTCGTGACCGCGTGGCGACAGCTTGCCAAGGCTGTCGGCTTTGGCCAGGATGTTCACCGCGTCGCTGTACTGGCCCGGGCTGATGAGATAGCGGGAGCCGTGGCGGCCATAGTGACTGATATAGTAAGGCGTGTAGCCTTCCGGTGCCTTGGTCAGCTTCTGCTTGGGTCCGGGGTAGGCCAGATAGTTGCTGGCCGCGAGATTACGGTCAGCTTTGATTTCCTCTTTTGCTCTTTGCGCCATGGCCGGCATCGTGAGCACGAGCAGCATGGCAATGAAAATCTTTCTCATCTGTATCTTATATGATTTCGTTTTACTCTTTTCTACGTTCTACGTTCTACATTCTACACGCAACATGCATCCTTTTGCATCCGACACTCATCACTGACCTACCGGATACGGAATCTCGAACTCTTTCTGCACCTCCATGGTAGCCTTGTTGAGCTCGATCTCGTTGAGCAGGAAGCTGTGGGGATAGATGATGGTGAACGTATAGGGGTTGATGACGTTGAAGAGATCCTCCTTGTTCGAAATGGCGAGGATATTCATCAGTTCGTCGTCTGACGGTGTCGCGTTTTGGTCGGTCTTCATCAGTTTCAAGGCTCCCGTTTTCACGTCGACCCGATAGAGTCGAGTGGCAGACTGACGGAGCGGCATCTCCACGATGTAGGCGAAGGGCAGATTCCGCTTCTTTGCCTGTTTGATGAGCAGTTTCAGCATGTCTTTCTCCGGTGTGGTTGACGTAGCCTGCACCTGCATGGTGTTGAAGCCTGCGCCGATGCTCGGCTTGTCAGGATCGTTGAAGAAATGTGCACTGCCCGTGGAGGTTGGTGCGAACAGCGTAGGCTCGGCACCGTTGAGTTTAGCTTTCAGCACGCCATGGTCGATGAGCGTGAACTGTGGAGCCGGTGTCACGCCGTCGGCATCTGCCGTCGTGTGGCCATAGACCGGCTGATCCTCGTAGGTCTTCAGGTCGTTGCGGTTGACGATAGAGATCATGTTGCTGATGAAGGGCTCACCGATCTTCTGTCCGATGTCGTCGCCATCCTCTTCGAAGGAAGGCTGTGAGATCAGTCGGTTGTCGACGAGGGAGTTCATGGCGGCACCATCGACATAGAGGGCCGGACCCTTGTAGTATTTCGGCATAGCGGGAGCCTGGCAGAGCGTCATGCAGCTGTCGGCAAAGGCGCGCACCTGAGCCTCCAGCACGTCGTCGGCAGGAATCTCAGCCGTACTCTCATAGGCGAAGGTATAGTCATCGCTTTGCTCCACCTGGTCGGCATCGCGGAAATAAGCCTCGGCGGTGATGATCACGCGGTTGTGAGGCTGTTTGATCTTCACGTTTTCCGATGTCAGCCGGTAAGAGACCATCTGTTCTCCGCTGATCTTCACCGAGGTGTAGTAGAGTTTAGGGTAGTGCTCAAAGACAGCGGAGAGACGCTTGGCGGTCTGCTCCAGCCGTGGCATGTCGATGTCAAAGCCGGAGTTGTCGTCGGCGATCTGCGTGGACGGCTTCATCGGTTGCAAGTTGGGGAGTTTTGACAGATCGAGCGAGGGTGGGTTTTGTTTCAGGTAGGACGTCTTCTGTGCCTGCAAGACCACTGCCTGCTTATAGGCGGCATCGTTGAGTTGCCACAAGGCGCGGCGGATGTCGTTGTAGTCGACCTGTTCGCCATTGTTGAGTCCTAAGAAGTTTTCCTGCCCCGGCAGTTCATTGGTATTCTTGTAGTTGCCGAGGAGCAGATGGGTGGACAGATAGGTGTGCCACGGCGTCTGATCGCTCAGGGAGATGCCACCCAGTTCACCGGTGATGTCGAAACCGCGTGAGCGCGTAGCCATCAAGTCGAGATAAAAAGGCTTGGGCGATCCTTCGAGTTGCAGGCTGTCCATCGACCGTTTCATCTCGTCGCTCATAGCAGCGAAGATCACGTTGTCGACATCCTTGCCGACAGCATTGGTGAGCGGCTGGTACTCCTTATTATATATAGGGGCCTGGAGGATCGGCGGTACGAAGTCGGTCTTCTGTGCACGCTGGGTCTCTATCTGACTGACAAAGACGGCGGGCGCGCAGGCTGTCACGGGCACCCAGCCGGACTCAGCGCCACAGCTGCCGGTGAACACGGCGGGGCGGTCGCCTGCTGCCTGGATATGTGAGAACATCGACAGCGGAGTGCCGATGAGGCTCACGCCGCGCACGAGCTCGTCGGGCTTGCCGTTGACAAAGACACGGTAGACCTCGACAGGCGTGACGTTGAACGAGTTGATGCTTCCGCCTTCGCCCGTCATCGTGTAGCCACTCGTCACCGTACGGAAGAAATAACCGTAGGGCTTGCCCTGCCGCTTGGCCTCACGGATGAGCATGTCGCGCAGCTGGGCATCGGTATAGGACTTGGTGGCCTCTACGATCAGGTTGGACTGTCGGCTGACGGGATCGCTTTTCAGGTCGGCACGACCGTGTCCGTTGCTCTCGGGGAAGCCGTCGATGGGCTTGCGGCTCATAAGGAAGGAGCGCAGCACGCCGTTCACGACATTGTCGACGCGGCGCGCCTTCACGCCCTCGTCGTCGTAGCGGTAGCTGCCGTTCATGTCCACGCCGGCATAGTGGCGCAGCGTAGGATCGCAATAGACGTTGAAAGTGGAGGGCAGCACTTGCTTGCCGACCATGTCCTTGAAGGTCTCGCCGCCTTTCTTGAGGCGGTGGCCCTCTAAGCGATGACCGAAGATCTCATGGAAGAAGACGCCGGCAGCCGGACCCGAGAGGATGGCCGGGCCGGTATAAGGATTGGCGACGGGCGCGGCCTTCAAGGCTTGTACACGTTTGAGCAGGTCTTGTGCTGCGGCGATGAGACGCTCCTCAGAGGGAAGCGAGTCGGGGTTGAAGGCAAAGAAGTCCTGCAACACAGGCAGCATCATGCCGTCGTCAGCCATGGCCTGCGCGATGATGACGATGCGCGCCGAGCGCCGGTTTTGCACCACCTCGGTGCCGTCGGTGTTGACGAGATAGGAGCGTTTGACCTCATAGATCAGTGCTGCTGTACCGTTCTGAAGGGTAGGATCCGCTTTGAACACGGCGCTGACGGCATTGAGCTTCCTGGCCCATTGCTGGTCGTCGAGCTTCGTCGTGGTGGGGTTGAGCGGCTCTTCATAGTAGCGCTCGGCTGGTGCCTTGGAGAAGCAAGGAGCCTTGTCCTCGTCGGCGGCAGATGTGGCGGCCTTGCTCTTGGCGTCCTCGTATGCCTCCACGGCACCGTTGTAGGCAGCCATTGTGGCTTGCCAGAAGTTGGTGGTGATGCCGTCGGTGGCATTGTCGTCAAAGGGCAGTGTCGCTCCTTGCTGGCGTCCACCGTCGGTATCGTCCTTGTAGTTGTCAAGTGCCATGGAACCGACGCGTACCTGTGGGATAAACGAGCGCACGTGGCTGTCGTTGTTGCCGTTGAGCACGCCGAAGGTACTGGTGATCGTGCGTGTGTCGTTGTCCTCCACGCGATAGCTCATGAAATAGGGCTTCACCGCTTGTTTTTGCAGTTCGGCGAAGTTGTATTTCAGCCGGTCACGAAGGAGCGCGAGCAACTTGTCTTGCTGCTGTGCAGAGGCTGTGAGGGGGTAGAGGCAGAGCAATAGCAGTGCCCACGCTAACTGTCGAAAAGCAGTTGCTTTGTCAGAGAATAGGTGTTGTTTCATGGTGACTTGATTATATTTATGGCAAACTTACATAAAATATTTGGAATAACCGCTATTTGTGACGATAAAATGCAAATATTTGTGCTAATAACGCGCCATCTTCGATGTCATCAAGAATATTAACGAATATCGAGAATACATATTCTTTATATTCGGTTGTATTTTTTATTCCACAAAGTGGAGCGTTATTAAAAAGAGAATCGTGTGAGCATGTCACACAGATCTCACAGATTCTCACAGATCCCTGCGCTCGTTATGTCGCTTGATAAATCTGTGTAGATCTGTGAAATCTGTGAGAAGAAATATTCGTGAGCATGTCACACAGATCTCACAGATTCTCACAGATCCCTGC
>CAMCBZ010000038.1 GCA_945873145.1 uncultured Prevotella sp.
TTGTCGTACATAATATTCTCTGGCTCCACGCCGAGAGAATCAAGGTAGTCGGTCACGGTCTTGATCAGCATTGGAGGACCGCAGAGGTAGTACTCGCAGTCTTCCGGCGCATCGTGATCCTTGAGATAGGTGTCGCGGATGCAGTTCACCGCAAAGCCGGCATAGTACTTCACACCAGCTGCATCGGCCTTGGGATCAGGACGGTCGAGAGAGAGATGGAAGTGGAAGTTGGGGAATTCCTTCTCCAGTTCCCAAAAGTCCTCCAGGAAGAAGGCCTCTGTCAGCGAACGGGCACCATAGAAGAAATGCATCTCACGATCTGTGCAGTGCAGCGTCTTGGTCATGTGCATGATCTGAGAGCGCAGAGGAGCCATACCGGCACCACCACCAATCCAAATCATCTCCTTACCCGTGTTGAAACGTGGATGGAAGTCACCATAAGGACCACTCATCATCACCTTGTCACCAGGCTTGAGACTGAAGATGTAAGAAGAGCCGATACCTGTCGGCACATTCTGGAATCCCACCTGCGGTCTTGGTAAGAATGGCGTGGAAGCAATACGCACGGTCAGCGTGATGATATCGCCCTCAGCCGGATAGTTGGCCATAGAGTAGGCACGCACGGTAGGCTCAGGATTGTGAGCTTTCAACGAGAAGATATTGAACTTTTTCCAAGCTCCAATATATTCTTCACCAATCATGCTCTTGTCGAAGTCCTTGTCATAGTCGATGCAGTCGTAAGCCGGAATCTTAATCTGGGCATAAGAACCCGGGATGAAGTCCATGTGCTCACCCGGCGGCAATGCCACCTTAAACTCCTTGATGAAGCTCGACACGTTTTTGTTGGAAATGACGGTGCACTCCCACTCTTTCACGCCAAGGATAGACTCCGGTATCTTAATGTCGAAGTCGCCCTTGACCTTAGTCTGGCATCCCAGGCGCCAATGCTCCTTGATCTGCTTACGCGTGAAGTGAGGACGCTCAGAGTCGAGGATCTCACCGCCACCGCTGAGCACCTGTACCTTGCACTGTCCGCAGCTAGCCTTGCCACCGCAGGCAGAGGGCAGGAAGATGCCGTTGGCATTGAGCGTAGACATCAGGCTGTCGCCCTGGGGCACTGTGAGTTTCTTGTCACCGTTGATTGTGATGGTCACGTTACCGCTGGGCGAGAGATATTTCTTCGCGATGAGCAGGATAATGACCAAAAGGAGAATCGCAGCGAGAAAGACTGCGATACTTACTGATATAAACTGTCCCATAATCTATGTTTTCTTCTCCTTAAAATTTAATACCCGAGAAGCACATCATGGCCATGGCCATGAGGCCCACAGTGATGAAGGTGATACCCATTCCCTGCAATGGCTTGGGCACATCGCTATACTCCATCTTCTCACGGATGGCACCCATGGACACGATGGACAATGTCCAACCCAGTCCACTACCGAGTGCGTAACCGATGCTGTCCCACACGGAGCCGATGTACTGAGCACTCGACGGGTCCATGTTGATGCGCTGCTGCATAAACAGCGAAGCACCCATGATACAGCAGTTCACGGCGATCAGGGGCAGGAAGATACCTAGTGCCGAATAGAGTGATGGACTGTACTTCTCCACTGCCATCTCCACCAACTGCGTGATACCGGCAATGATGGCAATGAATAGGATGAAGCTCAGATAGCTCAGATCAACGCCTTTGACCAGACAGTCGGGACCCAGTACATGTACCTGAAGCAGATAGTCAACGGGCACGGTGACCAACAGCACGAAGGTCACAGCCATACCCAATCCAAATGATGTCTTCACGTTCTTCGACACAGCCAGGAAAGAGCACATGCCGAGGAAGAAGGCGAATATCATGTTGTCGACAAAGATCGACCTGAAAAATAATCCAAAGAAATGTTCCATAATAGAAATATCGCTTTAATAATGATCAATACCGACTAACCTTACTTCTTGTCCTCTTTATAGAAATAGGCGCGGTGAACCCAGATGACACATCCCAAGAGGATAAGAGCCATGGCCGGCATAGTCATCATGCCATTGTTGACATAGCCTGCGTCGTAGAAGCTCTGCGGGATAATCTTGAAGCCAAGGAGTGAACCACGGCCGAAGAACTCACGAAAAGCACCGACGATGACAAGGATCATCGCATAGCCGAGACCGTTGCCGATACCGTCGAGGAAGCTCGGCCAAGGCTTGTTCATCATGGCAAAAGCCTCCAGTCGACCCATGAGGATACAGTTGGTGATGATCAGTCCTACATACACCGAGAGCTGAACACTCACGTCGTAGGCCACAGCCTTCAGGATCTGACTGACGATGGTCACCAAAGCAGCGACGACAACCAACTGCACGATGATGCGGATACGCATCGGGATGGTCTTGCGGATGAGTGCAATGATCACATTGGAGAAAGCCGTAATCACCGTCACGGCCAGTCCCATGACAATAGCAGGCTTGAGCTGAGATGTCACGGCCAGCGCGGAGCAGATACCGAGAATCTGAACGAGGATAGGGTTGTTGATATTCAACGGGCCACCCAGCACCTCTTTATTTTGCTTACTGAATAAACTCATAATTCGTCTTTATTATTTAGCATTCAGAAATTTAATATACTGTCCCAGACAATCGTGAAGCATATCCGTGACGCCATTGGATGTCAGCGTTGCGCCAGTGACGGCATCCACAGAGTTGGGATCATTGCTGTCGCGCTTCTTCAACACGGAGATGGCGATGACATTGCGGTCAGCGCCCTTGAAGAGTTTCTTGCCCTGGAACTGCTCCTGCCACTTCTGGTTGTCCTTGATCTCGGCACCCAGACCGGCTGTCTCACTCTCATGGTTGAAGTAAGCTCCATAGATCGTGGACTTGTCGTCGTTCAAAGCGATGTAGCCACTGATCGGTCCCCACAATCCCATGCCATAGACAGGAATCACATATTTGGTCTGTCCATTGACTGAGCAGACATACACAGCCAACTTACCGGCCTTGAAATCACCGGAATTGAGTTTAAAGCCGGCTGCGGTGCCACCCTTAGAACCTTTGTCAACAACATTGCCGTTGGCATCGATAATCTCATCGGCAGTGACCACCTCTTTATATTTAGCGGCAGCAGCCTGATCCTGCAAGCCACGGATGTTGAGCGAATAGAGTATCTGCTTCTGCTTGTCAAGTGCCACATTAGCTTCCTGTGCCGGGCGCAGTGCCTGAAAGACAAAGGCCAGCAAGAAGGCAACGATCACCACAAGAACGGCAGCATAGACAATCGTATAAGAATTGGAATTTGTTTTCATACCTTATTATATAATGTCGTCTGCTTGATTAGTTAGAAGAACGTTTGGCACGCTTCGAGATATTGGACTGAACGACGCAGTAGTCGATCAGCGGTGCAAACATGTTGCCGAAGAAAATAGCGAGCATCATACCCTCGGGATAACCAGGGTTCAGCACGCGCACCACCACAGCCATGATACCGATGAGAAGGCCATAGATATACTTACCGGTCTCGGTACGTGCAGAGGTAACTGGGTCAGTAGCCATGAACACGGCGCCAAAACAGAAGCCACCCAACACGATGTGCTCATACCAAGGAATAGGAGTCTTGCCCGTCACGGCAAAGATCAAAGCCATGGCAATGCCGCCGACGAAGACACTCAGCATGGTCTTCCAACTGGCGATACCTGTCCACAACAGAATGACAGCGCCGATGGCGATGGCGATCACCGAGGTCTCACCTACAGAACCGGGGATGAAGCCCAGGATCATATCGGACATACTTGACTGTGGTGTGATGCCCTGAGCAATCTGACCCAGCGGCGTAGCGGCCGTGAAGCCGTCGGCCAACTGATAGCCGAGGCCACAGATGGAATCGGTGCTTACCCACACAGAGTCACCCGTCATCTTGCTGGGATAAGAGAAGAAGAGGAACATACGGGCAGCGATAGCCACGTTGAAGATGTTCATACCCGTGCCGCCAAAAATCTCCTTGGCGAAGATGACAGCAAAGGCTACGGCAATGGCCAACATCCATAATGGTGTGGTCACTGGGATGATCAGCGGAATGATGATACCGGAAACGAGATAGCCCTCCTGGATCTCCTCGCCTTTCCACTGAGCCCAAGCAAACTCAATGCCCAAGCCAACGATGTAGCTCACCAACAGATTGGGCAATACAGCCAAGAAGCCATAGAAGAAAAGCGACCAAAAACCAGTCTCGGCCAGTTTACCGGCAGCCGCAGCATTCTGATAGCCTACATTGTACATGCCAAAGAACAGCGCAGGGAGCAGAGCGATGACGACGATGCTCATGATACGCTTCGAATCTAAGGCGTCGTGAATACTGGCACCGGAATTCGACGTAGTATTGGGAACGAACAGAAAACTCTCAAAGCCTTCATAAATGCTGTTGAAGGCATGAAGCTTTCCGCCCTCTTGGAAATTGGGTCGAATGCGGTCAAAGTATTTTTTTAAACCATTCATAGTTTTATATTATTGTTTCTGTGCTAATTTACATCAAGCATTCTCCTTGCGCAGGATGTCAAGTCCCTGACGCACAATCTTTTGTAATGGCAGCTTAGAGGAGTCCACGAACTCAGCCAAAGCGAAGTCTTCTGGCGACACCTCGTAGATACCTAACTGCTCCTGGCGGTCGATGTCACCAGCGATGAGGGCTTTGATAAGGTACTCGCCATAGATGTCCATCGGCAATACCTTGTCGTACTCGCCACTCATAATCATGTGGCGCTCTCCACCTTTTACTCTTGCGTCAAGATCATACTCGTGACGCTTGCCCTGCAACCAAGAGAAATAGCTATGGGAAACCGAGAAGTCATTGGTGCGGGGAGCGATCCAACCCAGCATCTCGTCGCGGTCATCACCTTCCGGAATCACCGTCACCTCAGATGTATGAGCGCCCAGATAGTCGTCCAGTCCACACTTTTCACCCGTCAAAGGATTGCCGTTGAGGATGCGAATGTGCTGGTCTGTTGCTAAGCGGTCTTTCAGAATGTCGGCCATCTTCGTTCCGACCAACACATTGGCGTATGCCGGTTCCTTCACCTGACTGCCTGCGATGGCGATGACTCGGTGAAGATCCACCTTACCCGTCAGCATCAGACGTCCGATGAAGATGACTGCTGACGGATCTACAGTCCAAACCACTTCGCCACGGTTGACAGGATTGAGGTGATTGACTTGCACGCCTACATTTCCGGCAGGGCAAGGACCGTCGAACACGGTTGTCTCCACATCCTTAGCCTGAGTGAGTGCTGCGGATTGCTGTGCGGCACCAATACCCAAAGAGACGGGTGCCATCTTCGACAATGCAGTAAGACCAGTTTGGAAAGCAGCTTCATTGCCCTTAAGTTCTACTTCAAAGTCTGCTGCCAAAGGCATGTCACGCAAAGCTGAAACGAAGATTGCCTTAGGAGATGAAGCGGGGGAAGCCACAACAGCGTAAGGCAGTTGATTGATAAAAGCAAACAGACCGGACTCCAAAAGCAATGATTTCACTGCATTTCCGTCCAACGATGCTACATCATGTTTGCCATAATCATGAAAGCTCTGCTCTTGATCAGCCTTTACTTTCACATAGAGCACTCTTCGCCGTTCACCACGAAGCACCTGCTCCACCGTGCCACTCACAGGAGAAGCACACCGTACCTCTTGGGATAACTTGTCTACAAACAGGGGATCTCCGGCAAGGACATGATCTCCCTCCTTGACAACTACTTTTGGCTTTAAACCTACGAAACTACTTGGCACAAGGGCATACTCTCCTGACGAAATCACTTCCACACGTTTGTCCGTCGAAGCTTTTCCCTTTAAATGGATGTCTAAGCCTTTTCGTATCTTAACTACATTTGTCATAGAAAAAATAATAAGTAATACTTCTTATGATATGATGCTGAAATGTCTCATTGTGTCCTAAAACGCACGACTGCGGTCTTCACTTTTTATGGCGAAGCCATCTTTGACGTTGCAAATATACTGAAAATTTAGATTAAAAATGATAAAGATGGCCATTTTATTTCATTTTCGAGTTTAATTTTATATTTTTGCACATAAAATGAAATGGGTTAGGCACACGATCAATACCGTGGTATGGGTTTTATTGACATTTTACGTCACCCTTACCATCGCTGTAAACATACCTGCTGTACAAAAATATTTCGGACGCGAAGTAGCTTCCGCACTGTCTGAAAAATTTGGTACGAAGGTATGTGTAGGACGTATTGATGTCGGTCTGTTCAACCGTATCATCATCGACGACGTGACGATGCTCGATCAGCAGCGCCACACTTTGCTGCGTGCCGGCCGTATCTCAGCGAAGATCGATCTACTTCGACTGCCTCACAACGAGATTTGCATCACCTCAGCCCAGCTCTTCGGCGCTGACGTCCACATCAATCGGGCCTCTGCGAGTGCCAAGCCTAATTATCAGTTCGTCGTGGACTCTCTGGCTTCCAAAGACACTACCAACCATTCCAAACTCAATTTTCAGATTCACAGCCTGGTCATCCGACGTGGTGCACTCTGTTACGACCAGTTAGATATGCCACGGATGCACACCTTAGACTTCCATCATCTCAATATCAAGAACATTAGTACGCATATCTTGCTGTCGGACTTGACAAAAGACGCTGGCAGCATCAACATCAAGAAACTCAGTTTTTCTGAGCAATGCGGCTTAGACATACAGAAACTCACAGCCAAAGTAACTCTGTCAAGCCACAGACTTGCTTTGGACCATCTGTTCCTTCGCACACCCACCTCTAAGATCGATTTAAGGGAGATCATAGCTGACTTTCAGCGAAATGGCGACAAAATAGACTGGAACTCAGTGTCTTATACTGGAAGCATTCAACCTTCTGTTATCAGTACCTACGACATCAGTTGCCTCACAGATAAGATAAAAAGATCGCAAGACAACATTCAGCTCAGCACACGATTCCACGGCACAAAACATCACGTCGCGGTTGAGAACATCCTTTTTGATGTCTTTCCCGGCACTGCCCGCAAATCGTCCATCCTCCATTTCGGTGGTGACATCCGCACGACACTTGACAGCCAACAACCCACCTGGAACATCATTTGCCACAGCCTCTACATCAACAAAGAGGGTAAAAACATATTCAACGTCAGTCTCCCGGCAGTGGCCGATCGTCTCGACCATCTTGCTTTCACAGGCAATGGACATGGAAAAGGTAGGAAACAAATCCAAGTAAGTGGAGCCCTACTCTCTGACGCAGGCAATGCTAAGGTGAATTTCAGAATGGATCGCCAGTCGCTTGCCGGTTATCTTGAGACACAACGCTTCAATCTTCAACAGATCACGGCCAACAAAGACTTGGGGGAATTGGCCGCCAGCATCAAAGTGGCAGGTAATCTTCAAAAGAAGATGTTCCTGGCAGAGGGACGTATTGACAGAATCGACTTCAAAGGCTATCCCTATCAGCATATTGATATCAATGGCGCTTACAGGAATGAGACCTTCTCAGGCCGCTGCTCTATCAACGACCCAAACATCGTTGCTACCATTGAGAGCAAGGACGGAATATCGCTGTCACGCCATCATTACGTTCTTGACGCGGAGATTTCCCGGCTGCGCCCTTCCGCTGTCAACCTGCTTAAAGGCAAGTTTGGCGAAACCAACTATGCCGTTAACCTCTCGGCCAATCTCTCCGGCTCAAGCCTCAACAACCTCGATGGTATTCTCAAAGTCACTAATTTCCGGGCTCAAAGAGGTGAAGAAAGCTACGAATTGCAGTCCTTGCAGGTTAAAGCAGGAAAGAACGATCATGATCATTTCGTCACGATGCTCAGCGATTTCGGGCATGCTGAGGTGACCGGACAGTTTGACTATGCAACACTATTGCAAAGTATCCAAAACGTCTTTGTCCATCAGCTTCCCAGCATACAGACACTGACATCTTTCAGATACCGCCCTACCCACTCCAACAACTTTGCAATGACAGCTACCATCCTACATGATGACTGGCTGCGCTTCTTCACGGGCATGGATCTGAATCTACTGCAACCTCTTTCCCTCACTTGCAGTTTGGACAGCAAAACCGAAGCCATTGACTGCCATGTCGTTGCACCTGATCTCGCCTACAATGGAGGACATTATCAGAATGTCAATATCATTGCCACATCACCCAACAACCAACTAAGTTGCCGGGGCTCACTTACCAAGATGGACGACCGAGGGCTTGGCACTGACTATCAGCTCCAGGCTACTGCTGTCGGCAACACCTTGCGTACCAGTCTGTCTATGGACAACCATGCCAAGAAGCAACGCTTGAGAGGACAACTCAATGCCGACATGGCTTTCCTCACCAATGAGAAGAATCAAGTCATGGCCTCTTTTGATGTCAAGAAATCCCATCTGTTCGTTGGAGATTCCGTGTATACCATCCATGCCGACCAGCTCACTTACAGCAAGAAGCATCTCACCATCGATAATCTCAATATTGCCAGTAATTCACAATCCGTCCGTATCAATGGTCAGGCATCGCCCAACCGTGATGACTCCATCATTGTGGATCTCAACAATGCCAATGTTGAGTATATCCTCGACCTTGTCAACTTCCATTCTGTAGACTTTTCCGGCAATGTCAACGGTAAGGCCTATCTGTCCTCGCTCTTCGACACACCAAAGGCTAAAGGTAACATAGTGGTCTCAAATTTTCAGTTTGAAGAAGGCAATATGGGAACGCTCAATGCCAATGTCAGATGGAACAACGAGAAGAAGCAGATCGACATCGATGCCATCGCCCTGGATACGATGCACACCGACAGAGGCATTCAAGACCGACGGACAGTCATCAATGGCTATGTCTCGCCCAAACGCAACGACATCAACCTCACCTTTAACGCCGAAAACACCCGAGGTGAATTTCTCAAAGGCTTCTGTTCCAACTTCATGAGCGACATAGATCTTTCCGTAAACGGCAAGCTCAATCTTTGGGGTGACTTGAAGAAACTCAACCTCACGGGAGGCGCCAAGGTATCTGGAGCCACCACGATCACACCTATTAACACAAGGTATTACCTATCCGACGACTCCATCCGCTTTCTGGTCAATGAGATTCAGTTTGCGGGTGACACCATCCGTGACCGACTCGGCAACCGCGGACTTCTCACAGGTGCCCTTTACCATACCCATCTCTCACACCTGAGCTACGACCTCCATGTCAAGGCCAACAACATGCTGGGCTATGAACTTGGACCAGACGACGGCAGTACCGTCTATGGCACTATCGCCGGGACCGGCACTGTTGACATCAACGGCAAACCTGGAGAAGTCAACATCAAAGTAGACGCCACACCTTCCCGCGGATCTGTGATGTGTTACGACATCACCAGTCCCGAGGCTATTGGCACCCAGGAGTTTATCCAATGGGTATCCAGAGACTCTCTCCAAGCACTGCTGGCAAATGCGTTGCCTCCCACAAACAACGACGCTGAGCCGGAGGACGTGCCTACCGACATACATATCAACTTCCTCATCCATGCTACACCCGACGCTACGCTGAAGATCATCATGGACAAGACGAGCGGTGACTATATCGACCTGAACGGCACTGGCACCATTCGCGCCACCTATTATAATAAAGGTGGCGTGAACCTCTACGGCAACTACGTAGTTGATCATGGTATCTATAAGTTGACCATTCAGAACATCATCAAGCGTGACTTCACGTTCAAGCAAGGCGGCACCATCACTTTTGGCGGTGATCCGAGCAATGCCAGTCTTAACCTCGAAGCACAATATATGCTCAATTCCGTGAATCTCGCTGACCTGCAGTTGGGTCGTAGATTCTCCGGCAACAACATCCGCGTCAACTGCTTGATGAAGGTTACTGGTACGCCATCTGATCCTAAGGTAGACTTCGACATGGACATGCCGACAGTCAGCGCCGACGTGAAGCAGATGATCTACAGCATCATTAACAGCGAGGACGAGATGAAGCAACAAGTGCTGTACCTGCTTGCCGTAGGCCGATTCTACAACAAGACTGAAAACAACGCCCAGGACGTAGAGGCCAAAGAAAGCCAGACGACTCTCGCCATGCAGAGCATTCTCAGCGGACAGCTGAGCCAACAGATCAACAACGTGCTTGGCTCTGTCGTGAAAAACAAGAACTGGAACTTCGGTGCCAACATCTCCACAGGTACAGAGGGCTGGAACAACGCCGAATACGAAGGTATCCTCAGCGGCAGCCTCCTCAACAACCGTCTTCTCTTCAACGGACAGTTTGGCTACCGTGACAATGCAACCACGGCCAACCAGTCGTTTATCGGTGACTTCGATATCCGTTACCTCATCGTGCCAAACGGCAATCTGAGTGTACGCATCTACAATCAGACCAACGACCGCTACTTCACCCGCAACTCCTTAAACACCCAGGGAGTAGGCTTTGTAATCAAACGCGATTTCGACAACTGGAAAGAGTTGTGGCATAGAAAAAAGCAAACATTACAAAGCCAGGAGACTACAGGCCCCAAAGACGTCAAGCAGACTAAAAGAAAAAAGAAAAGAGCAAAAGAGCGGAGATAAACACGAATCAAACAGAGCAAGCACTCATTTTTTAATGAAAAACGCTCTCGATTCAGTCTTTTTTCTTAACTTTGTATTCCGTAAAAATAATAGAAACAGATATAGATACAGAAATAATGAAAAAGATTTGTTTAGCTGCTTTGCTCATGGTCTCCATGATGACAAAAGCACAAAGCATTGGTAAAGTTCAATTTGGTACTCCACTGTCTGAAGCTAAGACAGAAATCACAGCACAGATGGGCGCTCCTTCGAAGTCAACAGACCAGGAGCTCTGCTACACCAACAAAGTATTCGAAGGCTTTAAATGGAATGAGATCCACTTCTTTTTCAAGGACGGCAAACTCAACGAAGCCCGTTTCTATATGAACGTAAAGAACAAAGCCGTTGCTAAAGCACAGGCTAAGAACGTCTCCAAAGTGTTGGGAAAAGACAACGTGATGACTGAAGACTATGAAGACGATGGTACTCCCTTCTATGCCGGTGGCAAGTCTCCCAACGGATTCGGACATCTCTTCACCATCTTCGTTTCACCGAGAGCAGGACGCTGGACTACCCAACTGCGCTACGGTCCCTTTGAATTGAAGCACTAATCGATTATCGACGTTTTTCCGCACATGATTCCATTCTTATCCAACACCCTCTTCACCCCCATCCGACGGCGCTACCGTCGCTGTTTGATGGCGGCTTGTCTTCTTCTCGCATGTGGTGCATCTCTTCACGCACAATCGCTGACGGAGATATGGAAAGCTATGCCCGACAGCATCCTCCCCTATCTCGACCACAATCAAAGAGTGGATATGCCCAGCTATGCCTCCATGCATGTAGACGGCACCATTGACAACCAGTTAGGAGGGAAAAGTAGAATGGACACACTGACAGCAGATTTCACAGAAGTCAAGCTCAATGAGGCAACCACTCTGCAAATAAAGTTGCTGCCGACAGAGCGTCATGACACTGTCATTTGTCTGTTAAAGACCTGGACAAGTGGTGACAATGGTGAGAGCCAAATACAGTTTTTCACTCCACAGTGGCAGCCACTTCCAGTACAGCGCTTCCTTGGAGTATCATCTCCGCTGGCTCTCGCTGACCGTCTGACCTCACGTCCAGATCACCTCAGTACGGCAGAATACGAGAAATTGAAATCTATGATCGACCCGGTCATGGTCAAAGCATCTCTCAGTGCAGACGATCATGATCTGGCTCTTCAACTCTCTCTTCCGCTGCTCTCGAAAGAGGATAAGGACAAAGTTGCAGCCATCCTTGTGCCACTCCGATTGAAGTGGAGCAATGGGAAATACGTCGATAAATAATAAAGAAAAGCCATCATACCCAAGACCAATCCTAAAAAGACACGACTATGAACTTAAAAGTGCGTTTGGCATTCATGAATTTCCTGCAGTTCGCTGTATGGGGTGCTTACCTTACATGCATGGGCATCTATCTCACCAATGCCGGAATGTCCACTCACATCGGTGCGTTTTTTGCCATGCAAGGCATTGTTTCCATTTTCATGCCCGCACTCATGGGCATCGTAGCAGACCGTTGGATACCAGCCCAGCGACTGCTTGGCCTTTGCCACTTATTGGCCGGTGCCTTTATGATGGGTGCCGCAGCTTATGGCTATTACGCAGGCGCAAACGTGACCTTTACCACTTTGTTCACCCTCTACTCCGTCAGTGTAGCATTCTACATGCCCACGCTGGCACTCAGCAATTCTGTAGCTTATAGTGCGCTCACCCAAGCTGACATGGACACAGTCAAGGACTTCCCGCCCATCCGTGTCTTTGGTACAGTAGGTTTCATCTGTAGCATGTGGTTCGTCGACATCATGGGCTTCAAAGCCAATGAGTTGCAGTTTGTCGTCAGTGGCGCACTGAGCATTCTTCTCTTCCTCTACACGTTCACGCTGCCAGCCTGCCCCGTCAGCCATGACGACAAGCACAAGAGTCTGGTCGACGCTTTCGGTCTGCATGCCTTTACGCTGTTCCGTCAAAAGAAGATGGCGATCTTCTTCATCTTCTCCATGCTGTTGGGTGTCAGCCTGCAGATCACCAATGGCTTCGCCACCCCGTTTATTGAGAGCTTTGCCAAGATACCAGAGTTTGCTGACACCTTTGGTGTGAAGCACTCTGTCATTCTATATTCTATCTCACAGATCAGTGAGACGCTGTGTATCCTGATGATACCATTCTTCATGAAGCATTTCGGCATCAAGAACGTCATGCTCATCGCCATGTTCGCATGGGTGCTTCGCTTTGGCCTTCTCGGTGCCGGTGATCCGGGCAGCAAGGTATGGATGTTCGTGGCCTCCATGATCATCTATGGTGTTGCCTTCGATTTCTTCAACATCTCCGGCTCGCTGTTTGTCGACAAAGCCACTGATCCTTGTCTGCGTTCATCCGCACAGGGCCTCTTCATGCTGATGACCAACGGCTTGGGCGCTACGATCGGTTCACTCGCTGCCCAGGAAGTTGTTGACCTCCACACTGTCGGCGGCGTCACGCAATGGCAGTCTTGCTGGTATATCTTTGCAAGCTACGCCCTCATCGTTGGTGTTGCTTTCGCATTAGTCTTCCGCCCCAAGAAGGAAAAAGCAACAAAATAATCGTTATCTGCAATGGCAAGTATACAGCTAAAATTCCAAGCCGCTGCTGAAGTCAACGGCAAAGAGCAAGATGGTCTGCTGCTCCTCTCTGATCAGGAGCAGCAACGCCAACTCGTGATCACGTGCAGCAGAAAGATCCTCAAAGAGATCACTGAGAGAAAGAGCAATGACATCAACATCAACGATGACATTGCCAAGATTCTTTGGGAGATGATTCACTGGCAGACCACACTGGAATTGTCCATCCATATCAATACATTGGAAGACGGCGTGTACAAGGCATTGCTCATCAACGAGGAGAATCAGTTCAGCCTTCCCGTCAAAGCGGATGCAGCCATCCTGCTCTCTTTGATCAGTCACAACGAGATTCCTATCTACATGGATGCCGCTTTGTTTCGCAGACAGAGTTCGGTCTATCAGCCCAATGCCAAAGGATTGCAACTGCCACTCAACATCATCAGCGAACCGATGCTCCACGACCTTCTCGACAATGCCGTGAAGACAGAACGATACGAAATCGCCTCTGAACTGAGAGACGAGTTGAAGAAGAGAGAGGAAGAAGACAAGAAACGCAGTCAAGAAGGCAAAGACAAAGTAGAGGATGCCCAATAACAGCCCACAGCCATGAAGGAAGAAAGATATTTCTATGTGCCTGATGCCAGTCATCAGAAAGAGTTGCCGAAAGAGGAAGCGCAGCACGCCTTAAGAGTGCTACGTATGCAAGTCGGCGATGAGATGTTTCTCATGGACGGTTGCGGCACTTTCTACCAGGCAGAGATCACTGCCGCCAACACCAAGCATTGTCTCTACAACATCCGGCAAGCTATGCCTCAGGAAGCGACGTGGAACGGCCATATCCATCTCGCCATTGCCCCTACGAAGATGATGGACCGTATGGAATGGATGACGGAGAAATGCACCGAGATCGGCTTTGACGAGCTCTCGTTTTTGAGATGTCAGTTCTCTGAGCGTACGACAATCCGCACCGACCGCGTCGAAAAGATCGTCGTCGGTGCTGTTAAGCAAAGCCGCAAGGCATGGAAACCCGTGGTCAACGAATTGACAAAGTTTAGTGACTTCATCCATGCGCCGCGGCAGGGGCGGAAATTCATCGCCCATTGCTATGAAGAAATCGACCGTGCCGACCTCTTCGAAGCCTTGCAACAGACACCCAAAGAGCAAGACGTGACCATACTCATCGGCCCGGAAGGTGACTTCTCCATCGAAGAAGTGAGGGAAGCCATCAGCCAAGGTTATGAGTCCATCACGCTTGGCAACAGCCGACTGCGCACAGAAACCGCCGGACTGATGGCTGTCGCTATGGCCCAGTTGTCCAAGCGAAAAGTCTAAGGCAACATTTGACAGACACATTATTATATATAAGGAACACATTATTATATATAGGTATAAGGAAGAAATCTCAGTAGAAGATCTATAACGGGTAACACGACAATGAAAAGAATATCATTTGTACTTTCACTATTCATGGCACTGGGTTTAACCCTCTGCTCATGTTCCAACAACGACTATATCAACGCCATCCCCGGCAACAGCACGCTGCTGATCTCGATGAAGCCTGCCAAACTCAGCGGTGTGGGCAGTCCCACCATGCTCAAGGCAATGCTACATGTGAGCAACCTCGACGATGCCGGCCTCGACCTCTCTGAGGATGTCTTCTTCTTTGAGGACGCTCAAGGCAATCTCGGACTGTGCGCCAAAGTCAAAGACGAAGACGATTTGGAAAAGACGGTCAAACGTCTGAAGTGCGATGTTCACCATAAGCGTGACTACAACTTTGCGGCATTGCCCAACAACTGGATTCTCGGCTGGTCAAAGCGTGCCGCGTTGCTGATGGGACCCGTCGTACCGGCAGCCCAAGCCGAGATGATGTCGCTCATGGCTAAATATCTTGGTGAAGACGAGGACGACGGCATCAAGGCTACACCTATCTACGACAAGATCGACTCCATCAACGCACCGATGTCACTCGTCTGTCAGACCAGTGCTCTACCCGACCAGTTCGTCGCTCCGTTCACCTTGGGCGCTCCCCGTGACGCCAATCCCTCCGACATCTACATCGCCGCTGAGATGAAAGTGACCAACGGACGGCTTCATATCAATGGACAGACTTTCTCGTTCAAGCGCAGCATCGAGCAGGCTTTGCAGCAGGCTCATGCCATCTACCGCCCTATCAAAGGCAAATATGTGAAGTCGATGGCTAAGAACGACATGATCGGCATGTTCCTCAATGTCGACGGCACAAAGTTCATCAAACTCATGCAGCAGAACAGAGGTATACAGGCTCTTTTGGCCGGTATCAACTCTGCCATCGACATGGACAACATCATCAAGGGTGTCAATGGCGACATGACGATTATCGCTCCTTCCCTGGGCTCTGACAATTTCCAGATGACCATGGCAGCACAACTCAAAAACGCAGACTGGCTCGGCGATGTGGACTATTGGAAACAGAGCGTACCGCAGGGCGGACATATCGGTGACTGGGGAAGAGACTGCTACTACTATACGGATTCAAAGACCACTTACTTCTTTGGTGTCACACAAGACTGGCAATACATGAGCGGCAGCTCCAAGGAGAAGGCTTTGCAGAGCATCAAGGCTGCTGCTGATCCTATCGATGTCAAGTTGCAACAGGACATCAAGGGACAGAAGCTCGTACTGGTCATCAACCTCGCCGCCGTCAATGGCAGCAAAGCTCAGGCCGTCACCGGCATGCTCGCTCCACTCTTCGGTAAACTCTACGCAATCGTATATACACTTCAATAAGATACAGCCCGTCCTCCTCTATTTATAGCAGGACGGGACTTTATATTCAATCAGAGATATGCAATCCATTAATTTGTCTTCCGTTCTGCCTCAGGTGTTCCAACAAAGCAAAGACTTGAAGTCAGAGATCTGGAAGCAAGATGTGAAATTCGAGAAAGGACACCTCTATCTTGTAGAAGCTGACTCAGGTAAAGGAAAGAGTACATTTTGCAGCTACATAGTTGGCTATCGCCACGACTATAGCGGTTCCGTGATGTTCGACGACCTCGACACCAAGACTTTCAAGGTCAAAGACTGGGTGGAGATGCGCCAGCATCATATCAGCCATTTGTTCCAGGAGTTGCGTCTGTTCCCCGAACTCACCGCGTGGGAAAACGTGCAGATCAAAAACAAGCTGACCAACTTCAAGGACGACGCCACCATTCGCCAATGGTTTGAGATGCTTGGCATTGGTGACAAACTCGACGCCAAGATCGGACGCATGTCCTTCGGACAGCAGCAGCGCGTGGCCATGATCCGCGCACTCGTTCAGCCGTTTGACTTCCTGCTCGCCGACGAGCCGATCTCTCACCTCGACGACAACAACTCACGCATCATGGCCGACATCATGATGACCGAGGCCAAGGCACAGGGAGCCGGCGTCATCGTGACCAGCATCGGTAAACACATGGACTTAAACTACGAAAAGACATTATTGCTATGAACTTAGTTTGGAAGCTGCTTCGTCAGCATATCAGCATACCCCAGTTTGTGGGATTTTTCTTTGCCAACCTCTTTGGCATGCTCATCGTGTTGCTGGGCTATCAGTTCTATCGCGACGTGATGCCCGTCTTCACCTCTGAGGACTCTTTCATGAAGTCCGACTACATCATCGTCAGCAAGAAGATTGGCATGGGCAACACCATCTCCGGTCGCACCAACACCTTCTCGCCCGCTGAAGTCAACGACGTGGAGAACCAACCGTTTGCCTCCAGCGTAGGCACTTTCACCTCTACGGAGTATAAGGTGGAAGCCAATATGGGCGTCAACGGTGTCAACGTGCTCAACTCCGAGCTCTTCTTTGAGAGCATCCCCGATCACTTCGTCGACGCGCCCAAGGGCAGTTGGAAATACACGCCGGGCGACCATGTCGTACCCATCATCCTGCCGCGCGCCTACATCACGATGTATAACTTCGGCTTCGCCCAAAGCCGTTCACTGCCTAAGATCAGCGACGGTCTCGTGGGGATGATCAACTTCGACATCTTCATCCACGGCAACGGACACTCTGACCACTTCAAAGGTAAGGTCATCGGCTTCTCGTCACGCCTCAACACCATCCTCGTGCCGCAGGCCTTCATGGACTGGAGCAACAACTACTTCGCGCCGGGCAGCCACTCCGATCCTACCCGACTGATCATGCAAGTTGACAATCCGGCCAACGAAAAGGTGACGAAATATATCGACCAGAAAGGCTACGAGGTGGAGGACGATAAGCTGCAGGCTGAAAAGACTACTTATTTCCTGAGAATGATTGTCACCATGGTCATGGTTGTCGGTCTCGTCATCTCCATCCTGAGTTTCTACATTCTCATGTTGAGCATCTATCTGCTCGTACAGAAGAACTCGTCGAAACTCGAGAACCTGCTGCTCATCGGCTACAGTCCCAACAATGTCGCACGGCCCTACCAGCTACTCACCATCGGTCTCAACATCGGTGTGCTGCTCATTGCCTGGGTTACGCTCTTCTTCGTTCGGGACTACTATATGGGCGTCATCGAGACGCTCTTCCCCGACATCGACAGCGGCACGATGTTGCCGGCTATCATCCTTGGACTCTGTCTCTTTGCCCTGGTGAGCATCTGCAACATCATCGCCATCAGACATAAGATCGTCTCCATCTGGAAGAGAAAAGAATAAACGCAACACAACCATTCAGGCATGAAACAGTTCGATCACTACACGGTTGAGGCTGATGCCCAACTACTGGACTGGCTGCTCACCCATCTCGACGGCAGCCACTCCAAGATCAAAGCCACGCTGCAAGGACGCGGCATACAAGTCAATGGTAAGACCATCACACGATATGACTATCCGCTCAAGGCGGGGATGAAGATTGCAGTCAGCAAGACCAAGCGCAACCTCACCCTTAAAAACCATTACGTGAAGATCGTCTATGAGGATCCTTATCTCGTCGTGGTGGAGAAAAACGTGGGGATTCTCTCCATGGCTGCCGGTCACAGCACGCTGAACGTCAAGTCGGTGCTGGACGAATACTTCGAGCAGACGCGTCAGCATTGCACTGCCCACGTGGTGCACCGCCTCGACCGCGACACCAGCGGACTGATGATCTATGCCAAGGACAAAAAGACGGAACTGAAACTGGAAGAGGACTGGCACCACACGGTCTATGACCGCCGCTACGTGGCAGTGCTCTCCGGCGTGATGGAGGAGGATCAGGGCACCATCACCAGCTGGCTCAAAGAGAACCGCGCTTATGTCACCTACAGCAGTCAACGGGAGGGCGACGGCAAGCTGGCTATCACCCACTTCTATACGCTCAACCGCAGCAGAGACCATTCGCTCGTAGAGTTCAAACTGGAGACAGGGCGCAAAAACCAGATTCGTGTGCACTCAGCCGACATGGGACATCCGGTCTGTGGCGACATCAAATACGGCAATGGCGACGATCCTATCGGACGTCTCTGCCTTCATGCCTACGTGCTCTGCTTCTATCATCCGGTCACCCACAAGCCGATGGAGTTCAGCACGCCCATCCCCGTGACCTTCCGCCGGCTCTTTGGAACCAATAATCCGTAAAAACATCAATAGAAACATTAACATACAACAGCTCAATTTATGGACACTCACTTCACTTTCTACGTCATTCTGATTTTGGCCTTCGTCGTCAGCATCCTCATCATACGCAAGATAGCGAGTTGTCTCCTCAAGCTCATCATTGCGGCTGTCGCCCTTGGAGTGGTGGTGGCTGCTTATTTCCTCATGCAAGGTTAACTTAGTTGCTACGCTCATGATCTTTTTCTTCTCCGCAACGGGCAACACCGCCTGGGCCGCCAAACAGCTGGGCCTCTACACCAGCGACCGGCTCATCAACATCGCCAAGAACAGCGCTGGGCCTTTCACCGCTCAGCTGGAACCTGGCGAGGACATCGGCTTTTGCTTCCCCGTCCACGGATGGCGTCCGCCGCGTATCGTCGTTGACTTTGCGAAGCGACTCGTCATCGATGCCACCGGGCACTATGTCTATGCACTCTGCACTGCCGGAGACACCATAGGCGAGACCATGGACATCTTCCGTCACGTGTTGTCCGAAAAAGGCATCACGCTCGATGCCGCTTTCTCGTTGCTGATGCCGGAGTCGTATGTCGGCCTGCCCTTCATGGATGTGGACAATCAAGAGCGGGAGAAAGCCAAGCAGGACAAAGCTGCGGAAGACTTGAAAGCCTTTGCCCAACAGATCGAACAACATCAAAAACATGTAGAGCGTCTGACCATCGGCCGTTGGCCACGCATCAACAGCCGCGTGCTCGGTGCTGCCTTTTACCATTGGCTGATCACCGACAAGCCTTTCCATGTCGTTTCAGACCGTTGTGTGAAATGTGGCATCTGTGCCTCAGTCTGTCCTGTCCACGACATCGACGGTGGACTCGGCAAAGAGCCCCGTTGGCTCCACAATGGTCAATGTCTGACTTGCTTTGCCTGCTACCACCATTGTCCGCACCACGCCATCGAGTTTGGCAACAGAACGAAGCATAAAGGACAATACTTCTTTGGCAGAAGAAAGCTGTAGAGATATGAAGGAAGCGAGTAGGTCAAGAGATATTTTTTTCGTAACTATCCAGCGAATGAAGTAGAAGTCTCACTTCCCGCTATTTTCTTTTTTATCAAGAATTTGAGAATTATAGAATTATCCCTTGCGTCATTGCGAATTGAGAAGAATTAGAGAATATAAGCAGCCTCTCTGCTTTTGCCTGACTATTCTTACTAATTCTTGTCTATAAAAGATTTCTCTCATTCTTTAATTCTTGAGATCAAATAGGCACAGAAAACTTTCGCTGAATAGTTACATCTTTCTCATTACCTGCTTAAGTCTATCATCACCTTCCATATCTTGCGGTTTGATTTTTACACTGCCCATTAGCTTTTTCATTCTCGGGGACAGTCGATATTTCTTTTTACCAGCGATTTCTTTATTAATGGAGTCGACCGACATAGACATTATGGATGTCTTTTCTGCCAACCATTGCCAATTGTCAGCAGTTAAAGACAATCCCTGAAGATATGTCCATAAATTATTCATTGACATTGCATTCATAACTTTCTCCTTTCGTTTATCTCTTTGCAAAAAATAGGATTTTTCCGCGAACTATCCAACTTTATCTGATGTTTTTTCCTTTTCAATCTCTATTTACACCTTTATAGTAACGTACTTTAAGCCATCAGCGTTCTTACATAACTATTTATCTGTCATTATCCCGATTAGCGACAACAAGGATTATCAACATTAAAAAGCACAATGCAGATAATTTGTATGAGGTGTTATAAGTTGCAACAAACTACACGTTGAACTATTAGTTGATATTAAAAAATATAATATACGTGTTGTCACTTTCCAATTATTAGTATTTATTGAATCAGCTGTCAATAACCGCGTTACCCTACAAACATTCTGCCGCACGAGATACTCATGTGCCCTCCTAACAAACAAAACTTATTGACAAAAGTCTGTCAACCTTTTAACACATTCTAGAGAAACTCGCGAGCTGAAAACTCGCAAAAAAGCGAGATCAATATAAGAAAAAGCCGAGATGACTTGGTCAGAAAGCCGAGATGACTGCATCAAAAAGCCAAGATGACCACATCAAAAAGGCGAGATGACAACATCATAAACGGTTTCTGATGAGAAATTCTCTAGAGAATTTTCCGTCAAAAAGGCTTTTTCATATTTACATAACAATGATATTTGTTGTATCAATCTACTAATCAACAAGTTAGCAAAAACGTCCAAAATTCGCAAAAATCGGAGCGAGAGGCGGTTTGATTCTGAGGATCACATTCTCAGAGCCACTTTTTTGTCAGTTTATTCAACAACCGAGCAAGATACGGAAAAGCATGATGTGCATATCAACGCAGGGAGGTTTGAATAAGAGACAAAAAATCCCTGCCCGTAGTAACTACGAGCAGGGAGAAAAATGGATATGTTTGTGAAACGATTACTTCACGTAAACAACAGCCAGACGGTTGGATGTATTACCCTGAACACCCTTACCGGTAGCCTCATCAACTACAACGCCATTGTTCTTCAAGTACTTAGCGACCTCGTCAGCACGAGCCTGAGACAGCTTGTCGTTGATCTCTTTGCTACCCTCTGGAGAAGCAGTACCAACGATCTGAACGTGCTTACCGCTCTTCACAGCGTTGAGAGCCTTCTTAGCCTCCTTAGTCAGAGCACTCTTGCCCTGAGCGAAAGTAACGAAGACAAGGTTCTCAACCTTTACCTCCTCAGGAGTCGGAGCCTCTTTCACGACTTCCTTGACAACCTCCTTAGGCTTCTTAGCCAGCTCATCACGCAGGTCGTTGATCGTGCTGTTGAGCTGATCGATCTCAGCCTGGTCGTAAGGCTTCACGATCTTGAAGTTGTGTGTGCCGTTGCTGGTGTTGAACTTGTAGACAACACCTGCGTTGAGCTGAACATAGCTATTGTTGATATTGTAAGCAACCTTCTGCTCACCGTCGAAGCCATTGAGGGCCCATGTGATAGAAGGCTCAACATATACCTGCCATGCCTTAGCCTCACCGAGGTTGAAAGCGAAGTCGATGCCTGCCTTAGAAGTCAGGGCATTTCTCTTTGCATAATATGTAGCGGCAACATCGTCAGGATTAGCCTTTGTTACAGATGTAGCGTCCCATGTGCGGTTTGCAACGCTGCTGTTACCGAAGCTGTGGTACCAGCCGAGGCCGTAAACAGGGATCACCTCGAAAGTGCGGGGCTCGCCTTTGTATCCACCGAACCAGTTGCTGAGGTTAACAGTAGCCAACAGGCTAGTGTTCATAGCGCGAACAGTAGTGCCGAAAGAGTTAGCAGGCTTATTAGAGAAATAAGCGTTGCTCTCAGCAGCGAGACCAAAGACAGGTGTGAACCAACGGCCTACACGTACACCGAAGTTAGGATCAAGACCCTTCAGCCAAGCGTGGCCTGTTGTCTTGGTAGCTACGCCACCGTTAACACCAACATAGAAGTTGTCGAATGTTTTGCTTTCCTGCACTGTCTGTGCAGATGCGCCAGCAGCTACCAAAGCTGCAGCCATCAACGTAAATAACTTTTTCATAATTTACTTTTGACTTTGTGTAATAATTTATAATTCTGTTATTCAGTATACAAACTGTGTGCAAAGTAAAGGGATTTTTCTTAAACCTCCAAATAATTTTAACAGATTGAAGTCAATAAAACAATTATTAACAAGATCCAGAGACTTGAGGGCTATAAAATAAGATGAAAAGAACAATCAACCATAGAAAAAGGCAGATGACAGAAAGTCACTGTCACCTGCCTATATGTCAATACATAGAAGCGGATCCCGATGGGGGAACACTACCCTATTGCCGGGGAATGGTGATCACGGTCACGGAATAAGGTTTGAGCATGATCGTGGGGCCGCTGACACGCGTAGTCTCTACCTTCACATTCTTATCGCTGGGCTGCCCGCTGAAGCCCACGGCCTCTGCACCTGAGGGGATCACCAGTCCCTTCACATCTACTGTCAAAGACTGTGGCAAGGCATTGACGAGCTTCACCCACGTGGTACCCGTCTTCTGATCCCGGACGACACTCGATGCCACACGATAGCGGATGTTATCGGGCAAAGAGAACCGGGATGCGAGATATCGGTCACCGGCACTGTTGCCCCACAACTGCTGGGTGTAGTAGCTGGGAGTAAGCGCCGTGATGCTGTCGAAATTGAAATAGATCATGTCGGGATTCCAGTTCTGATGAGCCTCATTGCAGAGCAGCGGCGCATAGCTGGCCATGCTAACGATGTCGCCATTGCGCTCGACATTGCACAGGTGGATGGCCTCGACCAGCGCATTCTCCACCCGGCGGTCGCGGGAAGCCCATTCGCCGAGATAGACCTTCGGACCCTTGCGGTCATAGTCGTCGTAGTAGTCCTGATGATGCAGGAACCATCCTGGCGACTCGTAGTAATGCTCGTCGACCATGTCAATCAGATCGTGATGGGCTTTGGCAAAGCGCCAGCCCTCGATGTAGTCGGCCGAAGGATTATGGAAAGGCCCCACAGTACCACAGACGATGATGTCGGGATACTTCTGTTTGATGGCTTTGCAGATCATCTCATAGCGCTCCTCAAAGATGGTGGAGACGAGATCTTCGTTGCCTATACCTATATATTTAAGGTGGAACGGTGCCGGATGACCTGCGTCGGCACGCATCTTTGCCCACTTGGAAGTGGTCGGATCGCCATTGGCCCACTCGATCATGTTGAGAATCTCCTGACAATAAGCCGGCATGTCGGCCATCGGGATACCACCTTGCTGACCACCGTAGCCGTCCTTGTCGGCAGCGGAGTTCTGACAGGGAACGCCCGCAGCCAGCACGGGAAGCGGTTCCGCACCGATGTCCTCACAGAACTGGAAGTACTCATAGAAGCCCAGACCACGTGTCTGATGATAGCCCCAGATGTTCTTTGCGGGCTTGCGGTCCTGCCAGGGGCCTACGCTTTCATTCCAGTGATAGATGTTGCCAAGTCCTTGACCATGGCTCATGCAGCCGCCGGGGAAGCGTACGAACCGAGGACGGAGGGCCGCGATGGCCTCAGCCAAGTCTTTGCGAAGCCCATGTCCCTTGAAGGTGTCGTGAGGAAAGAGGCTCACCATGTCTACGGCAATGCTGTCCTCTTTCAACGGCGTCAGCATGAGTCTGACCTGACTCTTCACGGCTTTTTTGTCAATGATCAGAGGCAAGGCATAGCGTTGCCAGCCCTCACCTTCAACCTTTATCTTCTCTTTTGCGAGCATCTCGCCCTTGTCGTCGACAAGGCTCACCAGCAACTGATTCTTGCGTCCATTGTTGCAACGGACAAAGACCGAGAAGTCGAACTGCTGGAGCGGTTCAGCCATCACACTACCCCACCCTGTATTACAAAGTGTGTCCTGCTTGGCCAGAAGCACATAGTGGGGATTGTTCTTGCTCAGCGGCTCTGCCGTGCTGACACGAATTGGATGATTGCTCTTCCATGCCGTCGTTGCAACCCAGCCACGGTGGTCGTCGGAGGTATACTCGAAATCGCGGTTCTGAACAAGTTCTGCATAGAGACCACCATCGGCTGCATAGCTGATATCCTCGAAGAAAACGCCCATCAGCCGGTCGCTGATCGCCTTTTGTTTCGACGGGTCAATGGTCAGCGTGGTCTTTAATGGTGAGGTGAGAGAAGCGAAACGCTTCGCATCGTCCTTCATCGTCTCAGCACTCATGCGGGCATCATTGGCCATGGCATCAAAATACTGGAAGAGATAATCCAACTGGAGCTTTGGTACGTCGAAGGCATTGCCCTGAAAGGTAGTACCGGCTACGATTGCTGTGTCACGCATCCAGGCGGCATCCTCTATCGTACTCGCGTCGGCTGATTCCGTGAAATGGCGGAAGTCATTGGATGCCTGCACATAATGGCGGGTACCGTCTTTGGTCTTGAAATAGATGTCAATGTTGTCGGGATCCATCTGGAACATGATCGGCTCCAACACACCTTTTTCTTTGACACGCGGATAGTCCTGCGGACGCCATGTCACCAAGTCCTCACTGTAGGCAGCCGCAAAGCAGGGCGAATAGTTGTTGACGGAGAAAAGCAGTCGCCATGTTCCGTCCTGAGCCTGGATGACATAAGGCGAATACATCTTCTTCTCACTGCCCCATGCACCATAATCCGAGCCACAGAGCTGTCCCAAATCCTGCCACTGGTCGTGATCAGTGAAGTATGCAACATGCAATCCCTTGGTCGGTCCGGGAGAATAGAGAAAAAGCTGGCACGTGGTGTCGCGCCCTGCAATCTCATAGGATGCTTGCTGACGCTGTGCCCAAGCCGCCGATGGCAGTGAGGCTGTAATGAAAAGCAATGTAGAGAATAGTAATAGTTTGGTGTTCATCGGTAGAAATTTTGAAATGAGAAGTAGGTTCTATAAAGAATAAAAGCAGAGAGCCCCCGAAGGGGCCCACTACCCTATTTGTAGTATTCCTTCTTGGCCGCAGCCAGTGTGTTCTTCATCAATGAGCAGATCGTCATAGGACCAACGCCACCGGGAACCGGCGTGATGAATGAGCACTTCGGTGCCACTTCGTCGAACTTCACGTCGCCATTGAGGCGGAAGCCTTTCTTCTTTGTAGCATCAGGCACACGTGTGGTACCGACATCGATGATCACGGCACCTTCCTTCACCATGTCAGCTGTGACAAAGTCGGGACGACCGATAGCCGCAATGATGATGTCGGCCTCACGGCACTCTGCCTTGATGTCCTTGGTGTGGGAGTGGCAAACCGTCACGGTGGCGTCGCCGTATTGCTTCTGCATCATCAGCTGTGCCATCGGCTTGCCGACGATGTTGCTGCGTCCCAGCACCACGCACTTCTTTCTGGATGTCTCGATATGGTAGTGCTGCAAGAGCGTCATGATGCCCAACGGGGTTGCTGACACAAAGCACGGCAGACCGATAGCCATGCGGCCCACGTTGATCGGATGGAAACCGTCGACGTCCTTGCGGTAGTCGATGGCCATGATGATCTTCTGCTCATCGATATGTTTCGGCAGAGGCAGCTGTACGATGAAGCCATCGACCTGCGGATCGTCGTTGAGCTTAGCCACACAGGCGAGGAGCTCTTCCTCGGTGACATCATCCTCATAGCGGATCAGACGAGATTCAAAGCCGCACTGCTCGCAGGCGATAACCTTGTTTTTGACATAGGTCTCGGAACCGCCATCATGTCCCACCAACACGGCAGCCAGACAAGGGCGCTTGGCACCCTTGGCCACCATTTCCTTCACTTCGTCGGCAATCTGCTGCTTGATGGCAGTAGCAGTGGCCTTTCCATCTATCAACGTGTACATAGCTTATATTTATTGTTTCATTGCGCCTTTCATGCGCGCCATATTGGCCATCATGGACTTCATCTGGTTGCCAGTGACCATCTTCATCATCTTACGGGTCTGATCAAACTGTTTGATGAGTCGGTTGACCTCCTGAATAGATGTACCGGAACCTTTGGCAATGCGCTGGCGACGGCTCACGTTGAGCACCTCGGGATGAGTACGCTCCTGCGGTGTCATACTGCGGATGATCGCCTCAATGCCGTTGAAAGCATTGTCGTCGATGTCGATGTCCTTGATAGCCTTGCCTACACCAGGGATCATCGAGGCCAGCTCCTTCAGGTTACCCATCTTCTTGATCTGCTCGATCTGATTGAGGAAGTCGTTGAAGTCGAACTTGTTTTTCTGAATCTTCTTTTGCAGTTTGCGTGCCTCCTCTTCATCGAACTGCTCCTGGGCACGCTCCACGAGAGAGACAACGTCACCCATACCGAGAATACGGTCTGCCATACGGTCGGGATGGAAAACGTCGATGGCTTCCATCTTCTCTCCGGTACCAATGAACTTGATCGGCTTGGTGACTACAGTACGGATGGAGAGAGCAGCACCACCACGGGTATCGCCGTCGAGTTTGGTAAGGACGACACCATCAAAGTCCAGACGGTCGTTGAATTCCTTAGCGGTGTTGACGGCGTCCTGGCCCGTCATGGAGTCGACAACGAACAGCGTCTCATCAGGCTTGACGGTCTCTTTGAGTGATGCAATCTCGTCCATCATCTGCTCATCGACAGCCAGACGACCGGCGGTATCGATGATGACGGTGTCATAGCCTTTGGCCTTGGCTTCCTGGATGGCGTGGAGAGCGATCTCATTGACGTTTTTGTTTTCCGGCTCTGTATAGACAGGAACATCGATCTGACCGCCTACGACTTTCAACTGATCGATAGCAGCCGGACGATAAACGTCGCAAGCCACCAACAGCGGATTGCGATGCTGCTTGGTCTTCAGCATATTGGCCAACTTGCCACTGAACGTGGTTTTACCGGAACCCTGCAGACCTGACATCAAGATAATGGCCGGTTTTTGAACCAGATGCAACTCGGCAGCCTCGCCACCCATGAGGGTTGCCAGCTCGTCGTGGACGATCTTGACCATCATCTGTCCCGGCTTCACGGCCGTGAGCACGTTCTGACCAAGAGCTTTCTTCTTTACCGTGTCGGTAAATGTCTTGGCTACCTTATAGTTGACATCGGCGTCCAGCAAAGCGCGACGTACGTCCTTGAGCGTCTCTGCGACATTGATCTCGGTGATTTTACCTTCACCTTTCAATATCTTGAACGACCGCTCAAGACGGTCACTTAAATTCTCAAACATAATGTTAGTCTTATTCTATGATTAATTATACTTGCAAAGATACAGAAAAAAAACGAAACTGCACCTTTTTATCAATGTAATCATAGAAAAAAGACGAAAAGCGTAATCATAGGAAAAGTAGGCTTTACAGAATCTTATCTCAACCGAGTAAGTATAAAGCGAAAGGGCATAAAAAAAGAGTCCCTCAATGAGGAACTCTCTTCAGCGGTGCGTACGAGACTCGGACTCGTGACCTCCTGCGTGACAGGCAGGCATTCT
>CAMCBZ010000039.1 GCA_945873145.1 uncultured Prevotella sp.
GCCTTCACCATGGACGAGACACGCTCCAAGGGCGTCATCAAGGTCTTTGTCGACCTCTACCGCAAGGGCTACATCTATCGTGGCGTGCGCATGGTCAACTGGGATCCGAAAGCCCAGACCGCACTGTCGGATGAGGAGGTCGTCTACAAGGACGAGCACTCCAAGCTCTACTATCTGAAATACTATGTTGCTCCCGAGGATCAGGCGTCTATCGAGCGCAAGGACGAGGGCAACGTCATGCACAAGGACGAGAAAGGCTACTACGCTGTCGTGGCCACCACACGTCCGGAGACCATCATGGGCGACTCGGCGATGTGCATCAACCCCGAGGACGTGAAAAACACGTGGCTCAAGGGCAAGCACGTCATCGTGCCGCTGGTGGGCCGTGTGATTCCCGTCATCGAGGACGGTTATGTCGACATACAGTTCGGTACCGGCTGTTTGAAAGTCACGCCGGCTCACGATGTCAACGACCACATGCTTGGATTGAAACACCATTTGGAGACCATCGACATCTTCAACGACGACGGTACCATCTCCGAGGCTGCCGGCCTCTATGTCGGTCAGGATCGTATGGACGTGCGCAAGCAGATTGCCAAGGATCTGACCAGTGCCGGACTGATGGAGAAGATCGAGGACTATGACAACAAGGTGGGCTTCTCTGAGCGCACCAATGTGCCTATCGAGCCGAAGCTCTCTACACAGTGGTTCCTGAAGATGCAGCACTTCGCTGACATCGCCCTGCCGCCGGTGATGGACGACGACATTGAGTTCTATCCCAAGAAATACAAGAACACCTATCGCCACTGGCTGGAGAACATCAAGGACTGGTGTATCTCGCGTCAGCTGTGGTGGGGACACCGCATCCCGGCTTACTATTTCAAGACTGCCGACGGCAAGCGCGACTTCGTCGTGGCTGAGACTGCCGAGGAGGCTTTGAAGCTCGCCCAGGAGAAGAACGCGTCGCTGACCGCCGCTGACCTGGAGCAGGAGAGCGACTGCCTCGACACGTGGTTCTCTTCCTGGTTGTGGCCGATCTCCGTATTCGACGGTATCAACCATCCCGACAATGCCGAGATCAAATACTATTATCCGACATCCGACCTTGTCACCGGTCCGGATATCATCTTCTTCTGGGTGGCCCGCATGATTATGGCCGGTTACGAGTATCGTGGACAGATGCCGTTCAAGCATGTCTACTTCACCGGTATCGTGCGCGACAAGCTCGGTCGCAAGATGTCGAAGAGCCTTGGCAACTCCCCCGACCCGTTGAAGCTCATCGAGCAGTACGGTGCCGACGGCGTGCGCATGGGCATGATGCTCTCCGCTCCGGCAGGCAACGACATTCTCTTCGACGAGAGTCTCTGTGAGCAGGGCCGTAACTTCAACAACAAGATTTGGAACGCCTTCCGTCTCGTACAGGGCTGGCAGACCGATGACAGTCTGGCTACGCCCGAGGCCAATAAGCAGGCTGTGGCCTGGTTCACCGCCAAGATGAAAGAGGTCAACGCCATTATGGACGACCAGTTCAAGACCTACCGCATCTCAGAGGCGCTGATGACCGTCTACCGTCTGTTCTGGGACGAGTTCTCAAGCTGGTATCTCGAGATGGTGAAGCCAGAATATGGCAAGCCTATCGACACCGCCACTTATCAGGCTACGCTCCACTTCTTCGATGATCTGCTGAAGATGCTGCATCCGTTCATGCCGTTCATCACCGAGGAGCTTTGGCAACATCTCTATGACCGCAAGGATGGTGAGAGCATCATGAAGGCTACGCTCAACATCGCAGCTCCCAACGACGACGACAAGAAGCTCTGCGACGAGATGGAGCAGGTCAAGCAGGTGATCTCCGGCGTGCGTACCATTCGCAACCAGAAGAATATCGCACCGAAGAAAGCACTGAAGCTCCAGGCTGTGGCTGCCAATCCCTATGCTGCCTACGACGACATCGTGAAGAAGATGGCCAACGTGGAGAGCGTTGAGGTCGTAAGCGACAAGTCTGCTGACGCCAGCGTCTTCATGGTCGGCACACAGGAGTATGCCGTACCGGTGGGTGACCTCATCGATGTGAAGGCCGAGATCGAGAAGCAGGAGAAAGAGCTCCAGCATCTCGAAGGCTTCCTCGCTGGCATTCAGAAGAAACTCGCCAACGAGAACTTCATCGCTCATGCGCCTGAGGCTGTCGTGGCCCGCGAGCGCAAGAAGCAGCAAGACTCTGAGGAGAAGATTGCCGCGCTGAAGGAGTCGCTCAGCCATTTGAAAGCTAAATAAGTAAAGAATCTCTTTTTTATATTCCCCCACCCTCTTTAGGGCGGGGGAGTTTTAATAAATCGTACATGAAGCACCGTATCTTTCTTTTTTTGTTTGCTTGTGTCAGTATGCTCTCTTTGGTGCTGACCTCATGCAGTGACGACAGCGTCGACGTGAACGAGATCAACAAGCAGACGATACTCATCTTTATGCCGTGGTCCGGCTCGCAGTCAAGTGTGGGCCTGTATAACGAGTTGAAGGCAAACCTTGACAGCATTGAGAGCGCCATCGTCGACGAGAAAGGACTGAACGGTCGCGTGCTGGTCTTCCTCTCCTCCTCATCGCAGTCGTCTTCGCTCTATGAGATCACCTATGAGAATGGAAAGATTGAGCATCATACGATTAAGGAATATACGGGCAACGAGTATGACACGACGCAGGGCATGCTCCAGATTCTCAATGATGTCAAGGCCAATGCCTTCGCCCTCAACTATGCGATGATCATCGGAGGGCATGGCTCGGGCTGGACATTCAAGGAGGACTGGAATGACTATCCTTTCAACGCGAAGGCTCATGGTGTTGTTGGTGCAAAAGGCAATAGTGCTGTTGCGGACGGAGTCTTGCCGCTCTATCCTCAGACGCGTTTCTTCGGCAGTGTGAGTGACATGAACTACGCCTTCAACATTACCGACTTGGCCGATGCCATCCAGCAGGCGGGGATGAAGATGCAATACATCCTTTTCGACGACTGCTATATGGCCAACATCGAGACGGCTTACATGCTCAAGGATGTCACCAATTATCTGATTGCCTCCACCAGTGAGGTGATGGCGATGGGAATGCCTTACAGAGAGTTGTGGAGCAATCTGGCCAAGAGCACGCCGGGCTATGAGGCGATTGTCAACAGCTTCCATTCGTTCTACTCCAACTACAAGATCTACTACGCCAACAATACGAAGTATATCATTCCCGGTGGTGCCTTGTCGGCTATCGACTGCCGCAATCTTGAGCAGCTGGCTACGGTGATGAAGGAAATCAACAGCCATTATACTTTGGCCGACAGTCTGCGTGACAGCGTGCAGGTGCTCGACGGATTCAACAATCATCTCTTCTACGACATGGGCAGCTATGTCGATCATGTCTGTAACAATGCCAACTTGAAGAGTGATTTCCATGCAGCGCTGGACAATGTGGTGAAGTATAAGCAGGCTACAGATTCGGTATTTACTAATATCTATTATTCTGCTTACTCTATTCCTGTGAAGACCTTCAGTGGTATCACCATATCTGATATGAGTCTGAACAGCGTGGCTGTCAAAGGCCGTGAGAAGACTGCATGGTGGAGGCGTACACACTGATCACGCCTACACCTTATTATATATAGGGATTTCTGAACATAGACATATGACGAATCTACTGAAAGAAACACTCCTCATATTCTTAGGAGTGTGGTTGCTGAGCGGGTGCACTTCCCGACAAGCTAATGATGCCAAGGGCAAGAACGGGCTGCGATATGCTTCATTCTTAAGGATGGACGATCAGGGCGACGGGACTTCCGTCACCGTGATGGACCCTTGGCAACAAGGTAAGGTCTTGCAGCAGTGGCTGTTGCTCAAGGCTGGCAGCAAGGAAAAGGCCCACGGTGCCTTGCGTCCGCTCCGTCGTGTCGTTGTGTTCTCGACATCGCATTGCCAGTTGCTGGAATATCTCCATCTGCAAGACCGCATTGTCGGCGTGTGCGACTTGCAGTATATCCTCATCCCCGACATACAGCGGCGGGCAAAGGCTGGTAAGATCGCGGATTGCGGCAACTCCATGTCGCCCGACATAGAGAAGATCATCGCCTTGCATCCCGATGCCATCATCATCAGCCCTTACGAGGGCAATACCGCAATCACCCAATTGTCGCGACTGGGTATCCCCATCATTCAGGCTGCCGACTATATGGAGACGTCGGCTTTGGGACGTGCGGAATGGATGCGCTACTACGGTCGGCTGTTTGACTGTGGAGAGCGTGCTGACTCGCTGTTCCATGTGGTGGACAGCACTTATCAGAGTCTGAAAAACTATGCTGCCCGTTTGCCATTGGGCAAAAGCATCCTCACCGAGCGGATGACGGGCAACGTATGGTATATGCCAGGAGGGAAAAGCACGGTAGCGGCTATCATCCATGATGCCCACGGGCGCTATGCCTTTGCTGATGACCGGCATAGTGGCAGTCTGCCTTTGTCGCTGGAGCAGGTCATTGCCAAGGCGGGGCAGAGCGATGTGTGGGCTCTGAAATACAACGGCCCACAGCCTTTGACCAAGAAAGCTCTGCTGCAGGAATGCAAGGCATACAGCGTGCTGAAGGCCATGAAAACCGGACAGTTCTATGTGTGTGACTGCTCGGTGGTGCCTTACTTCGAGGAAGTGAGCTGGCGCCCGGACTGGCAATTGCGCGAGTTCATCCAGTTACTGCATCCTCAGGCAAAGTTAGGCGGACTGAGATATTACAGAAAGGAGAACAGCTAAAGTCCATGAGTCAAAGGAGATGGATCCTGAGCGTGGCGGTGGCGGTCATTGCCATTGTGGTGTTTTTCGCATTGAGTCTGTTGCATGGCAGCGTGGATATCCCTGCGCGTGATGTGGCCGGCATACTGCTGGGCGAGCCATCACCGAGCGCATGGGAGTATATCGTCGTGCAGACCCGTCTGCCACAGGCCATCACTGCATTGTTAGCCGGCTGTGCGCTTGCTGTCAGTGGCTTGTTGCTGCAGACGGTGTTCCACAATCCTTTGGCCGCACCGGATGTCTTCGGTGTCTCGAGTGGGGCAAGTCTTGCAGTGGCTCTCGTCACGCTGAGCCCTGTGACTATGTTGCCTTCCGCGCTGAGTGCGCTGTCATCGGTCGCTGCTGCCTTTGCGGGCGCTATGGCGGTGACGGCTCTGATTTGGGCCGCAAGTCGCATGGTACGCAACAGTGTGATGGTGATCATCTTAGGCATGATGGTGGGTTATGTCGCTTCAAGTGCCATCACGTTGCTCAACTTCTTTGCCTCAGAGCAGGGCGTGAAGGTCTTCTCGGTGTGGGGGATGGGCAGCTTTGGCGGCGTCTCTATGGATGAAATGCCGCTGTTCGCCGGTCTGACCATTGTCGTCACAGCTATATCCTTATTGTTTGCCAAGCCTCTCAACGCCTTGCTCATGGGCGAGAGCTATGCCAGTAACCTCGGCGTGAAGGTGCAGCGCATGCGCGACCTGCTGCTGTTGCTCACCGGTCTGCTCACCGCTGTGGTGACAGCCTACTGCGGTCCGATAGCTTTTCTTGCTTTGGCGGTACCGCATATTGCACGCTTGATGATTGGCACGAGTGACCATCGGCGACTGTTGCCGGTGACGATATTGTGTGGCGGTGCCATCGCCTTGCTCTGCAACATCTTCACCACGATGCCGGGGAGTGGAGAGGTGTTGCCCCTCAATGCCATCACGCCACTCATCGGTGCACCGGTGATCGTGTATGTCGTCTTGGGTAAACGGCACTAAGAGACGGTCGTGTACGATACGTTTCATTTGATTTTTAACCTTCTAATACTCAATTTATGATTATCACAACAAAGACTGGTGACCACGGGTCAACATCGCTCTACACCGGAGAACGGGTGGAGAAAGACGACTTGCGGATAGAGCTCAACGGAGAAATGGATGAACTCAACGCTCTCCTTGGACTCTGCAAGGCACAAAGCGGACAGCAAGAACCTTTTGAGACATTGCAGCGTCAGCTCACGAATATCATGACGATCGTGGCCAGCAATGGCAAGGCGGAGGAGGATACCTTGCTGGCGTTGCAACAGTCCATCGACAAGATGGAAGCACATATCGCTGAGGTGGGGCGTCACCGCCATTTCACTTTTCTGCTTCCCGGCAGAAATGTTGCCGATGCCACCTTGCACCTTGCCCGTGCAAAGGCACGCACCTGCGAGCGTCGCTTTGTGACGTTGAACCGTCAGATGAGTTTCCCCGAGGTGGTTCGCATCTATCTCAACCGCCTCTCGGACTATTTGTTCAGCCTGATCTTGGAAGATGTGAAAGCGGAATAACAGAAAAGTGATGAAAACAGGAAAAGTTTACTATAGCCGTCGTTTACTCTTCCAGTGAATTCAGAGAATCATAGTATAGGGTTAGCCCTTTTACAGTCAGAAGATATTTCTGTCGTGGATGTCGTGGCGTATTGGGATACAGCAAGCGGACATAGCCGTTTTCGATTGCCGGATTCAGATAATTATCCATGAAGTTCTCCCGATTCTTCAACTCTGCTGCTGACATCATCTCCTTCACTGACAGTTGGCTGTCACCAATAGCCATTATCAGACTCATTATATTTGGGTCGCCGGTGTGGAGCAAGTCTTCAACTTGTCGGGTACTTGTCGGGTACTTGTCGGGTACTTGTCGGGTACTTGTCGGGTCTGACAAGTTCGGCTGGTCCTTCCACTCCTCACTTGCACTGACATGAAGGTATCTGTTGCGAAGATCCCATTTGTCGCCTAATATCAAGTTGCGGAAGAACCTCTCAAGATACACAGGTGTATAGTCTATACCCAGTCGGGCATTCTTGTAGTTTGCTCTGACGAGTGCATTTCTGAAATACCACGAATGAAGGGCAAACATGTCGTTGTTCACCTCAAAGCCAATGGAGCGGAGATAGAGTATCGTAAATACAGCCGTTGTTCTTGTATTTCCCTCGCAGAATGGGTGAATCTGCCACAGTCCTGACACAAACTTGCTGATATGCCCAATCATAGCATCCGGAGAGATACCTCTGTAGCTGAATTGACGTTCTTGTTCTATGTCATAATCAATGGCACGGCGCAGATCTTCCCAGTTCAGATAATTCACCGTATCACCGTTCAGCACCCATTCCCGCTTTGTTATGTCATAATCTCTTAGCCTGCCAGCATGCTTGAACACACCTTCGAAAACTCTGCGATGAATGGAGATAAAGCCACCTGTGGTGAAGTCGAGCGACTGTGAGGAAAGTATCTTGGTGATGTTGGCAGAAACCTTGTCGGCCTCCTGCTTCTCATCATCGTCAGGCTCACGTTGTGTCTTCGACTGATAGTAGCTCTTGATGAGCTGACGAGCCTCGTCAATGTCTATTTCTCCTTCAATATGCTTGCGTGCTGTCTGCTTTAGATAATCAGAAGTCTGCAAGCCATCGACGGCCTGCAAGCCTATGGCTGTCTGCCAGATGCTTGCTTTTTCTTTCTTGTTCGGCTCACCTTGACGGATGTATTCGTCGAAGTCGAGGGGATGATGTGTATCTTGCTGGGTCATAATTAACGTACTCACTTTATATCTTTTGGGATATTTAGTTACTTGTCTTTTTATAAGGCAGAGTCTTCCCACAGGATCTTATCTGAACCACAAATTTAAACATAAAAATCGATACTATGAAATAATGAACGCGAAAACTTACTAAGGAAGTCTTTATTATGAAACGGGCAAAGTCCCAAAGACATATATTGGCTGCTGTAACTGCTCACCGAAAGATTTCTGTGTCTATTTTATCTCAAGAATTTGAGAATAAGAGAATTCTTCAATCGACAGGAATTCAAAAGAATTATTAGAATGAAAGCAGCTTTGCTGCTCATATTCTCCAATTCTTATCAATTCACAACGGTGTGCAAGTTATTCTCTAATTCTCATATTCTTGATAAAAAGAAAATAGCAAATGGAAGGCTTCAACTTCTTTCATTGAACTGTTGTTAGCTGCCCTGCTGCTATTAAAAAATCCTAAATACACAATAAGATGTTGGGGTTTATTGCTTAAAAGGTTTATCTTTGCAATAAAAGAAAATATACGCGTATGAAAAGATATCTACTTGTCTCATGTATGGTCCTATCTGCTCTCTTAGGGGGAGCAAACCCAAGTTGGGCCATCTCTACCGTTCCTGACATGGACAGGGTGGAGAACGACATCCAGGCTATCAGCATTTGGGTTGTCGGTGAGTCGGTGCTGCGCGTGACAGGTGCGGCAGGGCAGACTTTGTCCATCTATAAGGTGACGGGTGTGAAAGTGATGAACATTCGGGTCGACGGGTCGGACAAGAGCTATCATCTCAACTTGCCACAAGGTTGCTACATTGTGAAGGTTGGGAACGTGGTGAGAAAGATTGCCCTCAGATAATTCTTTTTGAGAGAGGGAATAATGACAGATGAAAGGACGTATAGGGATTATTTGTCTTTTCGCTATTTTGTTGGGCTCATGCAGGGAGCATGTGCCTAACCCTAATACTGAGTTGACGCTATCGTATTACGATGATCTACGTCAACGCGAAGATCATATTACCAGTTTTAAGGTGAAGGAAGCTTTGGACTCTATGATCCGCAACGACAACGACTCGATGTTGGTGGATCGTAGGGTAAAAGGCTATTATCTCCGTCATCAGCCTTTTGTATGGATCAACCGGAAAGGCGTGGACAGTCGTGCCGACACTTTGTTGGCTCATCTGCAGGAAGTGGACAGCATCGGTTTCAGCGAGGCGAAGTTCAGAATGCCGCAGATCAGAAGAGACCTGCAGCGGATGAGATCGCTTGACTTCGACAAGCGCAACACGGCAAGCAAGGTGGCAGCCCGGTTGGAATATAATCTCACCAAGGCCTATCTCCGCTATGTCTGCGGGCAGCGCTTTGGCTTTGTCAACCCCACGGATGTCTTTAACCGGCTGGATCTCAGAAATGAGGATTCACAGTCAAAAGTATATAGGACGCTCTTCGACTTAAAGATGGAGCATCCCGACCGCGCTTTCTTCCAGCAGGCCCTGCACGCCGTACGCCCCGACAGCCTGTCAGCGTTCCTGAGCAGCGTCAGCCCGAAGGACCCCTTGTATCTCAGTCTGCGCCGCACCTACCTCAATCCTGCAATGCGCCGCAGATATGGAGCCACGCGTCTGCTGATCAATATGGAGCGGTGCCGGTGGCGGTTGAGCGACTATCCCCATGCGCATCGGCGCTTTGTGCTGGTCAACATTCCGGCTTATCATCTTTGGGCTGTGGACGGGGAAAAGTCGTTGACGATGAGAGTGGCGTCAGGGTCGTTGGAGACGAAGACGCCGCTGCTGTCGAGCTATGTCTATTGCATGGATGTCAACCCCCAGTGGATCATTCCCAAGAGCATCGTCAAAAAGAGCATTGCACACCGGTTGAGCACTGGCTATTTCCGTAGCAAGCATTATTTCATTCGTGAGCGGGCTACGGGCCGCGATATCCCTGTGTCGCAATGCAACCGGGGCATGCTGGAGAGCGGCGACTATCTCGTCATCCAGGAAGGCGGTGAGGGTAATGCGCTGGGGCGCATCATCTTCCGATTCAACAACGATTTTTCGATCTATCTCCATGATACTTCCTCACGTGGTGTCTTCCGGCAAGAAGACCGGGGGGTGAGCCATGGCTGCGTGAGGGTAGAGCATCCTTACGAGTTGGCACTGTTTCTCTTAGGCGATGGCCAGAACAAGATGGCAGCGAAGATTGCTTATTCCATGCAGGCTGACGTCTCGCCATTAGGCAAGAAGGCGGAAGAACTCACCGATGAGCAGCTTGCTGTTGCCGACACGCTGAAAAGAAACATGCTTGTGGGAAGGGTGAAGGTTGAGCCGAAGGTGCCGATTTTTATTACCTATTTCACGCTGTGGCCATCGGCCGGCGGCATCCTGCAACGCTACGACGATGTCTATGGCTATGACCAGGTGATGGCGGCGTGGCTGGCAAATTACTGGAAGGAGACCACCCTTTAACAATTTCAAGATCATGGGGCAGCAAGATCATTTTCCTAATAAAGACGACCAGATACTGAAGAGGGAGCTGACAGATCCCTCTACATGTCGGGCTGCCTTTTCCAAAATGGTTGCGCTCTACAGTGAACCGCTGTATTGGAAGATCCGTCGTATGGTGCTGACCCATGACAATGCCAACGATGTCTTGCAGAACACTTTTCTGAAAGCATGGAACAAGTTGGATTCTTTCCGGGGGGAAGCAAAACTCTCGACATGGCTCTATCGCATTGCCGTCAACGAGGCTTTGGACTTTCTCCGACGCCAGCGGAATGTGCCGGAAGCTGGCGACGAGGCCTTGCTTTCGGCTTCACGGCAACTGATGGCCGACAGCTATTTCGACGGCGACAAGCTACAGAGCCTTTTGCAAGCCGCCATCGCCTTGCTGCCTGATGCGCAGCGCACGGTGTTCTGTATGAGATACTACGACGAAATGAAGTACTCCGAGATCAGCAAGGTGTTGGGAACCAGTGAGGGGGCTTTGAAGGCCAACTATCACCTTGCCGTGAAAAAAATTGCCGCGGTGATTAAACAATCTGAGATCTGATGCGTCTTAATCATAGTAATATCATAGAAACCATTAACATTGAGTTGATAAATAATCATAGGGGATCATTAAATATGGATAAGGACGAAAGATATATCGAAGAGCATCTGGGTCACGAGAATCCGTTTAGGGTTCCTGACCACTATTTCGAGGACTTTGCCAAGCAGTTGGAGATGCAGCTGCCCGAGCAGCCTAAGGAGGCTACAGCCTCTGTTGTGGCGCTTCATCCTCGGAAGCCATGGTGGCATCGGCCTGTTCTGCTGTGGTCGGCGGGGAGCGTCAGCGCGGCATGTCTGGCTCTTTTCTTCCTCCATTTGGGGAGTGGAAAGATGACGCAACAGCCTGCCACAGCATCCAGTCAGCATGTTCAGACAAGTACCTGGTCGGGCTTTGACCAGATGGCGGACTACACGATGACAGACACCAACGATATGTATGCCTACATGGCGGACGCTCAATAAAGAATAGAAAACAGAATGAAGAATATCAAGCAACGATTAGGACTGTGGATGGTGACCATGCTCCTGTCTCTGGTCGCCTTTGCGCAACCACCGCAGCCGCCCCGTTTCAATCCCGCAAAGTTTGAAGCGGACATGGAGCAGTTTATCACCACTGAGGTGGGATTGACACCTATGGAAGCTTCACGCTTCTTCCCTCTGTTCAGGGAGATGCAAAACAAGCAACGCGCGCTGTTCGGCAAGATGAGATTCTACGCCCATACCGACACGAGCGACGACGCGGCAAGCCTCAAGACCATCAAGGAGTGCGACAAGATAGAGGTGGAGATGAAGAAAATTCAGCAGGAATATCATCTGAAATTCTGCAAGGTGCTCTCTCCCGGCAAGGTTCTCGCCGTCATTAAGGCTGAGGAGAAGTTCCATCGGCAGGCGTTTAAAAGGATGGCAAGGAGGAAAACAAGATAAGAAAGCTTCTGGTGCTATATAAAAAGACTTCCAGCGTTATGCTCAACAAGCATATCGCTGGAAGTCTTTTTTGTTGTTGATGTTATTTTTTCTTTTTTAGTTTCTTGAGCTTTTCCGCGATGCGCGGGTATTCTGGGTAGAGCTTGAGTGCCTTCTCGTAGTTGCGGATGGCGGCCTCGGTGATGCCCTCGTGTTCGCACTCCTTGCCCATGATGACATATTCGGCGGCGAGGTGCTTGAGGAATTCCTCGGTTTTCTTTTCCTTCTCCTTCAGCGCCTCGATCTGTCTCTGCTGTCGGTTGATGATGTCGAGCTTGCGGCGGATGTATCTTTTCGCTATCGGCTTCTCGATGTCGTAGCGGCTGTGGATGGCGATGAAGAAATGATCCAGCGCGGCCTGCATGTCGCCCTTGTCAAAGGCGCAGACGGCATCGAAGTATTCCTTGTCGGCCTTGGACTGCTGAAGGGCCTTGCTGATGATCTGCGTGTTGTTGTAGTTGCTCTTGGCATAGTCCACGACATCCTGCCGGACAAAGATCTCGCTGCGCTGGATAGGATCCTTCAATGTGATGCCCTCCAAGGAACGGCAGCGCGAGAGTGCCACGTAGGTCTGACCACCGGCGAAGACACCACCGGTGAAGTCGATGCGCACGTGGTTGAAGGTGAGTCCCTGACTCTTGTGAACAGTGATGGCCCAAGCCAGCCGCAAGGGGAACTGGGTATAGGTCCCCAACTCCTTCTCTTCGATCTTTTTCTCCTGTTCGTTGTAGGAGTATTGCATGTTGCTCCAAATCTCGCGTTCCACATCCACCTCCTCGCCGTCCTCGGTTCTGACGAGGATATGCTCCTGCTCGTCTTCGTCAAAGGCGATGATGGTGCCCAGGGTGCCGTTGACCCAGCGGCGCTCTCTGTCGTTCTTGACAAACAGCACCTGTGCGCCGAGCTTCAGGTGCAGCTCCTGTGGGGTGGGGAGGCTGTTGAGCGGAAACTCGCCCTCTATCATGCCCATGAAGACGGCAGGGTTGCCGGGAAGTAGTGCCAACTTTTTCTCATTGATGAAATCGACCGTGTCGCGGCGGGTGGAGAGCGTGATGGAAAGCTCATTGCTTTGTTTTTTCCCTCCTTCCTTGTTGCCGACGGAAGGTGCTGACGACTCTGATAGCTGTTGGCTGTCCTTGGCTTCAGAGAGCGTGGCGGGGGAGGACGGGTGAAGATGACCAGTGCTTTCCACTTGCAGGTTGAGTCGCTGCAGATCCGCATCGGTCACCTGCGCGGAGCGGATGTGGTCGAGGATATGTAGAAAGGTGGGATCACTTTGCCGGTAGACCTTCCGCAGTTCAATAGATACCAATTGCAGTTGCTGGAAGACATGAGCCTCGAAGAAGAAGGCGGAGCGGTAGAAGGGGCTGAGCAGCTGACGGTCTTCCTCCTTGACGACAGGCTCCAGCTGATAGACATCGCCGACGAGCAACAGCTGTTTGCCTCCGAAAGGCTCGCGCATGCGGTGGCAATAGACACGTAGCACCTTGTCGATGAAGTCGATGATGTCAGCGCGAACCATGCTCACCTCATCGATGATGATCAGCTCAAGGCTTTTGATGATCTTGATCTTCTCGGCATTGTATTTCAAGGTGTCCCGCAGATGTCTGACAGTGTATCGGATGTCATTGGGAACGAGCGGATGGAAAGGGATCTTGAAGAAACTGTGGAGTGTGGAGCCTCCGGCGTTGATGGCAGCGATGCCTGTCGGGGCGAGGATGACGTGTTTCTTCTTGGTGTGGGCGGCAAAGTATCTGAGAAAAGTAGATTTACCCGTCCCCGCCTTTCCGGTGAGAAAAAGCGAGCGATGGGTAAACTGTATGATTTGGAGAGCCTGTTGCATCTCCGGGTTCTCCAAATCGATAGGATCGTCGTGATGATCGTTCATGAAATCGTAGGGTCTTGAACTTTACAAATTGTTGAAGTTGACCTCTTCGGTTGTCTTTTTGTGTTTCTTGGTGTTTTTATTGTCGTCGGTCTTGCTGCCCGTCTTGCTGCCTGTCGTAGCAGAAGAGGAACTTGTGGAAGACGGAGTCTGTCCTTGCGGCTCCTCGACCGGGTTGCCATCCTCGTCGAGAATCACCTCCTCGTTGCTGACGAAGTGCGCGCTGTCGTGGCGGACGGTGTCGTGCTTGACAGGAGCAATGTAGGTCACGCAGTTGTACATGCTCGAGGTGATGCTCTCATCATCGGGCTTGGCGAAGTGACCATGGTATTTTTTATAGGCGGGGTCGCTGAAGACTGACTTGATGAAGTATCCGCAGATCGGAAGCGCGGAGCGTGAGCCTTGTCCCAGGCGACCACTCTTGAAGTGGATGCTGCGGTATTCGCCGCCTACCCACGCGCCGACACAGAGCTTAGGACTGACGGCCATGAACCAGGCATCGGCGTGGCTGTTGGACGTACCGGTCTTGCCGCCGAAATCGGTGTCGCGGAAGAAAGAGCCAGCGTAGTCGGCGGAGGAGAGCGAGGTGGAGGTGCCGCCCGGATCATGCGTACCGGCCATGAGCATCTGCTGCATGAGGTATGCGCTCTTCACGGGGATGACCTGCGTGGCCTGGCTGTTGTCGGTATAGACTTCGTTGCCGTCTTTGTCAACGATGCGTGTGACCATGACGGGATCGTGATGCCGGCCGTTGTCTGCAACCACGCAATAGGCGTTGAGCAGTTCGGGGAGCTTCACGTCGCTGGAGCCCAAAGCCAATGAGGGCTCGTCGTCGAGCGGACTCTTGATGCCCATGGCCTGAGCAGTCTCGATGATGCGCTTGATGCCGACCTCCTGACCGACACGTACGGCTACGGAGTTGATGCTTCGGGCAAAGGCACTGCGCAGTGTCAGAGAGTCACCGGAGAACGTGCCGTTGGCATTGGTAGGTGTCCAAGTGGTCATCTCGTGTTTCTTCTTGTCGTAGACCTGCATGGAGATATACTCGTCGCGGCGCTTGTCGCAGGGCGTGAGTCCCTGGTTCATGGCTTCGGTATAGACAAAGAGCTTGAAGGTGGAACCCGGTTGGTGAGTAGCCTCGGCCTTGTCGAATTTCCATGTCTTGAAGTCTACATCACCCACGTAGGCGCGGATGGCACCAGTCTCAGGTTCCATGGCCACCATGGCACAGTGCATGAAATGCACCATATAGCGGATAGAGTCGAGGGAGGACATCTCCTTCTCTACGGTACCCTTGTCATAGTCAAAGAGCTTGACCATGTGGGGCTTGTTCATGTAGTAGGAGACAGAGTCGGGGTTGTTGGCATATTTAGCCAAGAGCTGCTTGTACTGCGGCAGTCGCTGGGCGATGTCCTCAATGAAATGAGGCACCTCGTTGCCATTCTCGTCATACCAGCAGACACCTTTCTTGTTGGCTCCCCATTCGCTGTCGAAGTTGCGCTGAACATTTTTCATTTGCTTGAGCACAGCTTCCTCTGCGTATTTCTGCATCTTTGGGTCCAGTGTGGTGTAGATCTTCAGACCACTGCTGTAGAGGTCATAACCATTTTCCTTGCACCAGTCCTGAAGTTCGTTGGCGATGGCCTCACGGAAGTACATGGCCTGTCCATCGTAGTTCTCCTCCACTTTGAAATGGAGCTGGATGGGGATCTGCTGTAAGGAATCACATTCCTCACGGGTGAGGTCTCTGTGGGTATAAAGGTTATGGAGCACGGTGTTGCGGCGAGCCAGACTGTTCTTGGGGTTGGTACGCGGGTTGTACATCGTGGTGGCCTTGAGCATACCGACCAACAGGGCGCACTGCTCGGTGGTCAGTTCTTTCGGTGTTGTGTCGAAATAGGTCTTGGCAGCGGTCTTGATGCCGTAAGCGTTAGAACCGAAGTCTACGGTGTTGGCGTACATGGTGATGATCTCTTTCTTGTTGAAGACCGTCTCCAGCTTGGTGGCGATGATCCACTCCTTGCTCTTGACAATGAGAATCTTCAGCCCGGGGATCTTGCCCAACAGACCGGTAGAATACTGAGAGCGCACGCGGAACATGTTTTTGGCCAACTGCTGCGATATAGTCGAAGCACCGCGACCGTCGTGGCGGAGCACAGCGTCTTTCATGGCACTGAAGATGCCTATCGGGTCAACAGCCATGCCGCGTGGGCGCTTGTAGTATCGCTCGTCCTCGGTATCGATGAGTGCTTTGAAGAAATAAGGGTTGACCTCTTCGTATTTCACGGGAGAGCGGTTCTCATTGAAGTACTTGCCAATGAGCGTGCCGTCGGCGGCAAAGATCTCTGAGGCCTGGCTGGTCTGGGGATCCATGATGCCGGAGAAATAGCCGGGGCTCTTGCCAAACAGCCAAAGGAAGTTGATGTCTACGGCACCTAAATAAAGCAGGAAGGCCACGATGCAGGACACAAAGGCGATGAGTGTTTTGGTATACCACTTTCGTCCTTTGTAGAGCGATTTGTACCAAGGCCAGAAGTTGCGTGCCTTTCTCCAGCACCAACTCATGAAAGATCTTAATTTTCTCATTTTCTTTCTGTTATCGCGTGACTACAGAGTGCAACACCTTGTCGTTGACGGCATGAACGCGCATCTCTGTGTGTGATTATATGGGGTGGCTCTGTTGTTTACAAAAGTAATAAAATAATAGTTGACTATGACACGGAATCTATATATTTTAAGATATCTTCAATGTTGTCGGGTGAGAACCAGCGGATGGAGCTGTCTTTCTTGAACCATGTGAGTTGCTTGCGCATATACTGCCGAGTGTTGGACTGTATTTGCCGGATGGCTTCCTCTTTGGGGATGCGGCCGTCGAAGTAGGCAAACAACTCCTTATAGCCCACGGTGTTGAGTGAATTGAGATGACGAAGCGGAAATACTGTTCTGGCTTCCTGCTCAAGGCCTTTGTCGATCATCTTCAGTACTCGGGCGTTGATGCGCTTGTAGAGTTCCTCACGCGGGCGGTTGAGCCCTATCTTGACGATGTTGAAAGGCCGTTGCTTCTTCTGATGGGTACGGAATGAGGTGTAGGTCTTGCCGGTAGCGAGACAGATCTCTAAAGCGTGGACGACGCGGCGGGGATTGTTGCGGTCGACGATAGCCCAGTGCACGGGGTCGAGCTGACGGAGCTGTTCGACAAGGGCGGGAAGACCTTCGTCGGCCAACCGGCGCTTGAGGTTCTCGCGGATATCTTCGGGTACTGTTGGGATGTCGTCAATACCATTGCACACGGCATCGATATACATCATGCTGCCCCCGGAAAGCAACAGCCTGTCGTGCGCACAGCCGTCTTCCTCACCACTGAACAAGCGGGTGATCAGCTTCATGGCATCCTGCTCGTACATCGAGGCGCTGTAGTAGTCCTGAAGGCTGTGGTTGCCCACGAAATAATGGCGGACGCTCTGCTGCTGCTCTGCTGTAGGGGCGGCGGTGCCGATAGGAATCTCTTTGAAGATCTGCCGTGAGTCGGCATTGATGATGGGGGAATGGAGATATCGGGCTATGGAAAGGCATAACTCAGTCTTGCCAACACCTGTTGGGCCAAGGACGACGAAGAGTGTTTTCATAAAAAGGAAAATGAGTTAGGGGCAATGCTGCTCCTAACTCTGAAAGAATGACAATAGTTTCTTGACTTCATCGTTGTATGTGTTCATCTCTTCGGGCGGGGGATCATCATCTGATGATGCCACGCTTGGAAGACTCGACAAAGTCGCAGATATATTGGATTTCGGGTGTCATCTGCAGTTCGCTCTTGATCTTCTTGATGCCGTCTTTGAGGATGCCCTCGGAATAGAGCAAACGATAGGCGTTGTGGATGAGCTCAATCAGATCGTTGCTGAAGCCATGACGGCGGAGCCCTACAAGGTTGATGCCGCAGTAGCGGGTAGGCTCTTTGCCTGCTATAATATAAGGAGGAATATCCTGGCTGAAACGGCAACCGCCCTGGATCATCACGTAGCCGCCGATGTGGCAGAACTGATGACAGAGGATTTCGGCACTGATCACAGCGAAGTCGTCACAGGTGACCTCACCGGCAAACTTGGTGGAATTGCCGATGATCAGTCCGTTGCCAAAGAAACAGTCATGGGCGATGTGCATATTTTCCATCAGCAGGTTGTTGTTGCCCACGCGTGTAGTGCCTTTTGAAGCTGTGCCACGGGAGATGGTCACGTTTTCGCGAATGCTGTTGTTATCGCCGATCTCGCAGATGGTCTCCTCGCCCTTGAACTTGAGATCTTGTGGCTTGGTGGATATGCTGGCACCTGGGAAGAACTCGTTGTTATTACCGATGCGGGCACCGTAGTTGATCGTGACGCTGTTTTGCATCACGTTGTTGTCACCCAGTACTGTATTTTTGTCGATGTAGCAGAAGGGGCCGATGACGTTGTTGTCGCCTAACTTGGCCTCGGGATGCACAAATGCTAAAGGACTAATCTGATTCATTTTGTGTAAAAGTGGTCTTGAGATTAATATAGGGGCTTATTTGTTCTTGACGATCTGAGCCGTGAAGGTCGCTTCGGACACGACATGATCACCGACGAACATATATCCTTTCATGGAACTGATGCCATGGCGCACCGGACCGAGCAGCTCTACGCGGAAGAGCAGCGTGTCACCCGGCACAACCTTATGACGGAACTTCACGTCATCGATCTTGAGGAAATAGGTCGACCACTTCTCGGGTTCGTCGAGTTGGCTGAGTACGAGCAGGCCGCCGCACTGTGCCATGGCCTCGATCTGCAGCACGCCGGGCATAACGGGCTCGTCGGGGAAGTGACCTTGGAAGAAGGGCTCGTTGGCGGTGACGTTTTTCACGCCGACGATGCTCGTAGCTCCCATGGCTACAATCTTGTCGACGAGCTGCATGGGATAGCGGTGGGGCAGAAGCTGCCGGATATGGATATTGTCGATTATCGGCTCCTCATTGGGGTCGTAGATAGGAGCCTGCACCTCGTGCTTGCGGATCTCCTTGCGCATCAGACGCGCGAACTTGTTGTTGATGGTGTGGCCGGGTCGTGTGGCGATGATGCGTCCCTTGATGGGTTTGCCGATCAGGGCCATGTCACCGATGATGTCGAGGAGCTTGTGGCGCGTGCACTCGTTGTCCCACATCAGCGGCTTGTGCTGGATATATCCGATCTTCTTCGCATCGATATGGGGAACCTTTAACAGGTCGGCAAGCTTGTCGAGCTGTTCTTGTTCCTCGGGCTTCTCATAGATGACGATGGCATTGTCGAGGTCACCGCCCTTGATGAGGTTGGCCTTGAGCAAAGGCACGATGTCGCGAACGAAGACGAAAGTGCGCGCCGGCGCTATCTCCTCGGCATAGTTCTCCATCTTGTCGAGTGTGGCGAACTGGCTGGAGATGAATTTCGAGGGGAAGGAGCACATCGCCGTGATGGAGAAGTCGGTGTCGGGCAGAATGGTGATGCACGATCCGCTCTTCTCGTCTTTGATTTCTATCTTCTTGCGGATGATATAATAGTCCTTGGGTGCGCTCTGCTCTACGATGCCCACCTTCTTGATTTGCTCGACATATAAAGTGGCCGAGCCGTCGAGAATGGGGAATTCGGGACCATTGACCTGAATGAGGCAGTTGTCGATGCCCATGGCATAGAGGGCCGACATGCCGTGCTCCACAGTAGAGACACGCGTGTCTCCCTGCTGCAGGACGGTGCCCCGCTCGGTGTTGCCGACGTTCTCGGCAATCGCCTCGATAATGGGTTGTCCCTCCAAGTCGATGCGTTGGATTCTATAGCCGGTGTTTTCCGGTGCGGGATTGAACGTCACCGTGAGGCTCAGACCCGTGTGCAGTCCCTTGCCAAAGAGCGAGAAACTGCCGCCAAGCGTTTTTTGCTTTTCTGTATCCATCTTTATTGTATTGCTTAACGATAAAGCGTATGAAGCTCTGTTGGGTTGTTTTATCTTGTTGTGATGTAAGTTTGTGGATTATGACTTTTTCTTCAGTTCTTCCACTTCTTTCTGCAATGCGTTCAGCTGCTTGTAGATTTCGGGAAGTCTTTGGAACAATGCCTGACTCTTGAAATAAGCGAATTGTGGCATAGGAGGTGTGCCGATCAGCGTCTGGTTGGACTTGATCGATGACGGAGCACCCGACTGGGCACCCAGCAGCACCTTGTCGCCGATGGTGATATGTCCGGAGACACCGACTTGTCCGCCAAACATGCACCACTGTCCTACTTTGGTGGAGCCAGCCACACCGACCTGTGCTGACATCACGGTGTTCTCTCCAATGTCGGTATTGTGGGCGATCTGCACGAGGTTGTCGAGCTTCACGCCTTTTCTGACGAAAGTAGATCCCATCGTGGATCTGTCGATGCAAGTATTGGCACCGATTTCTACATTATCCTCAATGGTGACGATGCCGATCTGAGGAATCTTGTCGTACTGGCCAGTCTGAGCGTTGGGAGCGAAGCCGAAGCCATCGGCACCGATGACACTGCCGGAATGGATCGTGACATTGTTGCCAAGCTTGCAGTCGTGATAGATGCTCACCTGAGGATAGATCAGACAGTTGTCGCCAAGAGTGGCATTGTCCATGATGGTCACGTTGGGATAGATCTGTGAGCCGTCGCCGATGGTTACACCGTCTGCGATATAAGCAAAGGCACCCACGTAGACATCCTTTCCGATCTTGGCCTTAGGAGATACAAAGGCCAGGGGATCGATGCCATGCTTCTTGGGCTTGGCTGCCTCGTAGAGCTGTAATAACCGGGCTACACAGTCGCGTGCGTTGTCTACGCGAATGAGCGTGGGGGCTACCGGACGGTCGATGCTTATCTGTGAGTCTACCAAAACAATGGTGGACTTGGTATCATATAAATAGTGGATATACTTGGGATTGGCCAAAAAGGAAATAGAGCCTGCCGTGCCCTCCTCTATCTTGGAAAAGGTGTGCACGCTGGCGTTCTCGTCTCCTTCAATAGTGCCCTGTACAAACTGAGCTATTTGCTTTGCGGTAAATTCCATCTTCTAATAGGATTGAAACATTTCTGCAAATATAATAAATTATTCTCGAATCTTTGAAGTTAGGCTGAGATTTTGTGCATTTTAAATAAAAAAAGACGCACTAATTGCACATTAGTACGCCTTTTGTGAAATGAAATGAAGCTCTTTTTGAATGAGCAGTGTGTTTTTTACTTATCCGATTTTAGACAGTTCCACTTTCATTTGCTGTTGCAAATCCTTGGCTTTTTCTGCCGATGCCTGTGCGAAGTCCTTGTCATGTCCGGCATAGATGATGCCGCGGCTGGAGTTGACCAGAAGGCCGCAGTCTTTGATCATGCCATATTTGCAAACCTCCTGGAGGGAACCGCCCTGTGCACCAACGCCCGGAACCAGCAGGAAATGGTTGGGGGCTGCTTTGCGGATGTCTTGGAACATCTGTCCCTGAGTGGCTCCGACCACATACATCATGTTGTCAGCATTGCCCCACTGCTGTGATTTTTTCAACACTTTCTCGAACAGGCGCTCGCCCTCCTTGTCCTCTGTGAGCTGGAAGTCGTGGCTGCCCTTGTTGCTTGTCAGCGCGAGCAATACCACCCACTTGCCTTTGTACTCAAGGAAAGGAGTAACGCTGTCCTCACCCATATATGGAGCCACGGTAAGGGCGTCGACGTTATACTCTTCGAAGAAGGTGCGCGCATACATGGCTGAGGTGTTGCCGATGTCGCCGCGTTTGGCATCAGCGATGATGAAATGGTCGGGATAGAACTTCTGAAGATACTCTACTGTACGCTCGAAAGAAGTCATGCCCTTGACACCCAGACATTCGTAGAATGCCAGATTGGGCTTGTAGGCAACGCAGTAGGGTGCTGTGGCGTCGATGATCTGCTTGTTGAAGAAGAAAATCGGATCTTCTTCTTGCTGGACGCATTCCGGCATCTTGCGGATGTCGGGATCCAAGCCTACACAGAGAAATGTTTTCTTTTGGAATATCTGTTCGACTAATTGCTTACGGTTCATGGTCTGTCGTTTATGAACAATTATCTGTTTACTTTTTACTAATTATCAGATTGCTGTTGCCAGTGATCGATTAGCTATATACCTTGTCGGCTTGCTGACCGCTCTATGCAGCCTATAACTCGTTCTCCTTCAGTTTTTCTGCATTTTCAGCCACGGTGAGATGGTCGATCATGTCTTGGATGTTGCCGCCGAGAAATCCTTGCAGGTCATGAATGGTGTAACCGATACGATGATCAGTGACACGCCCCTGTGGGAAATTGTATGTACGGATCTTGGCACTGCGGTCACCAGTAGATACCAAAGAACGGCGGCGGCTGGAGATGTCGTCGACGTATTTCTGGTGCTCGTGATCATATATATAGGTATAGAGACGGCTCAATGCTCGTTCCTTATTCTTTGGCTGGTCACGCGTCTCGGTACATTCGATGAGAATTTCTTCTACCTCACCCGTGTTGGGGTTCTTCCAAGGATAGCGCAGACGGACACCGGAACTCACCTTGTTGACGTTCTGACCTCCGGCACCACTGGAACGGAAAGTATCCCACTTGATGTCGCCTTCGTTGATGTGGACTTCAAATTTTTCGGCTTCTGGGAGAACGGCGACTGTGGCGGCAGAAGTATGCATACGGCCCTGTGTCTCTGTTGCGGGGACACGTTGCACACGATGCACACCGCTCTCATATTTCAGTGTGCCGTAGACATTATCGCCACTCACGGCAAAGTCAATCTCCTTGTAGCCGCCGACAGCACCTTCCGAGACACTCGTCACACTGACGGTCCAGCCTTTCGACTCACAGTATTTCTTGTACATGTTGAAGAGATCGCCGGCAAAGAGGGCAGCTTCGTCACCACCAGCTCCTGCGCGGATTTCCATCTGCACGTTCTTAGCGTCTTCCGGATCTTTCGGCACAAGAGCAATTTTGATGTCTTCCTCAAGTTGTGGCTTAAGGTTTTCATTCTCAGAGAGCTCCTCACGGGCCATCTCTTTCATGTCGGGATCTTTCTCGTTGGCCAGTATGTCTTTGGCTTCTTTGATGGCATTGAGACAGTCGATGTATCTCTTGCGTGCCTTCATGATGTCGTCGAGATCCTTATACTCTTTGGTGAGCTTGACATAACGCTGCTGATCGGCAATGACAGAGGGGTCGGTGATGAGGGTGCTGACTTCCTCGTAGCGGGCCTCCAAGCCGTCAAGCTTCTCCAATATGCTATTGTTTTCTGGCATAAATCGTCTTATAGTTTAATATTCAAACGCTTGTTTCCTTAGATGCAAACGTCGGATTCCAAATTCACACGCTTGTTCCTTAATTGTAAACGTTGGATTTAATATTCAAACGCTTGTTCCTTATCTGCAAACGTTGGACTTAATATTCAAACGTTCCGAATTCTGACTTGATAGTCAGCGAGCGCTTGCCTTCTTCGATGTGTCCGATGACCTGGGCATCGATGTTGAAGCTCTTGCTCACAGCGATGACCAGATCCGCAACTTCCGGACGGACATAGATCTCCATGCGGTGTCCCATGTTGAAGACCTGGTACATCTCTTTCCAATCTGTGCCGGAGCAGTCGTGAATGGTCTTGAAGAGTGGGGGTACGGGGAACATGTTGTCCTTCACCACCTTGCAGTTTTCACCTACGAAGTGCAGCACTTTGGTCTGAGCGCCGCCGGTGCAGTGCACCATACCGTGAATCTCGGGACGCAACTCGTCCAAGAGCTTCTTGATGACCGGAGCGTAGGTGCGGGTTGGGGAGAGCACCATCTGACCGGCATTGACGGGCACTCCTTCAATCTTGTCGGTGAGGTGGTATTTGCCGCTATACACCAGTTCGTCGGGTACGGCATGATCATAGCTCTCAGGATATTTCTCAGCCAGATACTTCGCGAAGACATCGTGACGCGCACTTGTCAGTCCGTTGCTGCCCATGCCGCCATTGTACTGATGCTCATAAGTAGCCTGACCGGTAGAGCTGAGACCCACGATGACATCTCCCGGGCGGATGTTGGCATTGTTGATGACATCCTTGCGCTTCATGCGGCAGGTGACAGTGGAGTCGACAATGATGGTACGCACTAAGTCGCCAACGTCGGCAGTCTCTCCACCTGTGGGCCAGATGCCGATGCCCATACCGCGGAGTTCTGCAAGCAGCTCGTCGGTGCCGTTGATGATAGCACTGATGACCTCACCGGGAATCAACATCTTATTGCGGCCGATGGTGCTGGACACAAGGATGTTGTCAACAGCTCCCACACAGAGCAGGTCATCGGTGTTCATGACGATAGCGTCTTGCGCAATTCCCTTCCAAACGCTCAGATCACCTGTCTCCTTCCAATAGAGATAGGCCAAAGAAGATTTGGTACCGGCTCCGTCGGCGTGCATGATATTGCAGTATTCCGGATCGCCACCGAGGATGTCGGGGATGATCTTGCAGAAGGCCTGGGGGAAGATGCCCTTGTCGATGTTCTTGATAGCGTTGTGCACATCTTCCTTGGCGGCACTGACGCCTCGCATCATGTATCGATTATTCATTTTTTCAATCGTAAGTCTTGAATGATAATAATATAATATGGTATGATAGAATCTGCGGAATGTGGAGTCTTACCTTTCGTCATTCCAGAACTGCCAGCTGGCAAAAGCCTGGAGCAGGAGCATCTCCAGTCCGTTTTTCACTACAGCGCCATGCTCTTTGCCTTTCTTCATAAACAGCGTCTCATCGGGATTGTAGATGAGATCATAGAGGAGCGTATGGTTGTCCATGGCATCGTAGGGGAGGTTGGGGCATTCGTCGGCGTGGGGATACATGCCGCAGGGTGTGCAGTTGACAATCACGTTATACTCCTTGATGGTGTCTGCTGTGATGTGGCTGTACTCAATGGTCCCCGGCTTTTCGTATCGGCTTACCTTCAGCGTCTTGAGTCCAAGCGACTTCAGACCGAAGTCGATAGCTTTCGATGCGCCGCCAGTACCGAGGATGAGAGCCTTCTTATGGAAATGCTCTAATAGCGGCTCTATGCTTTGTGTGAATCCAATAACATCGCTGTTGAAGCCCTTTAGTATCGTCTTCTTGTTTTTGTGTGTTACTTTGATGACATTGACAGCACCGATTTCACGAGCTTCGGGAGAGAGAGAGTCGAGATAGCTGATGACCTTTTCTTTATAAGGTATCGTGACATTCAGTCCTTTCAGTTCTGGATTGGAGTCAAGTATCTCGGGCAATTCCTCTATCGTAGGAATTTCGAAGTTTTCATAAGTTGCGTCAATGTTCTCGTTTTGGAACTTCTCATTGAAATAACTGATGGAGAAGGAGTGTCCAAGAGGGTAGCCTATCAGTCCGTATTTGTCCATTGTGCAGCTGGTGTTACTTGTTTGACGTGATGGTTATTTTTCGGCGAAATACAGAGTGCATATACCGAAGGTCAGTCGCCGGAAGGAGACCTTGGAGAAGCCAGCCTTTTGCAGGATGCCCATCATCTGCTCTCCTTGTGGAAAAGCTTCGATGGTGGCTGTGAGATAGCTGTATGCGCTCTTGTCTTTAGAGATGATGCTGCCATAGACCGGCAGGAAGGTGTGGGAATAGAGTTTGAAGCACTGCTTCATGGGGAAGTGCACAGGCTCGGTAAGCTCCGCAATGCTCAGATGACCACCTTTTTTCAATACCCGGCACATCTCGCGCAGTCCCTGATCCAGATCCTGAAAGTTTCTGATGCCAAAAGCCGCTGTGACAGCATCGAAAGTGTTGTCGGGGAATGACAGATGCATGCAGTCTTCCTTTTGGAAAGAGATGATGCTGTCCAGTCCTGCCGCTTTCACTTTCTGTCGTCCTACGTTCATCATCCCTTCCGAGATGTCGGCTCCGATCAACTTCTGTGGATGAAGCATTCGGGCTGAGAGTATGGCAAAATCGCCAGTACCTGTTGCCACGTCAAGGACAGAACAAGGGTGAAAAGGCGCAAGGGCCTTGATAGCCTTGCGTCTCCATCCTTTGTCGATATTCCATGACAGTCGGTGGTTGAGGGTGTCGTAGTTGTCAGCGATGTTGTCGAACATCTCCTCTACGAGTTGCCCTTTGTCACCTTTGCCATCGTAGGGCTTAATGCGCTCTTGTTTGTACATTCCTGATGCGATGAGCTGTTTACTTACGTGTTGCAAGATAGTTCTTCACATTGCGTTCGATGCGTGCGGCAATGTCACCTTCCTCGGCAGCCTTGTCGAATTTCTCGCCAGTGATGTGCTCATAGAGTTCGATGTATCTCTCTGATACGCTCTCGGCATACTCGTCGGTAATCTCTGGCATGGTCTGTCCGGGCTGGTTCATGAAGTTGTGCTCGATGAGCCACTGTCTTACGAACTCCTTGGAGAGCTGACGCTGAGGCTCGCCCTTTGCCAGGCGCTCCTCGTAGCCGTCGGCGTAGAAGTAGCGGCTGGAATCCGGTGTGTGGATCTCGTCGATGAGATAGAGCTTGCCGTCGCGCTTGCCAAATTCATATTTGGTGTCGACGAGGATCAGACCATGCTTAGCGGCGATCTCCTGTCCGCGCTGGAAGAGCTTGCGTGTCCAGTCCTCGATGACAGCATAGTCCTCGGCAGACACAATACCCTGCTTGATGATCTCCTCACGAGAGATGTTCATGTCGTGACCTTCGTCGGCCTTGGTGGTTGGAGTGATGATGGGCTCGGGGAAGCGCTCGTTCTCGTGCATACCTTCCGGCAATTTCACGCCACAGAGTTCACGGCATCCATCTTTGTAAGCGCGCCAAGCAGAACCTGTGAGGATCGAGCGGATGATCATCTCCACACGGAAGCCCTCGCATTTCAGTCCTACGGTGACCATTGGGTCGGGTGTTGCCAGTTTCCAGTTCGGGCAGATGTCGGCTGTCTGGTCAAGGAACTTCGATGCAATCTGGTTCAGCACTTGGCCCTTGAAAGGAATGCCTTTGGGCAAGACGACGTCGAAAGCCGAGATGCGGTCTGTTGCGACCATAACGATGAGGTCATCGTTGATGTTGTAAACGTCGCGTACCTTGCCATGGTAAACGCTCTTCTGTCCTTCGAAATGGAAATCGGTATGAGTTAAAGCTTTCATAATAGTATGAATATAAAAAGTGTTTTATGGAATGTCTTTTATGTGTAAGGGGGAATATCAGTTTTCGGTGAAATCACCTGTGCCGATGATGGTCAGCTCTTGCCCGTCGTCGTTGCTTTCAATAGAGTCTCTTCTTTGTCTCTCTGCCCGTTTCCGGTGCTCTTCCTCCTGGCGTTTGTCGTAAGCCTCATAAGCGTTGACGATGCGGGTGACGAGTTGGTGTCGGACGATATCTTTCTTGGTGAGTTCGATGACGGAAATGCCTTCCACTCCTTTCAGTATTCTCAGCGCTTCTTTCAATCCACTCTTGTACTCCTTGGGCAGGTCGATCTGTGTCATATCACCCGTGATAATCATCTTGGTATTCCATCCCATGCGGGTGAGAAACATCCTGATCTGTGCCGTCGTAGTGTT
>CAMCBZ010000040.1 GCA_945873145.1 uncultured Prevotella sp.
ATGCAGGCTAAAGAAGATTACGAATATCCGGGCCACGGGAAATATCCGCTGCACCGTGAATTGCTCTTTTCCACGAATCTGCACGAATCTTCACGAATCCACACGAATCCGCACGAACACGCACGAACACGCACGAATGCGGGCCGGAAGCCTTGAATTTATGAGGAATTCATGGTCAATTCATGGACATTCATGTGAGAGATAAAAAAACATCGTACGCCTCTTGCTTATTTGATGTTTTTTTCCGATATTTGCAGAGAATAATCATTTAGAGACTGACGATTATGGACGCAATGGACACCAACTACACAGAAAGATACATCAATCCGCTGACCGACTTCGGCTTTAAGCGTATCTTCGGCACGCCCTTCAACAAGGCGCTGCTCATCGACTTTCTCAACGCTCTGCTTGAGGGTGAGCGTGAGGTGAGTGATGTCACTTACCGCAACAGCGAGCAGCTCGGAACGAACATAGAGGAACGCCGTGCCGTGTTTGACGTCTATTGCCAGGCAAAGGACGGCTCACGCTTTATCGTAGAGATGCAGAACGTCTATCAGGAATTCTACAAGGACCGTTCCATCTATTACTCCACATTCCCCATAGCTGAGCAGGGCAAGCGCGGCGACTGGGACTACAAGCTCAGTCCCGTTTACACCATCGGCATCCTCAACTTCACCTTCCCCGAGGACAAGCAGAGCGACAGCGGAGTGTACAAGGAGGTGAAGCTCATGGACATACATTCTAAAAAGGTGTTCTACGACAAGCTCACCTACATCTATGTCGAGTTGGCTTGCTTCCATAAGGAGTTGGGAGAACTAAAGACCACCCTCGACAAATGGCTTTTTGCCTTGAAAAATATGCAGCGTCTCTTCGCGCGTCCTGCCGAGTTGCAAGGCCGTGTCTTCGAGCAGCTCTTCTCCACAGCAGAGATCGCTAAGTTCGACACCAATGAGCTGCGTGACTACGAACTCAGCAGCAATGCCTACCGCGACATCAAGAACGGCATGGACACAGCGAAAGAGGAAGGCAGAAGGGAAGGTAGGGAGGAAGGCAGAAAAGAAGGCAGGGAGGAAGGACTACGCGATGCCACCACCCACCACGCAAAAGCCATGAAATCCGCCGGCTTATCCACAGATCTCATTGTCAAGATCACCGGATTGTCAGAAGAAGAGATAGAGCGACTCTAAGAAGAAGCCTCACCCCCGTACCCCTCTCCAGCCTCACCCCCAACCCCTCTCCGAAGGGAGAGGGGAGTGATTACTTCCAAGGGGTGTTAGGAGGGTATTGCTCTCCTCTCCCCTCGGGGAGGGTTAGGGAAGGGCTCTCCCCTCCCCTCGGGAAGGGCTCTCCTCTCCCCTCGGGGAGGGTTAGGGAAGGGCTCCTTATTATATATAGAGTTCACAGAGACGGCTTCGCCGTAAAGAGTTCACGAAGCGAGCACATCTCAGGAGCTTCTATATTCTCTTTAAGGCGAAGCCTTCTCTGTGCTCTGAGTCACGAGTGAGTCTCTGTGGCTCTGTGTGGGCCCTACAAAAAAAGACCTCGTAAGAATCGCATTTTCGAGAATTCTCTCTTAGAAGTACAGAGTGCTTTTCTATCTTTTGGGGACACCCATATTAAAGTACACTAATATTGATTATCAATGCGTTACAAGCCTATCTACAAAAAGTGGCGAAGACAGGAGAGCACTCTCAACAGCACGTGAGCATAAATAGGAGATGCTCTATTTTATGTCCGAAGGACAATTTTATGCCAAGGCAATTTTCCTTGAGTTTTGGATCGCTCTAACCAATTATAGATCCGTAAATATCGGCCCACGGGAAATATCCAGTGCGCAAATATATGCCTCGCAGGGTTAGGGAGGTAATCTAAATATATGCCTTGCGGGGTTAGGGCGGCCACGGCGCCCCCCCTACCTCAAAACCCTTAGGGCGACCTTTGCGAGAGTTTTTCGTCACTTGAAGCATATCACTCCCCTCTCCCTTTGGAGAGGGGCACGGGGGTGAGGCCGTATTCCTGCGCATAGAAAAAGGCGGCGCACGATTTTGTATTCTCCTTCTTTTTGATTAAATTTGCATCATCATCATCAATCAGCGAAATGAACATTCGTACCTATCTTCTTACCAGCACGTCGAAGACGACCGACGACCACTACTACGACCTCAGCGGCCGCAGCGTCAGTCACCCTAAGGACTGCGGCGTGTATATCGATCACAAGAAAAAGATCATCGTGAGATAAGTCACATATTATGAAGATATTCTGCATCGGAATGAACTATGCCGCGCACAATAAAGAGTTGCACGGTACGTTAAAGAAACCGGATGAGCCGGTGATCTTCCTCAAGGCTGACTCCAGCCTGCTGAAAGACCATAAGCCGTTTTTCATCCCCGACCATCTGGGACGTATAGAATATGAGACCGAGGTGGTGGTGCGCATCTGCAAGCTCGGTAAGACGGTGCCCGTGCGCTTCGCCCCCCGCTACTACGACGCATTGACGGTGGGCATCGACTTCACGGCACGCGAGCTGCAACATAAGCTGTCGGCAGCGGGACAGCCGTGGGATCTGGCCAAGGGCTTCGACGGTGCCGCCTGTCTCGGCGAATGGGTGCCCAAGGAGAAGTTCCGCGACCTCAACGCCCTGCGCTTCCATCTCGACATCAATGGACAGACGGTGCAGGAGGGCTGCACGGCCGACATGCTCTATAAGATCGACGAGATCATCGCCTACATCAGTCAGTACTTCACGTTGAAGACGGGCGACATCCTCTTCACGGGCACTCCCGCCGGCGTAGGCCCCGTACACATCGACGACCACCTGGAAGGGTATCTCGAAGAGAGGAAGGTGATGGAATTTAGGTGCAAATAGGGGGAAAAAAAGAAAAATGCCCCCGGGCCCTAACCCTACAGCCCTCTCCCTAACCCTCCCCCGAGGGGGAGGGAATGAGCCCATCGGGCCCTCACCCTAAACCTACAGCCCTCTCCCTAACCCTCCCCCAGGGGGGAGGGAATGAGCCCACCGAGCCCTCACCCTAACCCTCCCCCGAGGGGGAGGGAATGAGCCCACCGGGCCCTCACCCTAACCCTACAGCCCTCTCCCTAACCCTCCCCCAGGGGGGAGGGAATGAGCCCACCGAGCCCTCTCCCTAACCCTCCCCCGAGGGGGAGGGAATGAGCCCACCCTAAAATACCGATGAGTTCTATTCCTCTATGAGTTCTATAATCTCTATGAGTTCTATAATCTCTATGTTCTCTATGACTAAACGACAAGGAAAAATGAAAGACCCAATATATCACCCTTTACCCGGCCGCTCTTTCCCTCCCCCCGGGGGGAGGGCTAGGGAGAGGGCTTGGAGGGCTAGGGAGAGGGTTTGGTCTCTCCTTTTCCTTCTTTTCCTTCTTTTCCTCACCCTCCCTCTCTCCGCCCAGCGCTTCTTCAACCTGACCAACGACCAGGTGCGCATCGACAGCACACTGCCACGGTTTACCTATACCATCGCGCTGCGGGCGGACTATGCCGACTCGGTCTATACGCCTTCCATCCTCTACCCCGAGTTTGTGGATATGGCGGAGAGCGACATCGAGGCTTATCACCGGCTGAGCAGTGAGCCGCTGCCCACGCTGCCCGCCATCGAGCAGCAGGTGGTGATGAACCGCCGCCGTCCCAACCTGCAGCTGTCGTTCTGCCCGCTCGTCTACCGCAATGGCAGATACCAGATCCTGGCCAGCTTCATGCTGCGCGTAGACGCGAAGGCCGTCACTGCTGCAACACGACAGATGGCAAAAGCCAACATACATCATGCGCCGCTCAACACTGACCGCTATGCCTCGCATTCCGTCTTGGCCTCCGGCCGATGGGTGAAGATACGCGTTCCGGCATCGGGCATCTATCAGCTCAGCAGCAGCCTCGTACGCCAGGCTGGCTTCTCCGACATCAACAAGGTGAAGATCTACGGCTATGGCGGTAACCTGCAAGATGAGGTCCTCAACAGCAACACGCTCAAGGCCCTCGACGACCTGCCCGAGGTGGAGCAGTGCATCGTTGGCGGCAAGCATCTCTTCTACGCCAAAGGACCCGTGAGCTGGAGCAGCAACACGGCAGCACAGCGCACGCGCAACTTCTATTCCGACTATGGCTATTACTTCCTCACGGAGAGCAACGACGCCGTGGCCACGGTAGACTCTACGACATTTCTGGAAAAGCACTACCCCACTGCCGACGACTATCACAGTCTCTATGAGGTCGACGGCTTCTCGTGGTACCACGGCGGACGCAACCTCTTCGACAGCGAGACCATCAGCAAAGGCAACACCAAGCGACTCGTGCTCTCCAACCTGTCAAAGTCCAAGACCGGAAAGCTCTCCGTGGCCGTCACCGCCGGACAGGCCAGCACGGCACAGATCATGCTCAACGACTCGGTACTCGGCACGATGAGCATCACGCTCAGCAGTGGAGAATACAACGACTATAACAAAGGTGGGGAGAGCTACGCTACTTATGCCATCAACACGCTGCACGCCAACGACACCGTGAAAATCATGTGCGTGGATGGCGGACCGCTCAGACTGGACTATGTGTCTATGGCGTGGAGCGATCCCGTACCTAAGCCCAACCTCGCCACGACCTTCCCCACACCTTCGCTGGTGGGCACCATCGCCAACCAAGACCATCATGCCGACACGGCCACGGATATGGTGATCATCATCCCCACGTCGGGTAAATATCTGGAGCAGGCACAGCGGCTCGCAAGTTTCCACGAGAAGCACGACAGCCTGCGCGTGCGCATCGTCAAGGCTGATGAGCTCTACAACGAGTTCAGCAGCGGCACGCCCGATGCCAACGCCTACCGACGCTACCTGAAGATGCTCTACGACCGCGCTACGACCGACGCTGACCTGCCCCGCTATCTGCTGCTCTTCGGACGCGGCGTGTGGGACAACCGCATGCTCACCAGCGACTGCCGCGGTCTCAACTCCGACGACTATCTGCTCTGCCACGAGAGTGAGAACTCGCTCAACGCGGTGCTCTGCTATGTCGACGACGGCTTCTTCACACGACTTGACGACGGCGAGGGCGGTAACCCTATGACCAAGGACATGGACGACATCGCCGTGGGACGCTTCCCCGTGACAACTGTCGAAGAGGCCAAGACCATGGTCGACAAGACCATCAGCTATGCCGAGAACAGCAACGCAGGGGCCTGGCAAAACGAACTGATGTTCATGGGCGACGACGGCAACAACAACCTGCACATGAACGACGAGAATGAGAACGCCGACTATATCGAGGCGCTGCACCCTGAACTCGTTCTGAAAAAGGTGATGTGGGACGCCTATACCGAACAGGCCTCGGCCACGGGACATTCCTATCCCGAGGTTTCCGCCATCATCAAACGGCAACAGCAAAACGGTGCGCTCATCATGGACTATGCCGGACACGGCAGCGCGGGGCTCATCGCACACGAGGGCGTGCTCAAGCTCTCTGACTTCCAAAATTTCTCCAACACCAACCTGCCACTGTGGATCACCGCCTCGTGCGACATCATGGCCTTTGACGACGTAGAGGACAACATCGGCACGGCGGCCGTCGTGAATGCAAACGGCGGAGCGGTGGCCTTCTTCGGTACCACGCGTACGGTGCTCGCCTCCTACAACAAACTCATCAACCGGGCCTTCCTCACGGCCGTGCTCAGCCGGAAAGACGGGAAAGCGCTGACCCTCGGCGAGGCTCAGCAACAGGCTAAGAACCAGATGATCACCACCGGACAGGACCGCACCGTCAACAAGTTGCAATACTCGCTGCTCGGTGATCCCGCGCTGAGACTCAACCTGCCCGAGCCGTGCATCGTCGTAGACTCGATCAACGGCATTCCTACCACCTCGGCCACACGGCCGAAGTTCAAGGCTGGAAGTATCGCACGCATCGCCGGACATGTCAACAAGGCCGACGCTGAGAACTTCAGCGGAGTGGCAACCATCGTAGTGCGAGACTCGCAGGAGAAGATCGTCTGCAAGGAGAACTACAGTGCAGAGGCTGACTCTGCCTTCGTCTTCTACAGCCGCAACAAGATTCTCTATACGGGTTCTGACAGTATTCGCAAAGGGCGCTTCGCCTTCACCTTCTCGGTGCCGATGGACATCAACTACAGCGACAACACCGGACTGGTCAATGTCTATGCCGTCAACAATGAGCATACCAGCATCGCCAACGGCGTGAGCGACCACTTCACCGTGGGCGGATCCATGACGGCCGCTGTCGACACATTAGGCCCGAAGCTGTTCTGCTATCTCAACACGCCGGAATTCCAAAACGGAGGCACGGTGAACTGTACACCTTATTTCGTGGCTGAGGTCAGCGACACCAGCGGCATCAACGCTACAGGCAACGGCATCGGCCACGACCTGCAGCTCATCATCGACGGCGATGCCAACAAGGTATACTCGCTCAACGACGAGTTTACCTATGACTTCGGATCGTACACCAGTGGCCGAACGGCCTTCAGCATCCCGTCGCTTGAGCCAGGCAAGCACACGCTGACCTTCCGGGCCTGGGACATCCTCAACAACTCATCGACAGCCACACTCGACTTTGTGGTGACAAAGAGCCTGCAGCCGACGATCAGTTCGGTTGGCGTATCGAAGAATCCGGCTTACAACACCACGACATTCATCGTCAACCACGACATGGCAGGCAGTAAGGTCGACGTGTGCATCGAGGTCTTCGACATGGGCGGCCGCACACTGTGGAAACATACCGACACTGGTGTCACCAATCTCGGAACCTATACCAAGGACTGGGATCTGTGCGACGGTCAGGGCTGCCGCCTGCAGACCGGCGTATATCTCTACCGCGTGCGCATGTGCGCCGACGGCAGCAGCTACGCCTCGAAGACACAGAAACTCATCATCATCAGGCAATAATCGTCATACGCCCTGCGTTTATGAAGGTGTAGCTTTCCCCCATCCCGGGAGTCTACACCTTATTATATATATAGCACATCCATCAGAATGACAAGAATAGCACGTATCACGCTGGCCTCTCTCTTTGCGGCTCTACCCCTATGGACCTTTGCGCAGGAAAAGCTCGACGAGTTCAACCCTGTGCAATATGCCATCATCTCTCAGACCATCTCTCCCGATGCACGAGGAGCCTCTTTGGGTGATGCTGGAGCGGCAACAGACCCCGATGTCAACTCGCAACACTGGAACCCGGCCAAATATCCGTTTACCATCAGCCGTGCCGGTGTAGCACTGAACTATACGCCGTGGCTCCGCCAGCTCGTCAACGACATCGACCAGGCTTATCTCGCCGGATACTATCGCATCGGCGAACACAGTGCCGTGTCGGGATCGCTGCGCTATTTCTCTCTCGGTGAGGTGCAGACCAGTTCCGAGGACAACGCCATGACCGTCAACCCCTACGAGATGGCCATCGACGCCTCTTACTCGCTCATGCTCAGTGAGAAGTTCTCCATCGCCGCCACGCTGCGCTGGATCTACTCCGACCTGCGCTATGACTACACCAGTGAGGACAACTCACCGGCATCGGCTTTCGCCGCCGATCTCTCGGCTTACTACCAGACCTATCCCACCATCGGATCGCGCGAGTGTCAGCTGGCTTTCGGTCTCAACATCTCGAATATAGGCAGTAAGATCACGTTCAGCGGTTCGGATGCCGCCGAGTTCCTGCCTACCAACCTCCGTCTGGGTACGTCGCTGATGGTGCCTATCGACGAATACAACAAGTTCGCCATCTCTTTGGACGCTAACAAATTTCTGGTGCCGACACCGCCTACCATGGAACAGTACACCAAGGAGACGGGGCTCAGCGACAACCAAGGCTATGACCAATGGGTGCATGAGCACTACAACAACACGTCGAGCATCAGTGGCATCTTCAAGAGTTTCAGTGACTCACCGGAAGGCTTCAAGGGTGAGATGAAAGAGATACAGTGGAGCGTGGGTGCCGAATATACCTACAACGATAAGTTCTCGCTTCGCGCCGGATACCATCATCAGGATCCGAGTCAGGGCAACATGAAGTACTTCACCGTCGGTGCGGGCTTCAAGATGAGTGTCTTCTCGCTCGACGCTGGCTATGTCATCGCTACGGCCAAGACCAACCCGCTCGACCAGACGCTCCGCCTGTCGCTGAGCTTCGACATGGACGGCATCAAGGATCTGCTGCACCGTCGCTAACTCCTATTCTATATCAATAACATCTCAACGAAATGCAAAGCTACAATATACCTCGTGTGGGCATGGGCTACGATGTCCACCAACTCGTCGAAGGCCGCGACCTCTGGCTCGGCGGTATCAAGATTGAACATAGCAAGGGGCTCTTGGGGCACAGCGACGCCGACGTGCTCATCCATGCCATCTGCGACGCCCTGCTCGGTGCCGCCAACCTGCGCGACATCGGCTATCACTTCCCCGACACCAGCGACGCGACGCTGAACATGGACAGTAAGATCATTCTGAAAAAGACGATGGAGTTGTTGGCTGGCAAGGGCTATGTCCTTGGCAACATCGACGCCACGGTATGTGCCGAGCATCCAAAACTCAACCCGCACATACCGGCTATGAAGACTTGTCTGGCCCACGTCATCGGCTGTGATGAGGACCAGATCAGCATCAAAGCTACCACGACCGAGAAGCTCGGCTTCACCGGACGTGAGGAAGGTATCAGTGCCTATGCTGTGGCGCTGATAGCCAAAGCCCTTCCCTAACCCAGGCCCTTCCCTAACCCAGGCCCTTCCCTAACCCTCCCCGAGGGGAGGGAATAAAGCCCTTCCCTAACCCTCCCCGAGGGGAGGGGATTGCAATACCCTCCTAACACCCCTTGGAAGTAATCACTCCCCTCTCCCTTCGGAGAGGGGTACGGGGGTGAGGCTGCGTACGGGGGTGAGGCTGCATTTCTCACGATATCTCTGCCCAGTTGATATTCGTCTTCCTCAGTTCCCGCAGATGATTCCACAGAAGACTATTGGCGGGGAGATTGCATTCCGGATCAGCATCGATGATCTTCTGAGCCTCATCGCGTGACAGCTGTACCAGTTGTCCATCGCGTGCGATGTCCGCTATCTTCAGGTCAAAGGCGATACCACTCTGCTGAGTGCCCTCCAAGTCGCCGGGCCCGCGCAGCTTCAGGTCAGCCTCAGCAATGCGGAAGCCGTCGTTGGTGTCGCACATGATGTCGATGCGCTTACGCGTCTCTTCCGACAGCTTGTAGTTAGTGACGAGGATGCAATAGCTCTGCTTGGCACCACGTCCCACACGACCACGCAGCTGATGGAGCTGAGAGAGGCCAAAGCGCTGGGCATCGAGGATGACCATCACAGAGGCGTTGGGCACGTTGACGCCCACCTCTATCACTGTTGTAGCTACCAAGATCTGCGTCTCGCCCTTGAGGAATTTTTGCATCTCCGCCTCCTTCTCCGCCGGTTTCATACGTCCGTGCACCTTGCTCAAACGAAACTCCGGAAACACGTCGCACAGCGCCTTGAAGCCATCCTCCAGGTTTTTCAAGTCCATCTTCTCACTCTCTTCTATCAAGGGGAAGACGATATACACCTGCCGTCCTTGGTGGATCTGCTGCCGTATGCCCTGATAGAGGCTCGTCATCTGGTTGTCATATTTATGAATGGTGACGATCGGCTTGCGCCCCGGCGGCAACTCGTTGATCACGCTCACGTCGAGATCGCCATAGAGCGTCATTGCCAGCGTACGCGGTATCGGCGTAGCCGTCATCACGAGGATATGCGGCGGGTTGTCGCTCTTGCCCCATAGCTTCGCACGCTGGGCCACACCGAAGCGGTGCTGCTCATCGACGACAGCCAGCCCAAGCCGATGGAACTGCACGGTGTCCTCGATGATCGCATGGGTCCCGACAAGGATGTTGACGCTGCCGTCGAGCAGTCCGCCAAGCACTTCCTTCCGCCTCTTGCCCTTGACGATGCCTGTGAGCAACTCCACGCGTACGGGCATATCCTTCAAGAACTCACGGATCGTCGCCAAGTGCTGCTCAGCCAGAATCTCCGTAGGCGCCATGATACATGCCTGAAAGCCATTGTCCAATGCGATGAGCATGGCCATGAGTGCCACCAAAGTCTTGCCCGAGCCCACGTCGCCTTGCAACAGCCGGTTCATCTGACGCCCTGAGCAGAGGTCGGCACGGATCTCGTGCATCACCCGCTTCTGTGCACCAGTAAGCTCAAAGGGCAGGTTATCACGGTAGAAATCGTTGAACAACGGACCGATGCGCTTGAACACATAACCCTGATATTTCTTGCGACGCTCCGAGGTATAGCGCAGGATATTGAGTTGTACGTAGAAGAGCTCCTCAAACTTCAACCGCATCTGCGCCCGCTGCACGTCGTCCATCGACTGTGGATAGTGGATCTTGCGCAGCGCCTCCTCGCGTCCGATGAGATGAAGGCGGCTGATCTGTTCGGGCAGCAGGGTTTCGGGGATCGCACCTTGAGGGATACGGGTGACAAGTGCCTTGGTCATTTTCTCCAATGAGCGGGATGTCATGCCCCGGTCCTTCATCTTCTCCGTGGTCATATAATAAGGTTGCATCCCCATCTCCGTGACATTGGTCTCACCGACCTTCTCCATGTCGGGATGGGCAAACTGCCATCGCTGTTGGAAGATCGTGGGGCGCCCGAAGACGATATACTCTTGCCCGATCTTATAGGTCTGCGTGACATAGCGCAAGCCGTGGAACCATACCAAGTCGACGACACCACTGCCATCGGAAAAGTGGGCCACGACACGTCGTTTCTGTCCCGGATCGGTGTAGGTGTCATAGCTGAGTATCCGCCCTTTGATCTGTACAAAAGGCAAAGATCCTGCACTCGCTACATTGTCGAAGAGCAGCGGCGACTGAAACTCCGCGATGCGATAGAACTTCGTGCGGTCTACGTATTTGTAAGGGTAATAGCCGAGCAGGTCGCCCCACGTCTTGATATGGAGCTGACTGTCGAGCAGGTCCTTGCGATGAGGACCTACACCTGGCAAATACATGATGTCCTGACTCAGTATGTCTGTCATACCACCTTATTATATATATAGAGAGATTACCACTACCCGAGCTGCTCCTTGATGAGCGCCTCAGCAACAGCAAGGTCAAAGGGCGTGGTGAGCTTGATATTCTCACGGTTGCCCTCAACCATAGCCACCTGACAGCCCATGGCCTCTATGACCGAGGCATCGTCGGTGAAGTTCTCCTGATAGGGCTGTTTAAACGCCTGCTTGGCCAGCGTGATGTCGAAGACCTGCGGCGTCTGCACCACACGATAGTCCGACCGCCGCACGTTGCGGCCGCCCCCTTGCTCGTCGACATAGCGTAGCGTGTCAGTGACAGCGTAGACGGGAATGGCGGCATAGTCCTCGCGCGCCGCCTCGAAACAACGGTCGATGACCTCCTTGGCAACAAACGGACGCACACCATCGTGGATGGCCACTACACCACACGCGTCGTCAGGCACCAAAGCCAGTCCGTTGCGCGAGCTCTCAAAACGTGTCGCACCACCGTCGGCCAACTGGTAAGGAATGTCAAACGCATACTGTGCACACAGTGACCGCCAATAGTCCTGTTGCTCTTTGGGCAGCACGAGGATAAGATTCAACTGCGGGTCGTAGTCATGGAAACGCTCCAGCGTGCGCATGAGCACGGGACGGCCGCCGATCGGCAGGAACTGCTTGGGTACATCACTGCCCATGCGCGTGCCCTTGCCACCGGCGACGATGATCACATAGTTCTGCTCTGCCATCACTTTGCTTCCATCAGATGAGCATACTGCATCTTCTTTTGCAACTCACGCGCCTTCTCCTCACCGACGAAATAGCTGAGGATGCGATAGGCATAGGGCAGCGTAGCCGCCGGTCCCTCTCCCGTGATGATGTTGCCATCCTCCTGATAGAGCTCTGCCGTATAGGTAGCGCCGGTGAGATATTTCTGGAAACCTGGTGAGCAGGTAGCCTTCTTGCCGTTGAGAATGCCGATGCCGCCAAGCACCATCGGAGCCGCACAGATAGCAGCCACACGCCGTCCGCTCTTGTATTGCCACAGCATTGCCTGACGCACACCTTCGTGGGCATTGAGGTTGGTGGAACCCGGCATACCACCCGGAATCATCAGCAAGTCAGCGTCGCGATAGTCTTCCGGACGCGTGAAAAGCATGTCGGCCTTGATGGTAACGCCATGCGACGACTCAACAAATTCCGAACCCGTCACACTCACCGTATGCACCTCTACACCACCACGACGAAGGATGTCAACGGGAGCCAAGGCTTCTATCTCTTCAAAGCCGTTGGCAAGAAATTCATAAACTTTTGCCATGATTATTGTCCTTTCTCAATAAATAATCGTATTTTTGTAACTGAATCAAATGCAAATATACGAAAAGTTTGTCAGATAGACGAATAAAGCATAATAAAGAAAGCAAAAAACAAACAGATATGCCACAGAAGCATTTACGCTTTGCCCTCTTCGGCAATGCATTTCAAGCGCGGAAGTCGGTGGCCATACAGCATATCACCGACATCCTCAAAGCTCATGGTGCGGAGGTGCTCATCGACCGTCCTTACTATGAGTTCCTTGTCCGCGACCAGCATCTCGACATCTGGCACACCGATGTCTTCGATGATGAGGACTTCACTGCCGACTTTGCTGTCTCGCTCGGCGGCGACGGCACCTTCCTCAATGCGGCCAGCCGCGTGGGTGCCAAAGGCATTCCTATGCTTGGCGTGAACATGGGACGGCTGGGCTTCCTCGCCGATGTGCTGCCCAGCGAGGTGAGCATGGCCTTTGAAGAGATATACAATGACACCTATAAGATAGAAGAGCACTCCGTCATCCAGGCCGAGGCTGTCGGCGAACAACTCAGCGGCTGTCCCTTTGCACTCAACGACATCGCACTGCTCAAACGTGACATGGCCGCTATGATCTCGGTTCGTTGCAGCATCGACGGGGAGTATCTCGTCACCTACCAGGCCGACGGTCTCATCATCTCCACACCGACGGGCAGTACGGCCTACAGCCTGAGCAACGGAGGACCTATCATCGTGCCGTCGGCACAGAACCTCTGTATCACACCTGTTGCTCCGCACAGCCTCAACATCCGACCGATCGTCATCAATGACAACTGTGAAATTGAGCTCGACGTGGAAAGCCGTAGCCACAACTTCCTCATTGCTATCGACGGACGTTCAGAAAAGCTCACTGACAAGACCAAGGTCGTCATACGCAAAGCTCCTTATCAGGTGAAGATCGTCAAGCAGCACAATGCCCACTACTTCTCCACGCTGCGCGACAAGCTCATGTGGGGCGCTGACCAACGGCAACAATGAAAACAGAATCGCTTCTCTACGATGGCCGTTCCATGAAAACGCGACGGTTCCTCTCTGATTATTCATAGATGAAAATACGAAATCTCTTTAATCTACCCAAGTCCAAATACGATACCCGCACGATCGCGCGGTGGCTGTGGCAGGCATGGCGCGGCAACAGGCTGCAAGCCACGCTCAACGCTGTCATCGGTCTGCTCGGTGTTGTGGTGTCTCTGGCCCAGGTGGGTGCCGTGCAACATGCCATCGACGTGTCCACACCCGCCTTGCAGGGACATGCCTGCAACCCTCACCGCATTGTCATCGCCGTGGTGATCATGGCACTGCTCATGCTGGCCGGACTGCTCCTCACCATTGCGAGCACGTGGGTGAGCAATATCCTGGGCATCAGAGCACAGAACCGTATGCAGCAGCGAATGCTCGATCGCATCCTGCGCACACAATGGCACGGCAGAGAGAAGTTCCACTCCGGCGACGTACTCAACCGCCTGGAGTTCGACGTCAACAACGTGGTGACGTTCCTCACCGAGACCATTCCCGACTCACTCGCCGTGCTCGCCATGTTCATCGGCGCGTTTTGCTATCTCTTCGCCATGGATGCCGTGCTGGCTATTATCACCATCGCCATCATCCCTGTGTTCGTCGCTGTGAGTAAGATCTACGTCAGACAGATGCGGCGGCTCACCAGCGAGGTACGCTCTTCCGACTCTAAGGTGCAGAGCCTGATGCAGGAAACGATCCAACACCGTATGCTCATCAAGACCCTGGAAAGCGAGACGCCCATGACCGAACGCCTGGAGCAGACCCAAAGCGTGCTGCGCCATAAGGTCGTGCGCCGCACGGTGTTCTCTGTTTTCAGCAACATCATCCTATGGCTGGGCTTCCGCCTGGGCTATCTCATCGCCTTTCTCTGGGCCGCTCTGCGCATGTCGCACGGCTCACTGACTTTTGGTGGTATGACAGCCTTCCTGCAACTCGTCAGCCGCATACAAGGACCGGCGCGCAGCCTGACCAAACTCGTGCCGCAGGCCGTATCGGTATTCACCGCTGCCGAACGACTGATGGAACTGGAGGAAGACCCGCTCGACGAGACGGGCGAGCCCGTAAGACTGGAAGCACCTTGTGGCATCCGCCTCGAACACGTGTACTATCAATACGAAGACAAAACCCGTGAGATCCTTCATGATCTGAGCTTCGACTTTCCACCCGCCTCATGTACTGCCATCCTCGGCGAGACGGGAGCAGGCAAGACGACGCTGATTCGCATCCTTCTGGCGCTGCTCTCTCCTCAACAGGGAAAGGCCACCATCTATAACAACCACCATCAGGAGACTGCGCTCACCCCACTGACGCGCTGCAACTTCGCCTATGTGCCGCAAGGCAACACGCTTCTCAGCGGTACCATCCGCGATAACCTGCGCTTAGGCCGGCTGACGGCAACGGAAGAGGAGATGAAAGAAGCTCTGCACAAGAGTTGCGCTGACTTTGTCTTCGACTTGCCCGACGGCCTCAACACGCTTTGCAGCGAGGCGGGAGGCGGACTCTCGGAAGGACAGGCACAGCGCATCGCCATCGCTCGCGCACTGCTTCGCCAAAGCAGTATCCTCGTACTTGACGAGGCGACCTCGGCCCTCGACCCGGAAACAGAACGCCAACTGCTCAACAATATCCTCGCTGACCGCAACACCACGGTGATCTTCGTCACGCACCGCATGGCTGTCATCGACTACTGCGATCAGACGCTGAAAATCACGAGGACTTAGAAGTTGCCCTACAATACCTACTCCACTCATATTACAAGACTATGATACATCTTCACGATATCAACAAGACCTACTTTGGTGCTCAGCCACTGCACGTGCTCAAAGGCATCAGCCTTGACATAGAGGAGGGCGAGTTCGTCTCCATCATGGGAGCATCGGGCTCCGGCAAGTCGACGTTGCTCAACATCCTGGGCATTCTCGACAACTACGACAGCGGCGAGTACATCCTCGATGGCACGCTCATCAAAGATCTCAGTGAGCGTCGCGCCGCTGAATACCGCAACCACTTCATCGGCTTCATCTTCCAAAGCTTTAACCTCATCGGCTTCAAGACAGCGGTGGAGAACGTGGAGCTGCCGCTCTTCTATCAAGGTGTGTCGCGCCGCAAACGCCATAAGATGGCATTGGAATATCTCGAACGCCTCGACCTGCTGCCCTGGGCCGACCACTATCCCAACGAGATGTCGGGTGGACAGAAGCAGCGCGTGGCCATCGCCCGCGCGCTCATCGCCAATCCGAAAGTCATCCTCGCCGACGAACCCACCGGCGCACTCGACTCCAAGACAAGCGTGGAAGTGATGGAATTGCTCAAAGCTCTCAACGAGGAAGAGCACAAGACCATCGTTGTCGTCACGCACGAGAGCGGCGTGGCCAACGAGACGAACAAGATCATCCACATCAAAGACGGACTCATCGGAAAGATTGAGGAGAACCTCGACCACCACGCATCACCGTTCGGTATCAATGGCGTGATGAAATAAGAGCCCCTGATCAAGCCCCCCTCTTATCCCCCCAAGGGGGAAGAAAGAGCCCCCCTCTTATCCCCCCCAAGGGGGGAAGAAAGAGCCCCCCTCTTATCCCCCCAAGGGGGGAAGAAAGCAATACCCACAAAAATAGTGAGGTTTACTTATCAAGAATTTGAGAATTTAAGGATAAGACAGATAGCATCTGAACATTCTCTAATTCAAAAACAAAAGATTGAGGCAGAGATTCTCTAATTCTCTAATTCTTGAATAAAAGATATGAGACTGTGATTCACTAATTCTTGAGAAGAAAAGACTTTCGATAGTAGACACTTACAACAGAACATGAACGCTTATGATTGATCTCTTAGAAGAAATATGGGCAACCGTCAGACGCAACAAGCTGCGCACGGCCTTGACAGGCTTTGCCGTGGCCTGGGGTATCTTCATGCTCATCTTCCTGCTCGGTGCCGGCAACGGACTCATCAACGCCACGGAAAACAACTCGGGACGTTTCCTCGATAACTCCATGTCGGTGGGTGGCGGTACGACCTCCAAGGAATACAAGGGACTGAAAGAGGGACGGGAGATACAGTTGCAGGATAAGGACATCACCAGCACCCAACAGAAGTTCTCCGCCAACGTCGACAGTGTGGAGGCGCAGATACGTCATGCCGGAGCCACCATCACCTACGGTGAGAACTACCTCAGCACAGAGATCGACGGCGTATCACCGTTGCACGCACGTATCAACAAGATAGAGATGCTCCACGGACGCTTCATCAACGACGTGGACAACAGTCAGCAGCGCAAGGTCATCGTGCTCAACGAGGACCAGGCTAAGGAACTCAACGAACGCGACCCGGCAGCCCTCGTGGGACAATACGTGAAGATGGACAGCCTCGCCTTCCGTGTCGTGGGCATCACAAAAAGCGACCAGACCGGCATGAACGCCAATGCTTACCTTCCGTTCTCCACACTGCGCATCATCTATCAGATGGGTGACAAGGTCGACAACATCAACTTCTCGTTCCATGGCTTACAGACCCAAGCCGACAACGAGGCCTTTGAAAAACGCTACAAGGCCACGCTCAACGCCAACCACGACGCCGCCCCCGACGACGAGGACGCCGTGTGGATATGGAACCGCTTCACGCAGGCCATGCAGATGAACATGGGTATGGGCATCATCCGCAAGGCACTGTGGATCATCGGCCTCTTCACACTGATGTCGGGTATCGTAGGCGTGAGCAACATCATGCTCATCACCGTCAAGGAGCGCACGCGCGAGTTTGGCATCCGTAAGGCCATCGGTGCCACACCGGCCTCCATCCTCCGTCTGATCATCACCGAGAGCGTGATCATCACCACGTTCTTCGGCTACATCGGTATGCTCTGTGGAATAGCCGCCAACGAGTATATGGATGCCACCATCGGCCATGAGCAGGTAGACGCCGGACTTTTCAAAGCCACGATGTTCCTCAACCCTACCGTAGGCTTCGACGTGTGCATAGAGGCACTGGTGGTCATGGTCATCGCCGGTACGCTTGCCGGCCTCATCCCTGCCCGCAAAGCCGCCCGCATACGACCCATAGAAGCGTTGAACAATGTTGAGTGATGAATTATTCAATGACGAATGACGAATGACGAGTTACGAGTTGTCTCATATCTACTCATGATACCTTGCCAGCCGCCAAACATTTATTTATACATTATACATTATACACTATACATTATACATTATTCATTATTATGCGCCTTGACATAGACACCTACCGCGAGATACTCGACACGCTGACACGCAACAAGAGCCGGTCGTTTCTGACAGGCTTTGGCGTGTTCTGGGGCGTATTCATGCTCGTAGCCCTCATCGGCGGGGGCGACGGGCTGAAGGACCTGCTGAGTAAGAACTTCGAGGGCTTTGCCACGAACTCAGCACTCGTCTTTGCGCAACCGACGACGAAGCCCTACGACGGTTTCCGCAAGGGACGGCAGTGGAATATGGTCTACAAGGACGTAGACCGGCTGAAAGCTCAGGTTCCCGAACTCGACGTGGTCACGCCGATGGTGGCACGTTGGGGCAGCGTGGTCGTCTTCGGTGACAAGAAGAGTACGGCCAGCGTCAAGGGTGTGGAGCCCGACTACGCCAAGGTGGAACAGCCCAGCCTCTACTATGGCCGGTATATCAACCCGATGGACATGGCACAGCACCGCAAGGTATGCGTGCTGGGTAAGAAGATCTATAAGACGCTCTTTCCCGGTGGCGGCAATCCCTGCGGACAGCTCGTACGCATCGACTCGCTCTACTACAGTGTCGTCGGTGTGGACTACAGTTCCGGTAATATGAACATCAACGGTTCGGCTGAGGAGAGTGTTATCCTGCCCATCACGCTCATGCAACAAACCTATAACCTCGGTGACCAAGTAGACATCATCAGTCTCACAGGTCGTCCCGGTGTGGTACTCAGCAAGCTCAGCAGCCGCATCCGTGGTATCATCGCACGCGAGCACCATGTCGACCCGACGGACGAGAAAGGCATCACCGTGTTCAATACCGAAGTGCTCTTCGGCATGGTCGACAGTCTGTTCAAAGGAGTTAACTATCTGGTATGGCTCGTAGGCATCGGCACGTTGCTGGCCGGAGCCATCGGCGTGTCAAACATCATGATGGTGACCGTACGTGAGCGCACCGTTGAGATTGGCATCCGGCGCGCCATCGGTGCCACGCCGCGCATGGTGCTCTCGCAGATCATCACCGAGAGCATCGTGCTGACCATCGTGGCCGGCATGAGCGGCATCCTCTTTGCCGTGGCCGTGCTGCAACTCTTGGAGATGGGCAACACCACCGACGGCATCGTGCAGGCGCATTTCCAAGTGAGTTTCTGGACTGCCGTAGGTGCCATGGTCCTGCTCTGCGTGCTCGGTGTGCTTGCCGGACTGGCACCTGCCGCACGCGCCATGAGCATCAAACCGGTAGACGCCATGAGAGATGAGTAGAAGAAAAGACAATAACACAATAGAATCATGAAGAAGTATAGCAAGTTTATCGTGGCAGGCATCATCCTGCTCGTCTTCATCGCCACCTTTGTATTCTTGTGGATGAAGAGTCAGCCACAGCCCGTGGCCTATGAGGAGTTCACACCCGCGTTGAAGGACATCCGCAAGACGACTGTCATCACGGGTAAGATAGAGCCACGCAACGAGATCAATATCAAACCGCAGATCTCCGGCATCATCGTCAAGCTCTATAAGGAAGCCGGGCAGCACGTACAAGCCGGTGAGGTCATCGCCAAGGTGAAGGTGATCCCCGACGAGTCACAGCTCAGTTCGGCACAGGCACGCATCCGCTTGGCCGCTATCAACGCCCGTCAGGCTAAGATCGACTACGACCGCATGAAGGTTCTATACAACAAAGGACTGGTCTCCGGCGACGAGTATGACCAGAAGCGCAAAGCCCTGCAGCAGGCCGACGAAGAGGTGCGCGCTGCCAACGAGAACTTAGAGGTGGTGCGCGACGGCGTGTCGTCCGAGAACGCCAGTACGAGCAGCACGCTGATACGCTCCACGGTAAGCGGACTCATCCTTGACGTGCCGGTGAAGGTCGGTAACACGGTCATTCTCTCCAACACGTTCAACGACGGAACGACCATCGCCACCGTTGCCGACATGAACGACCTCATCTTCCGCGGCAACGTCGACGAGACGGAAGTGGGACAGCTGGTCACGGGCATGCCCATGCGCATCACTATCGGTGCCCTGCAGAACGAGAAGCTGGAGGCTTCATTAGAGTATATCTCGCCCAAAGCCACGGAGGCCAACGGCACCAACCAGTTTGAGATCAAAGCTGCCCTGCACGGCCTCGGCGGCGCACAGATACGCTCGGGCTACAGTGCCACTGCAGAGATCGTACTGGCTCAGGCCAATCAGGTGCTCACCGTACCCGAGAGTGCCATTGAGTTCCAAGGCAACAACACCTATGTATATATCATCCACGGCACCGGCGACAAGAAGACCTACACCAAGAAACGCGTGACCACAGGACTGAGCGACGGCATCAATATTCAGATCACCAGCGGACTGGGCAAAGCCGACAAGGTGCGCGGACCAAAGATCGTCAAGGACGACAATAGCGACGACAACAACGCATAGCGGATATCAGAGAGAAAAGAAAGATGGAGCGTTAAAAGTCCAAACAATGATGGTGTACTCTTTTCACGGATAAACAAACATAGGGGAGAAAGAGCAACGTGACAGACAAGCAGGGAGAAGAGCACCACAGCTCTTCTCCCTGTTTTTTTTGTGCCTGATCGGTATTTTCGGTCAGTTTCATTTGGTTGCTCCCCTCGTTTTCCGTACCTTCGCATAACGATTTCAATCAAAAAAATCTTGTTACGTGGTTAGGAATCTCACAGTTCATGTGTATAGATAGGTAAATGATGAACAAAGAAACCATAGCACAACTGTTTCGCAACTACTACCCCGACATGTTGCGATTGGCTCGTCTGCTCTTGCACGACGGGGCGGAGAGCGAGGATGTTGTGAACGAGATCTTTGCCGCTCTTATGCACAAAGACATCGTCCCAACGGGTTCCACCATCCGTCCTTTTCTCATGACGGCCGTACGCAACCGTTGCCTCAACACCCTGCGCAACCGCAGCATCCAGCAACGCGTACAAGGTCTCTACCTCCTCGACAGCCAGTTGGACACGGCCTCTGCCGACGACATCGAAGAGCGCATCACCCACATGAAACAGGCTATCGACAGCAGTCTCGACGACAACAGCCGGAGGGTGCTCACCCAGCGCTACACCCAACAACTCTCCTACGCCGAGATCGCTACCGAGGAAGGTATCAGCGAGACAGCCGTCTACAAGCGCATCAGAAAGGCGCTGGACACACTCAGGAAGAAACTCACAAAAAACAGATAGACCATGGACAAGATTGAACAACTCATCGCAATGATGGAAAAGCCCGACAGCTATTCCCAAGAGGAATGGCAGCAGGTGCTCAGCGATAAAGACTGCCGGGAATACTACCGGCTGATGTGCGACACGTCGGCCGCTCTCCACGACCACCGACCCGACGAGGCAGAAACGGAAGAAGCACTCCAACGCTTCGAGAAGCAATACCTGCCCGATAGACGGCACATTACCTTATGGCGACAGCTGGCCGCCGTGTTTGTCGGTCTCATGCTCATCTCGGGACTGGCCTTTGCCGCCATTACGATGGTGAGACACCGTCAGCAGGCTCCACGAAAGGAACTCGCCGTGACACCCACCAAGGTTCAAACGACAGCAAAGATCAAAACGACAGTCCGCGACACCGTCAAGACACAGCCGCAGGAAGCTGACGGCATGAAGCAATTCATCAACATGCCCGTTGCCAATATTGTCAACGAGATCGCTTCCTACTACAATTTGAAGGCTGAGATCCGTAACACACAGGCTGCCAACATCAGACTATACTTCAACTGGAACCGCCAGTGCAGCGCAGCGCAGGTGGTAAGCCAGCTCAACCAGTTCGACAACATTCATCTCAACATCGACGGCAGTAGCCTCGTCCTGGAGTGAAACAAGGAGGATCCATCATGAAAAACAAGATTATCCTACTTGCCGTCCTGGCACTGCTGGCTTTAGGGATAGACGCCCAGACCATCACCCACTCGTTCCGCAACACTTCCATGTCCGATGCCCTGCGCTATCTGAGTACCGTCACCAGACAGTATGTCATCAACTTTGCTTACAACGATCTTGAGGACTTCAAGGTCACCGCCGACGTGCGCAAGCAAAGCGTACCCGACGCCATCCGTCAGATCATCGGCTTCTACCCCGTCGCTATGAAAGTGGTCAAGGGCGAAGGTCAGGACAGCAAGGGGCACCTGCTGCCCGACATGATCTTCGTGGAGTGCATACAGAAGGAAGACCATAAGCTCACGGGCCGCGTCGTCGACGAGAACGGCCAACCCATGGAGTTTGTCAACGTCGCCGTGCTTAGCCCGCGCGACTCCTCGTTCATCAATGGCGGGGTGACGACAGCGGCAGGCGACTTTGTCATTCCCTGCAAGACCACCGACGTGCTCGTCAGCCTCACGAGTGTGGGCTACCGTCGCCTCGTCCGTCACCTCACCACAGCCAATGCCGGCGTGCTGACCATGCGCCCCGATGCCTACAGTCTGAAGACGGTGACCGTGAAGGGCCGCCGCAAGGTGGAGCGCGAGGACCGCAATGTCTATACCTTCTCCGACGAACAGGTCAAGGCTTCGCGCCAGAGCCAGCAGCTCATTGCCACACTGCCCGGACTGCGTGTCGACGTCCTCAGCGGCCAGCTCGCCACCCTCTCCGGCAAGCCGCTGACGATCCTCATCAACGGCATCGAGGCCAGTGACAACGACCTGAAAGCACTGCAACCCAAAGACATCCGCAACGTCGATTACTATGTGGTACCGCCGGCCCGCTACGCCGACGCCGGTACCGTGCTCGACATCCACACCCGTGCCGCCGAGAACGGCTACGCCACAGGCTTCGACGTGATGCAGGGCACGAAGGCGGGCTTCAACAACACCAACGTCTACGCCAAGTACAACCACGGACACCATCAGTTCTCACTCGACTACCGGCTCGAATTGCGCAACGCGCCAAACTGCGACGAGCAGGATGTCTACACCTTCAAAGACGGCGACCATCGGGCTACCTACGACTACAGCGGCACCTACCACTTCGGCTATGCCAACCACGACTTCAACCTGAAGTACCTCTTCAGCCGTGGCGACAGCCTCAACTTCCAGGCGAAGTTCACGCCCACCATCTTCACCTGGTTCTGGAACAGCGACATGGCCATCAACGCCAGTGGCAATCCGCTGTGGACCAACGGCACGCAGGACAAGCGGCAGCGCCGCAACAGCTTCTCGCCATCGCTCGACCTCTACTTCGACCGCAAGCTGCCCGGAGGACACGAAATCACGCTCAACGCCGTCGGCACGCTCTTCCACAACAACCAGCACGTACACAACATCCAATACGACGAGGCCCAGCAGACCCTCGACGACGACATGCGGCAGCACAACAACAAATACTCCTTCATCGGCGAGGCCGCCTATACCAAGGACTGGGGACGCACGCAGCTCGCCCTCGGCTACCGCGCCACGCTGGCTAAGTCGGATTATCGCATCACCAACATCCTCTCCGACTACAAGGAATACGACTACAACGCCACCGACGACAAGCACTACGCCTACGCACAGCTCAACGGCAGCATCGCCAAGATAGGCTATCGCGTGAGCCTCGGTGCCACATACGTCAACACGAGCAACGACGATACGCACTTCCACAAACTCAACTTCACACCCGACGTCCTGCTGACCTACAACGTGAAGAACGGTGCCCTGCGCCTGCACGGCAAGATGTCGACCATCACGCCGAACATCTCCAGTCTGAGCAACAACAGCACCGTGACCATTCCCGGACTGCTCTACTCGGGCAATCCATGGCTGAAGAGCGCGCTCGACAAGAACCTCGGCCTCACCTACTCGCTCAATCTGCCCTGGCTCAATATGGACCTGACTGCCGACGCCCGCAAGATCGACGACGACTTCAGCACCTACTACCAGTGGCAAACGATAGACGGCAACCGCGTCATCGTGGGCCGAGACGAGAACTGCGACTACCTGCTCGACTATGGCTTTACGGGCTCGCTGGCCATCCGCCCCTTCAGCAACGACCTGCTCTCGATAGAATTGGAGAGTGGCTACCGCTGGCAGAAAGAGAAGAGCGAGATCATCGGCACGCATCACCACCACTACATGCCATTGGCCTGGACCGTGGACATACGTAAGGGCTGCTGGGGCGCCGAATACTATCAGCGCATTCCGCACAAGCAGCTCAACGGCAGTTTCATCAATTCGGCCGAGAACACGCAAAACCTCATGGTCTACTACCAGAAGGAGCAGCTGATGGTCGGTCTGGTGTGCATCTTCCCCTTCGCCGCCGCCAAATACAACAGCAGCATCCTCGACAACGACGTACTCGACAAGCATGGATGGAACCGCGTCACCAGTCAAAAGCGCACCTTCTGCATCACGCTGAGCTACAACCTCTTCTCAGGCAAGCAGAATAACGACGAGAAGAAGCTCAACAACAAGGACAACGACAAGGGATTCTTCTAAAGCATAACTCCATCCAAAGAGCAAGACGGCCGTGGCACTATCAGATTGTCACAATTCCACGGTCGCCGTGCTCTTTGTTTGCGTTAACACCGTCGAAATATTTGTTAAACAGATACATAAAGTCAGCGGATTGTGTTAAAGAGACAATAAAAGACAAGCGTCAAGTAACAATTTTACCGCATTTTTATTATCTTTGTAACGTCTTCATTCGTTTTGATGTATTGTTGTATGATACACTCATCTCACTGTTAGGAATCCGTTTCCTCTTGAAGGCTTAAACCTATGATATAAGAAATAACTTTATGACATTAAGATCGGCAATAAAATCATTCGTTATATCCGCATTATTCGCCTTAGCGGCGGAACCCGTCCTGGGACAGGACCTGCTGGCACGACAAGCCCCTATCGACCGCCGCGCCAAGAAGTTGGACTCCATTGAGGTCAGCCACTTCGCAGAGAAAGAAAATCTGCAGTCGCCCGCAGCAAAGCTCTACGGTGATGAGTGGGACAACCGCTACGCTCATCGCGCCACCGAACTGCCTGACTCTTTCGTCATCAATCTTCGTCATTTCTGCATGCCCACGCCGAGCCGTGTCGTCACCAGCAACTTCGGCAGCCGCTGGGGCCGTATGCACAAGGGCCTGGACATCAAAGTATATATCGGCGACACGATCCGCGCCGCCTTCTCCGGCAAGGTGCGCATCGTGCGCTATGAAGCTGCCGGCTACGGCAACTATGTCGTCATCCGTCACCCCAATGGTCTTGAGACCATCTACGGCCACCTCTCCAAGCAACTCGTCAGCGAGAACCAGCAGGTGCGCGCCGGCGAGCCCATCGGACTGGGCGGCAACACCGGACGAAGCACGGGTTCTCACCTCCACTTCGAGACGCGTCTGTGCGGCGTAGCCCTCAACCCGGCACTGATGTTCGACTTCCGCAACCAGGATGTCACGGGCGACTACTATGTCTTCAACCGCCGTCGCTATGACTCCGAGTCTGACCTCGCCACCCGCGCCCGTGGCAAAGTGGGCAACGGCGGCTACAGCAGCGAGCAAGTCAACGGCGGCTATGCCGGCAACGACAGTGGCGAGCGCATCTACTACAAAGTGGTCAAGGGCGACTCCTTGGAGTCGATTGCCGAGAAGAACAACATCTCTGTCGACCAGCTCTGCCGTCTCAACGGCTTCCGCAAGACCCAGCGCGTGCGTCCGGGTATGATCGTCAGATGCGCATAAGGATAGTCTATAGTAGCTATAGAAACTATAGATGCTATAGAAACTGAACCATAAAAACATATCTCTTATAGCCAAGCAGCGGGCTCCCCAGAATTCCTTCGGATTCTGGGGCTGTCTCTTATACACATCTGACGCTGCCGACGATACTCCTTGTGTAG
>CAMCBZ010000041.1 GCA_945873145.1 uncultured Prevotella sp.
TCGAAGCGTTGCTGGATGTACTGGCTGCCGAGGTTCGACGTCATGATGATGATCGTGTTCTTAAAGTTGACCGTGCGACCTTTGTTGTCGGTCAGACGGCCATCGTCGAGAACCTGCAACAGGATGTTGAAGACATCGGGATGAGCCTTCTCGATCTCATCGAAGAGCACGACGCTGTAAGGTTTGCGACGTACAGCCTCGGTGAGCTGACCACCCTCGTCGTAGCCGACGTACCCCGGAGGTGCACCGATCAGACGGGTGACGCTGAACTTTTCCTGATACTCACTCATATCGATTCGCGTCATCATATTCTCATCGTTGAAGAGATACTCAGCCAAAGCCTTGGCAAGCTCTGTCTTACCGGTACCGGTCGTACCAAGGAAGATGAACGATGCGATCGGGCGTTTCGGATCTTGCAGTCCGGCACGGCTGCGGCGCACAGCGTCAGCGACAGCCTTGATGGCCTCGTCCTGACCGACGACACGCTTGTGGAGTTCCTCCTCAAGATGAAGCAGTTTCTCACGCTCGCTCTGCATCATTCGCGTCACGGGTATGCCTGTCCAGCGGCTCACCACCTCGGCGATGTCGTCGGCAGTGACCTCTTCACGCACCATGGCCTCACCGCCCTGGGTCGACTTGAGTTGCTCTTGGATCTTCTTGATGTCGTCCTGCAACTCCTTCAGCTTGCCGTAGCGGATCTCAGCCACCTTGCCGTAGTCGCCCTCGCGCTCGGCTTTGTCGGCCTCGAACTTCAGGTTCTCGATCTCCTGCTTGTCTTGCTGGATCTTGTTGACGAGTCCTTTCTCGGCTTCCCATTTAGCGCGGAACTGATGCTCTTTCTCCTTTAGCTCGGCAATCTCCTTATCGAGTTGCTGGATCTTGTCGGTATCGTTCTCACGCTTGATGGCCTCACGCTCAATTTCAAGTTGCTTCAAGTGACGTGTGATCTCGTCGAGTTCCTCCGGCACCGAGTCGCGTTCCATACGCAGCTTGGCGGCAGCCTCATCCATCAGGTCGATGGCCTTGTCGGGGAGGAAGCGGTCAGAGATATAGCGCTCCGAAAGCTTCACGGCAGCGATGCAGGCATCGTCGGTGATACGAACCTTGTGGTGGTTCTCATAGCGCTCCTTCAGTCCACGCAGGATAGAGATGGCGTCGATCTCGTCTGGCTCGTTGACCATAACGGTCTGGAAGCGGCGCTCCAGTGCCTTATCCTTCTCAAAGTACTTCTGATACTCGTTGAGTGTCGTGGCACCGATGGCACGCAGTTCACCACGGGCCAGAGCAGGCTTGAGGATGTTGGCGGCATCCATGGCACCCTCACCACCTCCGGCACCCACCAGTGTGTGGATCTCATCGATGAAGAGAATGATGTTGCCTTGAGCATTGGTCACCTCTTTGATGACACTCTTCAGTCGTTCCTCAAACTCACCTTTGTATTTTGCACCGGCGATCAGGGCACCCATGTCGAGCGAGTAGAGCTGTTTGTTCTTCAGATTTTCCGGGACATCGCCGCGCACGATGCGTTCGGCAAGACCCTCGACGATAGCCGTCTTACCTGTACCAGGCTCACCGATCAGGATAGGGTTGTTCTTGGTACGGCGCGAAAGAATCTGCAGCACACGGCGAATCTCCTCATCACGTCCGATGACCGGGTCGAGTTTGCCCTGACGGGCGGCGTCGATGAGGTTGCGGGCGTATTTCGAGAGTGCCTGATAGTTCTCGTCTCCACTGGCGCTTTGCACTTTCTGGCCCTGACGCAATTCGTCGATGGCCTTCTTCATCTCCTGTTCTGTGCAGCCTGCGTCCTTGAGGATTCGGCTCACCGTGGTGTTTACCTCCAGCAAAGCCAAGAGGATGGGCTCCACGCTGACGAACTCGTCGCCCATCTTCTGCGAGTCTGCGACGGCGCGCTCCAGCACTTTGTTAGTGTCGTTGGAGAAATAGGGTTGCCCACCTTCCACGCGTGGAAGATGTTTCAACTCCTCTTGTACGAGTTTCTCAATCTGCATGGCGTTGACACCTAACTTCTGAAAGATGAAGTTGGTGACATCGCGGCTTTTCACCAGGATGCCTTGCAGCAAGTGCACCGGTTCGATGGCCTGCTGTCCAGCCTGCTGAGCTGTGTTGACAGCTTCCTGCACGGCCTCCTGCGCCTTGATAGTAAATTTGTCAAATGTCATGTTTTTACTCCTTTCTTATTTGTTATTTTTATTTTCTATCACGACATTCTCAAATGATGTGCCTCGTAGGTTTAATGCGACAGAATGGCATCTCTGCATTGCTCCATCAGCCATTTTGGCGTACTGGTAGCTCCGCAGATGCCCACGGTCTCGGCATTGTCAAACCAGCTGAAGTCGATCTCCTCGGGACTCTCGACCTGATGGCTGTTGGCGTTGACGGTGAGGCACTCGTTGAAGAGCACCTTGCCGTTGCTGCTCTTGCGACCGCTGACGAAGAGGATGACATCGTGATGCTTGGCAAACTCGGCGATGTTGGGCATGCGGTTGGCCACTTGGCGGCAGATGGTGTCGAAGCTGCGGAAAGTCGCCGTGGGGGCGATGTGGTTCTGAATGTAGTCGATGATGCGGTGGAACTCGTCGAGACTCTTTGTCGTCTGGGAGTAGAGATAGATGTTGCGGTTGAAGTCGAGATGCTTCACGTCGTCGAACTTCTCGATGACGATGGCGTGCTGGGACGTCTGGCCTACGAGTCCGAGCACCTCAGCGTGTCCGTTTTTACCGAAGATAACGATTTGGGCTGTTGGGTCGTTGTCGTATTGCTTCTTAATACGACGCTGCAGAGCGAGGACCACAGGGCAGGTGGCATCGATGATCTCAATGTCGTTTTGCCGTGCAATCTCGTAGGTTGAAGGTGGCTCACCGTGGGCACGGAGCAGCACCTTGGCGTGGTGGAGTTGTTTCAGTTGCTCGTGGTCGATGGTGACGAGGCCGTGGTTGTGAAGCCGTTCCACCTCCATGCCGTTGTGAACGATGTCGCCGAGACAGTAGAGCGTCTTGCCTGCAGCCAGTTCTTCTTCCGCTTTGCGGATGGCTGTAGTCACGCCGAAGCAGAAGCCGCTGCCGGCATCTATTTCTATTTTGAGGTTCATAAGAGTTGCTTGTTTGCTGTTTTGATTATTCTACGTTGACGTTGAGAATGACTTTGGTCTGATTGGGATCGTTGGTGATCATCAGAATACGGGGCTTGGAACGGGCCGAGCGTAACTGCTTGGCATAGGCGGTGACCTTGAGTTTGGCGGTTTCGCCGGGCTCGATCTGTGTTTTGTTGAGTGAGACCTCCAAGCCAGTGGTGAACATCTGCAGTGAGCGTACATTCAGCGTGCGTTTGCCTGCGTTGGTGATTTCGAGTACTCCTTTCTTCTTGTCCTTACCGTCAAAGCGTCCAAGGTCGATCTTCTCAGCACTGAGAACCATCTTGGGCGCGTTGGCGCGCTGGGCATCGGTGAGATGATCGAAGTCGGGGAGGATGACAGCCGAAATGGAGATCTCTTTCTCTGGCGCCACCTTGTCACCGGGGAACATGCCGAGATAGATGGACGACTGGGTGAGTCCGAAGTCACGGATAGCCCGCGAGTCGAGCATCAGCGTCACCACGCCGCTGTGTCCGGGTGCCAGTTGTGTTGGTGAGACGGTGGCTTTGAGATAGCTGGGCAGGTGCATGACTATGGGTTGCAGCGTCTGCTCTCCTTTATTAATAATGTGTATCTGCTGTACGGGCTTGTCCCCACGGTTCACGTCATCAAACTCCACGTCGTTGCGGTCGAGGTGCAGGTCACCGATCTTGTAATCGTATTTTCCCACAAAGGTAGCCAGCGAGGGAACGACAACGCCGCGCAGCGAGAGCACCATCATCGTGTCGGCAGCATTGCTCTCTATGCCTATCTGCTTGTCGAAATGGCCCATAGTCTGGGCATCGTAGCGCACGGTGATCTGGAAGTTCTTGCCTGCGGCGATGGCTGTCGACGGCCAGTCGACGGTCGTGCAGCCGCAACTGGTGCGAACGTCTTTGATGGTCAGCGGCTGGTTGCCACTGTTGCGCATCTCATAGACGGCGGTCACGGGATGACCGAAGAGCACCTGTCCACAGTCGATGGCGGCGCTCTTGGTAGAAAGACGTTGGGCGGAGAGAGAAAGAGGAAGAAAAAGGGTGGGGAGGAGGAGAGCTCTACCCAATAGCCTCACCCCCAACCCCTCTCCAAAGGAGAGGGGAGTGATATGCTTGATAAACAATTTCTTAGCGTTCATGCTTGGTTTCTGCTTTATATGGTTTTTATAGAGGCTATAGCTTCTATAGAGCTCTATAGATTCTATAGAGTCTATAGCTTTCTATAGAGACTATTGAGTCTATAGCTTCTATGGTCTCTATAGCATCTATGGCCTCTATCTTTTTTTGTCTATTGCTCGCAGACGATCTTTAGGGCTTTGTCACGGGCGCTGAAGGCCGGACTGTAAGCGCACTGCGCGGTGCAGGTGCCTGTCGTGTAAGTGCCGGCACGATCAACATAATACTCGGTTTCGATGACATGCTTGCCCTTGGAGAGCGTGTTGAAATAATAGTTCGTCACATTGTCCTGCGGAGCCAGGTAGTAACCACCATAGTAACCGCTGAGTTGATGTACCGGCTGCAGGCAGGCTGCACGCTTGTCCTGAACAGCCACGAAGTCGTAGTCGCGGTCAGCAACAACCGTAATGCGCACACGCACCTTGTCGCCTACCTTCAGCGTCTTGCCGTCGTGGAGGATCTCACGCTTGACAGTCATGCCACTGCCCGAGGCTTCCGTCTCAGTGGCAGTCTGCCAGTATTGGGCATAGAGCGCACCCCAGGAAGTGCCGGCGACTGGCTTGTCGATGGTCAGCGTCTTGCTGTTGGCAGCTTGGTCAATGGTGGTCTTGACATATCCGAGTCCGGCCGTAGCCTTAGGCATCGTCATCGCCTGACCGTCGACAGAGAAAGTTGTTTTTTGCGTCTGCGGCGCAAGGAGCGACAATTGTGCTTTGCCCTTGTCGTTGGTAAGGAAGGCATAGACGGCGTCGACGGTGTTGAGAGGTGTCGACCATCCTGTGGTGCGTTTCTCCTGCAAGAGCCAGCGCTGCATCTCTTCTATGGTCTTGGTATCAGAGGGCTGCAGGCGTTTCAGGGCTTCGATGGCTGCTACCTGCGAGGGGATACGATAGTCGCACCAACTGTAGAGAGCCTGCGGCGTGTCGAAGTAGCGCCCCATCTCCTCTTTGTAGACGGTGTATTCCTTCAGACTTTGGAGATACTCCTTAGCCCGTTGGTTCTGACCATACTGACTGAGGATCACAGCGGCACCAGCCTTACCATAGATGGTCAGTGCTGTCGGCATTTTCTGCAGCAGACCGACGAGATAGCTCATGTCGGCAGTGCGAGGACGGTTGGCCAGAGCACTGGTATAGAGATAATGGCAAGCGGTCTCGCTCGGAGCAAGATGCTTCGCGCCTTTCTTCTCTGCTTTCTTCAGTTCGGCAACCTCTTCGGCGATGTACTTGTCGAGGAAGGGGAAGGTGCGCTTGACCATGTCGTTCACCTCCTTTGAGGCACCGGTCATGGTGTTGAGACGGGTAAGCGTTTCGGCAATGCTCATGGTCATGTAGGCGCTGCCCGGCATGCCCGGCCACCAGGCAAACGAGCCGTCGGAGAGCTGCAACTTGCGGAGCTGGTCGGTGAAGTTGCTGAGACGGTAATCGATCTGCGTGCTGTCGAGATAGTTGACGAGCTGTTGTTTCTGTGCGGTCTCGCTTTCAGCGTCAGCTACCCAAGGCGTCTCGGAGAGGGTCAGGCTCTTGAGTTCTTCGTTGGTTTGCAGGCTGCTGGTAAGAGAAGTCTCCTTGCCTGTCTCCTGTTGCCAGAGCTTCAGTGTCTTGCCGATGGCTGGATCGGAGTTGACAATGCTGCGGGCTATGGTGTTGGCGTAAAGGGCAGCGGCCAGAGAGAGTGCGTCGCGGCTGTCGGGATTAGCCACGGTGGGCAGTGCCTGCACCATCAGCCAAGCAGGATTGTTGGTATATTCGATCGTCAGCTTACTGTCTTTGGCCTTCTTGGGGAAGAGCTGGCAGAGGTCGAAACTCGTGTTACCGGTGTTGCTCAGCGTGAACGGACGGGTGTTGCTGACGTATTCCTGAATTGGCATGACAGCCATATAGTGCTGTTCGCCGTCGCTGAAGCCTTTGCCGTCAGCCAAGACGCGGGCAATGACCAGGCCTTCATGGCGGGCATCGGCGGGCAGTTGGTTGCCGGCAAAGTCAAAGGTTACGGGCACCGTCTTTCCGGCTTCTACCGTAAACGGCTTCTCCCACTCAGCGAGCAGACGCTCGGTTTCAGCGTCGAGCAGTTGCAGATGGGCACGTCCACTGACATTGCGGTTGCTGGTGTTGGCGATGAGTGCTGTGGCCTGAGCCTTGTCATCAGTGCGGATGAAACGCGGCAGGTTGGGCTGTACCATCACTGTCTTCTGGGCTACAACATCGTCGTTGCGCAGGCCATAGTTCATCTCCTTGTCGTGTGCCAAAGCCAGAAAGTGCCAGGTGGTGACGCTTTCAGGCAGGGTGAACGTCAAACTCACGTTGCCATTGGCATCGGTCATGAGGTTGGGGAAGAAGAAGGCGGTCTCGTTGAGGTTGTCACGCAGCGTGGCAGGCGTGCCGACTTTTGAAGTCTCGGCATTCTCTACGTTTGCAGCTTTTGGCGCGTAGCCAACGACAACATCATGGTCTGCTGCATCCTTATATGCGATGTCACTGACTGCAAAGTTGGAGGCACGGGACTGTTGCATCGTCATCATCTTGGTTCCGCGAATACGGACAGGACCGGAGGCCATCAGCACTTCACTTACAGCAATGAAGGGATTGAAGACGCCTTCCATAGCGGGGTCGAAGTGACTGAAGCTGAGGTCGCGCACATTATAGGCACGATAGTTCTGATAGCCATAGAGTCCGATGGCTGGCCAGCGTGTAGTGTTCCACTGAGCCGATAACATGCTGGAGGCAAAGTCAAGCGAGAACTTCCAGTTGTGTGGATAGATAGCGTCGAGACTCTTATCGTACATGGCAGCCAGCAGTTGTGCTTTTGCGGGCTTAGCCTTGGCGTTGGTCACCTGCAGTGTCCACGTCTCCTTCTGTCCGGGTATGAGCTTGTCGCGGAACGTTTTCCACGTCAGATGGAGTTGCTTGTCGGGCTCTGGGCGGGAGAGGACATCGTAGTGGGTGTAGCACTTTCCGTTCTTGACCCATGCAAGTGCCAGCGTGAGGCCGTCGCCGTAATCGGGTTTATACTGAATTTTTTCGGTTTTCACTTCATTGCTGAGTGTGCCTTGTCCCTGCTTGATGATCTTGTCGGAGGCAAAGACCGTGTAGAAGACGTGCACATCTTTGTCGGAAGAACCTACCTGAAGGTAGATGGGGTTGCCTTCGGTGAATTGGTGGGAGGAGAGATAGTACCAGTCGTGTGTGGTTGTGGCCGGATGACGGTCGGAATAGGTAAACACCACAATGTCGCTCCGCAGCGTGTCGCCTTGGCAGATAGCCTCAAGATGATGTTCACCGGGAGCGAGTTTCCTATATATATAAATAGGTGTGTCTGTCTGAGCGGTTGCCCATGCTCCATTGTTGAAGCGGTAGCTGACGCTGGCCTTGATGCTCTCACCGCTCATGTTTTTGCAGGAGAACAGAAAAGTCTTCAGGCTGTCGCGCAGACTTTGTTTGGGCAGTGTGGAGGAGAGAATGGCAGCGCGGTTGGTCAGCGGCATCGTCGTTGTGGCCTCCTGTGTCTCGCCGGAGAGGCTGGTGACTTTCGTTTCGGCAGTGATGCGATAGCCGAACCGCTGGTTGAGGTCGATGTTGTCGGGGTAGGTCATTGGCAGTTTCACGGTAAAGGAACCGTCGTCTGCAGTGACGGTGGAGTCGGTCAGAAGAGTCTGCTGACCGCCTACAGTGCGATACCACCACAGCATTGGGCTGCGGTGCACCGTGTAGACTACCTTGCCACCCTGTACGGGTACGCCGGAATAGGTCTTTGCCACACCGCGCACGCGGAGCGTGTCACCGGGCTGATAGGCCTGAGTGTATTTGTCGAAGTCGATTTGGAAGGTAGGACGCTTGTATTGTTCCACATGTACAGAGGCATAGCCCATCGACGAGTTGTCGCTGCTGGCCATTAAGGAGAACGTACCGGTGAGGCCGTGCTGCGGCAGGACAAAGTCAGCCGATGCCGTTCCGAAGTCGTCGGTAGTGACGGTTTGGCGGTTCACCTCCTTGCCGTTGGCATCGCGCAGCGTCAGTGTGATGGCCTTGCTACCGGCAACAGCAGATTGCATTGTGCTGTCGTTGACATTGTAGGCAATGGCGGTGGCGTGCAGCGTCTGGCCGGGACGATAGAGCGAGCGGTCAGTGAAGAGGCTGATGTTGTGGTGCTCACGCTTGTTGTCCCAGTAGTAGAAGTTGTCGTAAACGTTTTGGATAGGCAGCGCCTTGTCGTCGTCGGTGTAAGCTACATAGTAGTTGGGGCGCTTGTCGCCGTAGTGCAGGACGGCTTCGCCGTTGCGGTCGGTGGTCAGCGTTTGCTGCGTCTTCTGAGCGTTGCCGTTATAAGTGAAGAAGCGCAAGTGTGCTCCGGCAACAGGTTTACCGGTGGTGGCGTTGACCGTGACAAAGCGGATGGCCTTGCCGGGCTGAGGCTGATGGAGCACGCTCAGGTCGCTCACACGCAGCAAAGTGCGTTGAGGATCTATGTCGGAGTTGCTGGTAGTGGTCTCAATCAGATAGACACCAACGGGCAGCGCCTTGAGACGGATAGAGTCGGTGTTCTCTTTCCATGCAGGCTGACCATAGTATTGACGCGTGATGGACTGAATCTCACCGGGGAAGATCAGTTTGGCAATGCGCTCATAATCGCGTTTGTTGTTCGGATTGAGTCTGGTGTCACCGTTGAGATTCAGGCGGTAGACTTTCAGCGTGAGCGTATTGATGTTTCGGATAGAGTTGATGCGTACGAGTCGCTCTTGGTTGGGGAGCAGTACACCGTCGCCGGCGTTGATGCTGAACGAAGGAGCCTGCAACTCTTCGAGGGCGTTGCGCAGTACGTTCATGCGCTGCCAGTCGCCCCAGCGGCTGAGGGCGTAATTGATGAAATTGACGCGATGCTCGGCAGTGACGTCGCTGGTCTGGCTCATCGCATTGTATCGGGCGATGGCGATCTCACCGCATTCGCGCAGATCCTGATAGGCGTTCATCAGCGAGTCAAGGCATTGTACGCACTTCGACTTGCGCAGGGCACAGTCAGTCTGCTCGCCTTTGGCCTGCTGCATCCACAGTGCTGTCAGACAGGCAGCCGGGCGGTTGCCCTGCTTGACATAGTAATCGTGAAGCGTCTTATAGTCCTTAGCCTCAATGCCGATGACGTGGAGCAGGTCGCCGTAGAAGATCTTGCTGTCAATGCCTTCTACGATGGCGGGTTCGTATTCCTCGCATTTGTGTTTGGCTAACAGGTCGGGGTTGGCAAGCGCGCGGCCAAACCATAGCTTTTCCTTAGTCTGGTTGTCCTTGTCGTAACTGCCCTGATAGGCTTTGCCGAGTGCGGCGGCATAGACAGCGCGGAGCGTCGGGTCGGTCAGACGGGTGTAGTCCGTCTCCAACCGTTGCCGCATCACGTCAAGCGAGTCGGGGGCGATGCGGCCTTGCGTCTCCACTTCCATCCATTTGGCTTTCAGTAATTGCCCGTAAGCTTTCTCTTGTCTGGCTTTTTTGACAATCTGATCCAACCACTGTAGTTCAGTCTTTGGCAAGTCCTTCTGCTGGGCTGTGGTGACTTGCTTCCATAGGCCTGAAAAGCTGTCGGCATACATGCTCGCCGACAAAGTCAAGGCGGCTAAAACACATACTATCTTTTTCATATTGAAGAATTTACGCTAGTTGTAAATGCAAAGATAAATATATTTTTTTGATTATCCTTCATCTGCTAACTTTAATTAGTAGCTTTTACAATAGAGTATAGGTGGGGAGTGGACTTCAAAGTGGTAGTTTCTCAAGGAGGATGGCGTAAAAAAGAATAGAGGATCTGCGTGCATTGTCTTTTTGAGGGTTAGTTTCTCAAAGGCAGAAAAACGCGGTGGGGTATAGAAACAAAAAAAGAACCTGCCCTCACGGGTGGGTTCTTAAAAAAAACAGTAATTAACTCAAAATTTATAATCTATTGACTTGCTTTTGTCCCTAATCTTACTTATGTATTACTATCCGAGTTTTTTCTTATTCAGTCAACGTGAGATGAAACTTAATCATCTTCGTTTTCGATTGCAAAGATAAGAAAAAGTTTCGTTTCCGCAAACAAACTTCAACAAAAAGAAATATTTCTTCAGTAAATAGCCCAAAATAATCCTTTTTCCATTATTAAAGCTGAATGTTCCTTTGTGTTTGATTTTATGGCACTCATCAACGAGGCGAAAGGAACAGACGTTGCTGTTTTGCGGGAGATCCGTCTACGCGGGCAGATGTTTGAGATATTGCTCATAGAGCCACTGATCCTGCTCTGCTATCGTCATGTGGCTGTTGTCCAGTTCCACGGCGTCATCGGCTTTCTTCAGTGGCGAAACCTCGCGGTGCGTGTCGATATAGTCTCTTTCCTGCACGTTTTTCAGGATGTCGTTAAAGTCAGCGGGCATGCCTTTGGCCTTCAACTCATCGTAGCGGCGCTGCGCACGTACCTGAGCTGAGGCTGTCACGAAGATTTTCAGTTCTGCATCGGGAAAGACTGTCGTACCGATGTCTCGGCCGTCCATGACGATGCCCTTCTCTTTGCCCATGGCCTGTTGCTGTGCTACCAGTGCTTCACGAACGAAGGGAATGGCGGCGATGGGGCTTACATGCTGGCTGACTTCCATGCCTCTGATCTCTTTCTCTACGCATTCGTCGTTAAGGTAAGTGCGGGGATTGCCTGTTGCCGGATCCAACTGGAAACGGATATGTATGTCAGGCATCAATTCTTTCAGCTCTTTTTCTTTCACAGATCCGTCGGCGTTGAACAGCTGATGACGCAGGGCGAAGAGTGTGACGGCACGGTACATGGCACCCGTGTCAATATAGACATAACCGAGTTTTTTGGCCAATGCTTTGGCCATCGTGCTTTTTCCGCAAGAGGAAAATCCGTCTATTGCGATTGTAATCTTTTTCATGATATGAATGATTGAGCTATTGTGCGTTTTTAAAGTTTGCTATATATATAATAAGGTGTAGGGGGACTCGGTTACAGTGAAAAGGCTGCACTACAGATCAGACTTGAACTGGAAACGTGGTATTTGCCATAGCTGACACCTATCTTCAGCTTGTTGAGGTCGAGTCCGGCACCGAGTGAGAGTCCGGTACCGTGGCTGCTGTCTTTATCACCGTCGGAGATCTTCATCTCGTCGGCGCGGCGGAAGTTATATCCCATGCCGATCCAAAGGTTATCGCCAAGCAGGAAGTCCCCGCCAACAACGACATGGTTGATCAACTTATAATGAGGATGGTTGAGATCCACCAGCGTCAACGAAAGTCGCAGTGGAATGCTGTTGAATCCCTTGGTCACGCCCGCTTGCAGATCGAACGGCATTTTCTCGTAGTTCTCGTCGTAGGCTTTGAGCTGTCCGCCGAGATTCTTTGCCGTAAAAGACACCGACAGTTGGTGGTCATCATCGTAGTAGTTGACTCCCAAGTCCACGCCGAAACCAATGGAATTGTAGTCGTCAATGTAGGAAGTGATCAGTCTTGTCGTGATGCCGCCTGCGATTTTGTCGGTCAGCATATAGGCCAGTGTACCGCTCACTGCAATGTCGCGTGCCGAGAAATCGCCCGTCTGCACATTGCTCTCATCGGTTTCCTTCATCTTGCCATAGTCGAGATATTGTGCACCGACGGCCCACGTAGCCCTTTTCCCACTCGCCCAGTTAAACGCTGCACTGGCAGCCTTGACGCCCTGCATGTAGCTCATATAGTTGAGCGCAACGGTTTTGGGTGTGGAGAAAGAGAGTAACGCAGGATTGCAGAACAGCAGATTCTCGTCGTCTTCCACCAAACTCACATTGTCGCCACCGATAGCTGCTGCGTGAGCCCCTACTGGCAGACGCAGAAAATTGTATGCGGTCTCGCTTTCGGACTGCGCCCATGAAGAGGAAGCGCAAAGAGCGAGGAGGATGGAGAAAGCGGCTTTTTTCATTTATTTACCCTAATTCTTTGGCAAAGATACGCTTTTTTTCGAGATTTGCAGTAAATTTGCAGTGTGAATCTTTTGTGATAACGAAAAGACAGGTAGATTTATTATAAATCATGGAAACGAAGAAGAGCGACAAAGCCAATTTGGAGCAGCACCGGAGAGAGTATTTTCTCATGGGGCTGATCTTTGCGCTTGCCCTTTTGTTTACTGCTTTAGAATATACAACACGGCCGCAGAATGCTGCTGACGACAGCGACCTCTCTGATGACATGACCGAGGAAATGGATATGAAACCGGCCATGGACATGAAGGACATGATATCCGCTGCCCCGGCCCCGGCATCGAAGTCTATCACTGACAACGTGAAAACGGTGGAGCATACGAGCAACAGTACGGACCAAATTGCGCCCGTCACCAGCAAACTGCTCATTGGCGACGGACAGGGCGTGGCCAAGGATGCCAATGTCACGGAAGCCTTGCCGCAGATCACCACTAACAAAGACTCGCTGGAAGAAAAGACGCTCGAGCAGCTGCCAGAGTTCCCCGGCGGCATCGTGGAATTTATGAAGTGGCTCACACGCAATCTGCATTATCCACCTTTAGCACAGCAGCAGAAGATACAGGGTAAGGTGGTGGTGAGTTTCATCATCAACGCTGATGGGTCGATCGCTTCGCCGAAAGTGCAGAAGTCGGCCAACCCCATGCTTGACGCGGAGGCTCTGCGTGTGATCAAGATGATGCCCAAATGGAAGCCGGGTATCATGAATGGAAAGCCTTGCCGGACGATGTTTGCAATCCCTGTGAACTTTGTTATTTGACAAGCGAGGGCAATATCACAGAAACGAAACCGTTGTTTACGCAATTACGAATGATCAATTTATAGATGATGAATGAGGAATTATCAATAAAGTCAGCCTCTGAACTGTTGGGAGAGGTCAATGATTTCTTGGCCCGGTTGCCTTACGACCGTCAGCCATCCAGCCTTTATGAGCCGGTGAAGTATGTGTTGTCTATGGGTGGCAAGCGTATGCGCCCCGTGCTGATGCTGTTGGCTTATAATCTGTATAAGGATGATCCAGAGAGCATTCTGATGCAGGCGGTGGGCTTGGAGACTTATCACAACTATACACTCCTCCACGATGACTTGATGGACAACGCCGACCTGCGCCGCGGACACGAGACGGTGCATAAGCGGTGGAACGCCAATCAGGCTATTCTCTCCGGCGACTCTATGCTCGTGCTCGCTTACCAGCGGATGGCGGAGTGTCCGGCAGACAAACTGCCCCAGGTGCTTGAACTCTTCACCACCACAGCTTTGGAGATCGGAGAAGGGCAACAGTACGACATCGACTTTGAGACACGGACGGACGTCAGCGAGGAAGAGTATCTCGAGATGATACGTCTGAAGACAAGCGTCTTGCTGGCCTGTGCCCTGAAGATGGGTGCGCTACTGGCCGGAGCGCCTCATGATGATGCCGAGCGCCTCTATCAGTTCGGCGAGCTCGTCGGTCTGGCCTTCCAGTTGCAAGACGACTATCTCGATGTCTATGGTAATGAAAAGGTGTTTGGAAAAGCCATCGGCGGCGACATCACCTGCAATAAGAAGACTTTCATGCTCATCAATGCTTACAATCACGCCAACGCTACACAACGCGCAGAACTGGATCGCTGGATCTCGGCAACGGATTTCGACAGGGATGAAAAGGTGAAGGCGGTGACGAGACTCTATAATGAGATAGGTGTTGACAAGCTTGCTCAGGAGAAGATTGCCAGTTGTTTTGAGCAGAGCAAAGCTTATCTCGATGCCGTGAAAGTCGACGAGAGCCGTAAGCAGGAGCTGCGACAGTATGTCGAGCGACTGATGAACCGTAAGTTCTAAAAGATCTTTTGATGATACCTTTTATAGATACACACGCCCATCTCGACGGTGAGGAGTTTAAGGAAGACCAGCCGCAGACGATACAACGGGCAAAGGATGCCGGGGTAGGAGCTATTCTTGTCCCCGGCATAGACGAGTCGTCTATTGCCTCGGTGATGGATGTCTGCCGTCAATATCCCGGTTATTGCTATCCGATGATAGGCTTGCAGCCAGAAGAGGTGCGCGAGGACTGGGAACGAGTGCTCGATGTCATGCAGCAGAAATTGGAGTCCAGTCGCCAGACTTTGGCGGCTGACGCCCCGCTTCGTTACATTGCTGTGGGCGAATGTGGACTGGACTTCTACTGGAGCCGGGAGTTTGAGCAGCAACAGCTGAAAGCTTTTGAGCGTCAGGTAGAGTGGTCGGTTCAGTATCAGTTGCCTTTGATGATCCATTGCCGGAAGGCACAGAATGAACTTCTCCATATCATGAAGCCCTATGCCGATGAGCTTCCCGGTGGAGTCTTTCATTGCTTCACGGGCAATCAGAAAGAGGCAGAAGCCTATCTGCGCTTTGACCGCTTCTGCTTGGGCGTGGGCGGCGTGTCTACATTCAAGAGCTCTCATCTCCGTGAGGACCTGCCCGCTGCCGTGCCATTGAACCGTATTGTGCTGGAGACAGACAGCCCCTATATGGCACCGGTGCCGCATCGCGGCAAGAGAAACGAGAGCGCTTATGTGGCTGATGTCAGGCAGACGCTGGCTCAGGCCTATGGCGTGTCAGCAGACGAAGTGGCTCAGGTGACCAATCAAAACGTACAAAAGCTCTTCGGCGTACGGCCGCAGGCAGTCTGCTGACGGTGAATGGATGGTTTGACGGAAGTGAATCATCGGTTTGACGGAAGCAAATCATCGGTTTGAAGGCAGTAAATCAGCGGTTTGATTGTAGGGTAATATCTGTTTAGTAACTGCAAATTGACGCTGAGATGGCGGCGAGATGGCGGATAAGTAGGCTTGAAGTCTTAAAGAGTTTTAAAAGCTATTGCATTTCGTTTGTGGTTTGCGATAAAAGTAATACTTTTGCAGTCGCTATTGCAAAATGGCATTCAAACACGAAAGGGAAAGATGCTCGAGTGGTTGAAGAGGCACGCCTGGAAAGCGTGTAAACGTCTAAAGCGTTTCGGGGGTTCGAATCCCCCTCTTTCCGCTGAACAACAGTGAATCACGGCTCTCGGTTGAGGGTCGTGATTTTTTTATTGCTTTCATTACTTAATGCATTAGTTTCGTATGCTTTGCTTTCATACTCGCGACAGTTTGCTTTACCTTTTTATAGCAGACCGAAACCACTTTTTCACCGTAAGTATTAAAAAAGTTTTTTCTTTCATCTCTATGTGATTCAAAAGTAGTATCTTTGCACACACATAGAAAAATAGTTAGCATAGATAGACCAATACAATTAAAAGAGATGAATAAATTGATACAGCGTCTCATTATTTTCGTGTCGTTCATATTTTGTTGCAGCCTGACGCAGGCACAAAAGAGCGCAGCGCCTCAGACGAAGTCGGCTGCTCAGCAGGAGAAAGTATCCACAGACAGTGCTTCGTCCAATGCTGATGACGCAGATCTCGACAGTGCTACTGCCGAGAGCATGTTGGGTCAGGCAACAGTTTCCGACGGTGACGACGATGCCTCTACGGACAATGGTGGCTTCTACAAATCCTTAAAGACGAAGTTCATTGAAGGCAATGCCGGATTTATGTCGTTGGTGGCGCTGGCCCTGGTACTCGGTCTGGCTTTCTGCGTGGAACGTGTCATTTATCTGAGTCTCTCGGAGATCAACGCCAAGAAGCTCATGAAGGATGTCGATGGTAAGCTGATGGCGGGCGATGTGGAAGGTGCGAAGACGCTTTGCCGCAACACGCGCGGACCCGTGGCATCCATTTGCTATCAAGGCTTGGAACGCATCGAGGAGCCGATAGAAGACATTGAGCGCTCAGTGGCCAGCTATGGTTCCGTGCAGAGTTCCAACTTGGAGAAAGGTTGCTCATGGATTACTTTGTTCATTGCCATGGCTCCATCGCTCGGTTTCCTGGGTACGGTGATTGGTATGGTGATGGCTTTCGATCAGATACAGACGGCGGGTGACATCAGCCCGACAATCGTCGCAGCCGGTATGAAGGTGGCTTTGATCACAACCATCTTTGGTATCATCGTGGCGCTGATCCTGCAGATTTTCTACAACTATATCCTTTCGAAGATAGAGCACCTCACCGCGCAGATGGAGGAGAGTGCCATCTCTCTGTTGGACTCAGTAGTGAAATATAAGTTGAAAAAATGAAACGGTTGAATATTCATCAGCTTCGGAACTGGCCGACGGAGAAGATTTCTTCTCGTGCGCTCTACCTGCTTGTAGGCATTGCGATGGTAGTCTTTGTGCTGTTCTGGCTTGTCGGCTTCGACCGTCCGTTCGAAGATGATCCCAACTTCAACGCGCCTCTGTTCACCAATGTCTTGTTGGTGCTCATGGTGCTCTACCTGTTGCTGGGCATCGGATTCTCTGTATGGTCGGTAGTCAGCTTGCTGAGGAAGCGGGGCAAGACCGAGGCTGTGGAGAATGGAATCCCCGTGAAGAAGATCGGCTACTTGGTCACGGGTGGTGTCGTCGTATTGCTGTTGCTGACCTTTGCTTTGGGCAGTACCGCACCGATGAAAATCAATGGTGCCACCTACGCCAGTAGTTTTTGGCTCAGAACATCCGATATGTTCATTGCCACATCGTTGGTGATGATGCTTGTCGCGGTAGCTGCGGTCATCTACGGAGCTACAAAATATAATCGAAAGTTATGATGAATTTCCATCATCGCCGGCGTAGTGTCCCTCAGCTGAACACGACCTCTACGGCCGACATCTCGTTTATGCTGCTCATCTTCTTCCTCGTCACCACCAATATGGACGTGGACAAGGGTATCACGCGCCAGTTGCCGCCACAGGGACAACAGCAGAGTGCGCAGTCCTTCGTGGAGAAGAATACGGTGCTGGATTTGCAGATCACGGCTGGCAACCGGTTGCTTGTCGACGGCAAGCCCTTTGCGGTGAACCGTCTGCAACAGCGTGTCGAAGCTTTCGTTACACAACTTGGCAAGCGTCACCTCATCAAGGTCAGCGTGGATCCGCAGGCCAGCTACGACATCTATTTCCATATGCAGAACCAGCTTGTCGACGCTTATCGCGACTTGCGCGACCGTCGGGCAATGGCCCAGTTCGGCCGTCGCTACGCCGAGTTGTCGCAAGACCAGCGCGACAAGATAAAAGACGAAATACCACAGCGCATCGCGGAACAGTATAATGGCAGTCAGGATGCGACGCAACCAACACAGGAAGGAGGGCAGCCATGAGCATGTTTCGTCGTAGAGAACACACAGTTCCGGGACTCAACACAGCGTCGTTGCCGGATCTAATCTTCAGTGTGCTGTTTTTCTTTATGATTGTCACGCACATGCAGAAGGTAGCCGTGAAGGTGCAGTATCGTACACCGCAAGGTACGGAGCTGACTCGACTGACGAAGAAGACCGCCGTCACCTATATATATATAGGTAAGGCTGCCGGCACGATGGGGCAGGCCACTCACGGTCGTACTATGATTCAGTTGAACGATAAATTCGGTTCTCCGGCCGACGTGACCGACTATGTCTCGCAAGAAAAGGACAAGATGTCACCGGAAGACCAGCAGCAGATGACCGTGTCGATCAAAGCTGACCGCCACACGCCCATGGGGATCATCACCGACGTGAAGCAAGCACTGCGTCAGGCAAAGGCTCTCAAGATCAGTTATTCGGCCACTCCGGTAGAAAAAGGAACGTCTAAGCATTGATATATCTTCCGTTGTAGATGTACTTTTGAAGAAAAAGTGTCATTTAATAATTATTTGTGTTGGAAATGTTGCGTGTTTAAAGAATAATGCGTAACTTTGTACGTAAATTAATAGAAACAATGGCTAGACACAAATTAGATGCTTTAGACAGAAAGATTCTGCAGCTTATCTCATCTGACGCACGCATTGCCTTTTTGGAGGTCGCGCGCGCCTGCAATGTCAGTGGAGCTGCTATTCATCAACGTATTCAAAAACTTACTCAGCTTGGAATCCTCAAGGGGTCACAGTTCATCGTCGATCCTGAGAAGATCGGCTACGAGACTTGTGCTTATATCGGTCTTTATCTGAAAGATCCAACGACATTTGACGATGTGGTGGAAAAACTGAAGAAAATCCCTGAGGTCACCGAGTGCAATATCACCACGGGTGGATATGATATGTTCATCAAGCTGTATGCCCGCAACAATCACCACTTGATGAACATCATCCATGACAAGCTCCAACCATTGGGCTTGTCACGCAGTGAGACCATCGTCAACTTCAACGCAGTCATCGACCGGCAGTTGCCGATTCCAAATGATGATGACGAGGAGGAAGAAGAGGATGACTCTGAGCCTGAGATCAACGACAGTGTAGATTAATACTGGGAGTTACCGTCTCTCAAGGAGTAAGAAGGAGAAGCCTGTATGCTTCTCTTTTTTTGTTATGTGCCATTTGCTCATATCTATTTCCGGGAACCAGGCATCGGCCTCCTTGGGTTCTTGCTCTATGAGGGTGGCGTAGATCTTGTCGGCAAGGGGCAAAGCTTGGCGATAGATGCTTCCCCCGCCGATGATGAAAACCTCATGATTCTTTGCTTCATACTTGAGAGCATTCTCCAAAGAATCATAGACTACGCAACCTTGAAAGCGCTCTTTCATGGTGTCATAGTGCCGTGTGATGATCACATTGCGGCGGTGGGGTAGTGCACCATTTGGCAGAGACTCAAAAGTCTTGCGCCCCATGATGATCGTATGTCCCGTGGTGAGTGCCTTGAAATGAGCCAAGTCTTCGGGCAGATGCCACGGCAGACGGTTGCGGAAGCCGATGGCACGTTGAGGCGACATGGCCACGATGATGCTGATCATAGTGCGATCTTGATTTTCCATTCTTTGGGATAGAGGTTGTTGGCACGGGAACCTAAGTTCTTCACGAAACCAAGGGCATGTCCCTGATAAGTGACGAGCACATAGCCTTTAGGCATTTTCGAGGGCAGTGCGACGGCTTCGCGGCGGAGATACAGCAGAGCCTCGTGATAGCTGGCCTCCCATCTTGGGAAGGCCTCTGTGCTGAGAGCCGTAGAGAGTGCCAGGCTCTCGTCGGGCACCAAGTCCTTGCCTTTTGCCGTGCCGATGGTGACGCCTGCCTGAAGGATATGCAGTGACTTGGCTGCCTGGAGGTAATATGTGTCCCACTGTTGTGGCATGGCAACCAACCGGTCTGCCACCCAGTGGAAGCTCATAGGCTCTTTCAGCCATTGTTGATAAGCTGTGGTGGGCAGCTGACGATCTTGTTTTCCTTTTTCCTTCTTCCTCTGTTTTGTTTCCCGTACCTTGTTTTCTTTCATTTCTTCTTTCTCTCCCCGTTTTCTGAGCACAGCCATGAACAGGCCTTCGCCCATTGTATAGCCGGGAAGGAAACGGCAGACGGGATAGTCGCCGACCAGCGGACCGGTGATGTTCCAATGGTCGTCGATAGGTACTTTCAGCACGTCGGCACCTAACGTCTCCGCGATCCATGCAATGTTCTCCTCGTCTTCCTTGGCATTATAGGTGCATGTGCTGTAGATGAGGAGGCCACCCGCGTTGAGGCAGGGCCATATCGTCCCGATGATCTCCCGTTGCAGGTCACGGCATTTCTCCACATTCTGTGGACTCCACAGTCTGACGGCATCCTCGTCTTTGCGGAACATGCCTTCACCCGAACAAGGCACATCAGCCAGAATCACGTCAAAGCGGAGTCCCGAACGGGCGTAGTCTTTGGGATAGTTGTTGGTGACGATGACCTCGGGATGACCGAACTTCTGCATGTTCTCTGACAGGATATTTGCCCTGAGTTTGACGGGCTCGTTGCAAAAAAGCAGGCTTCCTTGGGGCAGAGCTGCTCTCACGGCTGTCGTCTTACCGCCGGGAGCAGCGCAGAGGTCAAGCATTCTCACGGGTTCTGTGACGTATGTCCTGATGACGTGACCGATGAACATAGATGAAGCCTCCTGTACATAGTAGGCACCGGCATGGAGGAGCGGGTCGAGGGTAAACGCCGGACGACTCTCAAGATAGCGTCCTTCCTTGCACCAGGAAACCTTATCTGTCTGTTTGATTCTTTCTCCGTCGTGTCCTGGAAACGTCATGCTCTGCCGTTCCTCGTCGGTTGTCTTGAACGGATTGAAACGGATGCTGACCGGTGAAGGCGTATCGAGTGCCTGACACAGACGGGCGAAACGGTCGGCTCCCATGAGCTGAAGGGTATAATCTTCAAAAGACTTTGGAAGTGTCATGTAGATGGAATATTGAAAGTGGAATAATGCACAGCCGGTTAAATGGCCGGTTTGACGGGGAACAGGTAGAACTGGCGGTCGCGGTCATAATCCAGCATCCACTGGTCGACGATGATGCCGTCATCGAGAGCCTGAATGGTCAGCGTGTGCGTGCCGGAGGAGAGTCGTACGTCGTCGGTGCGGATGGCTTGTCCCCGCAGCACGTTGACCTTCCAGCGCTCAGAGGCGCCTTGCTCGTCCAGAGAATAGGTAAACGTGGTATCACTGTCGAGCGTCACCCGATAGCGCAACTGCTCTTTCTTGCAGGGCAACGTGGGGATCAAAGCCGTGCGCAGGGCAGCGTCACCCTCCGGAGCATAGAACTGGAACGAGATCGAGGCACCCTTGGGCAGCAACACCGCTTTCATGGAGTGCCCCAGCATCTCTATGGTGCTGACATCCTTTGAGGCCGAAGTAAAGTCGCAAGCGTTTCTGACGACACATCCGTCGTCATCCATGGGAGCGTCGATGCCGTCGTAACCGTCGTATTTCTTCAGTTCGCCGGTCGTCAGATTGTCGATGAATGTGGGAGCAAGGAAGACTTGCAGATCACGCGGTGACATGTTCATCAGTCCATTCCACTTGCCGTTGGCCATCTTCTCATTGTAGTAGTTGGTCAGTCGGATGATGTCTTGATAGGCTTTCCAACTTCTCACAGCCGACTCGAGCGCTTCGTCGTCGTGATGGAAGCTCTCCTTGCGTCCGATGGTTCTTGCTTCCTGGGCCTGCAACTGTTTGGTAGCCATGTCGGCAGCAGCGCAGACGGGATATTTCACAGCGGCGAAGAAGGCATCACGCAGTTGGGAGGGAATCGAAGCCTCCACGCGGTTGATGTCGTCCTCGATCTCTTGATAGTCGTTGAGAAGCCGCTCCAGCTCATTGCCAAACTGTTCGGCATTGAGCTCAGAAACCTGTACCGGCTGCTCGTCGGCACCATGTCCTTTCTCGCTCAGACCCGTTTGGTTCCATCCCATAAATTCCGGGCGACGGAGTCCACAAAGCCAATAGAATTTAGTCATTGGCTTGGCCAGTCGCTCACCGGCTGCTTGTCCGAACTGCTGAACGAGCCAGTCTGTGAGGTGCTTTTTGAGAGCGTCAGGCCCGGTGGCGTTGATATTCCAGGCCATATCCATGAAGAGAGAAAGCGGATAGGCAGCCACTTTGGGGTCATGGATGACGGCGATCCATTGCTGCCGGATGTCTTTGTCCCAGCAGCTGCGCAGCGACTCGTAGATCAGTCCTGGTTGAGTTGTGGACAGCCAGAGGTAGTCGTGTGGCGTGCCCTGATAGCTGAGATGATACAAGAGTTTGCCTCGGTCATGCTCATCTTTCCCGTCTGTAGCGGGCATACCTTGCAGATAGCCGTAGCCGTCGTCGGTATATACCTGTCCTTTCTCGTGGTTGATGACGTTGATGTCAAAGGAGTCGGCCACTTCGTTGTCGCTCTTGACATGACGATGCGCCCTTGATGACGTGGCTGTACCGGTGTATAAGGTATTGGCGCGAAGTCTGAGCATGAGTTCAAAGAGCTGATGATAATACACAGGTCCCAATGCGTCTTGGCGGAAATGCTTGTCGAGTTGCTGATGATCCCAGGCGAGCGTAGACCATTGCGTGCCTTGCAGGCTGATGCCGCGCTCGGCCACAGACGGACTTTGCATGGTCTCGTAGCGGTCACTGATCGTCAATCGGCTCTTGCGTTCCGGCGTGACATCGCCCCACCAGATCCATGGCGACACACCGGCAAGCCGCGACAGCTCCAAGATGCCATAGGCCGTGCCGCGGCCGTTGCTGCCCACGATGATGATTCTGTTTTGGCGCACGCCGAGCCAGAAGGCGTCCTCACGGGTGATGAAACTCATGAAGGGCACGCCGAGATCTTTCAGTCGTTGCATATCCTTGTTGCTGGTACGGTCGAGTTGGTAGATGTCGATGCCCCCGCTGCCGTCGCGTTCAGCTTTCTTGCCCGTGACCGCTTTCATGTCATCGGAAAACATATCCAATGCCTTGTCCACCACGCAGTCGTGTTTCTTCTGTATGGAGTAGGTGACGTGACCCTTGCCGCTATACCAATATATGTTGCCGGCAAGGAGCTGGCCGGGCACAGAGGTGAGAGTGATCAACAGACATAATATAATAAGGTGTATGCGCTTCATGAGAATTGTCTTTTCGTTTTGTGTATCAAACAAAGATAACTATTTTCTGCAAGGTAGCGCCTCTGCTTTTGGCTAATTTTTCTTTTTTTGAGATGAGCTAACATAAATAATAAAAAAAATTTGCCCTTTCCACAAAATATAACTACATTTGTAGGAAACAAAAAAACATAAGATATACAAATGACATTATATCCTAAGCTCATAGAGCAAGCCCTGGCTACTGTCATCTATCCGGGCACGAAGAAGAATCTTATTGAGAGTGGTATGCTTGCCGACACGCCGAGCATCAACGGCATGAAGGTGAGAATCATTCTGGTCTTTCCCCGCAATACTGACCCGTTCTTGCAGTCGACAGTGAAGGCTGCTGAGGCTGCAATCCATTATCACATCAGTCCTGAGGTGGAGGTGACGATTCAGACAGAGTTCAAGTCTGCTCCGCGTCCGGCTGTAGAGAAACTTTTGCCGCAGGTGAAAAACATCATCGCAGTCAGTTCCGGCAAAGGCGGCGTAGGCAAGAGCACCGTTGCTGCCAACCTTGCCATCGCCTTGGCAAAGCTTGGTTATAAGGTGGGACTGCTCGACACCGACATCTTCGGTCCTTCTGTACCTAAGATGTTTGGCGTGGAAGACGCCCGTCCCAATGCTGTGGAAAAGGACGGACGCGACCTGATTGAGCCGATCATGAAATATGGCGTGAAGATTTTGAGCATTGGATTCTTCGTGGATCCCGACAAGGCAACGCTGTGGCGTGGCGGTATGGCTACCTCAGCGCTGAAGCAGCTCATCGCCGATGCTGACTGGGGCGATCTCGATTATTTTGTGCTTGACACGCCACCGGGAACCTCCGACATCCATCTGACGCTGTTGCAGACACTGGCCATCACCGGTGCTGTGATCGTCTCCACACCACAGAAGGTGGCACTGGCCGATGCCCGGAAGGGTATCGACATGTACCGCAACGACAAAGTCAACGTGCCTATACTCGGTCTCGTGGAGAACATGGCCTGGTTCACGCCGGCTGAACTGCCCGAAAACAAATACTATATCTTTGGCAAGGACGGTTGCAAGAACCTCGCCAAAGAGATGGGTTGCCCGCTGCTGGCACAGATACCTATAGTGCAGAGCATCTGCGAGAGTGGTGATGCCGGTGAGCCTGCTGCCATGAAAGTAGACTCTATCGTGGGTCAGGCCTTCTTGAATCTGGCGCAGGCTGTGGTGACCACTGTCAACGTGCGCAACAAGAAGTTGCCGAAGACCAAGATCGTACAAGTCAACAACGGCAAAGAGTAACAGAGTAACAAGATAAAAAGACATAGTAACATATTGAACAAACAGATTAAATAGACAGAGTAACATATTGAACAGATAGATTAAAAAGACAGAGTAACATATTGAACAGACAGATTATTCTAATATTGTGTTTGTTCAATATGTTACTCTGTCTTTTTTCTCTTGTAATTGCTTTTGTTCAATCTGTTACTCTGTCTTTTTTCTCTTG